>NZ_JAGIPY010000029.1:0-28145 GCF_017813775.1 Labrys sp. LIt4
GCAATTGCTTCGACACGATGCTCGTCATCGGATAGAGCCGCGTGCCGCTCCCGCCGGCAAGAATGATACCGCGCATACTTAAATACTTCCCGATACGAGATCTATGTTTGGCTATTGCCGGTCACGCAGGCAGCCGTGGCTTGGAGGCCGAACGCGACCTGTTCGCCAAATCCCGCTCACATCTCCAACACCACCAACGAGCGGCAAAGTCGGGCATGACACACAAGTGGATCTTGTGAGGGGCATTCGCCAAATCGGCACCTGAGAGTTACGACGACACGATATGACTGCCCCGAGCCGTGACAGCTATGAAGACAACAATAGTGACTGTAGCTCGATTCAGTCAACAATACCTATTCAATATAAAGATAACCTTTTCTGGCTACGGAATTTAGTAAATACACGTTGAGTTATTTATTCCATGTCAATTTACATAAATTTTATAAATCGTCTGCAGTGTTGAGCGCCTATGAACTTCGTGCGCAGGCCTGGGTTACCTGTTCCTCGGCCCGTTTCTTTTGGATCTGAGGGTCAAAGAGCTAATTGAGCCGCTTTTCTACCAAATAAGCCAAATAAACCTCGATAGCTTCCCGGATCAGGTCTTCTCTCGTGAGCGAGCAGTCTCTCTGCGCGGAAAGATATGAATCCAATACAAACACAGAATCCTTTGAAAGTACTATTTCGAGTACGCAATCATTTGAGTCTTTAGTCATTGCATTTTCCGCAGATTGTAACGATTTTTTACTTACATTAGCACCCAATATACTAAATATCCACCTCCCCTATCGGGGAGACAAGTCTCAATCCTGTACATCGATATACCCATTGTGTAGCCGATAGTGGGGCACTCCGCGGACAATCGCGGCGCGGGACCGTTACTCCAACGGCTTGGAAACTGTATCAGCCAAAGCGTATTATAATCCCAACGGGATAGGCGGAATCGTTGGTTGAGCCCGTCACCGGTGTGGAAGCCTGCAACATGTCGTGGAATGCCCCCGCAGAAGAGGAACCGGTGTCGCGCCGGCTGAATCATGGGAAGGTCCGAATGCAGGACTTTCAGCCTTTTGACCTATCGCGCCATGTCTGCTGCATTCAACCAAGCTGGCGTGGATACACAACCGCTGTGGCCGGATCAGGTTCGCTGGCGGCTATAGTGATGCATGAGTGCCATGCGTTCACACGACTTTGCGTCTTGTAAAACCGCCACGGGATATTTTGTGGCCTCGTCGACGATGTAGAAAATCGAGAAAATCCCATCGCCTGCGTAGATGACCTCATAAGGCGCTTGTGCACCCTCGTGCTCGATAAACCACTTGTTATCTTGCCCGCGCTTGATCACCATTTGGCATGCCCGACCGGATTATCGCTTCCTCGACGATGGATCGAATGGCGCTATCGCAATCTCTCATTCGAGGATGTTTTTCTCGACAGGCTATTGCGGCGCTGGAGGCATGCGGCATAGGTCACGCATCTTCGGAAAACGAATGCTGCAGCGTGGTCGCGCCGCCAAAAAAGCTCCCCTCTCAGGATTTCGGATCCGACGGCAAGAGCCTGCCGGACACGATCGATCACCTGGGCTGCGGTATTATATTGAAGAGGACGACAAGCTCCCAGCCCAAATATGCGGCATGATTTGTTAAATTTATAAAGTTATCAGTCGTTAATTGTCTTGAATAATCAATATGGGAGAGGCCGGCGCGGCGTAATGCGGGCTTCCGAATGTTCGAGTTAAGCTATCATATTACCTTATTTTGGTGCTTGAAGGATTGGTATCCCGCTTCTCGCCCTGAGACGTTTCGCGATCAGGGGAAGCGCCAAGAATCGCAAAGATCTGTCAAAACGAAGAGCCATGCGGAAATAGCCGTTTATGCCGGTGCGCGGTTTTGCTCCGGTTCCAAACGTCAACGGAGTCCCGGCTGGTGCTCGACGCGGATTTGCGAGGGAGTCATACCCCAGGTGCGCTTCATCAGCGCGGTCATGTGGCTGTTGTTCGAAAAACCAGTGACTTCGGCGATCTGGCTGAGTGGAGCCCTGGTCGTGACAACGAGATTTCGAGCATGTTCGAGCCGAGCCGCGATCACGAACTGATGCGGCGATTGTCCGGTGGTCTGCCTGAAGGCCCGGTTGAAGTGACTCGGAGAGATCTGCGCGACCGCCGCCAACTGCTCGATGGTCAACGTCGTCGCGATATTGCCGTAGATGAAGTCCTTCACCCGGTTCCATATCGTTGGAGGCAAGCCGCCTGCTATCGATGGAGATGGGTATTTTTGAAGAGATGAATACGTCCTGAGCACGTGAATGGCATAGATCGTGACAAAGGCATCAAGGGTTTCCAGATTGCAGCCGCCTTCGGTTTCGAATTCGCGCTGCATCCATAGCGACAGCGTATGGGCTTTCTTGTCGATGAAGCCGAACTTCGGGGGTTGCAATTCAAATGTGTCGCCGTCAAACTCCATGGATGCCAGCCGTTTGAGGCGGGCGGGATCTATATCCAGCCGCATGCTGCGCTTTTGTCGCGTCCACCGGGCAAAAACCTCGCTGCCCGCCGGACCGATGTCAATTGCACCGAGCGGTGCCATGCCCACGGTCTTGCGATCCGAATTCAGCGCAACCTCCCAATGAGGCTCTGCGGCAAGATGGACGTGTATCGTATGCGCCTGCTGGACATAGTAGATCGAGTTTGACGCGGTTTGCGTATAAGCAACGGCTGCGTCCTTCATAAAGATCTGTGGACCCCAGCTTTCAGATCTTCCGCACAGCATCATAGTCCCCCGTCATTCGAATGCTCGCAGTCAGCGGCTCATCGCTCGATATACGAAAGTATCGAGAAACGAGGTCTGAGGCCCGAGCGCGAAGAGGCCGACTGCAGCCAGGTGGCGTCACCGGCAATGTTCCCTTCAGCGGTTCACGGCCGGCTTGCGACTCTTGATAGAATTCTATGAATTCGATACGTTCTTGCAATTTCCGATTGTCGAGCATGTCGCTGCCAAATCGGCACCAGTGGAACGGGGTGGGTGCTTAATGTCCAAGAGCGAGCCGCGCTCCCGCACCGCTGCCGGCGCCTCAGGAACCCGGCCGCGCAATCATGCGATGTCGCCTGCAAATCTTGCGCGAATTTTCTATCAACCATCGGTCATCTACTTCAATGCGGCGGCTGAATGCCTGTCCATCCGCGGCGCTGGACGTCGGCTCAACATCGCCTCGTCCGCGGTAACACGGCAGATCGCCCAGCTCGAGGATGCCCTGGGGCTGGAGTTGTTCGAGCGCGACAGGCGCGAACTCAAGCTCACGCCGGCGGGCCAGGTGCTCCATCGCCATATACGCCGATTGAGCATACCGCTGGAGGCCGCCGTATCCGAGCTCGACATGCTGCGGGGACTGAAGACGGGCACGGTGCATGTGGTGACCGTTGAAAGCGTCGGCATATCCTTCCTGCCGCAACTCATCACGGATTTCAGGCAGCTTTATCCGCGCCTGCAGGTCGACGTGTCCGTGGTCAGTTCGGCCGAAGTGATCGCGCGGCTTGCTGATGAGCGCGCCGATGTGGGTTTCGGTTTCGTTGCCCGCCCCTCCGAACATGTTGAGATTGCCGCTCGCCGCGATGTCAGGATCGGCGTGGTCATGAGCCCCGATCACCCTCTTATGAAGGTCCCAACGCTCACCTTGGCCGATTGCATCGCCTTTCCGATGGCGGTTGCCAAGCCGGAGATCTCCATCAGGGATGTCATCGAACCTTTCCTGCAGAGGTCGGCGCTCAATCTGCCCTCTCTGGTCGAAGTCGATTCCATTCGCATGCTGGTCGAACTCGCGCTGATCGGAGGCTATGCCTCGGTTATGACACCGATTGGCGCACAGAATGAGCTCAGAAGCGGCGCCCTGCGGTTCCGGGCGCTGGAGGATCCGGATCTACCAACCAATCGCTTCGGTTTGATGGTGCGGGCACGATCGACCCAGCAGTTTGCGGCAGCGGTCTTCTACGATCACGCCATGCAGCATTTTGGCTCGCTTGAACTGCCGGGCGAAATTCAGCCGGAGTAATTTCCGGTAATGAAGCCTGCGGCAATTTTGGTATATTATAGAAGTATTGCGCTCTGGGGCGGTGCACGTCGATGGATCAGGAGAGAGTCCTAGCCGCAGTCCTCTTGGTCGATGTCGTGGGGAGCACGCCGCTCTACGAGAGCATCGGCGATGTTGGTGCTCTGCAGCAAATCTCGGAATGCCTGGATGAGGTGCGCGGGATCACCGGCCGATACGGCGGTGATTTCATTCACTCCAAAGGCGACGACGTGCTCAGCCTGTTCACGAGGCCGGAGGCGGCGTTGAAGGCTGTCCGCCAGATCAGCAGCCAACTGAGGGGCGGCTTGTTGAAGGCCAGGATCGGATTGCATTTCGGAACGGTCATTCGAATGCGCGGCGACATTTTCGGCGATGTCGTCAACGTCACCGCGAGATTGTCGACCACGGCAAATCCCGGGGAGGTGCTGGTCAGCCAGAGCTTCTTCGAAGCCCTTTCCTCGGACAGCCGCAGTGCCTTGCGGCTTCTCGACAGCATGGCTTTCAAGGGCAAGCAGGAGCCGTTTGACGTCTATACCCTGCAGGACGACGACGGTATTCCCAATACGCAGCTTGGCCGCCAGAGCACCGTCTTCGATAGGGTTGCCGGCTCGACACGGCACGTCAATCTCGTGATCAGATATGGCGATCAGCTGCGATCCTGCCGCAACAACGAATTGGTGACCATCGGGCGGTCTCCGGAATGCAATATCGTCGTGCCGCGGCCCTGGGTCTCGAGGCATCACGCGACCTTCACCATTTCGAACGGCAGAGCCAGGCTCATCGAACGAAGCTCGTCGGGCACCTTCGTCTCGACCCGACCTGACCATGAAGTCTTCGTGCGCCGCGAAGACGTCCTGCTCTTCGGGTCCGGCTTGATATCGCCCGGCTTGCAATCATCCCTCGGCGAGGCTCAGATCCTTTATTACGAAATCATCTCGGGCTGACCGGCGACGTATTCCCGGCGTGGCCCACCGGTCGGGGCGCGAGAAATGCAACGGGCGAAGGGCGGCCATGGAAGAGCTCCACCACCCGTGCGCCAGGCAGCCGCTGGCTACCCAGGCCTTCACTCGATCGCGAACCGGCCTTTCGTCGAGGGAAAGACCAAAGTCTGTCGATAAAACAGAGGGATGGTCAGGATGGGTTCACTGTCCCGATACCCTTGGATGGGCGGGCCGATCACGGCAGCGTGGCGCCTCAGATAGGTCTCCCATATCGTGGGGAAATCCAACCCTTCCGCGATCATCTCGTTACATCTTCGCACCAAATTATCGGTTTTTTCCATGTGCCGCGTCGTCATCCCGTTCCTGCATAGAGGGCATGAACTCGGTCCCTCGGCATTGATCTGGATCAAGCCGCAGCATGCCGACGCGACCGGCATGGCGACGATGGCCTCCTTCCAGCCCGGCTGTGGAAATTGGGATGCGGCTGCCCTCGGGAAGACGCCGCGGGCCGTCAACGCTTGCGCACGAATTCCGTGCGCAGGACCAGGCCCTTGATCCCTTCATAGCGGCAGTCGATCTCCTCATCATTGTCGGTGAGGCGGATCGATCTGATCACGGTCCCCTGCTTCAGGGTGAGGCTGGTTCCCTTGACCTTGAGGTCCTTGATGAGGGTAACCGCGTCGCCGTCGGCAAGGACATTGCCGGCCGAATCTCGAACCATTTTTTGGTCGGCATCGGCGGTGGCCTTTACTTGCGAGGCTGGCAGCCATTCGCCAGTCGCCTCGTCATAGATATAGTCTTCATCGTTGTTGGTCATGATCACTCCATCAAATATCGGCCGAGCAACCTCGATCGTGACGAAGAGGCTGTTCATTCGGTGTGCTGGCGAGGGCGCAACGCCCCTCGCGTGACAGTGCCGGCTACATCTGCGTTCGGCTCAAAAGCGCCAGAAGGCCTTTGAGCAGTGCGGTGGGGGTGGGCGGACAGCCGGGAATATGGAGATCGACGGGTATGATGTCGGATACCCCCTTCGCGCAGGCATAGCTACCCGCGAACAGGCCGCCGTCGAGCGCGCATCCGCCGGCAGCGACGACCCATTTCGGCGAGGGCATTGCCTCATAGGTCCTCTGCAACGCCTGGCGCATGTTCAGCGTCACAGGTCCTGTAACCAGGAGCACGTCGGCATGGCGTGGGGAGGCCACGAGGTGCAAGCCGAACCGCTCGAAATCATAGAATGCGTTGCCGAGAGCGTTGATCTCGAGCTCGCAGCCATTGCAGGAGCCGGCATCGACCTCGCGGATGGCGAGGCTGCGGCCGAGCCGCGCCTGGGCGGACTGGCCCAGTTGAGCGATGAGGCCGGCGATTTCCGGATCGTGCGGTGAGGGCGCCGGCTCTGTGAGCGGGGCCTTGCGCAGCGTATCGAACAGCAGACGTCTCATGGCCGGAACCTCACAGGTCGTGTCCGGAATAGGAACAGTTGAAGGATTTGTTGCAGAGCGGAAAATCGGCCACGATATTGCCGTCGATCGCCGCTTCGAGCAGGGGCCACTGGAACCAGGACGGATCGCGCAGATGGCAGCGGCGGACCAGTCCTTGCCCGTCGAGACTGACCCAGACCAGAATGTCGCCGCGAAAGCCTTCCACCAAGGCGATCGCCTCGCCGGCTCTTGCCCGGGACGGCTCGACACGGACGGGGCCTGAGGGCAGGCGCTCGAGGATCTGGTCGATCAGCGACAGGCTCTGCTCGACCTCCCTGATCCGGATCCAGACCCGGGCGTTGACGTCGCCATCGGAAAGGACGGGTATTTCGAACCGCAGTTCGTCATAAGGTGGATAGGGCAGGACACGACGCGTATCGAAACTTCGCCCCGATGCCCGGCCGATGAAACCGCCGCATCCATATTGGCGCGCCAATGCCGGATCGACGATTCCGGTTCCCACCGTCCGGTCCTGCAGCGAGGCGGTGTTGTCATAGAGCTCCACCAGGGCTGGAAAGCCGCGGCGAATTTCGGCCAGGAGACCGCTCAGCGCGACCTCTCCATCGCCGCTGAGGTCGTTGGCGACGCCGCCGGGAATGATACGGTCCATCATCAGGCGGTGTCCGAAGCAGTTCATCGCGGTACGCAGGACGCGTTCCCGCAGCACGCCGCAATGGGCGTGCATCAAGGCGAACGCCGCGTCGTTGCAGATGGCGCCGATGTCGCCGAAATGATTGGCGAGCCGTTCGAGTTCCGCCATTAGGGCCCGCAGCCACACGGCGCGAGCCGGCACCATGACGTCGTGGACCGCTTCGACGGCACGGGAGAAGGCCAGGGCATAGGTGACGGTGCTGTCGCCTGACACGCGACCGGCCAACTGGGCAGCGCGCTTGAGATCGGCGCCGATCATCAGCCCTTCCACGCCCTTGTGGGTGTAGCCGAGCCGTTCCTCGAGCCGGACGACCGTTTCGCCGCCGGCCGTGAACCGAAAATGACCCGGCTCGATCACGCCGGCATGGACCGGCCCGACGGGGATCTGGTGCAGGCCTTCGCCCTGCGCGCTCAGGAATGGATAGGGCGGGGCCGACCCGGGGGACGGTGTCCGATCGCCGAGCGGGTGCCGCACCGGCCACATTCCGTGGTCGAGCCATGGCCTCGTATCCGGCAGTCCGATCGGCAACAGCCCGAAAAGATCGTGCACGGTGCGCTCGAGGCGCATCGCCGGCGGGTGAGCCTTGCTCAAGGCGGGGTATTGGCCACCGGGGCATTCGTGGGTGACCACCGCCCCGATCCGCCGCGCTTCATCGATCACCGCGACGCGAACGACCGCGCCACTTTCCCGATTGTCGCCCCAGAGGCCCAGGAGCGTGACGGCGCCTTCCGGCAGTTGTTCGGTCAGGTCCTGCCACAGGGCATCGTCAGCCGTGATATGGGGCCAGGAAAGACGCGCTCCAGGCGTGGAATTGCGGGTCAGCAGGTCTAAGAGCTTTGCCATGGCTTACCTCCTATCCAAGCATGTTCGCGACATGCTGGAACCAGGCGACCAGCGGGGCAGGCAGATAGAAGCCTGCGATCAGGACCAGGGCCAGATGGAGCGCCAGGGGAACATAGGATGCCTTGACCGGCGCGATCGTTCCTTTCGGGGCACCGAAGGCGAGCCCCTGCATGCGCAGGATCAGGGCACCGAAGGCGACCAGCAATCCGATCACCAGCGCCAGGGCCAGCAGAGGCTGCCGCCCGAACGTGGCGCTCACGATGAGGAATTCGCTCATGAAGACCCCAAAGGGCGGCAGGCCGGCGATGGCGAGCACGCCGAGGACCAGTCCCCAGCCGAGCGGCGGGTGGCTTTGGGTCAGGCCGCCGATTTCGGCCATCTTCTGGGTGCTCTTGGCCTGAGCGACATGGCCGACGGCAAAGAAGATCGCCGATTTGGTCAGGCTGTGCATGGTCATGTGCAGGAGGCCGGCAAAATTGGCGAGCGGGCCTCCCATGCCGAAGGCAAAGGCGATGATGCCCATGTGCTCGATGGAGGAGAAGGCGAACATGCGCTTCATGTCGCGGCGCCGATAGAGCATGAAACCGGCGAAGACGAGCGAAACGAGGCCCATGGTCACGAGCATCGGCCCGGGCGCGATGGCCATGGGGTTGGCGGCGAGCAGGAGCTTGAAACGCAGCACCGCATAGAGGGCGACATTGAGCAGCAGGCCGGAGAGCACGGCCGAAATCGGCGTCGGCCCTTCGGCATGCGCGTCGGGCAGCCACGCATGCAGGGGCACCAGGCCCGCCTTGGTACCGTAGCCCAGCAGCAGGAAGATGAAGGCGAGATTGAGCAGGGCGGGATCGAAATCGGCGGCGTGCCGGAGCAGCACCGTCCAGACCATGCCGTCCACGCCTTCGCCGACGATGGGGCGGGCCGCCATATAGACCAGGATGGTGCCGAAGAGGGCCAGCGCAATACCGACGCTGCCGAGAATGAAATATTTCCAGGCGGCCTCGATCGCCTCCTGGGTCTGGTAGATCCCCACCATCAGGACGGTGGTCAGCGTGGCGACCTCGATGGCGACCCAGATGAGGCCGATATTGTTGGCCAGCAAAGCGAGGTTCATGGCAAACAGCAGGACCTGGTACATCGCGTGATAGAAGCGCAGATGCGAGGGAGTCAGCCGGCCGATTTCCAGCTCATGGCCGATATAGCTGGCGCTGAACACGCTGGTGGTGAAGGCCACGAAGGTGTTGAGGAGCAGGAAGACGATATTGAGATCGTCGACCACGATGAAGGAGCCTGGCTCCGGCCTGTAGAACAAGAGAGAGAAGGCGGCCGCCAGGGTCAGGAAAGCGGAAAGCGCATTCAGCCTGGCCGACAGCCGGAAATCCGGCAGGACCGCCATGAGCAGGGCGGCCAATATCGGAATGATCAGGATCGATGTCGAACCGTCCAGGGCAAGGCCGCTCATTGGCGTTCTCCCTGGAAGCGGTCGAGAGCCTTGGAATCCACGGTGTCGAAGCGCTCGCTGATGCGAAACAGGAAGATGCCGATGACAAAAAGGGCGATCAGCACCGAAAAGGCGACGCTGATCTCCACCACCAGGGGCATGCCCTTTGCCCCCGTTCCTGCGAGGATCAGCCCGTTCTCGATCGACATGAAGCCCACCACCTGGCTGACGGCGTTGCGGCGTGTCACCATCATGAGAAAGCCGAGCAGGACGACCGAAAGGGCGAAGGAAAGGTCCTCGCGCGCCAGAGGATCGGCGCCGGCCGTGACGCGCAGCATGATCACCATGGACAGGGCTACCAGGCCGATGCCGGCGAGCATGGTCAAACCCACGCCGACCACTGTCTCGACTTCCCGGTGAATCCCGAGACGGCCGATGATGCGATGCAAGGCGACGGGAATGATGATCGCCTTGAAGACGAGGGCGATGATCGCGGTGACGTAAAGGTGCGTCGCGCCTTGAACCCAGGCTTGCCAGGCCACGGACAGGGACAGCACCACCGCCTGCAGTGCAAAGATGTTGAGCAGGGCGTAGAGGCGGTTCTGGTAGAGCATCATGAAGCTCACCAGCACCAGGCCGCCGGCCAGCACATGGGCTATGTCGAAGGCGAGCCCGTTCATGTCACAAACTCCTCGACACGAAGAGAAGAAGCGCGCCCAGCAGGCTGAGCATCAAGGCTGCGCCGAGAAAATCGGGGACGCGGAAGACCCGCATCTTGGCGACCATCGTCTCGAAAACGGCGAGGAGGGCGGCGGCGAGCAGGAGCTTGACGAAGTAAACGGCGGCGCCGATCAAATAGGCGCCGGCGGACGCGCCGGCGGGGGCCAGCCACCACGGGGCGAAGACGCAGCCGATCAGCGAGACATAGAGCACGAGCTTGAGCGAGGCCGACAGCTCGATCAGCGCAAGGTGGCGTCCGGAATATTCCAGCACCATCGCCTCATGCACCATTGTCAGTTCGAGATGGGTGGCAGGATTGTCGATGGGGATCCGCCCGTTCTCGGCAATGGCCACCATCACCAACGCGATCAGGGCGAGCGCAAGCGATACCCTCAGCCCGACCGAGACCATGAAGCCGGCGAGATAGGAAAGCTGGGTCGAGCCGGCCAGGAGGGCGACGGAGAAGACGATCATGATCATCGCCGGTTCGGCCAGCGTGGCGATCATCATTTCGCGGCTGGCACCGATGCCGCCGAAACTCGTGCCGATATCCATGCCGGCCAACGCCAGAAAGAAGCGGGCGCTGCCCAGAAGCGCGATCACGACGATGAGGTCGGCCGACCAGCTGAATTGCAATCCGGTGGCAAAGGTCGGCACGAGAGCGGCGGCTACCCACGTCGCGGCGAAGATCGCATAAGGCGTGACGCGAAAGAGCCAGGAGGCATTGTCGGCCAACACCACCTCCTTGCGCAGGAGGCGTAGAAGATCGCGGTATGGCTGGAGCGGCGAAGGACCACGCCGGCGCAGCAGATGAGCCTTGATCCGCCGCACCAGGCCGGTGACCAGCGGTGCCAGGCAGAGCACGAGCAACATCTGCACGGCCTGGATGGCCAGGCTTTCGATCACGGCCATGACGCCAGCACCACGAGCAGGAAGACAAGCAGGAGGAAGACCAGGCTCAGATACTGCCGGATGGTGAGATATTGCAGGCGGTCGAGCCGATCCGCGGCGAGCAGGACGGCCCTGGCCAATGGTCCATAGATCCCATCCCAGACGAGATCCCGCAGACTCACCAGAAGACGAGCCGGCCGCTGGTCGCCGGGCCTGGGCATGTCCACGCTTTCGCGCACGCGGAACAGCGTGGCGCCGTAGACGCGGCGGATCGGCTGGGAAAAGCTGGTGGCGCTGTACTGCGTGATCGGGCTGGCGTCGGGAAAGCCGCAATCCCAGGCGGGACCCCGCCTTACGGCTCGCGACGCCAGACGGTGGATGGCGTAGGCCGACAATGACGCCGAAAAGGTGATGAAGACGAAGACGAGCAGGCCATTGTATGAACTGCGGCTGGCGGCAACCGGTATGATGGTGAGCCAATCCACGCCGGCCTGTGCCGGCATGCGGGCCTGAACCGCATAGGAGACGGCCGGTGCGATACCATCGATGACGAGGCCCGGAAGAATTCCCGCCAGCAGGCACAGGCTGGCGAGCACGATCATCGCGCTTTGCGACCAGCGATCGATCTCGCGGGCTTCCTGTGCCGCGAGCGTGCGGGGGCGTCCCAGGAAAATCGTGCCGAAGGTGCGGACGAAGCAGGCAGCCGCCAGGGCTGCCGACAAGGCGAGCAGGGCTCCGACGGCCGGAACCAGCAGCTTGAGGCCCCATTGGGGGATCTGCGGGCTGAGCAGGATGGCCTGAAACGTCAGCCATTCGGAGGCAAAGCCGTTCAACGGAGGCAGGGCCGAGATGGCGACACAGGCGACCAGTACGACGACGCTTGTCACAGGCATACGGTGAATGAGCCCGCCCAATGCGTTGAGGTCGCGCTGCCCGGTTGCGGTCAGGACGGCGCCGGCGCCGAAGAACAGCACGCTCTTGAACAGCGTGTGGTTGAGGATGTGGAACAAGGCCGCCGTCATGGCCAATGCGGCGGCCGCATGAAGGCCATTGGCCTGAAAAGCCAGTGCCAGGCCGAGGCCGGCGAATATCAGCCCGACATTCTCGATCGTACTATAGGCGAGCAGCCGCTTGAGATCGGTCTGCATCAGGGCCTGGAGAATACCGAGGACCGCCGAGGCACCGGCAGCGGCCAGGATCGGGACGCTCCACCACCAATCCGGCGGGCCCAACAGGTCGAACACGATGCGGATGAAGGCATAGATCGCAACCTTGGTCATCACCCCGCTCATGAGGGCCGAGACATGGCTCGGCGCTGCCGGGTGGGCGAGGGGCAACCAGACATGGAGAGGTACCAGGCCGGCCTTCGAGCCGGCGCCGAGCGTCGCCAGAGCGAGCACCGTCGCGGTCACCGCCCCTGCCGGGACGTGATGGCGTATTTGGTCGAAAGCGTACCCCCCCTGGCTGCCGGCCAAGAGGCCGAAGGCCAGCAGCAGGACCAGCGAACCGAAACTCGCCATCACGATATAGACATAGCCGGCCTTGAGGTTGTCGTCCTCACGATGATGCGCGAGCACCAGTGCCCAGGAGGCCAGTGACATCATTTCCCAGGAAAACAGGAAGGCGAAGGCATCCGCCGCAAGGATGACGGCGTTCATGCCGGCCAGGAAAGCCGGGTAGAACGGCAATACGCGGGCCGGCTCGTGCTCGTGCTTCCCATAGCCCAGCGCGTAGAGGCTTGCAGCGGCAGCACCGAGATTGATGATGGCAAGGAAGAAGGCACTCAGCGCGTCGAGGTGAAAATTCGCGCCGATCCAGGGCAGGCCGAGCGGCAACCGCAGATCCGCTGCGGGGAGGCGCCCGAGCAATTGGACCAAGGCTGTGGCGAGCAGCATCAGGGACGCGCCCAGGCTCGCAGCATAGGTAAGAGACGTTGCGCGCGAGAGTCGGATTGCCGCAAGCGCCGCGAGTGCAATGGCCAACAGGGCCGCGACAGATCCCAAAGCGAGGGCAAGCATCATGGCTTCACCCCTCCATCCCGTTCGTGCCGGCGGCGTTCGGAATCTTGGGGGCGGATGGCTTCAGGCGCACGCCTCGTCCGCCTGCCGGACTGACGCTGTCCTCGCCGATCAGTTCGACACCGGCCGTCGACAGGGCCTCCACGAGCTTCATCAAGGAGTCGACATTGCCCCTGATGAGGCCCGAGCGCGCTTCCATGCGTTGGATCGTCGGCACGGAAAGGTCCGAGAGCGCGGCCAGCTTTCTCTGGTCGATGCCGAGAAGGGCACGGGCTGCCCGCAATTGCGCTGCAGTGATCATTACCTCAGGCTCACTGAGTGCCATAATTTATATATGATTTTCAGTTTAGTGCATATATATGACTATATCAACAGTTATTATTGATGTTTAATACCTCAATCGAAAGGGCGCGTCGGCGGGGGAGGCGCCATGCCTGTATCTCCCGTGAATGCCGGCAGTCCCCTCCTGGGGACTTCGTTCACCTTCGATGCGAAGCGGATGCAAAACTGGGCCGGGTCAATCCGATTCAGTGGCGTGTTGCGTCGTGAGGTGAACCGGCGAACGAACGGATGTGCGCATCACTCGAACATGGCCGCATCGCCGCCTGGTGCAGGATCGAAGCGGCCACCGCCCGGTGGAGGTCTTTCTCGACCAGACCTTTACGCGCAACGGTTTTCATCTATGACCGTTATGTGACAGGTCTGCAGCCGGAGTCGATGCATGCTCAGCTGGTTCAAGAAGCTTCTGCCGCGCGAAGACAAGTTCTTTCACTTGTTCGAGCGCCATTCGAAGACGGTCGTCGGCGCGGCGGAGGCGATGAAGGCAATGCTTGCAGGCGAGGGCGACATCGAAGCGCACTGCAGCCGCATCGTCGAACTCGAAGGCGAAGCGGACGAAATCACCCGCGAAGTGCTGCTAGCAACCCGCCGCAGTTTCATAACGCCGTTCGATCGCGGTGACATCAAGGACCTGATCCAGTCCATGGATGATGCGATCGATATGCTCAACAAGACGGTGAAGACCATTCGGCGCTTCGAACAGCATGCCTTCGAGCCTGGCATGCGGGAGATGGGTGTGCTGATCGCGGAGGCTGCGCATCTGGTGGCCGAGGCGATCCCGTTGCTCGCACAGATCGGGCCGAATTCGGCACGGCTCAGCGCGCTTGCCGAAGAGGTCACGCGGGTCGAGGACAAATCGGACGAGCTCTTCGAAGAGGGGCTGAAGAACCTTTTCCGCCTCAATGGCACCAACAATGCCATGGCCTATCTCATCGGCAGCGAAATCTATGGCGAACTGGAGAAGGTCGTCGACCGCTTCGAGGATGTTGCCAACGAGATCAGCGGCATCGTCATCGAGAACGTCTGATGGAAACAGCTCTCGCTCTGCCGCTCCTGGTCGGACTGATCGTCGTCGGGCTCATTTTCGATTTTCTCAATGGCCTGCACGATGCGGCCAATTCGATCGCCACCATCGTTTCGACACGCGTGCTGAGGCCGCAATATGCCGTGTTCTGGGCGGCATTCTTCAATTTCATCGCCTTCCTTTTCTTCGGCCTGCACGTGGCCGAGACGCTTGGTACCGGCATCATCGATCCCGGCATCGTGACGCCGGCGGTGATCTTTGCCGCGCTGATGGGTGCGATCGTGTGGAATGTGCTCACATGGCTGCTCGGTATTCCCTCGAGCTCCTCGCACGCCCTTGTCGGCGGCCTTGTAGGCGCGGGCCTCGCCAAGACGGGCGGAAGCGCCATCGTGTTCTCAGGCCTTGCCAAGACGGTCGCGGCCATCTTCCTGTCGCCGGCGATCGGCTTTTTCCTCGCTCTGGTGCTGATTCTGGCCGTGTCCTGGATCTTCGTCCGGCAAACGCCTTTCGCCGTCGATCGTACCTTCCGCGTCCTCCAATTCGTCTCCGCCTCGCTGTATTCGCTGGGCCATGGCGGCAATGATGCCCAGAAGACGATGGGCATCATCGCTGTGCTGCTGTTTTCGCAAGGCTATCTCGGTTCCAGCTTCTATGTGCCGTTCTGGGTCGTCTTATCCTGTCAGGCGGCGATGGCGCTCGGGACGTTGGCCGGCGGCTGGCGGATCGTGCACACGATGGGATCGAAGATCACCCGGCTCAATCCGATGCAGGGGTTCTGCGCGGAAACCGGCGGTGCCTTGACCCTTTTCGGCGCGACCTGGCTGGGCATTCCGGTGTCGACCACGCATACGATCACGGGCGCCATTGTCGGCGTCGGCGCGGCTCGCCGGGTCTCGGCCGTGCGCTGGGGGCTGGCCAGCAACATCGTCGTCGCCTGGGTGGTGACGCTTCCGGCCGCGGCCATCATTTCGGCGCTGGTTTACGTCCTGGCGTCACTGTTCGGCTAAGCACCCCCCAGCTCGGAGCCAGACGCGACGGCTCCCCCGGACCGCGCTTTAAGGAGAGGAGCACGCCGAATTTGTCATAGCCAGGCCTGGGCCGGCTATCAAAGCCACCCCGCGCGCAAGGGGAGTCGAACGGGATGCCGGGTCAAGCCCGGCAATGACAAAAGTCACGTTCTTCAAGAAGGCCTTCGGCGTGTCGCCGACCAAATATCGCCTTGCATCGGCACGTCCATGACGGCTCTGCGATATCGCGGTTGCGCCGGGGCGATTATAGCCGCGCTGTGGAAGTCTCTTTTACCCGCAACAGGAGATGCCGGCTCATGGCGAATATACAGACGTTGAAGGCCCAGAGAGAGTCGGCCCTCCAGGCCACTCGGTCCGGGGTGCCAGCACGGACGTCCAATCCGTTTTTCGGCGTCGGGCCGATTACCGATGGCACGGCGGACGAGGCCGACGCGCGCCTGCTGCGCTTCGAGTTCGACAACTGGCTCGAGAAGAATTACCGCAAGCTCGACGACCGCGGTGCCGATCTCGGCCCCTTCACCACCGCCGAAGTCGGTCGGAGCATGCACCGGGGCTATCCGGCGGATAAATTCCTGCTCGACATGATGCGGGAGATCCACCGCTATTTCGAGTTCCCCAAGGCCAACAAGATGGCCGTGGGCCTGGGCGGGGGACATAGCGGCTTCACGGTTTGCGCCCTCCATCTCGTCACCGCCAACGACCCGGCCCAGCATGTCTATGTCGACACGCTTCGGCCGGAATCGGAAGCCGCCAAGGCCGGGGGCTTCTTCCGCCAATCCTGGGGTGCGCAGCTCATCGAGATGCACCGCTATGCCCATAACGGCGATGAGAGCCGCGTGCATTTCGCCGAGGAGGAGGGAGCAATTCCCAGCGCCGATGCCCTCGAAGAGATGGGCGTCAGGCTCTTCATCGGCGTCGGCCACGAAACCACCGGCGCCACCACCTATACGGCTGGAGATATCGCCAATCTGCTCGAATGGCTCGACCGCAACCCGGCCGAACACCATGCCGTGCTCGATGCCACCTCCATGCTCGGCGCCATGCCCTGGGGCGAGGAGGCGGTGAAGAACGTCATTGCCAAATGCTGCATGTTCATGCCGTTTCAAAAGGCGATCGGCGGCATTTCGGGCTATTTCGTCGTTTCATTCACGCCGCAGGCGCTCGATCTCGTTGAAAGAAATCAGAAGTCGCCGTCCTGGGCGATCCCGCGCCAGCTCAAGATCGTCGCGCCCGTCGATCCCAAGCGCCCGCTTACCGGCGAGCGCACCGTCAATGTCGGGCCGATCTATGATCCGGCGCAGGACAAGATGCTGGGTGGCGTGATCAACACCTATTCCACCCTCGCCTTTGCCGAGACGACCTTCGGCCTCCTGCGGTCGGAGCGGCGGCTCGGTTCGGTTCAGGATCTCTACAAGCGCTCGGTGCGCAACCGCGCCGCCGTCGATGCATGGGTGGCACGCCATCCGATGTTCGAGCTCGGCGTCACCGATCCCGAGCGGCGTGGCGCGGCCGTGACGCTGCTGCGCGTCCGGGATGACGATGTCACCGACCCGGCCATTCATGCCCGCATCATCGCCCGCTCCAAGCAGTTGCTGGCCTATGAGGGCATCACCCATCCCAATGGCGAGCATGAGCCTGGCCTCGACGTTGCCCGCTATGTCAACGCCTTCCCGGGCACGCCGGGCGATTATCGCGCCTGGATCGGTGGCATCCGGCCGGTGGAGGACATCGATGCCCTGCTCGACAACCTCGAATATGCCTATCTGCGCGCCAAGATCGTGGTGCTGGAAGAAGAACTCGCCAAGCTTGGCGAAACTTTTCCGGTAAGCGCCGCTGCCGGCGGCGATCGCGTAAGGCGCGACGATCCCAACCGGGCCTACAAGGTGCTGGTGGCCGATCTCATCGGCATGCGCTTCGACGGCGACGGGGTGCCCGACCATCAGGAGGTGCGCCGCCATATCGAGGCCAAGGGCGGTGTCTTCCATCTCGGCGCCATCCAGGACGAGGCGGCCCTGGAAAAGGGACGCATCCATTTCTTCTACCAACCCGATCTCAGCACCGAGGCGGAGATCCTGCCGCAGACGGATCGGGGCCAGTATGATGCCGTCATCGCCGCCGCCACTTTCCTGCCGAAGAACTCGGTATTTCCGCTCGGTGGCGTGCGCATCGGAGCCGGCACCGGCAATATGGGCTCGGCTTCGTGGGGCGGCGGCAGTGGAGTCGGCGGCGAAGCGCCCCTGATGAACACGCCGAGCTTCAACAGCCGGGCCACCGCGCAGATGGCCTTCAAGGCGCTGCTCAAAGTGATGCCCGACCTCAAGGTGGAGGAACTGCACCGGCGTGTCGTTGCCGGCGCGTTCGACACCGGCAAGCATCTCCGCGACTTTCCGACCGAGAAGCTGGAGGGCCGCCGCGTCGCGGTCATCGGATACGGCAATATCGGCCGCGAGTTCGCCAAGCTGGCGAGCGCCTTCGGCATGCAGGTCGCCATTCATGCTCGCGAGCGCCACCGGGAGTGGATCGAATCGGAAGGGGTCGAATACGCCGCCACCGCTGAGGAGGCGGCGCAGGGCGCGCATGTCCTCACGGTACACACCGGCCTTGGTCCGGTCGATCCCGAGACCGGCCGCTTCGCCAACCAGTCGCTGATCGGCATCGATATCCTCGATCGCCTTGCCGACGGCGCCGTGCTGATCAATTACGACCGCGGCGAAGTCATCGATGCCGAGGCTCTCGATGCGGCTCTGGAAAGAGGCAAGGTCGCCTATGCCTGCATCGACGCCGACCTCTTCCGCGACCCGGAGAGTGGCGCACTGTCAGGCCCGATGGTGCCCTATCGCGCGCTGGAAAGCCGTCATCCGGGCAAGCTCGAGCTGCTGCCCCATGCCGCAGCCGATACGGACCATCCCTCGCGGGTGGAGGGCGCCAAGCAGGCGGTCGACCAGATCTTCGACGTCATCCAATACGGCGTCGTCACCAATCTGAAGGGTGACCTGCCGGCCGGCTACAGCAATGCGGGTGCCAGGACCGTCAACGGCATCGGTGCGGTGACGAGGGGGACGATCGCCCGCGCGGTTGCCGATGAAACGGCCTTGCGCCAGGCGCGCGAGGCCGTGGAATCCCTCGCCGCAATCTGGGGAGCGTTGTCGTCGACCACGGACCCCGACCGCCGTGAGACCCTGATGCAACGCTATGGCGCCACGCTCGTGCGGGAGAGCAATCGCTACGCCGCACTGACCGAAAAGCTCGGGCTCAGGGGTCCCTATGCCGATGGGTGAGAAAATGAGGGTGCCAGGCCGCGCCTGAAGCCAAGTGCCGGGAGGGAAGGCGAAATCCTGCTCAACCCTTCCGGCACGAGGTTGAAACATGCGATCCAGGCAGAAGGAGGGCCGGGATTCGCGCCTTCGGGCGCCATCCCTCCGGCCAGGGTTGTCAGGTGCTCTCGGATCCGGTCGGCGTTCGCTGGCTCCAAAGGTCCGTGAGCGACTGTCCCTTGCGGCCCCAATTGTCCGTATCCACCTCGTCGATGACCACGAAGATATATTCAGGATCACGGCCAAGCTCTTTCACGAGCACGTCCGTCATGCCTTTGATTACGGCTTTCTTCTGCTCGACGGACGCGATGCCTTTCGCAATCTCGACTTTGACATATGGCAACGGCAATCTCCATGGCTGGGTAGGTCTATAAAAGGTCGGCGCGACAGTCGGTCAACGGCTGATAAATGGCCAGTCATATTTCGATTGGAACCCACCGATACGCTGGCGCAGGGCTGGAGATTTCGAACATGCCCGGAACCAAGCGAGATATGGGTAGTTCGAACCCATGAACCGCTCGAACACCGAGCAACTTAGCCGGCAGAGAAAGCCTCGGGCTCGATAAGCCCGGCGAGCGGCAATGCTCGGGTGCATCGTGATGATGCAACCGCCGAGGGAACGGGCGGTGTTTCCGTCGGCGGTCCTCAATTGCCTGGACGTATGGAACGGGCCGTCAAGCTGGATACCGATGGAGGCAGAACCGACGATGCGACGCTCTGATATCGCGGCGTGGTCTGATTTCGTGGCTTGGACCGCTTTCCGGACCACCTTCAGAACCGGGTTGTTATTGGCAGCATCGCTGTGCTGGATAGCGCTGTACAGTCCGGCTGTATCGCAGACGTCGGACCATGATCCCAACGCGAAAAGTTCTGCCGATCCCTGCCAGTCGAACCCCCGCGACCGGTCAAAAAGCGAGGACAAGTCGGAAAATGGCGCCAACGCAGAAGGCGGCGACAAGCGCCGGCCAAAGACGGCATCGCCGGACATGGAACGCTGCAAAGGCGTGTTGACCCCACCGAAGACCGGCGATGAGGAAATTGAAAAACCGGCGCCCGATACCGGAACCACCCCGGTCATTCCTCCCGGGAACGTGCCGGAGCAGGCGCCCAAGTGAGGCCGGCACCCTTCCTCGGCTCGCGAGGAAGGTGATGCAAGGATGCCGAGGGCAAGCTTCGCCGGGCCTGTTGGCGATGATTGAGCTTGCAGAGGCAGGAGGAGCGGATGACCCGTACGGTTTCAGCCTTATACGATCGCTATGATGACGCCACGCGGGCCGTGCATGCCCTTGAGGACATCAACATTCCCGGTGCCGATATCAGCGTGGTTGCCTCCAATGCGGATAATTTCTACGAGGATGCGGTCGCCGATGACGCCGTAGCGGGCGCCGGCATGGGCGCGGCTGTCGGTAGCGTCGGCGGTCTGCTGGCAGGTCTGGGCATGCTGACCATTCCCGGCATAGGCCCTGCCGTCGCGGCCGGTTGGCTCGCCTCCACCGTCCTCGGCGCGACGGGTGGAGCGGTCGTCGGCGGTGCCGCAGGCAGTCTGGTCGGCGCGATGACGGATGCCGGCGTGGCCCCGGCCGACGCCAATGTCTACGCCGAAGGCGTTCGGCGTGGCCGGACTTTGGTGTCCGCGACAGTGCCTGACGAGAAAAGCGCTGAAACGGCCGAGACGCTGCGCAAAGGCGGAGCCCTCGATATCGATGAACTCAGGACGTCCTATCAAGCCGAGGGCTGGACCCAGTTCGATATTCACGCCCCGCCGCCCACGGCCGAAAGCCTGCGCAACTATCGCAACGGAACGGCACCGTGATGGACGCTCCAGGCTTGGCGGCGGCCGCAGCTCGGTTCAGGACCTTTGAACGAATTTGTTGAAGCGGCTCACTCCGCCCTCCTCGGTGCGTTCCTGATAGAGGAAGGCCAGGTCGCGATCCTCGAACACGGCAAAGAATGCAGGCCAGGGCAGAGGTTCCAGTTCCTCCTCGGGCTCGCCGAAGTCGATCCTGAGGAGGCCGCCATCCATCGTGCTTTTGACTTTCGACGGCACGCCGCCGCGCTCCTCGACCCAACGCCGAATGAGCGCATGGTCGGTGGTCATGTGGGAAATCGACATGGCGTGAACTCCAATTGGCATGAACTCGATTTGCCGAACGCCTCGCCGAACCACCCGGCTCATCAGGTTGTTCCGGCACAGTTGCCGGAACAACCTCAACCGGGCTCGGTTAGGCAGGGCCGGTCCGCATCGCCTCGGGTGCAGACCAGCGTGAGCCATCTCTGCCTCGGATGGCGACTGCAACCGCGAACAGGAGCGAAGCATGACCAGCAATGGCACCATCGAGCGTCAGCGACAGATCCAAAGACAGATCGCCAAGGCTGATTTGCGTCATGAGGAGGACGCCAAGGCTTCTGCCCCGCAGACCGGGGCTCGCGCCTATCCGGTTCCGCCCTTCGGACAGCAGCACCAGGCCAAACCAGGGCAGGAATCCGACCTCGACCCGGCGCCTCTCTATGACGCGCCGTTCTATCGCGGTTCGGGCAAGCTGGAGGGCGGAGTGGCCCTGATAACGGGAGGCGATTCAGGAATAGGCCGATCCGTCGCCGTGCTCTTCGCAAGGGAAGGGGCGGATGTCGCCATTGTTCATCTCGGCGAGCCGTCGGATGCGAATGTGACGCGCGAGGCCGTGCGTCGCGAAGGCCGGCAATGCCTGTTGATCGAGGGGGACGTCCGCTCGCATGCCTTCTGCAAGAGCGCTGTCGCAACCACGGTCGCGCACTTTGGGCGGCTCGACGTTCTCGTCAACAATGCCGCCTTCCAGGTCCATGCCAAGAGCATCGAGGATCTGACGGAGGATCACTTCGATCTGACCTTGAAGACCAATCTCTACGGCTATTTCTTCATGGCACAGGCGGCCGTACCGCATATGAAGGAGCGAGCCGCCATCATCAATACCGGCTCGGTCACTGGCATGTTCGGCTCCAAGGAACTTCTCGATTATTCCATGACCAAGGGAGGCATTCATGCCTTTACCCGGGCGCTCGCTGCAAATCTGATTTCAAAGGGAATCCGCGTGAATGCGGTGGCGCCTGGACCCGTATGGTCGCCTCTGAACCCGTCGGACAAGGCCGCGGAGGACATCGTCAAGTTCGGCAGCGATACGCCGATGCGCCGGCCCGCACAACCGGAGGAAATCGCGCCCGCCTATGTGTTCCTGGCCTCGCCTCAGTGTTCGAGCTTCATCACCGGTGAAATCCTGCCTATCGTCGGCGGCTATGGCGGGTGAAGGCCCGCCAGGGACGGCTGTCTTGTTCTCCTTGGCGCGACCGATCTTGAAATCCCTAGCCGCAGATCCAAATCATTGTCTCGGCTTCGAACAGCCCATGTACGCTATTGGTCTATTTGAGGTGCTCAATGTCAAAAATTCCGTTCCACCACCCGGTTTCGTTCAGGCTCGGCAAAGGCCGGGTCGTCGTCGTCCGATCGGTCCAGGAGGCGCTGGATTTTCTCGACAATCGTTGGCCTGAAGTGGGTGACGATCTTTACATAGCCGCGCGCTCTGCTTGTCTGGAGGCTCTGATGGACCCCGGTAAAGCCAAAGCCGCCCGATATGCCTTCATCGATGCACTGGGCGAAGCGGGCCTCGAGCCAGCTTTCGAATTCGGCTTCATGGCGGCGATGGCAAACAGTTCGCGGCACCGGATGTCTTCGTGAATCGGGGTGGCATCGGCATCGCCGCGGCGGTGACGCAGGAGCCTGCGCTCTGCCGGGAACATTGAAGCGAGAAATCAGTTGGCAGTGCGCGCAGCGATGAATGCGAAGCATTTGGCGTTGCCCCAGCCTGGAGCCGAGCCGATGACCGAAGTTCGATATCTTCGGGCAGATGAAAATCTGCCGACGCAGTGCGACTGGATTCTGATCGAAGCATCCGGCCCGGTCTGGGTGGTAAACAGCGCCACCTATTCGGACGACAACGTCCCTTCCGACCCGATTGGACCTTTCCATACGCGTAACGAGGCAATCGCGGCCGCGACCGATTTGGCCAGGGTAGACGGCATCGCGACGGTCTATGTCCGCAACGGTGACTGAACGTCGGGATGTCATGAGAAAGATGAAGGAAGCAGAACCGGCGGTGACCAACCCGACAAGCGGATTATCTCGTCTGCAGGCATCGAGTTGCCGCAGGGGCAGACTGGCCTTTTTACTCGGGAACCATGAGGCGGCGGCGAGGTTGGGAGGGTAGAAAGGACCCCGGCATGCCTGACCCGAACGAACCCAAACCCGCCGATCCCGCGCCGAAGGAAGATCCGCCGTTGGCTCCCGAGCCAAGCCCGCCTTCGCCCAACGAAATGCCGATTCCGCCGACGCTCCCGGCGCCGCCTGCACCGGTGGAAGTGCCACAGCCGCCGCCGGAACCCTCTCCGAAGCCCCCCGGAGAGGTGTAGGCCGCGCACCATTCCCCTGCATGGCTGGGGAGTTCCCCCTTTTTTCTGCTGCAAAAACCTGAAGCCCGATCTGAACAGTCTTCGGCCTGTTCGGATCCGAAGAGCGGAGGTAGGAGATGCATGTTCACATCTGGAGTAGCCCGGTTAGACTGAAAAACGGTGCGGGGCAGCCCCGCATCATTGCCACCACCGAGGAAGCAGCCAACTTCCTACTGTTGAATTGGCCCATCGAGACCGGCGAGAAATTCGTGGAAGCGCGTCGCGCCTGCCTCGATGTCGTGAACGGCATTCGTCCGCCCGATGACGCCCGTCAGGCCTTCATCGATGCCTGCGAGGAGGCGGGCCTGTCCGTCGTTTCATGAGACGGCGGCTGCGGCTTTCGCCCTCACGCATCGCGATCTCTCCTGGGGATTCCGGCGGTCACGGCCAGCGGGTCTTGACCGTGTCCGTCATCAGGACGAGCCAGCGGCGAAGCTGGGTGAAGATCAGGAAATTGTCGTGTACGCGTTGCTGGGCGCTCCGCCCGAGCATTTCGCGCTTCCAGGGATCGCGCAGCAGGTCGTCAAGTCCTGCCGTGATCTGGCGGTGGTCCTCCGGATCGGCCAGCAGATAGCCGTCCAGGCCGGGACGGATCTGCTGGCGCAAGCCGGCCGCATGCGAGCCCAAAACGGCAGCGCGTTTCCACATGGCCTCGGTCGCGGTCAATCCGAAGCTCTCCTGCACGGAATTCTGGGCAACGATGTCCGAGCAGCGCTGCAGCGCATTGACCAGCAGCGCGTTGTGCTTCTTCGAACGCATGGGCAGCACGACGATCGCGACGTCCGCCTGAAGTTCCGGTTCGAGGCCGACATAGGCCCGGGCAAGCTCCGTCAACACGGCCTTGCCTTCGGGATCGTCCTGGATCGAGGCTGGGTGAGGTCCCGCCAGGACCAGGCGCGACAATTGCAGGGAGCGCCGATGCCGCTCCTCCAGGTTCGCCCTGTTCGCCTGGCCGCGCTTGAGGGCGACGAAACCCTCCATCAGCGGGCGAAATCCCTTCAGCCGGTCCCAGCGCGAGACCTGCGTCACGATCGGCCGGTGGAGGAGGCCGATGTCCTCCGCCTCGGTCGCGGGTGCCCAGCTTCCGTCCCGTTGAAGTCGTTGTGCCTGGTCGGAAAATGGAGGTGTCAGTACAGGTCCGGGCGGACGGATCAGGGCGCCATTGGCGAGGATGCCGACCAATTTATGGACCGACAGATCCCTGTTCTTATGGCTGAGTGGATCGATGGCTGGATGGATGATGCTCGCCCGCCCGGCCAGGCAGCCAGGAATATATTCGGGGGCTGTGAACACCGCGTGATCATAGGCCTTGGTGAAGTCTTCGAGAAATGCCCAGGCGGCGCGGGTCTTCGGAGTTTCGCGATCGAGCCCGATATGGCAGCGCCAGATCGTGGCAATGTCCGATTTCCGGCTTGCAAGCGCACCTGCTCCAAGAGGTTGCGGGTCGTGGATGACAAGTACGTCTCCCGGAGCGGCATGGTGGAGGATCGCTTCGCAGGTCTGGCGGCTGACTTCCTCGTAGAGCCGGCGCTCTTCGTTTCCGAGATCGGGATCGCCTTCGCCATGGATCAGATTATGCAGCCTTTTGGTCAGTTGAAAGAAGGCGGGATTCTCCGAATCCATCACCAACCAATTGGCTTCGACGCCGAGCTCGCGCAACAGCGCGAGCAATGGCGGCAGCACCTCGGCCACGCCGCCGCCACGGCTGGTGCTGTTCACCATCCATACGCGGCGTCCCTTCAGCGAGGGAAGCAGGCTCTCGGCCTCCTGCCGCATCTCACGCACGGCCGTGTTGAGGGAAGCAATGCCTTCATAGTCCCCGAGAGAAACATGGTGTCGGGGTTCGACGAGATGCGCCATGAACACACTCCCCTATCGGCGGCGCCGGCTTCGACGTGGTCATGGCCAGTGGTCACCGTCGAGGGCAGACATCAGGGCGGTGCCGGGTGAGGCCGAATCTTCTTCAGCTATGGTGGGCTCGCGTCTCCGCGGCTTTTCGGGCAGCTTCCTTTCTTCCGCGAGCACCCTTCGTGCGGGCCGCCTTGCGGGCGGCGGCGGAGCGGCCCGAAGCACCTTTCGTCTCCGCAGCCTTTTCGGCGGCCTTCGAGCGCTCTCCGGCTGTGCGGCGGGAAGCCGCTCGTTTGGCCTGCCGGGACAGTGCCTCATGGGAGGCACTGTCCTTAGGTTCGTGCTCGAGGACTTCGGAAACGGCTTTGGAGACACGCGGGCGGCGCCTGGGTACGCGTTCGCCTTGGCCGACCTCATAGGCATATTCGGCGCTCTTGCGCGTACTTTCCTTCACCTTGCCCTTCTTGGGCGGCGGCAGGTCGACGCCGGCGCGCCGCGCCTCGGACAATCCGATGGCGATGGCTTGTTTGGCCGAGCGCGCGCCGTGCTCGCCGTGGCGTATCTTCTCGATCTCCTCATGGACGAACTCGCCGGCCTGGGTGCTCGGTGACTTGCCTGCGCGTTCGTCCTTTCGGGCCTTCTCGATGGTTTTCCTGTTCGGCATTGCTCGTCTCCGGATTCGGGCTGCACGGCCTCCCGATCTTTTTCAGGATTTCCATGGGTCTGGATTTCCATGGGCCTGGCGTGCCCTTTCCGATGGCCTAACTCGGCAGCGGGGCAAAGGATCCGGCCGACCATCCGGGAGGAGGGGGACCAAGCGGTCGAGCGGGCCTCGAAGGGAACATCGCTTCCGCCCCTGGGTTGAGAATCCATATGTTCCGTGGAGGGCATTGAGATGACCAGGATTATCTCGGCTTTATTCGAGACCTATCAGGACGCGGAGCGAGCGGTATCCCAGCTCGAGGCTGCCAACATTCCAAATACGGATATTTCACTGGTGACCGGCGATGTGGAGGCCTCGAATAGTTTTCAGCGCGACGTGATTGCCGGTACGGGAGCGGGCGCGGCATTAGGGGGAGCGGGTGGGGTGCTGGCTGGTCTGGCGCTGCTGGCTGCTCCCGGTGTCGGGCAGGTTGTTGCCGCCGGCTGGATAGCCGCGGCGCTCGTCGGCGCGACCATGGTTGCGGGCGCCACGACCGGGGCCGTCGTCGGCGCGGGGGCGGGGAGCGCGATAGGCTCCCTTACCGAGGCCGGCTTTCCAAGGGCCGAGTCTCATTTATATGCCGAATCCCTGCGGCGCGGGCGCAGCCTGGTGGCGGCCAGAGTGGCCGATGAAAGAGAAGGCGAGGTCAGGGCGATCTTTGCGAAATTCCCGTCGCTCGATCCTAGTACGGTACGGTCGGCCTACGAGGCGGAGGGATGGACGCCGAAATGATCGATCTCGTCGTCGATCCCGTCCAGGGTTACAGTTCGATCCGACGGCTGGTTCAGAAGAAGGCAGAAGCCCCCATTCCCATGGCACAGAGCGCCATGACGCCAGTGGAGAGCCAGCCCAGGCCGCGCAACCAGCCGCCAATCACCTGCTCGCCCATGATTTTTTTGTTCGTCGACATCAGCATCATGATGGCCATGATCGGAACTGCGACGACGCCGTTTACCACCGCGCTCCAAAAAAGCGCCTGGATCGGATTGATCGGAGCGAAATTCAAGGCCACGCCAAGCATGGTTGCGATCGCTATCGTGGCATAGAAGGCCTTGGCATCCTTGGGCTTGCGAGCCAAGCCGGTGGGCCAGCGTAACGCTTCGCCAAGCCCATAGGCGGCCGATCCGGCAAGCACCGGCACTGCCAGCAGCCCCGTCCCGACAATGCCGATGACAAACAGAAACTGGGCAAATTTGCCTGCCACCGGCTCCAGCGCCTCCGCCGCCTGCGCCGAACTTCCAATGTTGGTGATATGGTGCACATTGAGCGTCGCAGCTGCCGTCACCATGATCGAAAGCGCGATGAAATTGGAAACGCCCATGCCGACCAGCGTGTCCAATTCGATGCGTTCATCAGCCTCCTTGGCTTGTTCCGGATTATCCTTCAAAGGCTTGCGCTTGGGCTTTTCCTTCAGATCTTCCACCTCCTGCGAGGCCTGCCAGAAGAAGAGATACGGACTGATGGTGGTGCCGAAGATCGCGACGATTGCCATCAGGTAGTCGGAGGAAAATTCGATACGCGGCATAAAAAGCCCTGACGCCAGGGCTAGCCAGTCAATCTTCACGATGAAAAGTGTAGCGACATAGCTCAGTAGGGCCAGGCTGAGCCATTTGAGAATGCGAACATATTTATTGTATTGAAGGAAAACCTGCGCAATCGCGCACCCGATTCCGAAAAGCACGACATAGACGAGGGCCGGGCCGCCGATAACGAGTTTGACGGCGTCACCCATCGCGCCGAGGTCGGCCCCGATATTGATGACGTTGGCGGTCACCAACAGGCAAACACCCGAATAGACCAGCCAATTGGGGTAATATTTGCGCAGATTGCCGGCTATGCCCCGGCCTGTCGTTCTGCCGAGACGGGCGCTGATCATCTGGATGGCGCTCATGAGAGGATAAGAAAACAGAAGAGTCCAGCTCGCACCATAAGCGTATTGGGCGCCGACCTGCGAATAAGTTGCAATTCCACTGGGATCATCGTCGGATGCGCCGGTGATTAGACCGGGACCAAGAACTTTGAGTATACGAGGCTTGCTTGGCTCGACGGCCGGGCTGCGTGCGACTCTCGGCTCGAGGTCTCCCTCACTTCCACTCATTTTTGTCCGCCTCGCTGCGAGATATTCTTATTGTTGATCCGGCTGTTTCGGGGCGCCGACTCCGGAAGGCTGCAAATCAAGCTGCTCGCTCGATCGGTGTGGCGTCATTCCTGTCGGAATGCGAGCTTATGAACTCGTTCGGTCGCTTTCGGTTCCGCCACGGCCCACCGATGCTGAAGCTGATTGCAGCACTTTGTGTGGAACGCATCGCATGCAACGCAGTTCTAGCCGGTGCCGCATGATCGGCTTGGATTACTCAGGAGGAATCAATGGCA
>NZ_JAGIPY010000002.1:0-629184 GCF_017813775.1 Labrys sp. LIt4
ATCACGCCTTGCATTACAATGCAAATTGCCGGAAATCGCCGTCCACACCGACAAAATCCGGCAAACGCGAATACTTGTCTGGCTAAAAAACTAACGCTGAATCAGCAGCTTGCGAGTTCTTCACGGACGACGATTTTATGCAAGCCGGATCGAGCCGCCCGGGCCCGGCAAAATCGTGCTTGCCGGGCCCGGCGCCAGATCACGCCGCTCCCATCTTCTGAAGGGCGAAGGCCTGGACCAGGGCCACTTCCTTCAGCCGTTCGAAGCGCCCGGAAGCCCCGCCATGGCCCGAATCCATATTGACCTTGAAGATCACCGGGTTGCCCTGGGGGTTCATCTCGCGTAGCCGCGCCACCCACTTGGCCGGTTCCCAATAGGTCACGCGCGGATCGGTCAGGCCGGCGAGGGCCAGAATCGGCGGATAGGGGCGGGTGGCCACGTTGTCGACCGGACTGTAGGAAAGAATGGTCCGGAAGGCGGCCTCGTCTTCGATCGGATTGCCCCATTCGGGCCATTCCGGCGGGGTGAGGGGCAGGCTGTCATCGAGCATGGTGGTGAGCACGTCGACGAAGGGAACCTCCGCGACGATGGCGCCGAACAGGTCGGGAGCGAGATTGGCGACGGCGCCCATCAGCATGCCGCCGGCCGAGCCGCCATGGGCGACGATCCTTTTGCGGGCGGTGAAGCCACGCTCGGCCAGGTAGCTGCCGGCCGCGATGAAGTCCTGGAAGGTGTTGGGCTTCTTGGCAAGCTTGCCTTCGCGATACCAGCGCCAGCCCTTCTCGGTGCCGCCGCGGATATGGGCGATGGCATAGACGAAGCCGCGATCCACCAACGACAGCGCATTGGTGGAAAACTGGGCCGGCATCGACAGGCCATAGGCACCATAGCCGTAGAGCAGCAGGGGAGCCGAACCGTCCAGGGCCGTTTCCTTGCGGTAGAGCAGGCTGATCGGCACGCTTTCACCATCGGCCGTCGGGGCGAAGACCCGGCGGGTGACATAGAGCGCCGGGTCGTGCCCGGACGGCACCTCCTGGCGCTTGCGCAGGACCCTCTCGCGGGAGCGCATGTCATAGTCATAGGTTTCGGCCGGCGTGGTCATCGAGGAATAGACGAAGCGGATCCGGTCGGTTTCGAATTCCATGCCGCCGTCGAGCGAGAGCGAATAGGCTTCCTCGGCAAAGTCGATGGCGTGTTCCTCGCCGCTCGACAAAGACCGGATCACGATGCGCGGCAAGCCGTCCTCGCGCTCGAGCCGGACCAGCCAGTCGGCCAGCAGCACGATGTCGAGGATATAGCGGCCCGGCTTGTGCGGAATGAGATCGCGCCAGGACATCTGAGCCGAAGTTGTCTGCACCGGCGCCGCCAGAGGCGCGGTCATGATGCGAAAATCCTCGGCATCGTCGAAATTGGTCAGGATCAGCAGCTGATCCCTCCCGTCCGGCAGCGGGCGATGCTCGATCTCATATTGCACGCCTTCCTGGCGCGCGGCGATCAGATGCACGTGGCTGTCGGCATCGTCGAGATAGATCACCCGCACTTCCGAGGTTTCATGGTCATGGATGTCGATGATCGCCAGGCGGCGCGACTGGGTCTGCGACAGGCCGACGAACATGCCGGCATCGGCCTCTTCATAGATCAGGCGGTCGGCACTGGCCGGAGTTCCCAGAAGATGCAGCCATACACTGGAGGCGCGATGGTTCTCGTCCAGCCTTACATAGTAGAAACCCGAACCGTCCGAGAGCCAGACGGCCCCACCTTCCGTATCGGAAATGGTATCGGCCAGCATTACGCCTTTCGAGGTATCGAGCAGGTGTGTCGTATGGAACTCCGAGCCGTTCTCGTCGCAGCTCCAGGCGATCAGTCGATGGTCGGGCGAGGGGGCAAAGCCGCCAAAGGCGAAGAAGCTCTTGTCCTTTGCCAGGGCGTCGCCGTCCAGAAGCAGCGCTTCCTCGCCACCGTCTCGCGGGCGCCGGCAGAACAGACGGTGCTGCCCGCCCTGTCGGAAACGCGAATAGTACTCGAACGGCCCGTCCGGTGAAGGCACCGAGGAATCGTCAGCCTTGATTCTCCCTTTGAGCTCTTCGAACAGCACCGCCCGCAGTTGCTCGCCACCAGCGAGCTGGGCGTCGGCGTAGCGATTTTCCTGCTCGAGATGGGCCCTGATGTCGGCAGGCAACGCCGAGCCGTCGCGCAGCACCTCCTGCCAATTGTCTGCCCGCAGCCAGGCATAGTCATCCTGTAACGAAATACCATGGACGACGCGTTTGACTGGCCGCTTTTCGGCAATAGGCGGCAGAATCGAAGGTGTAGTCACCGTGTCATGCCTTCTGGTCGGGTGTGAACTTCATGGCATGGCCATTGATGCAATAGCGCAGGCCCGTGGGAGGCGGGCCGTCCGGGAAGACATGGCCGAGATGGGCATCGCAGGCGGCACAGCGGATCTCGATACGGCGCATGCCGTAGGACCGGTCCTCCAACTCGACTACGGCATCCGCGCGCACGGGCTCGAAATAGCTTGGCCAACCACAACCCGAATCGAACTTCGTGTCGGACCGGAACAATTCCTCACCGCAACAGACGCAGGAATAGGTGCCCTTTTCTTTGGAGTTCCAGAACGGTCCGGTAAAAGCGCGTTCCGTGCCGCGTTCGCGGGTAATGTGGTATTGTTCTGGAGAGAGAAGCGTCCGCCATTCCGCCTCTGTTTTGTTAACTTTCTTGTTTGGCACAATTGTCTCCCAATATTTTGCCGCAAAGGGATGCTATCGAAACGATAGACATACTTTGCGACTGATTCGACGAGCCGAGCGTTTGAAGACTATTCAGTTCGTCGTAAATAGGGGGTGGGGCGACAGTTCGCAATTCAGTGTCGTGTTGAATTCCGCGGCGAGCTTGCAAATTTGCATTTGCTGTTTGTCGGGGGTGCCAATTGTCGCAAGGGAAGTCGGCCTACTTCTAGACCTTTCTCAGGGGCGCCGGATCGGTGGCCGCCGCAGCAATGCTGCGTAATGGCCTGATCATGCGTGCCTTTCTACAATTGCAGTCTGTGGTCATGCCTGAGGTGACCTATCCGCTCGTCAGTGCAGATCAGATAGTCCGATCGGGTGTTGCAGTACCCATTTGTGATAGGGGCGCGTCTTACGTAGGCGGTTGCATGTTTTCACGGCAATAATCAAATGCGGCATAGTGCAAAATTCATGCTTGTCTTGCAAAAGATCTTGATTGATAAGATTTGAGAGTTTACATCAGTGCGCAATTCGAAATTCGCGATTCCAATGTTGCGAAGCGGATGTATGGCCTGCACTGCTGTTAATGAATGGCGCGGCAGCGTAGCCGGTGGTGAACATTTAGTTAAATCAGACCAAAAAAAGAAAGTCGATTTACCATGAGCGACGGATCCAACAACACCAACTTCATCGAGCTCGCGGCGGACATCGTCTCGGCCTATGTCAGCAACAATTCGGTTGCTGCGTCGGACCTGCCCGGCTTGATCAATGAGGTCCATGGTGCTCTTCAGCGCATCACCAGCGGCGTACAGGAAGTGCCGGCCGAAGCTCCCAAGCCGGCGGTTCCGATCAAGAAGTCGGTGACGGCTGACTACATCATCTGCCTCGAGGACGGTAAGAAGTTCAAGTCCCTGAAGCGTCATCTGCGCACGCAATACAATATCTCGCCGGAGGAATACCGCGAGAAGTGGGCTCTGCCGGCCGATTATCCGATGGTCGCCCCCAACTATGCTCAGGCCCGTTCCAATCTGGCCAAGCAGATGGGCCTCGGCCAGCAGCGCCGCCGCAAGGGCCGGTAATTTCGCCACGGCGATGCCGGAACGACAACAAGAGCCGGATGCCGCGCATCCGGCTCTTGTTGTTTGAAGTATCCAGGATGTGTCGCCAGTTAAGCTTGGAGCAGGATGTTCGCGGCAGGAACGTCAGGTGGTGACCAGGACCTGGCGGGCATCGCTGCGAATGCGCTCGACGAAAGATTTCAGCCCGTTGGAACGCTGCGGCGTGAGATGTTCCTCGAGCTGCAGGTTGCGGAAGACATCGAGCGCGTCGATGGCCAGAATCTCCGAGGCGGTATGGCCGGAATAGACGGCGACCAGGATCGCCAGGAGGCCGCGCACGATGAAGGCATCGCTGTCGCACTGAAAACTGGCGTGCCCTTCTTTCCAATGGGTCACGAGCCAGACCTGGCTGACGCAGCCCTGCACCTTGTTGGCCGTCGTCCGCGCCTCGTCGGGCAGCGGCTCGAGCGTCTTGCCGAGCTCGATCAGGTACCGATAGCGGTCTTCCCAATCGTCCAGGATCTCGAAATTCTCGATGATGGCGGCGATGTCTTGCGTGCTCATCCCTCTCATATAGGGGAGATGCCGGCGAAGACAAAGCCTTCTCAGGGAATGACCGGGCGTGGCGGCGGCAGCGCGGTGAAACGCTGGGTCGCAGGTGCTGGAGCGGCGGCGCCGTCATTCGGGCCGGCCAGCAGACCGGTGAGCTGCCTCGCGCCGGCCAGGCCGGCCGCGCATTGCTGGGGACTTGCGGCACAATAGGACAAGGCGGCGCCGACGGCCCTGTCGGCCAGGGCGCCCGCCGACAGACCTGCCGAGGCCTGCTTGTCGTGCTGGGCCGGCGGCGCCGGCAGCAGCAGGGCGACCACGGCAAGCCAGAACATCATGCGCAGGATGAAGAACACGTCATCGGCTCCCGATCGATGGCTAATTCTAGCATGGGCACCAGCGACAGGAGCGTGACGGACCGCACAGCAGGCGGCAAAGTGAAGGGATGGTTAACGCCTGAGCGGGTCTTGGTGAGGAATTGTTCACCATGTTTGGCACTTGCCCCGCCAAGAGGCCTTTCCGGGCGCAGGAACGGCCTGCCAAGCCCATTCTCTTAGGGTTCGTTTAAAGGACGCCCTGCCATGGTCGACGGGTCATATAGGGAGCGCGGCCGCAGGGCCGTGCCGGGGCGTTGCGTCAGTTCGATTGGTTCATATCCGCCAAGGCATCCGTCGACCGCTTGGTCCACGGGTCGGCGAAACACGATCCCTTGACAGCGGCCCGCCATGGTGCCTTCGTCGCCATGCTGCTCGGCGCGGCGCTGTTCGGCCTGACGCTGGTGCCACCTTTCCTGGCTTTCTCAGGAGGACCGAGCCTCGGTGTCGGCGGTGTCATGGTGCTGGTCGCCGCCCTGCTCGCCATCGTCTGGCGCCTGTCCGTCACCGGTCGTCTCGACGTTGCGGCTCTGCTGACTGTCCTTGCCGTATGCGGTTTCGCCGGCATTGTCGCCCGCCACAGCGGAGGACACAGCGCCAGCGCCTATGCGCTTCTCGCTGTCGCTCCTGCCCTCCCCCTGCTGACGGGCGCACGCAACATCGTGATCCGCGCCATCGTGCTGGCCGGTGTTACCGCCATGGCGATCGCCCTGGCCGGAACGAAAATGGCGCCGCCCCCCAGCCTTGGCGCGCGCTTCCTGGATGGACTGGGCGTGGTGCTCGCCCTCGCGGCGGTCGGCGGCATCGTGCTGATGGAATTGCGGCTGCGGCGCTACGACCGTCAGCTCGTCAAGTCTGGCGAAGCTCGTTATACCCTGCTGGCGGAGAACATCAGCGACCTCGTGACCCGGCACGGCAAGCGCGGCCAGGTCGTCTACGCTTCGCCCGCCTCCCAGGCACTGTTCGGCGCCGAACCCTCCGAACTGCTCGGCCAGGGCCTGTTCGACTATGTGCATATCGCCGACCGGCCTGCTTATCTCTCCGCCCTCTCCAGCGCGGAGATGGATGGCCTTGCCTCGACGGTGGAATTCCGGCTGCGCCGCAAGGGGGAGGGGGCTCCCGTCTTCCTGTGGGTGGAAATGCGCTGCCGGCCGCTGGGCGAGGACGAGGATCGCCAGACCGTCGCCGTCATGCAGGACATCACCGATCGCAAGGCCTATGAGCACCAGCTCATCGACGCCAAGATCGAGGCCGAGAAGGCCAATGCCGCCAAGAGCCGCTTCCTGGCCACGATGAGCCATGAGTTGCGCACGCCCCTCAATGCCATCATTGGTTTTTCGGAGCTGATGCTGAACGAGGAAATGATGAAGCTGTCGGCGGAACGGCGGCATGAATATGCCGGCCTGATCCATGACAGCGGCCATCATCTCCTGTCGATGGTCAACGGCATCCTCGACATGTCGAAGATCGAGAGCGGCAGCTTCGAGCTGGTGCCCGAATCCTTCCAGCTCCGCGATCTCATCGAGAATTGCCGCAATATTCTGCTGCTTAAGGCGCAGGAGCTCGGCATCTCCCTGGAGACCGCCATCGCACCCGACATGCCGCCGATCATCGCGGACAAGCGCGCCTGCCGCCAGATCTATCTCAACCTGATGTCCAACGCGCTCAAATTCACCAAGCGCGGCGGCCATGTCACCATCGGCGCGCGCCAGGAGAAATATGGCGTCGCCCTCTTCGTCGCCGATGACGGCGTGGGCGTGGCGCGCGAGGACGTGCCGCGCCTCGGCGAAGCTTTCTTCCAGTCCACGGCCGGCAAGCCGTCCAAGGATTACGAACGGACTTATGAGGGGACGGGCCTCGGCCTCTCCGTCGTCAAGGGCCTTGCCCAGCTGCATGGCGGGCGCATGGAGGTCGACAGTCTGATCGGTCACGGCACCACCGTGACGGTGCAGCTGCCCTCCGATTGCGAGAGCGAAGCCTCGCGCCGGGCCTTTGCCAGCGGTGCCACTATTGAAACGCTGCCGGTACGGCCGGCGGTCCAAGATCATTTCATCGAAGAAGAATTGGGGAAGAAGCGTGCGTGAAGCGTTAGCCCGTTCCGATCGCGATTTTCTGCTGTCGGATAAGGTCGAAGAGGCCCCCTCGCGTTATGTCGGTATCGTCAGGGTGATCCTGCAGCGGCCTGCCGAAGTCGCGGGACTGGCGGTCATGGGCGGCCTCAGCCTTGCGATCCTGGTCAATGCCCTGGTTCTGCAAAACGGCACGCATACCTCCCCCTTCATCGCCCAGCGCGGTTCGGCTTCCTCGGCTCCCGCCGTTCCGGCGGCGCCTGGGGCGGACGTGCGCGGGGCCGGCGATAGCGCGTCCCAGGATGCGATTGCCGTGCTGCGCGACATTCAGCTCGCCTTGGCCGAGCGCGGGCTCTATGACGGCCTGGCCGACGGTGTCCTCGGGCCCAAGACCACCGCGGCGATCCGCTCCTTCCAGCAGCATAATGGCATGCCGGTCGACGGCCAGCCCAGCGCGGCGCTGCTCACCAAGATCATCGCCAGTTCCAGTCCGCTGCTCACCACCGATCCCAATGCTGCCGAAGCGCCTCCGGCTCCCCCCGTCGACCAGATCGCCGCGCTGATCAATGGCGAGCAGCCGGCCCCGGCCGGCCCACAGCCCGACAAGCGCGTGCTCGGGGTCGAAAAAGCCCTGGCCAAGCAGGGCTATGGTCCCTTGAAGGTCGACGGCTTCATGGCGAGCGACACGCGCAACGCCATCTCTCGCTTCGAGAAGGATCGCGGATTGCCGGTAACCGGTCAGATCTCGACGCGGCTGCTGCAGGAATTGGCCCGTTCCGGTACCAAGGTGGAATGAGCGCCCGGCTCAAATCCAGCCTGTTCGTGGCGGCCTATCTCCGCCGTGCCATGGCGGAAGGCGCCTTCGCCGCGCTGCGCCAGCGCGGCTCGGAGGAGGCCGGGGCCATTTTCGTCAAGATCGACCATCTCGACGGCACCGCCGCGCTATACGGCCCGGCGCCGCAATCGCTCATCACCGAGGATGACGGTGTGCGCCGTTTTGTCCGGATCACCCCGCCGGGCGCCACGCCGCTGGATGCGGAGACGCGGCTGCAGCGCGAATTCCGCTTCGATCCCGACCTTTGGGTTATCGAGGCGGAAGACCGTCAGGGCCGGCATTTTCTAGACCTCGCCGAGGAAAGCTGAACCGGGCATTGTTCGAATTGCCATTCGGCAATGTATCAAAACGTGATTCCGCAACGGGGGCCTTTGGGTGCATAGTCTGGCCCGGACGGGCGATGGTACCTTGCCGGGCGACCATACCCGAAAGACCTACGCCTATTTTGTTGGGCGCCTTTTGCCCCAAAAGGGCCAATTGGCCGTATTATCGCGGCCGGATGTGCAAAATCGCACACCGAAGTCACGCCGCAGCGACGGCGGCCGGCGTTTAGTGCGTATGTACACAGACTGTTAACTTTCCTTACCTGCTAATGACCGCAAAACGAACGGAGTTCCGATTTCTGGTGCAATCTGCTGATAGGTCCCGCCATGAGCATCGTCCTGCATTTTCCCAAAGAGCCCAAAGCCCCGCGCCCTCCGAGTGAACAGGAGGCCCGGGAGCATAGTGCAGAAATCCTGTTCTTCACCGGCGTGCGCATCGAGCGCCACGTGGAAGATGATCGTCAGTCGCCCCAGCCGCGTCGTGGCGCCGGTGGTGGCAAGCGCCATCGCAAGGCGTGAGTTTCAGCGACGAAATCGGCTGAGCCGAGGGCGTTCTCCTCGGACTTGCCATCGGTGATGCGTTGGGCATCACGCTCGAATTTTCAGGCCGCGACAGCCAGAGCCCCTGACCGATATCGTCTGCGGCGGGCCATTAGCCCTTCCGGCCGGAGCCTGGACCGACGACACCTCCATGGCGCTTTGCCTGGCGGCGAGCCTTCAGCAGCATAAACAATTCGATCCCCGGGATTGCATGAACCGTTTCGTCAATGGCTGGCGATAGGGTGTCCGGGCGCGACCGGCGAGCGCTTCGGTGACCGGGGGCGCGCTCGCGTTGTGACCTGTCCGGCAACGCCGCCGTCCTGCAGGTGCTGGCCGACAGCCTCAGCGGCAGCTCGCTGGTTCCAGCCCTCGTTCCACATCGGCTTGCTGTGTCGGCTCTGGCACGAGCGCGCGCACCACGATCAGGCCCGTCGGCTCGGGGGCCTGGAGACGCAGGGCGACCGGCAGGTCCGGACCTTGCTTGGCCCTGATCTCGGCAAGTTGCGCCAGTGTGAACAAGGTCATGTCCAGAGCGCCGTTCGCGCCAGCCCGGTCGGTCAGCGTGTAGAAATTGAGGCCTGCCGGCGTATAGAAGGACACTGAGAGAAAGCCGGCATTCAGCGGCACATGCACATGGACCGGCCCACCGGCCAGGTCGTAACGGCAGAAGGCCGTGACGATGGCCGGGTCGGGCAAGGGCAGAGGGGTCTTGTCGGCGGTCAGAATGACGAAACGCCCGAGCGGGGCGATGGCGCTCGCACGCTGGAAGCCGGTCTGCCCGCTGAGGCGGGGCAGGGCGACGATCGTGGTCAGATGCACCACAAGGCCGATGAGCAGACCCGCAAGCGTCCATAACAGCCAGCGGATCACGGTGTGCCTCCAGCCGTGCAGTCCAGCCGTTCGACCGCGGGGACGGCGATGGTCCGGCCGGCGCCGAATTCCGTGGCGAGGCCCGTCGAGACAGGGCTGTCATAAAGGCGCAGGACCAGGCTCATCGGTCCAGGGGTACTCGGCAGCCAATTGCCGGGCTGACTGTCGGGCGCCACGGTGACGCTTACCCGGCCTTCCCAGCCCCTCAGAACGGAGGAACTGGTGAAGCCGGCCCGGTTGCTGGGATTGCTTACCAGCCGGTCGGCTCGATCATAGAGGGTGAGAGTCCACCAGCGCGCTTGGGGCAGCATGGCCGAAAGGCGATAGCGGCAGGCGCCATCGAGGGCTCGGCCGGTCGAATCTTTCCGGGCGGTGAAGGCAAGGCCCTCGCCGGGGCCGAGCGGCAGGTCCCCACTACGGGCGATCCGGGCGAGGCTGTAGCGATCGGCTCCGAGAGGATCTGCAAGGGGCCAAGCCGTCCAGGGCCCGAAGCGCAGGGCGCCGAGCTGAAAATCGGACCCTGTCGCCCACCAGGTGACACCGAGCCCCAGCGCGCCCCCGAGGCCAAGGGCATAGACCAGCCCCATGATCGAGGAGAAACCTTTCATTCGATCGCCGACACCGGCGCGGGGTGGCGCATCTGGGCCGCCTGCTTAGCAGGGGGGCGATCGGCCTGCTCGACCAAGGTGGCGACATCCCGCAGGATCTGCGTGGCGTTGCGGGTGAGGACAGGCGGCGCCGCAGGAGCCGGCTGGGCTGGGTCCGCGACACCGGGCGCCGGCGGTTCCGCCTTGCCGGGCTGTTGCTGTCCCGGCGGGAAGGGGGCAACCCCGGGGATCGGCCGGATCTCCACGCCCTGATGAGCGACGGCCATCACCTGCTGCCAGGTCATGGCCGGAAGAGAACCGCCGGTCATCTCCTCGGTGGGCTGGAAATTGTCATTGCCGTACCAGACACCGCCGACAAAGTTGCCGGTGAAGCCCATGAACCAGGCGTCGCGATAGGAATTGGTGGTGCCCGTCTTGCCGGCCACCTTGATGCCGGGCAATTGGGCCCGCTTGGCCGTGCCGTTTTCGACGACGCTGTTGAGCATGCCGTTCATGTCGGCGATGACCTTGGGGTCGATGACGACCGGATCCTCGCGGGCGGGATCGAATTTCCGGAGAAGGTCGCCCTTGGCATTGCGGATCTCCAGCGCCGCATGAGGAGGCGCCTTGTGCCCGCCGGACGAGAAGACGCCATAAGCGCCGGTCATCTCCAGGAGATTGACGGCCTCCACTCCGATCGGCAAGGCCCAGGACTCCTTGAGATCCGTCTCGATGCCCATGGTTTTGGCCGTCTCGATGATCATGCGCCGGCCATCGGCGGCGCTCTTGCTGAGGGCCAGGGAAATCTTGACCGGGATGACGTTGACCGAGCGGGTGATGGCCTGTGTCAATGTGATCGGGCCGGAGAATTTGTGGCCGAAATTCTGGGGGCACCAGTTTCGGATGCAGACCGGCGAATCCACCACGATGGATTTGGGCGTGAAGCCGTTCATGAGGGCAGTGGCATAGACGAAGGGCTTGAAGGAGGAGCCGGGTTGGCGCAGGGCATCCGTGGCCCGGTTGAACTGGCTCTGGCTGTAGTCGCGCCCGCCCACCATGGCGCGCACCGCTCCGTCCGGCTCCATGATCACGATGGCGCCCTGATGCACGTTGTAGTCTTTGCCGTATTGGCGCAGATTCGATTCCAGGACGATTTCCGCGCTCGCCTGGATGACGGGATCCAGCGCCGTGCGCACCACGAACACGGATTCGTTGCCCAGGACGCCGTCATCGGCGAGATCGGCGATCTCGCCATAGGCCCAATCGAGATAGTAGTCGGGCGCCTTCTCGCGGGCCCGGTCGACCGGCGTGGCCGGGTTGCGGCGGGCACCGGAAACCTGGCCCTCGGTCATGAAGCCGGCGTCGACCAGATTGCTGAGAACCTGATTGGCGCGCCCGCGTGCTGCCGCGAGGTTGTTGGTCGGCGCGTATTTGGTCGGCGCCTTGAACAGGCCGGCCAGCATGGCGGCTTCCGCGAGGGAAACGTCGCGTACCGATTTGCCGAAATAATATTGCGCGGCCGCCTCGATGCCGAAGGCGCCGCCGCCCATATAGGCGCGGTCGAGATAGAGCTTGAGAATCTCGTCCTTGCTCAAATGCCCCTCGAGCCAGAGCGCCAGATAAGCTTCGCGGATCTTGCGTTCCAGCGTGCGCTGGTTGGAGAGGAAGAGATTCTTGGCAAGCTGCTGGGTGATCGAGGAGCCCCCCTGCACCACGCCGCTCGCCTGGCTGTTGACGGTAAGGGCGCGCAGGGTGCCGATGACATCGATGCCGAAATGATCGTAAAAGCGCCGGTCCTCGGTGGCGAGCACGGCCTTGATGACGTAATCGGGCATGTCGGCCAGCGCCACGCTGTCATTGCTGCGGATGCCGCGTTGGCCGACGAAATTGCCATAGCGATCTTCGAAGGTGACGGCGATGTCGGCGCGGCGCAGCCAGTCGTCGCCGATCTGGCGGATCGCGGGCTGCATCAGCATCAGGCCGAAGATCATACCGGCCGTGCCCAGCGTCAGTCCCTCGCAGCCGACTTCTACCAGCAGCCGGCGCCAGCCCGAGACCTGAAATCTGTTCGAGATGTCGGAGCCGCGCTCGATCCCGGCCCGTACCTTCTGCCACGACGCGTAGACGGCGTTGTCGAGCCACGAGTCCAGCCGAAGGGCGGCGCGGCTCAGGCGCTTTCGAAAGGACGGCTCTGGCTTGCGTTCAGGCACGATGAAACCAACCGATACGCGAAAGACGTCAGGACGGTCAGTCTAACCCCCGGTTGCCGATCCTGAAAGACCTGCAATTTCCCCCTCATGATTTTCCATCCGCATGGCAAACAACATAACTTCCGGAATTAATTTCTCGTCCCTGTCGGATCCGGTCGTGCTGCATCGTCCTTGGGGCAGGTCCACGAAACGTGCCCATGAGGAGGAAGAGACCATGGCTGAAATCGCCCCGCACGGCATGAACGTCCTGTCGCCGCACCTGATCTGCGACGGCGCCGCCGCCGCCATCGAATTCTACAAGAAGGCTTTTGGCGCCGAAGAGATGATCCGCCTGCCCGGACCCGACGGCAAGCTGATGCATGCCTCGATCAAGGTCTGCGGCAGTTCGGTCATGCTGGTCGACGCGAACAAGCAATGGGGCCTGCTATCGCCCAAGATGCTCAACGGCACCCCCGTGACCATCCATCTCTTCGTCGCCGATGTCGATGCGTTCGTCGCCCGCGCGGTCGACGCGGGAGCCGAGGTGGCGATGCCGGTGCAGGACATGTTCTGGGGCGACCGCTACGGCGTGATCAAGGATCCCTTCGGGCATCATTGGTCGATTGCAACCCATCAGCGCGATCTCACCGTCGAGGAAATCCAGGAAGGCATGCGCAAGATGGGCGGCTGAAGGGCCTTGCTCCGGCGGCGCAGGCCTTCACGAAGGGTGACTCGGGCCGGCTGTTCCGCTATTGCAACGGCGATGGAACAGCCCTCGAAGCCCTTCTGGAAAACCAAGCCGCTGGAGGCACTCTCGCCGGAGGAGTGGGAGAGCCTTTGCGACGGGTGCGGGCGCTGCTGCCTGGTCAAGCTGGAGGAAGAGGAAACCGGCGATACCTATTTTACCGATGTCGCCTGTTTCATGCTCGAATGCCACAGCTGCCAATGCTCCGACTACGAGCATCGCAAGCGTCATGTTCCCGATTGCGTCACGCTGACGCCCGAACTGGTGCGCACCATCGATTGGCTGCCGCCGACCTGTGCCTATCGCTTGGTCGCTGACGGCGAGGATCTCTATTGGTGGCATCCCTTGGTTTCGGGCGACCCCGATACCGTGCACCAAGCCAAGGTCTCGGTTCGCGGCAAGGTCAAGGCTGACGACAAACAGGTGGGCGAGGGCGAGTGGGAAGAGCATGTGGTGCGCTGGCCCGCGCGCGTCCCCAAGGCGGCCCGCAGACGCTGAAGCCGGTATAGTCGCCGACGTCGCGCTGCCGAGCCTGAAAGTGGGGTGAGCCAGCGCCGATCACTTGCGGCGCGGCAGGCTGACCCATTGCCGAACATCGCTGTGAAGACATTCCGGGAATTGCCCTACTCGGGCAGCATTCCAGCAACACAGCGCGATTATCTTCACTTCACTCGAAAGGAGTTGCGGGATGGAAACGCTTGTCGACATCGGCTCTGCTGCCGTGCTCATGATCCTGGCGGGCATGATCTTGCATGTTGCCCTGTCCATGCCGGTTTGAGGCCGCACAAATACTAAGTTTACTCTTTGGTAAACATATTTTGCGGCGAGAAGGCGCCTGTGCGTTTTCGCACAGAATGGATGCGTGCCTCTGTTCGAAATAGAACGTGTTGAACATCAGATTCGGGGGAAGATTGATGACACGCGCGCAACTGGTTCTCGATCGTCCCGAGCGGCTGGCTGGCTTCGGCCGGGTGAATCCCTCGGCGGCTGGCCGGCATCTCAGTTTTGCGATCTCGACTCTCTCCTTCGTCGTGATCGCCTCCTCGGCCTTGTTTCTCGCCTCGTTCTTCTAAAGCGTTTTGCGATTTGGCAGAATTGCCAGGAATCGCAAAGACGCGTCGAACCAAAAGGTTGGAGCAAACAGGCCTTTCCGTCTAAACGGGCTTTGCTCGGGAGAGTGCAATTTCTCCGAAGGCGTTTTCTTGATCGAAGAGGTATCAACTTTTCCGGAAAACGCTCCAAGCATCGCGGCGCGTTTTCTCTTTGGATGCCGAGAGCCGCCTGATTCTACTGAAAGCGCACGGGCGAGCCGGCCCTGTCGGCCATGGTCTCGATGAAGGAGCGATAGGCCGAGACTGCTGTGACGGCGGTGATCGTGCCGCAATCGCGCCCCTTGCCGCCCATCACGGCCGAGATCACCCCGACCAGCACATAGTTTCCGCCCTGGCGCTGGAACACCGGTCCACCCGAATCCCCCCGGCAGATGCCATTGTTGTTGATGGTGCGCCGGGTCGCCTTGTGGTCGATCAGAAAGAGCTGGTGGGATTTGCTGTCGATCTGGTCCAGCATGTCGAAGCGCCGTTCGCGCAGCTTGCCGGCGCTGCTGACGACGCGATCGCGGCTCATGCCGAAACCGGCAACCTGCACGTCGACGAAGCTGCCGTCATCGGCGATGCGCGAGGCCAGCGGCACCGGCACCAGCCAATCCGGAAATTCGTGCTCCACCCGGATCAGGGCGATGTCGTTGATCGCCGCCGAGGTGCCGAGCGCCGTCACATCGAATTGGGGATGGATCGCCACCTGCGTTGCCTCGGCAAAGCGGAAGCGGAACTGGGTGTCGAGGGCTCGGATGCGATAGTCGCCATGGCCGCTCAGGAAGCAGTGGGCGGCCGTGAGCACCAGCTTGCGGGAAATTACCGTGCCGCTGCATTTGGTACCGCTCGGCCCCGTGATCTGCACGACATGGCTGCGGACGCCGGTGGGATCGGTGACGTCGCGGCCGCCCTTGATCGCCAAGGCTGGCATGGTGAGGGCCACGAAGGACATGACAGCAACGGCGAGGCGGATTTTCATCATGGCTAAGCTGTAGAGCATTTCCAACCAAAACCAAATTGTTGCACGCCCTCGCCGATTCTCGGGCTTCATTGCAGGAATTTGCCGGGTTTCGAGTTTTCCAGGGTCACGGCAAGGACGCGCCCATCCGTGCCGCATTGCTACGAATCCAGGGCAGGGCGGTGCCGAGCAGGGCGACGCCCGTCATGCCGCCGCAGCCTCGCCCGCTATTGGCTCCTACGGCCGAGGCCAGCACACCCACAAGCATGCCCTCGCGCAGCACCGGACCACCCGAATCGCCCTGGCAGGCGCCGCCGACGCCGCTGCTCTCGCGCAGGCGCAATTGCACCTTCGAGATGGGTGGGGCTCCCTCCAGCGCGATCTCGCGGAGGACGCCGCCGCTCTTGCCGGCGTTCTGGGCGGTCAGGCCGAAACCGGCGACGCGGTAAACTCCTCCCGCAATCCCTGCTTCGGCGACAAGGGGAAGGGGAGCGTAGCCGGCCAGCGGCGCATCGAGCTTCACCAGAGCAAGGTCGATGGTGAAATGCCGCCTGTCATAGGCCTTGGCATCGAATTGAGGGTGGATCGCCACGCTGCCGAGCTGCGACAGCACCGGCTTGCCGGCCTGATACGTCAGCAGGCGGTAATTGGCTCCCTTGCGTACGCAATGGCCCGCCGTCAGCAGAAGGTCGGAGGCGATGACGCTGGCCGAGCAGAAACTGCCGCGATCGGAGACGATCATCACGACATGGCGGGCCATATCGGCGGCTGCCGGCGCGCCGCCGACGATGGCACGGGCCGGTTGCGCGGATAAGAGAGCCATGGCCAGTGCGAAAAGGCCGGCGACGAACGAGCGCAAGGCCCGGCGCGACGTCGGCGTCAGCATGAGCGACCGGTCGGACGCATGCGCGAGCCAGCCGCGGTCTGCCACATTGATGTGGCGCTTCTTCTGGCGAAAGGCAGGATTGAGCATTACGTTCATGCCGTGTTCAGTGGCTCTGCAGAATGATGATGGGCCGAATCGAGGGGAATTGCGGCGAAATCTAGAGCAAGGCGCGTCGGGCGGAAATGCTGCCTTGTTCCAACACCTTGTTTCGGCGCGTTTTTGGATTTTTTGCAGGAGGCGAGCTATCGCAGAACGCTATAGCAAAAGGATGAGAATGGGGCGGATATCCTCCTTGGCCATGGCCGTTGCTCTGGGACTTGGGTGGTTTGGCGCAGTGCAGCCGGCTATGGCTGCCTGCGTCAGCCTCAGCGAGGCGCGCCCGCTTGTGAAGGCTGGTACCATAGTGCCTCTTATTTCAGCATTGGGAGCGGCGCGACGTGCTGTAAAGGGAGAGATGATTGACGGGAATTTGTGTGGAGATCCGGGCAATTACCGCTATGTCGTCACATTTCTGGGGACCGATGGGCGGGTGATAAGAGCGACGATCAACGCCAAGACCGGCGAAGTCGTTGGTGTGAAGTAAAGGAATACCGATGCGACTTCTCGTGGTCGAGGACGATCAGGATCTCAACCGCCAACTCGTCAAGGCGCTTGAGGAGGCCGGCTACGCCGTTGACCGGGCTTTCGACGGTGAGGAAGGCCACTTTCTCGGCGATACCGAGCCCTATGATGCCGTGGTGCTCGATGTGGGCCTGCCCAAGCTTGACGGTATCACCGTTCTCGATCGCTGGCGCCGTTCCGGCAAGGTGATGCCGGTGCTGATCCTCACCGCCCGGGACCGCTGGTCCGACAAGGTGATGGGCTTCGATTCGGGCGCGGACGACTACGTGGCCAAGCCCTTCCACATGGAGGAAGTGCTGGCCCGCCTGCGCGCTCTGATCCGTCGCACCACCGGCCATGCCACCAACGAACTCGTCTGCGGCCCCGTTCGCCTCGACGCCCGTGCCGGCCGCGTGGTGGTCGATGGCAATCCGATCAAGCTCACCTCGCATGAATATCGGTTGCTGGCCTATCTGATGCACTATACCGGACGCGTCGTGTCGCGCACCGAACTGGTCGAACATCTCTACGACCAGGATTTCGATCGTGATTCAAACACGATCGAGGTGTTCGTCGGTCGCCTGCGCAAGAAATTGGGTGTGGACGTGATCCAGACCGTGCGCGGCATGGGCTATATCCTCACGCCGCCGGACTCCATGCGCGTATGACCACGCGTTCGCTGGCCTTCCGCCTCTTCGTCGCCGCCGCGGCCTGGGTGGTGGTGGTGCTGGTGGTGGCGGGCGTGGTGCTTTCGTCCGTCTACCAGCATGCGACCGAACGCTCCTTCGACGAACGCCTCCACGTCTATCTCAAGACCCTGGTGGCCGATATCGCCGGCGCGGATGTGGGGGATCGCACGGCGCCCGGCGCCATGGGCGAGCCGCGGTTCGAGCTGCCGCTGTCAGGCTGGTACTGGCAGATCAGTCGCCTCGACAAGCCGGCGTCCAACGGGTCCAAATCCCTGTTCGAGGCCACCCTGCCGAGCCTCGAAGACCAGAGCACGCCCGGCGAGCCCAGTGGCGTGCGCGAGGGCTATATCAAGGGCCCGGACGATCGCCGGCTGCGTGCGGTCGAGCGCCTGATCGATCTCGGGGAGGACGGGCGCTACAGGGTGACCCTGGCGGGCCCCGCCGACGAGATCGACAGTGCTATTTCCGACTTTCAATATTCGCTGCTGTGGACCTTTACCGCTCTTGGCGTCGGGCTGCTTGCCGCCATCCTGCTGCAGGTGCGCTTCGGCCTCAGGCCGCTTTCGCGCATCAGCGGCGCGCTGGCCCGCATGCGTACCGGCGAGGCAGCCAAGCTGCCGCCCGACCTGCCGGACGAGATCGTGCCTCTCGCGCGCGAGCTGGATGCGCTGGTCGATGCCAACAGGGAGGTGGTCGAGCGCGCCCGCACCCATGTCGGCAACCTCGCCCATGCCCTGAAGACGCCGCTGTCGGTCATCGCCAACGAGGCGGGCACGGCGCCGGCGAGCCCACTGGCCGAACAGGTGAGCCGGCAGGTCGCCGTAATGCGCAAGCAGATCGATCATCACCTCCAGCGTGCGCGCATCGCCGCCGCCGTCAGCGTGGTCGGAACGGTGACCGAGATCGTGCCGGTGATCGAGGGACTGGTGCGGGCCATGGAGAAGATCCATGCCGCCAAGCGCCTGAAGATCAAGGTGCAGCTCGATCCCGCGCTACGCTTTCGCGGTGAAAAGCAGGATATCGAGGAGATGACGGGTAATCTCATCGACAATGCCTGCAAATGGGCGATCGGCGAGGTGATGATCAAGGCCGAAGTGTTTCATCTCGACGGCGTCCTGTTCGCCCGCATCATCATCGACGATGACGGGCCGGGCCTGTCGCCCGAGAAGCGTGCCGAGGCGGTGCAGCGTGGCAAGCGGCTCGACGAAACCAAGCCCGGCACCGGCCTCGGCCTTGCCATCGTACAGGATCTCGTCTCGCTCTATGGCGGTCGCTTCAGTCTCGACGAGGCGCCGATCGGCGGTCTGCGGGCCATTCTCGATATTCCCGCTCTGCAGGGGGCCACGCCGTCGTCGCGTGCCCGGCCCCCCTCGCGGAGCGGAGAAGGGGCGACGGTATAGACGCCCGGCGATTCAAAGCGGGCATCGAGGCGGGATCACTTTCTCGTAACGCGTGGAACAGCAGTGCCTTGCGACACCGTGAGACGGTTGGCGCGCGGCATTTTTGCGTGTAAGGCTGCCCGCGGCACCCGCTCAAAGCGTTTTGCGATTTGACGGGAGCATCTAGAATCGCAAAGACGCTCAGGCCAATCGGTTGGATCGGCCTGAAACAGGGAGTTGGAGCAAACAGGCGTTCGTTCATGAATGCTTCTTGCTTTGGGTCAGGGGTCCTATGACAAAATCGATCGTCAAGCTGTTCGGCCTGGCTGTGGTGGCGTTGCCGCTGGCAGGATGCGGACTTACCGGCTCGACCACCCAGCCGACTGTTGCTGCCGCGCCGCCCACGCCGGCCACCAGCAATTCGCCGATCCTCGACGGCCTCGATCCGGCCGATCGTGCCCGGGCCGAGCAGGCTCGCCGCACGGCCCTGGACGGCAAGGCCAAGGTCAGCGTCGATTGGAAGAGCGACAGCAACGCCACCACTCACGGCAGCGTCGTCGCCGGCCCGCTGCAGAACCAGGGCGCGGCCCCGTGCCGGCAATATTCCCAGACCGTCTACAAGGACGGCGTGCCGGCCGTCGCCCGTTCGACGGCGTGCCGGCAGCCCGATGGCGTTTGGGTCAACAGCTGAGGCGTTTTGCGGCGGGGTGCGACGGCCAGAAATCGCGGTGACACGTCGAGACGACAAACCGGAGCAAAGAGATGTTCGGTCATGAACCCACCGTGCTCCGGCGAGATTTGGGCGGACAGGGGCGCTGTCCGCGACAAATCGGTGACAATGCGTCGCTGCGCGCCTGAAACGCCCAAATTAGGCCTTATGGCCAGCGCAAGAGACCTCGAATGCTCCTTTGGATAGCCCTGGCCGCCATGACCGGCCTTGCAGCACTGGCATTGCTGTGGCCGCTGGCGCAGCGCGGCAGCGCCGCGACGCCGCAGGCATCCGATGTCGCCATCTACAAGGACCAACTGGCCGAGATCGATCGCGATCTGGAGCGCGGGCTGATCGCCAGGAGCGAGGCACAGGCCGCCCGCATCGAGGTCTCCCGCCGCCTCATCGAGGCCGATGAGGGAGAGAAGGCGGAGAAGGGCCGGCAACCGGCCGGGCAGGCCTCCATCGGGCGGCGCAGGCTTGCCGCGGCTATCGTCCTGGTCGCAGTTCCCCTGCTCAGCCTCGGGCTCTATGCCTATCTCGGCTCGCCCTCGAGCCCCGACCAGCCTCTGGCCGCCCGCTTGGACGGCAATATCGAGAACGCCTCCCTCGATGAATTGGTGGCTCGGGTGGAAGCCAAGCTGGCGGAGAATCCGGAAGATGGCCGCGGCTGGGACTTGATGGCCCAGATCTATCTGCGCCAGCAGCGTTTCGAGGATGCCAAGCAGGCCTATGCCAATGCGCTGCGGCTGCTGGGATCGACTGCCGAGCGCGAAGCCAATTTCGGCGTCGCCATCGTCGCCGCCGCCGACCGCATGGTGACGGCGGACGCCAAGGCCGCCTTCCAGCGGGCCCTCAAGCTCGATCCCAAGGAATTCCGCTCGGCCTATTTCCTCGGCCTCGCCAAGGAGCAGGACGGCGACAAGAAGGGCGCGGTCGAGGCCTGGCAGGCCCTGATCCCCGATAATCCCAATGCCGCGGACTTTCTGAGGCAGGAAATCGCCAGGGTCGGCGGGCAGCCGCAGGCAGCCCCCGATATGGCTGCGCGCGGCCCTTCGCAGGACGATGTCAAGGCCGCCCAGGCGATGACGCCGGAGGAGCGCGGCAAAATGATCCAGGGCATGGTGTCCGGGCTGTCCGAGCGGTTAAAATCACAAGGGGGCAGCCCCGAGGAATGGATGAAGCTGATCAAGGCCTATAGCGTGCTCGGACAGGCGGACAATGCCCGTACTGCACTTGCCGATGCCCGCAAGGCCCTGGCCAATTCGCCCGACGCCATCAGGCAGATGGACGAGCTTTCGAAGGCACTGGGTTTATGACGCGCAAGGGCAGACGTCTGGCGATGATCGGCGCGGCCGGTATGGTCCTCGCGGTTGCGGTGGGCCTGGTGCTGTTCAGCCTGGGCGGCACCATGTCTTATTTCGCCGGCCCGAGCGACATCGTCGGCAAGCAGACCACGCCGGGCCAGCGCTGGCGGCTGGGCGGGCTGGTGGAGCAGGGCTCCCTGCAGCGTGGCAGCGCGTCCGAGATCTCCTTTACGGTGACCGACACCAACAAGTCGATCAAGGTCGTCTATTCGGGTATCGTGCCCGATCTCTTCCGCGAGGGGCAGGGCGTGGTGGCCGAGGGCGTGGTCGACAGCGCAGGCGTCTTCCAGGCCGATACGCTACTGGCCAAGCATGACGAGAAATACATGCCCAAGGAAGTGGCGGACGCGCTGAAGGCGCAAGGCCATTGGGAAGAGGGCGGCGCCTACGGGAAGAAGCCATGATCGTCGAAGCCGGCCATTACGCACTCGTCCTCGCGCTGACGCTCGCCGTGATTCAGTCGGTGCTGCCGCTGTGGGGCGCCCGCGCGGGCGACCTCGGCCTGATGCGCATCGGCACCAGTTCGGCCCTGTTCCAGCTTCTCTTCGTCGCCGTGGCGTTCGGCGTGCTGACCCATGCCTATATCAGCTCGGATTTCTCGCTCGCCAACGTGTTCGAGAATTCCCATTCGGCCAAGCCGCTGCTCTACAAGATTACCGGCGTGTGGGGAAACCATGAGGGCTCAATGCTGCTCTGGGTCCTCATCCTGGCCTTTTTCGGCGCTTTGGTGGCGGCTTTCGGTCGAAACCTGCCGCCGACCATGAAGGCCACCGTGCTGGCGGTGCAGGCCTGGATCAGCACGGCCTTCCTGCTCTTCATCCTGCTGACCTCCAATCCCTTCAACCGCTTGGCGCCGGCGCCGATGCAGGGGCAGGATCTCAACCCGATCCTGCAGGATATCGGCCTCGCCATCCATCCGCCGCTGCTTTATCTCGGCTATGTCGGCTTCTCCATCGCCTTTGCCTTCGCCGCCGCGGCGCTGATCGAGGGGCGCATCGATGCCGCGTGGGCACGCTGGGTACGGCCCTGGATCCTGCTGGCCTGGATCTTCCTGACGCTGGGCATCGCCATGGGTTCATACTGGGCCTATTACGAGCTGGGCTGGGGCGGCTGGTGGTTCTGGGATCCGGTCGAGAACGCCTCGCTGATGCCCTGGCTCGCCGGCACGGCCCTTCTCCACTCCGCCCTGGTGATGGAAAAGCGCAACGCCCTTAAGGTGTGGACGATCCTGCTGGCCATCCTCACCTTCTCGCTCTCCCTGCTCGGGACCTTCCTGGTGCGTTCGGGCGTGCTCACCTCCGTGCATGCATTCGCCACCGATCCCCGGCGCGGCGTGTTCATGCTGGCGATCCTGGTGCTGTTCATCGGCGGCGGCCTCAGCCTGTTTGCCTGGCGGGCTTCCGCCTTGAAGCAGGGCGGCATCTTCGCGCCGATCTCGCGCGAGGGCGCGCTGATCCTCAACAATCTCCTGCTGACGGTGAGCTGCTTTGCCGTGTTCATCGGCACGCTTTACCCGCTGGCGCTGGAGGCACTGACGGGCGGCAAGGTGTCGGTCGGTCCCCCCTTCTTCGATCTCACCTTCGGGCCGCTGATGCTCGCGGTGCTGGTGGTGATGCCGTTCGGGCCGTTCCTGGCCTGGAAGCGCGGTGACCTGGCGGGCGCCATGCAGCGCCTGGGCGCTGCGATCGGCCTCGCCATCCTGGCCGCGCTGGTGACGTTGTGGCTCAAGCAGGGCGGGCCGGTGCTGGCGCCGATCGGTGCGGGCCTCGCCTTCTTCATCATGGCGGGGGCGGTGGTCGAGATAGCCGGGCGCATCAAGCTGTTCCGCGAGCCGCTGGGATCCAGCCTGCGCCGGGCGAAGGGCCTGCCGCGTTCGGCCTTCGGCACGGCCTTCGCCCATTTCGGCGTCGGCGTGACGTTGATGGGCATCGTCGCCGCCTCGGCCTGGCAGTCGGAAACCATCGTCGCGATGAAGCCGGGTGACACCGCCACCTTCGGGCGCTTCCAGGCCACCTATGTCGGCGCGGTGCCCAAGCGCGGCTCGAACTACACGGCCACAGAGGCGAAATTCGTGATCCGTCGCGACGGTGTCGAGATCGGCCGGATTTCGTCCTCCAAGCGCTTCTACCCGGCGCGCCAGATGCCGGTGACGGAAACGGGCATCAGCACCCATGGTTTCGACCAGATCTATATCGGTCTCGGCGACAATCTGCCTGACGGCGCCATTGCGGCGCGGCTCTACGACAAGCCTCTGATCACCTTGATCTGGCTCGGTTGCCTGATCATGGCGTTCGGCGGCCTGCTATCGCTGTCGGACCGCCGCTTGCGCGTCGGAGCACCCAAGCCGGCGCGCCGGCTTGGCCAGACCATGCAGCCGGCCGAGTAGGCCATGGTGAAACGCTTCCTCCTCGCCTGTCTTTTCGGCCTCATGGTGCTGCCGGCCCTGGCGGTGCAGCCGGACGAGGTTCTGCCCGACCCGGCCCTCGAGGCGCGTGCCCGCGCGCTGTCGGCACAGTTGCGCTGCATGGTCTGCCAGAATGAATCGATCGACGATTCGAACGCCTCGCTCGCCAAGGATCTGCGCATCCTCGTGCGCGAGCGCCTGAAGGCCGGCGACAGTGACGCTGAGGTCAAGGACTTCCTGGTTGCCCGCTATGGCGATTTCATCCTCTTGAAGCCACCTCTGGAATGGCGAACGCTCGCTCTGTGGTCGGGGCCACCGGCATTGTTGCTGCTGGGCGGTATCGCCATCTTCCTGTCGACGCGGCGTCGGCAGGCTGCCTCTCCCGCACCGCTCAGTTCGGATGAGCAGGCCAGGATCGACGATATTCTGGGGCGGGACGGCTGAGGCGTTTCGGATTCAGCGACGACAGCCGCTTGCCAAGGTATCGCCATGGCGTGGAACGAGCATCGAAACATGCTCCCATGCGGGAAAAGTGCGTCTTACTAAAGAGTAATCCGGCGGAAAAAGAGCCGTAATGTTGGTCAGGGCATTGTCACCGGCAACGGCGCTGAATGGGGGCGCTGAAGCAAAGGCGACCGGCCTTTCTCAACGTAAGGCCGAGTCATTATGGAGCCTATCACGATGAATTCATCCGATCATGACATCAAGCCGAAGGCCGGCATTCTCGCCCGGCGCCGCACGCGCCTGCTGGCCGCCGTGTTCGGCCTCGGCGTCGCCGGCGCGGTTGCCGGCAACTTCGTGGTCATGCCATCCGTCACGCCGGCTTTCGCGCAGACGCAGAGCCAGGTCGCCCAACCGGGCTTTGCTGATATCGTGCAGAAGGTGCGGCCTGCCGTCGTTTCCATCAAGGTCAAGACCGAAACCAATGCCAGCGTTTCGGACGACGACAATGACGGGATGCCGGCCAATCCGTTCGAGTTCTTCTTCAATGGCCCTGGCGGCGGCAACATGCAGCCCGGCCGGCCTCGCAAGCAGTTCGGCATGGCGCTGGGCTCGGGCTTCTTCATCTCGGCTGACGGCTATGTCGTGACCAACAATCACGTCGTCGACCACGCCAAGGAAGTCGATGTCGTCACCGATGGCGGCAAGACCTATACGGCGAAGGTGATCGGCGTCGACCCGAAGACGGATCTGGCCCTGCTCAAGGTCCAGGACGATGCCGGCAAATTCCCCTTTGTCGAACTCGAAATGCAGAACGAGCCGCGCGTGGGTGATTGGGTCCTGGCGGTCGGCAATCCCTACGGCCTGGGCGGCACCGTGACCGCTGGCATCGTCTCGGCGCGTGGCCGCGATCTCAACAACTCGACCTATAACGACTTCCTGCAGATCGACGCTCCCGTCAATCGCGGCAATTCGGGCGGCCCGACCTTCGATCTCTCCGGCCGCGTGATTGGCGTGAACACGGCGATCTACTCGCCCTCCGGCGGTTCGATCGGCATCGGCTTTGCTATTCCGGCCGAGACCGTCTCGCGGGTGGTCTCGCAGCTCAAGGCGGATGGCCAGGTGACGCGTGGCTATATCGGCGTGCAGATCCAGCCGGTCACCCAGGATATCGCCGACTCGATCGGCCTGAAGAAGGCTTCGGGCGCCCTGATCGCCGACGTCACCAGGAACGGTCCTGCCGCCAAGGCCGGCCTGCAGTCGGGTGATGCCATCACGGCCGTCAACGGCAAGGAAGTCAGCGACTCCCGTGAGCTTGCCCGTGCCATCGCCGATGTGAAGCCAGGCGAGACCGCCGACCTGACCGTCTGGCGGGACGGCAAGGAGCAGAGCATCAAGGTGGAGACCAGCAAGCTGCCGGGCGACAAGCAACTTGCCGATGCGCGTTCACAGGGCGATGACGACACGGGCGGCAAGAGCTCGCTTGCGAATCTGGGCGTTGAGCTCGCGCCGGCCGCCGCCGTTGCTGGCGCCGGCAAGGCCGGTGTGGTCGTGACCGATGTCGATCCGGGTAGCCCCGCGGCCGAATCGCTGCGTCCGGGCGACGTCATCCTCGACATTGCCGGCAAGCCGGTCAGCAATGTGCGCGAGGTCCGGGAGATTCTCTCCAGCGCCAGAGCCGACTCCAAGCGTACCGTGCTGCTGCGCGTGAAGAACAATGACGGCCTGCACTTTGTCGCCCTGCCGATCGGCAAGGCCTGATCCGAGGTGAAGCACCGGTGCGGCTGCCCGTCACGGGCGGTCGCATCGGCCTTTTGGCCCGATCCTGGCCACCTCCGATCCTGTTCACTTCGGCCGGAGGGGATCGGGATTGGGGGTGCATTCTTGAAAACATCAGCGTGAATGCTGCGGGCGCGGATCATTGCGCCCTATGAGGTGACCTTGAAATGTGGCAAAGCTCGTCTCAGACGCCTTCAACTCAAAACGTGAATGAGTCTGAAACCAAAATGCGTATTCTGATCGTCGAGGACGACCGCGACGCAGCTGCCTACCTGGTCAAGGCCTTCTCGGAAGCGGGACATGTCGCGGATCATGCCGCCGATGGCTTGAGCGGCTATGCCATGGCCAAGGACGGCCCCTATGACGTGCTGATCGTCGATCGCATGCTGCCCAAGCTCGATGGCCTTTCGATGATCTCCCGCCTGCGCCTCGAAGGCACGCAGACACCGGCCCTGATCCTGTCCGCGCTGGGCGAGGTCGATGACAGGGTCAAGGGCCTGCGCGCCGGTGGCGACGACTATCTGCCCAAGCCCTATGCCTTCTCCGAACTCCTGGCTCGTGTGGAGGTGCTGTCGCGCCGGCGGCCCGGCAAAGGCGAGGAGACGGTCTATCGGGTCGGCGATCTCGAACTCGACCGCCTGTCCCATGTGGTCAAGCGGGCAGGGGAGGAGATCGACCTCCAGCCCCGCGAATTCCGGCTGCTCGAATATCTGATGAAGAATGCCGGCCAGGTGGTGACGCGCACCATGCTGCTCGAACATGTCTGGGACTACCATTTCGACCCCGGCACCAATGTCATCGACGTTCATGTGTCGCGCCTGCGCTCCAAGCTCGACAAGGGCTTCGACAAGCCGTTGCTGCACACCATTCGCGGGGCGGGGTATATGATCCGCGACAGTGCGAAATAAGTGGTCATCCCGGACAAGCGGCATCACAAGCGATGCGGCGCGGATCCGGGGCCGCAAGATTGTGATCCGGGACGGCAAGACTGTGATACGCAATATCAGCGCGATCCCGCGTCTGCGGAGCGGCATTGCATGCCGTAGCGCGCGCGGGATGACATCGTTTCGGAAAGATTGGCCGTGACCGGACTGCGGAAATTGATCCGAACCACGGCCTTCAAGCTGATGGCCGCCTATCTGCTGGTCTTCACGCTGTTCGCGGCCTCGCTGCTGGGCTATTTCTTCTGGAATGCGCAGCGTCTGCTCGGCTCGCAGATCAGCAATTCCATCAATGCCGAGATCAACAGCCTCAGTGACGAATATGCCCAGGGCGGCGTGATGCTGCTGGCCTCCACCATCGAGGCCCGTACCCGCCGGCCTGGCTCGCTGCTCTACCTGCTCACCACGCCGCAGGGGGAAGCGCTCGTCGGCAATGTCAGCGAACTGCCCGATGGCGTGCTCGACAAGCCGGGTCTCAGCAATATTCCCTACCGTCGCGACGACGGCGGCAAGGCAGGCCCGCGTACGGCGCTGGTGCGCGTTTTTGCCTTGCAGGACGGCTACAAGCTGCTGGTCGGCCTGGATCTCGACGAGCAGAGCCGCGTGCGTGCGATCATGTTCAACGCGGCGCTGTGGTCAGTCGGCCTGATCATGCTGCTGGGCGTGGCCGGCGGCTGGTTCGTGGCGCGGCGAGTGCTGCATCGCCTCGATGATATCAACGCGACCAGCCGTTCCATCATGGATGGCGACCTCGGCCGCCGCCTCAAGGTCGCCGGGACGGACGATGAATTCGACCGGCTGGCCTCGACGACCAATGCCATGCTGGATCGCATCCAGGAACTGATGGCGGGCCTCAAGGAAGTTTCCGACAACATCGCCCATGATCTCAAGACGCCGTTGACACGCCTGCGCAATCACGCCGAGGAAGCGTTGCGAACGGCGAAGGACGAGGATGCCTATCGCGCCGCGCTCGACCGTACCATCGAGGAGTCGGAGGGGCTCATCGGCACCTTCAACGCCCTCCTGATGATCGCGCGGGCGGAGGGCGGCCGTATCGACGGGGCGCTCAGCGAGTTTGACGTCGCCGAGGCCGTGCACGCGGTGGCGGAGCTCTACGAACCCGTTGCCGAGGAGAGCGGTGCCAGGATCGTGGTGGCGGCGAAGTCGCCCTTGCTGTTGCGCGGCAATCGGGAACTGGTCAGCCAGGCGCTGGCCAATCTCATCGACAATGCCCTCAAATACAGCCCCAAGGAGGAAGGCGGGCCGGCCGGCGACGTGACGATCGCGGCCGAGAAGCGCGAAGGACGCGTCATTCTCAGCGTGGCCGACCATGGCGCCGGTATTCCCCAGGCCGACCGGCAGAGGGTGCTGGAGCGCTTCGTGCGGCTGGAATCGAGCCGCACGCGCCCCGGGTCCGGCCTTGGCCTGGCGCTCGTCTCCGCCATGGTGAAGCTGCATGGCGGCACTATCCGTCTGGAGGACAACCAGCCGGGTTTGCGCGTGGTGCTGGAACTGCCCGACAGGCCTACCGAGGAGCCGACCCCATCCAAGCTCGCCCTGCGTCGCCCCGGTCTGCGTGTTCGCTCCTGAACCGAACACCCGTTTCGAGGCATGCAGGATCGTGATGCCGGCGTCCGAAGCCGGCCATTTGCGCATGCGGATCGTTTGGGCCAATGCTATCGCGAAGGAACGACACCAAGAGCGTGAAAGCAGGGCGAGGCGACGACGATGATTCCCATTGAAGACAAACGTCGCGTCAAAGCTCGCTTCGCCGATCTGGCGCAGGCGCTGGATCCGGGGGCCCAACCGGCCGTGGCCGCGGCGATGGAAGGCGGGGCGGGTCATGCCGTGCTGGCCGGGCTCGCCACCGCTTCGCCCTTCCTGTGGGGCCTGGCCCTGGCCGATCCCGCCCGCCTGGAACGCATTCTGGCAGGCACCCCCGCAGCCGTGCTCGAAGAGGCGATCGCCCGTGCCAGGGCGCAGTGCAGCGCCGCAGCCGATATGGCCGAGGCCATGCGGGCGCTGCGGCTGCTCAAGCAGGAAGCGGCCTTGCTGATCGGCATCGCCGATCTCGGCTGCGTCTGGCGCCTTGCCGAGGTCACGGCCGCCCTGACTCGCGTGGCCGATGAAAGTGCGACGCTGGCTTTGCGTTTCCTGCTGCGCGAGGCAATTGCCGCAGGCCGCTTCCTGCCGCCCGATCCTGAAAATCCCGACCGGGATTGCGGCCTCGTGGCATTGGCGATGGGCAAGCAGGGGGCGTTCGAGCTCAATTATTCATCCGATATCGACATGATCGTTCTCTACGATCCCGAAACGGCGCCCCTGCGCGACGGGCTGGAGCCGGCGCCCTTTTTCGTGCGTCTGACGCAGGGGCTGGTCAAGCTGTTGTCCGAGCGCACGGCCGATGGCTATGTCTTCCGGGTGGACCTGCGTCTGCGACCCGATCCTGGGGCCACCGCGATCGCGATCTCGCTTCCCGCCGCCTATGGCTATTATGAAAGCGTCGGGCAGAACTGGGAGCGGGCGGCGATGATCAAGGCGCGGCCCTGCGCCGGTGACATCGCGCTGGGCGAGCGCTTCCTCGCCGGGCTGGTGCCCTTCATCTGGCGGCGTCATCTCGATTATGCCGCCATTGCCGATGTGCATGCCATGAAGCGGCAGATCCACGCCCATAAGGGCCATGAGGCCATCGCCGTTGCCGGACATAATCTCAAGCTCGGTCGCGGCGGCATCCGGGAGATCGAGTTCTTCGTGCAGACCCAGCAACTCATCGCCGGCGGCCGCAATCCCGATCTGCGCGGACGCGGCACCGTCGCCATGCTCGCCGCCCTGCAGGAAGCCCGCTGGATCACGCCCGAGGCACGCGACGAACTGACGGAGGCCTATGACTTTCTGCGCGGGCTCGAGCATCGCCTGCAAATGATGGCTGACGAGCAGACCCATAGCCTGCCGGCGGAGAAACAGGCGCTCGTGGAGTTTGCCCGCTTTGCCGGTTATGCCGATGTCGAAGCCCTTTCAAAGGCGCTGATCGCCCGCCTGGAGACTGTCCAGCGGCATTATGCCCGCCTGTTCGAGGCCTCGGCGCCGCTCGCCAGCGATGTCGGCAGCCTGGTTTTCACCGGCAAGGAGAATGATCCTGAGACGCTGAAGACCCTGGAGCGCCTGGGCTATGCCTCGCCGTCGCAGGTGGCGGAGATGATCCGTGGCTGGCATCATGGGCGCTACCCCGCCATGCGCTCGGCCAAGGCGCGCGAGGATCTCACCGAGCTCACGCCCGCCTTGCTGCAGGCGCTGGCCAAGGAGGGCCGGCCCGACAAGGCTCTGTTCGTGTTCGACGGGCTGCTCGCCCGTATGCCGTCGGGCTACCAGCTCTTTTCGATCCTGCGCAACAACGCCAAGCTGTTTTCCGTGCTTGCGCGCGTGCTCGGCGTAGCGCCGCGCCTCGCCGAGGTGCTGGTGCGGCGTCCCCACGCGCTGGACGGCCTGCTCGATCATGGCGCCGAGGGAGATGACGCTCAGGCCTGGATCGATTCTCGCCTCGCCGGCGCGCTGGCGACGGGCGAGAGCTATGAGGACAAGCTCGACCTGGTGCGGATCTTCGTGCGCGAGCGCATTTTCGTGCTCGGCGCGCGCCTGCTGTCCGGGGAGCTCGATCCCCTGCTGGTCGGCGAGCAGATCACCGCCCTGGCACAGGCGGTGGTCAGGGCCTTGCTCGACCTCGTCATCGCCGAGCTGAAGCAGGCTCATGGCAGCCCGCCTGGCGCCCGCGTCGGCATCCTCGCCATGGGCAAGTTCGGCGGGCGGGAGCTGACCTCATCCTCCGATCTCGATCTGATCGTGCTCTATGACCACGATCCCGATGCCATTGAAACGGACGGGCCGCGCGCGATCGCGCCTTCCGTTTGGTTCGCCAGGCTGACCCAGAGGCTGATCGCCGCGCTCTCGGCTCCGACGGGAGAAGGGACGGCCTTCTCCGTCGACATGCGGCTGCGCCCCTCCGGGCAGAAAGGGCCGGTCGCCATCCATATCGACGGGTTCAGGGAATACCAGCTCAAGGAAGCCTGGACCTGGGAGCATATGGCGATGACGCGGGCGCGCATCGTGGCGGGGGATGCCGAATTCGGGCGGCTGATCGAGGAAACGATCGCCGGGATCCTCGCCGTCGAGCGTGAGCCCCGCAAGATTCTCACGGACGTCGCGGAGATGCGGGCCTTGCTCGAAAGCGAGAAGGGCGGGCGCGGGTCCTGGGACCTGAAGAATGCGCCGGGCGGCCTGGTGGATATCGAATTCATCGCTCAGACCCTGCAGCTCCTGCATGCGGCCGAGCATCCCGGCATGCTCGATGTCAATACCGGCAGGGCCCTCGACAAGGCTTTGGAAGCCGGAGTGCTCACCAAGACGGCGCATCGGCGTCTCCTCGAAGCCTGGCGGCTCTATACGGCTCTCTCCCAGGTGATCCGTTTTTGCGTCGGCGGCACTCTCGATCCGGACAAGACCTCCGAGAGCGGCAAGATCCTGCTCAGCCGCGTGGCCGACTGCAGCGATTTCGACGAACTCAACGCCGTCATCGGCGTGACGCAGACGCAGGTGCGGGATGTCTTCAGACAGATCGTCGGAGGGACGTAGGCCTGCTGCCCGGGGGCGCCGCCCCTTCATCCCCGCCCTCCTCCGAGCGGGCTCGATTTTACCGCCGGGACGTGGAAGAATATCGTCGATCATCGCTCCCGCCTGGGAGCCGTCATTGGGAGATTTCTGCCAATGAGTGACACCGACCTTCGCCCTCGGACGAGGACCGACCGGAAGACCCAGCGGCCGCGGCTGCACAAGGTCATCCTGGTCAATGACGACTATACGCCCCGGGAATTCGTCGTGGTCGTGCTCAAGGCCGAATTTCGCATGAACGAGTCACAGGCTTACCGCGTTATGCTTACCGCCCATCAAAGAGGCGTCTGCGTGGTGGCCGTGTTCGCGCGCGACATTGCCGAGACGAAGGCTACCCGAGCGACGGAGATGGCGCGCAGCCAGGGCTATCCCCTGTTGTTCACGACGGAGCCGGAAGAATGAGCACGCCTCGCACGACACAGTCCTATGATGCCGAGATCGCGATCATCCGCGAGAACATCCGCCAGTTGATGGAGCAGGCGGCGGCATCTTCGGGAGCCGCCAACGAGGACCTCCTGGCCGACCGCATCGCGGCCCAGGAGGCCCGGCTGGCAGCGCTGCAGCAGCAGATGGATGGCGCGCGCGGAGCCGGTGAGGGAAGCAGCGGCCAAGCCTGACCGGGTAGAAGCTGGCCGAGGCGGTTGGGCAGCGATGTCAGTGCAGCAAGGCTGCCGATGCAGCCCGTGTCGGTACGGACCGCATCAGGACAGGCGTGGCCGGTTCGACCGCCGGACGCGTCGCTTCGACCGGCAGCACCACCATGACGACGGTGCCGACGCCCAGGGAGGAGCGAATACGGATTGAGCCGCCATGCAGCTCCGCCAGCGATTTTGCGATGGAAAGGCCGAGGCCCGATCCCTTATGCGTCTTGGTGAACTGGGTCTGGACCTGCTCGAAAGGCCGGCCCAGTTTGCCGATCGCCTCCGCCGGTATGCCGATGCCTGAATCCTCGACATAGAGGGCGATCCGCTCGCCGTGCTGACGGATGCGCACGCCGATCCTGCCCCCCTCCGGCGTGAACTTGATGGCATTGGACAGAAGATTGTTCATGATCAGGCGCAGGGCGCGGCGATCGGCCTGCAGGTTGACGCCATTGCTCCAAGAGGGGTGGAGGCTGAGCTTCTTGGCTTCCGCCTCCGGGCGGATAGATCGCAGAAGATCGCCGAGCAGCCTGTCGGCCGCCACCAGTTCGCGTTGCAGCGTGACCTCGCCCGCCTCGATCTTCGACATTTCGAGGATGTCATCCACGAAGTTCAGGAGATAGCGCCCGCTGTCGTTGATGTCCTTGCAATAGCCGACATAGCGCGGCTGGCCGAGCGCGCCGAAGGTGCCGTTTTCCATCAATTCGGAAAAGCCGATGATGGCATTGAGCGGTGTGCGCAGCTCATGGCTCATATTGGCGAGGAATTCCGATTTGGCCCGGTTGGCGGACTCGGCCTTGATCTTCTCCTCGGCATATTTTTCCGCGAGCTCGGCCAATTCTTGGGTCTGGCGTTCGAGGACCTGCCGGGAACGCTTGAGGTCGGCAATCATGCCGATCAGGCTGCGCTCGCTGTCCATCAGCCGGGTCTGCTGTTCCTTCAGCGAGGTGATGTCGGTGCCGACGGAGACATAACCACCATCCTTGGTGCGCCGTTCGTTGATGGTGAGCCAGCGGCCATCCTGGAGCTGGGCTTCGAAGGTGCGCGCCCCCCGCTCGATCGGGGCGTTGGGGGACATGTTGGTGCGCACCACCGGTTGGGAGCCGGCCTCGACGATGGCGCTGTAATGGGTGCCGGGACGGACCAGGCCATCCGGCAGATTATGCAGGGCCTGGAATTTGGAATTGCAGATCACCAGGCGGTTGCCGGCGTCCCACAGGACGAAAGCTTCCGAGATGGTCTCGATGGCGTCCCGCAGGCGCAGATCCGCCCGCTTGGTGTGCTCTGCGAAGCGGCGCTCCTCGGTCTCGTCGACGACGATGCCGATCAGCCGCTTATTGCCCTGCGGGCCGTAGACCAGCTCGCCGCGCACGCGCACGAAGATCCATTCCCCATTGGCGCAGCGCATGCGGAAGCGCCGGTCGATGGCAAGCGGTGGGTCCTTGGCCAGCAACTCGGCGGAGAGGGAGCGCAAGCCGCCATCGTCGATATGAATGAGCCGATCGATGTCGCTGTGGACGAGAAGATCGTCCTGCGGCTCATAGCCGAGCAGATGGAACATCGAATCCGACCAGAACACGCGCCCGGCTTCGAGATCCCAGTCCCACAGGCCCGAACGCCCGCGGCTGAGCGCGGTTTCCAGGCGGTTGCGCACATTGTTGTAGATGTCGTCGGCCCGGCGCGCCCGCGAGGCCTGCCAGTAATAGGCGAAGCCCAGGATCAGCAGCACGCCGCCGGTCGTGGTGGTGAAGACGAGCAGACGACCGCTCAGGGCGTACCAGCCCTCCAGGATATCGTCGATCGGCCTGGCCGCGACGATGCGCAGGCTTTCGCTGGTGCCGATCGAGGCAAGCATGGCGGTGCCGCCGACCGTGACGGTCGACCGGCCGCTGACGCGATCGCCGATTGCACCGATCAGGCCGGCGACATCGCCATTGTCGTTGACCAGGCGCCCCTGCGGCGTGATCACCGCAAGAAGGGTGTGCTCGGGAGCGGTGATCGCGGCACGGGTCGGCACCCGGCCGCTCTGGGCGACGATTGCGCTCAGCTGCGCCGCGGCGGCCGAGACGATGAGATCGAGGTTGCGCCCGGCATCCTGCATGGCTTGCCGGCGGCTGTCCCGGGCCTGGATGAAGGCGGCGAGGGCAATGACGGTGAGAAAGGCGATGATCAGCAAGGGCACGGCCTTGCGCAGGATCGGTTCAAGTCCGATCAGTCGCCGATAGGTTGGACAGACCAGTGTCTTCGCAAGGCCCCGGATCCCCGGCGCGCGCAAAGACGCATGTGTCGCGTTTGCACGCGCCATTGCTTAGCCCTTCCAGCCTTATCTGAGAATTTGCGATAGGGCAGATGGTCATCACCGCCCCCGAATCGATAAGGCTATAAGAATCAACCTTCACGTGATTTGTCTAGAGTCGCCGTGAACACTTTTTTAATTATTTGTGTCCGTTTGCGGCTGAAAAGCGAAGAATTCGCGCCCGATTCAAGACAAAATCTTGATCGTTCGGCTACATCTATGGGGATGAAAACTCACCGCCACAAGATATGGTGGGATGCGGCTGCTTTTCGTCGGATGCAGCCTATGAATGCTTCCCTAGAGGCACCAGTACTCTCGATTGCAACGGTCCGCAGGAGCCGAGCCGATCGCATAGTTGCAATGATTGCTTCATGCAAGTGATCTTTGCGCGATGTCGGCAACGTCGCGCGACAATCCCGGGCGCCTTGCGATATCGCGCAAGGTCGCCGCCGCCAGGGTGCGCCTGCCCTGCTCGAGGGAGCGCCAGGTCTTGAACGCGACGAGGAGCCGGGCTGCCAATTGCGGGTTCTTCGGGTCGATGGCCAGGATGATGTCGGCAACGAAGCGATAGCCTTCGCCGTCGGGGCGATTGAACTGCGTCTGATTGGCGGAACAGAACGTGCCGATCAAGGCCCTGACGCGATTGGGATTTTGCAGGGAGAAGGCAGGATCGTGCATGAGTTCCTTGACGCGGTCCAGTGTGGCTTCGAGCGGCAGCATTGCTTGCACGCCCATCCATTTGTCGATGACCAGCGGATCGTCGTCGTAGCGTTGGCGGAAATTGCGCAGGGCCCGCTCGCCGGCCGGCGTGGCGGAAAGGGCCAGCGTGGCCAGCGCCGCCATTTCGTCGGTCATGTTGTCGGCGTTGTCGAATTGCGTTGTGGCTGCGTTGAGCGCCTGCGATGTGCCGCCGGCGCAGACCAGATCGAGTGCTCCGTTACGCAGGGAGCGTCGTCCCGCATCGGCCGCCTGGGGCGAATAGGGGCCCGGCACCGTCATGATTTCGATCGTGTGCAGCAATTCGGCCTGCAGTTCGCGGGCCAGCGTCTGCCGCAGGATCGAGCGAGCTTGATAGACCGCCTGGGGATCGACATCACTGCCGATCTCGCGGGCGATGTCGGTCTCGCTGGGCAAAGCGAGGGAGAGTGCGGTGAAGGCCGGATCGGCGGCTCCCGCGGCAAGGAGGCCGCGGACGGCCGCGATGAAGCGCGGGTCGACCGGCGTCGCCGGGTTTTTGACCAGCCGCAGCAGCAGCTTGAGTGCGTAGCTCTGGGAGGCCTGCCAGCGATTGAAGGGGTCGCTGTCGGCCTTGAGCAAAGTGAGCAGGGCCTCCTCGTCGAGCGTAACCGTGAGCTTGACCGGGGCCGAGAAGCCGCGCAACAGCGAGGGAACGGGGGCTTGGCGTACATTGCCGAACACGTAATTGCGCTCGGATTCGGCCAGGGCCACCAGACCGTCGAAGGGCTTGCCGTCGAGCGTGACGGGAAGATCGCCCTCCTCGCCGACAAGGCCGAGGCGGATCGGAAACAGCATGGGCTGCTTGTTGGGCTGCCCCGGTGTCGGCGGCAGAATCTGCTTCAGGCTGAGGTGGTAGGTGCCGGCCTGTTCGTCCCACCGTCCTTCGGCGCGGATCTCCGGCGTGCCCGACTGCTTGTACCAGAGCATGAACTGGCCGAGGTCGCGGCGGCTTGCCTCGGCGAAGCAGGTCAGGAAATCCTCGATGGTGACCGCTTGCCCGTCATGGCGCCGGAAATAGAGGTCCATGCCGGCGGCGAAGGCGTCATCGCCGATCAGGGTCTTGAGCATGCGCACGACCTCGGCGCCCTTCTCATAGACCGTGGCGGTATAGAAGTTGTTGATCTCGTTGTAGATTTCGGGGCGGACCGGATGGGCGAGGGGGCCGCCGTCCTCGGAGAATTGCTGGCTGCGCAGGAGCTTGACGTCATTGATGCGCTTGACGGGGCGCGAGCGCTGGTCGGAAGAGAATTCCTGGTCACGGAAGACCGTCAGGCCCTCCTTGAGGCAGAGCTGGAACCAGTCGCGACAGGTGATGCGGTTGCCGGTCCAGTTGTGGAAATATTCATGCGCGATAATGGCTTCAACGGCCGCGAAGTCGCTGTCCGTGGCCGTCTGGGGCAGGGCCAGCACGTATTTGTCGTTGAAGATATTGAGGCCCTTGTTCTCCATGGCGCCCATGTTGAAGTCGGACACGGCGACGATCATGAAGATATCGAGATCATATTCGCGGCCAAAGGCTTCCTCGTCCCAGCGCATGGAACGCTTGAGGGAATCCATGGCATAGGCGCAGCGATCTTCCTTGCCATGCTCGACATAGATCTCCAGCCGCACCTGTCGCCCGGAACGCGTGGTGAAGCTGTCCGCCACCATGGCGAGATCGCCGGCGACCATGGCGAAGAGGTAGGAAGGTTTCGGGAAGGGGTCGTGCCAGACGGCGTAATGGCGCCCGCCCTCCAGCGAGCCATGCTCGATCCGGTTGCCGTTGGCGAGCAGGACCGGTGCCTCCTGGAACGAGGCCTCGATCCTCGTGGTGTAGACCGCCAGCACGTCCGGCCTGTCGAGGAAATAAGTGATGCGCCGGAAGCCTTCGGCCTCGCATTGGGTGCAATAGGCCGAGTTGGAGCGGTAGAGCCCCATCAATTGGGTATTGGCAGACGGATCGAGGCGCGTCTCGATCGCCAGCGTGAAAGGCTCGGCGGGCGGCTGGTGAAGACTGAAACCATTGGGCGAAACCGAATAGGCTTCCGATGGCAGCGACACGCCGTCGAGCCAGGCCTCCTCGAAGACGAGGCTGTCGCCGTCGAGCTTCAAGGCTTCCGTTTCCGTGCTCTGCGGGTTACGTCGCAGCGTCAGGGTGGAAACGATGCGGGTCTGTGTCCGCTCGAGCCGGATGTCCAGATGCACCGTGTCGATCAGGAAGGCGGGGACCCGGTAATCGGCGAGGCGAACGGGTTCCAGGGCAGCTTCGGTCATAGGGGCTTCATTCCGGCAGGGACAATCTGAATCGTCTGTGCCTGCCATCATGGCGGATGTCCGGCCCGCGCCGCAACCCGGGCATTTTCCCATGGCGCGATATGATCCTCCATGATGTCGGGTCAATGTCGTGCCGGCCTCTTCTCCCAATCGCAAGATCGATCGGCTTTTCTCGAGACTGCCTTAGCCGACCACCGCAAGAATGGCCTTGGCCAGGTCCGGCGCGCGGTGGCGCAGCGGCCCTTGCAGCCTGCCATACAAGGTGAAGATGGCGGGCTGGGCGACGATGCCCAGCGCCATCGCCGTCAGCAGGTCGGCATCACGTTCGGGGATGTCGCCCCGGCGCATGGCGTCGGAGAAAATCGAGCGCACCGCCTCCACCACATTCTTTGCTGCTTCGTTGGGCACTTCCGCCAGATGAGTGTGCTGTGAAAGCAACAGGAAGGCGAAGAGGGCGCGATCCTCGTCGAACAAGGTGCAGAATACCTCGACGATGCGCCCGATCTTGGTGTCGAATTCGGCGTGGGCCTGATCCGCCGCGAGGATGTCACCGGCAAGCCTGGCATAGCCATCGAGGAAGAGGGAGCGCGACAGGGCATCCTTGGATGGGAAGTGGCGGTAGAGGGCAGCCTCCGCCACGCCCACGGCACCCGCGATGTCGCGGATCGAGGTCCCCGCCACGCCCTTCTGGGCAAACAGGCGCAGGGCCTCGGTCACGATCTTCGCGCGGGTCTTCGATCCGTCACGCATGGTTCCCGCCCGCTTCGTCTTGGATGGCCTTGGCCGGAGGCGGCACTTCCGGTTCGGCGGCCGTGTCGGCGAGGGCGTGGGAAGCGCCGGCGGAACGATCCGGTGCGGCAAGCGGGGCCGGCGGCGGCCGGTGGGCCTCCGGCTCGGCGCCATTGCCCTGCGCAGGAGGCGGCGCGGAGGGCTTGGGCGGATCGGGCAAGTCCGGCAGCGGGGCCGGCGGGGTGACCTTGGCCTCACCGGCGCCGGCATTGGCCTGGCGCTCCTTCAGCATCTTATTAAGGCCGACATAATCGGTCTTGCCGGTGCCCATCACCGGCATGGCGTCGATGATCATGATCTCCGAGGGGATCATCAACTCGGCGGCATGCTTGTAGCGCAGATGCGCGATCACGTCGGCGCGGTTGGCCTGCTTGTGCGGCGTGACCAGCACCAGGCGCTCGCCCTTGCGCGGATCGGGCGTGGCCAGCACGGCGACCGGGCTCTCCGGCCACAGGTCGGCAAGCATCGCCTCGACCGCGGCGAGCGAAACCATCTCGCCGCCGATCTTGGCGAAGCGCTTGGCCCGGCCCTTGATGGCGATGAAGCCCTGCGGATCGATGGTGACGATGTCGCCGGTGTCGTACCAGCCTCCTTCGGGCGCGGCGATTTCGCCGGGACGATCGGCCTTGAGATAGCCGAGCATCACGTTGGGGCCGCGCACATGCAGGCGCCCGCCTTCCTCGATGCCGGGGACCTCCTCCAGCCGCGTCTCCATGTCCGGCAGAGCCCGGCCGACGGTGCCGTTCTTATTGAACATCGGCGTGTTCAGGGCCAGTATCGGCGAGGTCTCGGTGACGCCATAGCCCTCCAGGATGCGCAGGCCGAACTTCTCGTTATAGGCCCGCCGCGTCTCTGCCTTCACAGGTTCGGCACCGGCCACGACATAGCGCAGCGAGCGGAAGTCGTAGGGATTTGCCATTTTGGCATAGCCGGCGAGGAAGGTATCCGTGCCGAACAACGCGGTGGCGTTGGTGCCGTAGATCAGCTCAGGGATGATGCGGTAGTGCAGCGGGGTCGGGTAGAGGTAGAGCCTGACGCCGTTGACCAGCGGCAGGATCATGCCGCCGGTCAGGCCGAAGGAATGGAAGACCGGCAGCGCGTTGAAGACGATGTCGCCGGGGCCGAAGTCGATGCGGGCACCGACCTGAGCGATGTTGGACAGGATGTTGCTGTGCGACAGCACCACACCCTTCGGCGCGCCCTCCGAGCCCGAGGTGAACAGGACGGCGGCGGGGGCGCCCGGGCCGGGCTTTGCATGGGCGCGCCCGGCGCCGAGGAGACCCCTCAGCTTGTCGGCGGTGCCGACCCCGGCGCGCACGTCCTCCAGCCAGACGAAGCGGACATGCGCCTCCATCGCGGCCACGACATCGCCGAGCCGGCCTTTCTCCACGAAGGCGCGGGACGACAGCACCGTCTTCACCTGCGCGGTCTTGCAGGCCGAGATCAGGTTGGCCTGGCCGGCCGAGAAGTTCAGCATGGCCGGGATACGGCCTGTCGACTGCAGGGCGAAGAAGGTGACCGCGACGGCATTGGCGTTGGGCAGGAGCACGCCGACATGCTCCCCCGGCGCGGTAAAGTCTACGAATTTGCGCCCGAGCACGTTGATGCCGATCAAGAGGCGCTTATAGGTGAGGGTGCCGCTGACCGGATCCTCCAGCACCACCCGCTTGCGGCCATATTTGTCGGCAGCCGCCACAAGGGCCCTGAAGAGATCGGTGTCGACGGAACTCGTTTTGTAGATGAGATCCGACATCACGTCGTAGAGGGCAGCGCCGGCGGCCTGGCGGCGCTTCTTGCCGCGCAGGTCCTCGTCGATGGTGAGGCGCGTGGGCTCGGTGAAGGTCACCGTCACCTTGGGGAACCAGCGGCGCGACACCTTGTTGGCGTCGAGCCTGGTGAAGGGCGTACGCTCCAGGCCGTCGATGCGCATGGGCACGATGTCGGCATGCGACTTGTCGGCGATCAGGCCGGCGCCGTCATAGACCTTCATCAGTGCGCCGGTGACGGTAAGGCGTCCCTCGGGGAAGATCACCAGGGTCTCGCCGGCCTTCACCGCATTGATCAGCCCACGCGTCGCCATCGGCTTGGTCGGGTCGAGCGGGTAGGCCCGGCAGATCTTCAGGAAGGGCTTGACCCACCAGGCCTTGGCGATGGTGTGGTCGATGGCGAATACGGGATCCTTGTCGAGCAGAGCCAGGACGAGGCCGGCATCGAGGAAGCTGACATGGTTGATCGCGATGATGCGATGGGGGGTCGGCGTCTCCAGGTTCTCGATGCCCTTGACCTCGAGCCGATAGAGCAGCCGGTAGAGCAGCAGGATGAAGTCGCGGAACCGGCTCATCGGCAGCACATAGAGCAGGACGATGCCGGCGATGATGTTGAGGATGGCGATGCCAAGGAAGGCCGTCGGGGTGGTCAGTCCGAATTGGGCCTGCAACAGGGACAGGCCGCCAGCACCCGCCACCATGAAAATGGCGGTGATGACATTGCCACCGGCGATGACGCGAGCACGTTCATCCTTGGGAGCCCAGTGCTGCACGGCGGCATAGGCGGGAACGATGAACAGACCTGCGGCAACGGCCGTCAGGATCAGCACGATCGTGGTCTGGATGCCGTTGGCGCTGGCAAGGTAGCTCGCGATGCTCAAGGGCACCTCAGAGCGCGTGGTTGCGAAGGCGATCAAGGCCACGACGAGGCAGAACACGCCCATCAGGATGCAGCCGATCGGCGAGAGCAGCAGGATGATGCGGCCGGCGGCGAGACGGGCTGCCAGGATCGAGCCGAGAGCAATGCCAATCGAGAAAGCGGTGAAGAACAGCGAGTTCACCGTATTATCGCCGCCGATGACGTCGTGGGCGAGCGAGGTCGTCAAAGACAGGATGACAATGCCGATCAGCCAGAACCAGGCGACGGCGAGGGAGCCGATCAGGAGCTTGCGGTCGTCTGCGACCAGACGAACCAGCTGATAGCTGGAGCGTACGATGTTCCAGTCCACCTTGAGGTCTGGCGCCGCTTGGCCGGTCGGTGGAATAGCGCGGGCGAACCACCAGCAGGCCACGGCGATCACGACCATGACGCCGGCCACCAGGGGGCTGGGCAGATCGGGCGCCACGATATTGGCGCCGAGCGTGCCGATCAGGATCGAAAGGAAGGTGCCGGCCTCGATCAGGCCGTTGCCGGCAGGCAATTCCTCTGGGGCGAGATGGTCGGGCAGGATGCCGTATTTGACCGGTGTGAACAGGGTACCCAGGACGCCCATCGCCAACATGCTAAAGAGCAATACGGGAACCGAATGCATTGCGAAGCCGACGGCAGCGATGGCAATGATGACGATCTCGACCAGCTTGATGCGCTGCGCCACCACGGCCTTGTCGTAGCGATCGGCCATTTGGCCCGCCAGACCGGACAGGAGCAGCCCTGGCGCCACCAGCAGGGCGCTCGCCAGCGAGACCAGGCTGTTGCTGCCTTCCATCGGGGCCGTCTGGGCTATGCCGTAAACAGCCAGGACGATGAGGGCCTGCTTGATGAAATTGTCATTGAAGGCGCTGAAGAACTGGCTCCAGAACAGGGGCCAGAAGCGGCGGGCGGACATCAGCGATGCGAGCATCGGCTTGGGTTCCTGGATGGGCGCGTGGCGGCGCGGGAGAATCGCATTTTAAGTTAGCGTTCGTTCACTAACTTAAAATATATGGTAAACCGCGTCAAGAAGAGGATGGTTTGCCGATATCGGCATGTGCGCCGTGGCACAACCGAAGGGCGATCGCCGGCTTGGCCGCGCGGGCAGATTATCCTTCACGCCGGATGACGTCCAGAAACAGGCTGCCATAGCGTTCGAGCTTGGCCTGGCCGACACCGGGCAGGGCCAGAAATTCGGACAGGCTGCCCGGGCGTTCGCTCGCCATGGCGCGGAGCGTGGTGTCGGCGAAGATCATGTAGGGCGGCACGCTCTGTTCGCGGGCGAGCCGGCTGCGCTCGGCCCGAAGGGCGGCGAACAGGGCGCCGTCGCGTTCCGACATCTCGATCTCGCCGCGCCGGGCGCGTTTTGCCTCGGTGCTCTTGCGCGGCCGGTCCCGGCGGAAGATGATCTGCCGCTCGCCCTTGAACACGGCCCGCGCCTCCTCGGCCAGGATCAGGGCGCCATGGGCCTCGTGGTCGACATTGACCAGGCCGGCCGCGGTAAGCTGGCGCAGCACCGATTGCCAGGTGCGCGCCTCGATATCCTTGCCGGCCCCGAAGACGGGCTGGTTGTCGTGGCCGAAACGCTGGACCTTCTCGGTGACTCTGCCGGTGAGCACATCGATGATGTGGGCGGCGCCGAACATCTGGCCGGTGCGGTAGATCGCAGCCATCGCCTTGACGGCGGCATCGGTGCCGTCCCAGCTCTCGACCGGCGAAAGGCAGGTATCGCAATTGCCGCAGCGGCCGGGATGGGCCTCGCCGAAATGGGCCAGGATAGCCTTGCGCCGGCATTCGACGGTTTCGCAGATGCCGAGCAGGGCGTTGAGCTTGCCGAGTTCGACCCGCTTCACCGTCTCCGGTGCGTTGCCTTCCTGGATCATGCGGCGGCGCTGGACCACGTCGGCCATGCCGTAGCTCATCCAGGCATCCGAGGGCAGGCCGTCGCGTCCGGCCCGGCCCGTCTCCTGGTAATAGGCTTCCACCGAGGCCGGAATGTCGAGATGGGCGACATAGCGCACGTCCGGCTTGTCGATGCCCATGCCGAAGGCGACGGTGGCGACCAGGCAGAGGCCTTCTTGCTCGAGGAAGGCGTCCTGGTTGGCGCTGCGAACACCGGCTTCCAGGCCGGCATGATAGGGCAAGGCGCGGATGCCTTGCTCGTTCAGCCACTGCGCCGTTTCCTCGACCTTGGCGCGCGACAGGCAATAGACGATGCCGCTATCGCCCTTGTGGCCGGCAAGGAAGGCCAGCAATTGCCGGCGGGCATTGTCTCGCTCGACGATGGCATAGCTGATATTGGGCCGGTCGAAGCTGGTGGCGAAGACTTCGGCCTCATTCAGACCGAGTCGCTCGATGATGTCGGCGCGGGTGACCGGATCGGCCGTGGCGGTGAGGGCGATGCGCGGCACGCCGGGAAAGGACGCGGCGAGGCCGCCGAGCTCGCGATATTCGGGCCGGAAGTCGTGGCCCCACTGGCTGACGCAATGGGCCTCGTCGATGGCGAAGAGCGCGATGTCGGCATCGGCGATCAGCGATTGGAAGCCTTGCGTCGCCACGCGTTCGGGGGCGACGTAGAGCAGGTCGAGCTGGCCGTCCATCAGCGAGCGGCGGACCTTGTAGGCCTCCTCGCGCGACAGCGACGAATTGAGCGCCGCGGCGCGCACGCCGGCCTGCTTGAGGGCTTCGACCTGATCGCGCATCAGAGCGATCAGCGGCGAGACCACGATGCCGACGCCGCGCCGGCACAGGGCCGGGATCTGGTAGCACAGCGATTTGCCCGCTCCCGTCGGGAACAGCACCACCGCATCGCCGCCCCCGGTGACATGGCGCACCACCGCCTCCTGCTGGCCACGAAAAGCCGCGTAGCCAAATACGCTGTTGAGGACGGCGAGAGGATCTCGGGGAGATGAGAGGGTCATGCCTGCAGGATGCGCCTTCGATGCCTGATTCCATTCCATGGCGTTCGGTGAGGCTTACCCGACCAGGCTCGTGATTCGAAAATCTCTGGCATTGGATTCCTCCGCCGCCAGGCAATTCCGGTGGAATAATCTCGTTCGTCTGAGCGAACTCCGCTTCTGAGCGAGGATGCCGGCGGCTCCTGCGACGGAACTGAAGGGCTTGCTTGCGATCCCATAAGTTATGTTATAACATTTCATATAGATGGAAACTCAGTCGACCGCCATGGCATCGACATGCCCGTTTTCGCAATGGATCAAGGAATTCCGACATCATGAAGCCCGCGCCGCAAACCCCCGTCACCGTCCTCACCGGCTATCTCGGGGCAGGCAAGACCACGCTTCTCAACCGCATCCTCACCGAAAGCCACGGCAGTAGATATGCCGTCATCGTCAACGAGTTCGGCGAAGTCGGCATCGACAATGACCTCGTCGTCGATACGGACGAGGAAATCTTCGAGATGAACAATGGCTGCATCTGCTGCACGGTGCGCGGCGATCTCATTCGCATCATCGAGGGCCTGATGCGCCGGCGCGACCGCTTCGATGCCATCCTGATCGAGACGACGGGGCTGGCCGACCCCGCGCCGGTTGCCCAGACCTTTTTCGTCGACGACGACGTGCGCGCCAAGACCCGGCTCGATTCGATCGTCACGGTGGTGGACGCCCGCCATCTGCTCGGTGAGATCGAGAAGGCGCATGAGGCCCAGGAGCAGCTCGCCTTTGCCGATACGATCCTGCTCAACAAGATCGATCTGGTTTCACAGGAGGAGCTCGAACGGGTGGTGAAGCGGATCCGACGCATCAATCCCACCGCCAGCCTCCACGAAACGCGCCGCTGCGATATTGCCCTCTACAAGGTGCTCGGCCGCGGCGCCTTCGACCTCGACCGTATCCTCGAAGCCGAGCCCGATTTCCTCGAGGGCTTCCATGAGCACGAGCATGACGACCATGTCGGCAGCTTTGCCCTCGTGTCGCGAGAGCCGCTCGACCCAGGCAAATTCATGCCCTGGCTCAACACGATCGTGCAGCAATTCGGCACCGACATGCTGCGCATGAAGGGCATCGTCGCCTTCGACGGCGATCCCCAGCGCTTCGTCGTCCAGGGCGTGCATATGCTGCTCGAAGGCGATCATCAGCGCCCCTGGAAGCCCGGGGAGGAGCGCAGGAGCCGTCTGGTCTTCATCGGCCGCAATCTGCCGAGGGAGGTAATCGAGGAGGGTTTCCTGGCCTGCCGGATACCGGTGACGGAAGACGCGGGCTGAATCGGAAGGGCAGGGGCCGGCAGAGGCTGTTGCCCGCTGCATATTCGCTTGACCGCGCCGGCAACCCCCCGGTAACTGTGGCGTCGACGGTTCCCGTCGGATGCGAGTCCGACGGGAGTAATAGGGAACACGGTCCGGCTTTCTCCAAGCCCATGCCGTGGCTGCCCCCGCAACTGTAGGCGGAGTGCCGAGCATCCTCGTGGCGCGAAGAGCGCCATGCCACTGTGGGTCACCATGGGAAGGCAGAGGCAAGGCCTGTATCCGCGAGCCAGGAAACCTGCCGTCATCTCGATCAATCCCATGTCACGGGCGGGGATGCCCGGAACAGGAGACAATGTGACGTATCTTCCCGTCGTGTCGGGCCCTCGCCCGCCTGTTCCCTCCGCTTCGCACGACCGCGCCCTCCGCCACACCAGGGCCTGAGGACCATTCGCTGTCTTCGGCCTCTGCCGGAGGCGGCTGCTCCCCCCAATCGCGAACCGAGAGAACGTCATGACCTTTTCAACGAGCAAGGCCTGGAGCAAGGCCTGCTGGTCCAGCTTCGCCGCTCTGCTTGCCACTGGCCTCGGCCTGATGCTGGGCAACGACCCGGCGGCCGCTCAAGCGACGAAATATCCCCTCAAGCTCACCAATTGCGGCCGCACCGTCACCTTCGACCAGGCGCCCCGCCGCGCCGTATCCGTTGGCCAGAGCAGCACGGAGGTGCTCTATGTGCTCGGCCTTGCCGACAAGGTCGTCGGAACGGCGGTCTGGTTCGGCCCGGTGCTGCCCGGCTATGAGGAAGCCAATGCCAGGGTTCCGCGCCTGGCCGACAATGATCCGAGCTTCGAGAGCGTGATCGCCAAGAAGCCGGACCTCGTCACGGCCCAGTTCCAATGGCATGTCGGACCCAGCGGCATCGTCGGCAAACCGCAACAGTTCGAGGAACTGGGCATTCCCACCTATGTTTCGCCTGCCGATTGCGTCGGCAAGGACAATTCGGGTGGGGGCGACGGCACGCGCGGTACCCTCTTCACCATGGATCTGGTCTATCAGGAGATCACCGAACTCGCTGAGATCTTCGACGTGCAGGAGCGTGGGGCGAAAGTCGTCGCGGACCTGAGGGCGCGCGAGGAAGCCGCCCGCCGCAAGATCGCCGCCGGCGACGGCAAGGTCTCCGCGGCCTTCTGGTTCTCGAGCGCCAAGGTCGATGTCGATCCCTATATGGCCGGCAAGAACAGCGTGCCGGGCTATATCATGTCCGTGCTCGGTGTCCGCAACGTCGTGGAGAGCGAGGAGGAATGGCCGAGCGTCGGCTGGGAGACCATTGCCAAGGCCGATCCCACCATCATCGTCGCCGGCCGGATGGACCGTCGCCGCTATCCCGCGGACGATATCGCCGTGAAGCTGAATTTCCTCGAGACGGATCCGGTGGCGAGCCTGATGCCGGCGGTCAGGCAGGGACATGTCGTGGAGATGGATGTCCAGGCCATGCAGCCGAGCATCCGCATCGTCGACGGCATCGAAATGCTCGCCGATGCGATCCAGCGTTTCGGTCTGAAGCGCTGAGATGAATCACGCTGTCACACGAATGCTGGCGATCGGATTACTGGCGCTTGCCGTGCTCGTCCTGGCGCTCTGGCTGGGCGCCGCCATCGGGGAGACGGCCATTCCGATGGATGTCGTGGCCAAGACGGCCGCCAACCGCCTGTGGAGCGCCGGTTATGCTCTCGATCGCATCGATGAAGGCATCGTGTGGAACTACAGGCTGAGCCGTGCCGTGGTGGCTGCCTGCTGCGGCGCTGCCCTGGCGCTTTCGGGTGCTGTGCTGCAGTCGCTGCTGCGCAACGTGCTGGCGGACCCCTATGTGCTCGGCATCTCGGCCGGGGCGTCGACGGGAGCGGTCGGGGTTGTCATCCTCGGCCTCGGTGCCGGCATTCTGAGCCTGCCGGCCGGTGCTTTTCTCGGCGCGCTGACGGCCTTCAGCTTCGTCGCTGTGCTGGCGATGCGCTCGGGCCGCGGCACCGGCGCGGTGATCCTGGCTGGTGTCGCCGGATCCCAGCTCTTCAATGCTCTGACCTCCTTCATCGTCACCAAGGCTGCCAATGCCGAACAGGCGCGCGGCATCATGTTCTGGCTGCTGGGCAATCTCTCGGGCGTGCGCTGGCCGGATGTCTGGCTGGCCCTGCCGGTCACGGCCGTGGGGCTGCTGGTGTGCCTGTGGCACGCTCGCGCGCTCGATGCCTTCACCTTCGGCACCGAATCGGCGGCCTCCCTCGGCATTTCCGTCCGGCGTGCCTATGTCGTGCTCGTCGGCGTCGCGGCAATGATGACGGCGGTGATGGTGAGCATCGTCGGATCCATCGGCTTTGTCGGCCTGGTGATTCCGCATGCGGCCCGGATGGTGGTGGGCGTGCGCCATGGACGCCTGCTGCCGGCCAGCGCCTTGATCGGCGCGGTGTTCATGATCATCGCCGACATTTTGTCCCGGATCATCATCCCCGGCCAGGTCCTGCCGATCGGCGTAATCACGGCCCTGGTCGGTGCGCCGGCCTTCGCTCTCATTCTCAGCCAAAGAAAGGCGACGACATGAGCCTGTCGGCGCATAAGCTGTCCTGGTCGGCAGGCGGGGCCTCGATCCTGCACGGGGTGTCGCTGGAGGTTCGTCCCGGCGAGTTGCTGGGTATCATCGGTCCCAACGGCTCGGGCAAGACCAGCCTGATGTCCCTGCTGGCAGGTATCCGCCGTCCCCAGGGTGGCGAGGTGTTGCTCTCGGGCCAGCCGCTCCACGGACTCGCCCGTCGCGAGGTCGCGCGCCGCATCGCCCTGGTCGAGCAGCAGGCGGAGACGGCCGAGCGCATCACCGCCCGCCAGGCCGTCGAACTCGGACGGACGCCGCATCTGGGCGCCTTTTCGCCCTGGTCCGGCAAGGACGACATCATCGTCGACCAGGCGCTGGAGGAGGTGGCCATGACCGGTCTCGCCGGCCGCTTGTGGCACACGCTTTCCGGCGGTGAGCGCCAGCGCCTCCACATCGCCCGTGCCCTGGCGCAGCAACCGGAGATCCTGCTTCTCGACGAGCCTACCAACCATCTCGATATCGGCCATCAGATCGGTCTGCTGCATCTGGTGCATCGCCAGAACCTTACCGTCGTGGCGGCCCTGCATGACCTCAATCATGCGGCGATGTTCTGCGACCGGGTCGCACTGATGCAGGCCGGACGGATCGAGGCGATAGGTCCTCCGGCGGAGGTGCTGACGGCGGCGCGCATCCAGTCGGTCTTCGGGGTTACCGCCGAAGTCGTCCGCGATGGCACCGGCGGCTGCTTTATCCGCTATCGGCATCCGGACCTGCCGGCACCGCGGCCGGGCTGGATCGCGGCGGCGTCGTGACACGCATCCGCCAATAGACGGGGAGAGCCTCCAGGTGACGAGCACCGACGCTGCGAATTACGATCTCAAGGAAGAGATCCGCGATTATTGGTCGAAGCGGTCGGAAACCTTCGACCGCGCCTTCGGCCACCATATTCCCGAGGGACCGGAATTCGAGGCCTGGGCCGCGGCGATCCGCGATCATCTCGGCATCGAACCGCGCCGGATTCTCGATCTTGCCTGCGGCACGGGCGAGATCACCAAACTGCTGCTGGCGCTCGGCCACGACGTGACGGCCCTGGATTTCTCCGAGGCGATGCTGGCGGTAGCCCGGCGCAAGCATGCCGGGCGACAGCGCCTGCGCTTTCGTCTGGCCGACGCCGAGAACACCATGGAGCCGGAGAACGCCTATGATGCCATCGTCTGCCGGCATCTGGTCTGGACGCTGACCGAGCCGCAGAAGGCCTTTGCCGATTGGCATCGCGTGCTGAAGCCGGGCGGCAGATTGCTATTCTTCGACGGAGACTGGGCGAAACCCACGCGGATCGGCCGGATGGCATCCGGGCTCATTGCCCTGATCGACCGGCTTGCCGGCGCAGATCCCTATTACGACGGCGCGATGAGCGAACGCCATGCCCGCATCATGGAGCGGTTGCCTTTCGGCGGGGGCTTGCGAAGCACCGATCTCCTCCCGCTCCTGCAAGAGGCCGGCTTCAAGGATGTGGTGATCTCGTCGCATCGGCCGATCGCCGCGGCCCAGAGGCGCCAGGCGGATGTCCGAAACCGGCTGCGCACCTATCTTTACCAGCGCTTCATCATCTGCTGCCGCAAATGATCTGCGGGCTGTCTCCGCCTTGCATCCCCAGGGTAACGGAACCATATCCCTCAAAGCAGCCTGGAGGACCGCCCGAGGCCCGTTCGAGGTAGCGAAACTCCACGGCGCAACATGCTTCCGCCACCCGGTGGCCGAGCAGAAAAACAAGCACGATAACTGATGACGTCGCCGGGGCTGGGGTCTATGGTCCGTGACGGGACGCTATCAAGCTCTGTGAACAAGGACGTGAGATATGGCTTCGAAACTCGAACAATTGCGCGCCATGACGGTCGTCGTCGCCGATACCGGCGATATCGACTCGATCAAGGCGCTCAAGCCGGTCGATTGCACCACCAATCCGAGCCTGCTGCTCAAGGCCGCCGAGATGCCGGCCTATGACCATTTGATCGCGGAAGCCGTGAGCTGGGGCAGCAAGCAGGGCGGCAGCAAGGAAGGCACCGTCGCAGCCATCGCCGACCGTCTTGCCGTTTCCTTTGGCGCGGAGCTGACCAAGCTCGTTCCCGGCCGCGTCTCCACCGAAGTCGACGCCGATCTATCCTTCGATACGCAGGCGACCATCGCCAAGGCGCATGCCATCATCGCCGACTACAAGTCCCGCGGAATCGAGCGCGATCGCATCCTGATCAAGATCGCCTCCACCTGGGAAGGTATCCGGGCGGCCGAAGTGCTGCAGAAGGAAGGCATCGACTGCAACCTGACCCTGCTGTTCTCCAAGGCCCAGGCCGTGGCCTGCGGCGATGCCGGCGTGTTCCTGATCTCGCCCTTCGTCGGCCGCATTCTCGACTGGCATGTGAAGAATGAGGGCCGTACCTTCACGCCGGAGGAAGATCCGGGCGTGCTTTCGGTCCGCGGCATCTACGCCGATTACAAGGCGCGCGGCATCAAGACGGTGGTGATGGGCGCTTCGTTCCGCTCCACCGGCGAGATCGAGGCGCTGGCGGGCTGCGACCGCCTGACCATCGCACCGAACCTGCTGCAGGCCCTCGACGCGGACCAGGGTACGCTGGAGCGCAAGCTGTCGCCCGACAACCACGCCTCGGCGCCGACCACCGGCAAGATCGACGAGCGTGCCTTCCGCTGGGCGATGAACGAGGATGCGATGGCGACCGAGAAGCTCGCCGAAGGTATTCGCGGCTTCGCCAAGGATCTCGGCAAGCTGCGCACGCTCATTGCCAAGCGCGTCGAGGGCACGGCCCAAGCCGCATGATTCTGGCTGCCTGACTGTCGCAACGTGAGCCGGGCTTTTACCCAGGATGGCCAGGAAGGGGAGGACGCTCAGGTCCTTCCCGAGCGGCCGATTTCGATCGAGCGCAATCTCGTGACGGCGCGAGGCCTTGCCATGATCGAGGCCGAGCTCAAACAGGCGCGTTCGCTTTTCGCCAGGGCCGAAGCGGCCGGGGATCGAATCGCCATGGGCAATGCCTCGCGCGACATTCGCTACTGGGCCGCTCGGCGCGCCTCGGCAGAACTGGTGACACCTTCCGCCGCCGATGACGGCATTCGCTTCGGCATGGCCATCACGCTGCATTATCCCGACGGGCGCGAAAGGATCTGGCGCATCGTCGGCGAAGACGAGGCCGACGCTGCCCTTGGGCGTATCAGCCACGTCTCGCCCCTGGCACGGGCGCTGTTCGGCAAGGATGTCGGGGATGTCGTCCGCGTCGGGCCGCAGGAGGCAGAGATCGTCGAGATCGACAGGACGCCGGAAGTGCCCTGATTCAGGTTTCCCACTCTTCTACCCGATCGAATTCCAGAACGGCGAATTGCGGGGCATCGAGGATGGCCAGATTACGGGCAACACGCTGGCTCTTATAAGCGCCGTAATAGAGTTCATGGACGGCGACGGCTGGGAGTGCGAATCTGCCGGACGGTGTTGTCGCAGCGGTGCCTATAGCCCGTACAGGCGCTGTGCAGGAGGCAGGGTGCCATAGTGCCGGCCAAAGAAGAATGGCGGCCATCGGCCGCCATTTTCGGATATGCGCAGGGAATGCGATTATTCCTCGGAGAAGCCGCCGAGATGGCTCTGCGAGTAGTTCTGGATGCCGAGGCGCTCGACCAGGTCGAGCTGCGTCTCCAGGAAGTCGATATGGCCTTCCTCGTCGGTCATCAGTTCCTTGAACAGGTTCTCGGAGACGAAATCCTTGACGGTGCGGCAATATTCCGCGGCTTCCTGATAGAGGGCCCGGGCCTCGCGCTCGGCGGCGAGATCGCACTCGAGAACTTCCTTCACCGTTTGGCCGATCCGCAGCGGATCGAGCGTCTGCATGTTCGGGAAGCCTTCCAGGAAGAGGATGCGGGAGGTCAGCTTGTCGGCATGCTGCATCTCCTCGATCGATTCGGCGCGCCACTTCTTGGCAAGGCCCAGCAGGCCCCAATTGTCGAAGATCCGGTAATGCAGCCAATATTGATTGATTGCGGTCAGTTCGCTCCGCAACGCCTTGTTGAGATAGTCGATGACCTTCTTGTCGCCCTTCATGAGCGTTTCTCCGTACTTGGTGGACTGAAACCACATTAGAAGAATTCTAAATTTAGGCAAGCCCCGATGGCGGCAAATTTGTCCGGGGGTATTTTGCCGGGCAGGGGGCGGTACAGGCCCATCCACGATCGCCTCAGGCGCTCCCAGTTTATTCTTGTTCTAAACTACTGATTTATAACGATTCTATTGTTGTGTCGGGCCATTGACAAGCCGGGCGCGTCCGTCCACATCACTTCCGTCACTGCCTTTGCTCGAACCCAAGATCGCTGCGAATGATCGTCTGTTCCTGCCGTGTTTTGACCGATGAGGATTTCACCAGCACGCTCGCGACCGAGCAGCCGGGCTGTCCGCGTTCGGCTGCGGAGGCTTATCGCTGCCTGGGCTGCGGACCCGAATGCGGCCGCTGCCTGATCACCGTGCGTCAGATCCTTGCCGATGCGCGCGCGGCAGCGCGCTGCCATGACTGCACCGAGGATTGTGCCCTGCGCGATATGGTCGAGGCGGCCAATACCGACGAAATCCTGCTGGATGCCGCCGAATAGGCCGTTTTGCCGGCGGCAAGACCAGACCTTCGCTGCGACGGTATTCGCATTCCTCTTTATCCCCTCTTCGTGACCCGTTTCTCACGATTGCGTTTCGCGTCAGCCGCGCCACAATAATGCCGCGCCATGTCGGCATAGGCGATTCATGCCCCAGTCAGGTGATCAGGATGTTCGAACCGGCCTAGCCGCGCATCTCGTGGCGCTGTGGCGGTTCGGGCTGGTGCTGTCGGGCAGCGGACAGTCGGCGGAGGAACTGGTCCAGGCAACCTGCTTGAGGGCACTCGAGCGCTCGCATCAGTTCATACCGGGAACCCGGCTCGACCGTTGGCTGTTCGCCATCGAGCGCTCGATCTGGCTCAACGAGGTCCGGGCGAACAAGGTTCGCAATCCCGTCGAACTCGACGAGGCGGAGGCGGCCCTGTCTTTCGACGGCGAACGGCAGTTTCAAACGAATATTCTGGCTGCTCAGGTGTTGAGACAAGTGCAGGCTTTGCCTGCAGCGCTGCGCGAAACCGTCTTTCTGGTCTATGGAGAGGGTCTCAGTTATGCCGAGGCGGCCGAGATGCTGGCCGTGCCGATCGGCACCGTCATGAGCCGTCTTGCCTCGGCCCGCCTCAGGCTCGCGCATCTGAACAGGGATACGCCGGAAGGCGCTTCGGGGGAGGCATCATGAGTGTGGAAGAGATGGGACCCGATGACGCCATCCTCGTGGCCTTCCTCGATGATGCGTTGTCGCCCGAGGAACGTGCGAGCCTGAAAACCCGTCTGGCCCGGGAACCGGAATTGAAGGCGAGGCTGGATGCCCTCGCGGGCGGCTCCCTGCCGTTCAGACAAAGCTATGACGCCCTGGCGGCGCATGCGCCGCAGGCGCGGCTCAAGGCTATTCTTGCGGCAAGCCAGGCGGCAATTCCGGCCTCGACGGCCAACGACAACCAGAAACGTTCCGGCTGGCGCGTATCGCCGGCGGCTGTGGCGGCGGCGCTCGCCTTGTTCGTTCTCGGCGCTGGCATCGGCCATTATCTGCCGCCCGGCCTCTGGCCATTTCCCTCGGGACAGCACGGTGATCATGACGGGCCGGATGCCTGGCGTTCCACCGTGGCGGAATATTGGGGGCTGACCACGTCGCAGACACTCGACTGGATGCCGAACGACGTCTCCACCGCACAGCGCGACCTTGCCGCCGCGACCCGCCGGCTCGGCTTCCCGCTGACGCCCGACAAGATCAGCCTGCCCGCCCAGGAGCTCAAGCGCGTCGAGCTCTTCCACTACGACAATGCGCCGCTCGTCGAGATTGCCTATCTGGATGAACTGACCGGGCCGCTTGCCTTCTGCATCTATGCCAACAATCCCGGCACGGTGACGCCGCCGACGCTCGAGCAGCGCAAGGGCTTCAACGTGGTGTTCTGGTCGGATGCCGAACGCTCCTACATGCTGATCGGCCATGGACCGGACGAGATCATGCAAAAGCTCGCCGCGATGCTGGCAAAGCAGATCGCGGCGTGATCGGGGGCGGGTCTGCAGGCCCGCCTGCCTTCTTGTCTCGGGCGGCGGTTCCACGCCGCTTTGAACACCAGCCCCCAAAAAACTTGCCAAGCTGGCGAGACAAGCGGATTCTTACTCTGGAGCCGTTCAAAACTGTGATTGACAGTGACTCCTTCTTTTGATCAACTGGTAAAAAATAAAGAGCCAAATACCAGAGGTTCAGATGACTGCACGATCCGACATTGCGCGGGGCCGTCTCGATTCCGCCACGCTTGCCAGCAATTTCTCAGATCTTCATCCCGCCTTCGACAGGCATGAAGCACGGGTTGCCGCCGAGCGCTGCCTGTTCTGCTATGATGCTCCCTGCGTAAAGGCCTGCCCGACTTCGATCGACATCCCGCTGTTCATCCGCGAGATCATGACGGGCAATACGGTTGGCGCGGCCCGGACCATCCTGGAATCCAACATCATGGGCGGCATGTGCGCCCGTGTCTGCCCCACCGAGACATTGTGCGAGGAAGCCTGCGTCAAGGAGACCTCCGAGGGCAGGGCGGTCGAGATCGGCAATCTGCAGCGCTATGCAACCGACGAACTCTTCGCCAAGGGCCGGCAATTGTTCAAACGCGGCGCCCCCACCGGCAAGCGTGTCGCCATAGTAGGCGCCGGCCCGGCCGGTCTCTCATGCGCCCACAAGCTGGCAACGCTTGGTCATGAAGTGGTGGTCTTCGAGGCACGCGAGAAGGCGGGCGGCCTCAACGAATATGGCATCGCCGCCTATAAGAGCACCGGCGATTTTGCCCAGGCCGAGGTCGACTACATCACCGCCATCGGCGGCATCACCATCGACTATGGCAAGCGGCTCGGGCGCGACATCGAACTCTCGGATCTTGCCAGGCAATTCGACGCCGTCTTCCTCGGCATGGGGCTGGGCGATACCAACGATCTCGGCCTGGAAGAGGGCATCGAGGGCGTGATCGACGCCGTCGATTACATCGCGGACCTCCGCCAGGCCACCAACCTCGCCGATTTGCCGGTCGGCCGCCGCATCGTGGTGATCGGCGGCGGTATGACCGCCATCGATATCGCCTCGCAGACCAAGCGCCTGGGCGCGGAAAGCGTGACCATCGCCTATCGCCGCGGGCAGCCGCAGATGAATGCCTCCGATTACGAGCAGGAGGTCGCCCAGACCGATGGCGTGCTCATCCGCCACTGGCTCAAGCCCGTGCGGCTGCACGCCGAGGATGGCAAGCTGGTGGCCGTCGAGCTCGAATATACAGTGGAACAGGATGGGCTGCTCGCGGGCACAGGCGAAACCGTCAGGCTCGAATGCGACCAGCTTTTCACGGCGATCGGCCAGTCCTTCCTGCCAGGAGAGGTGAACGGCGTGCCGCTTGCGCTGGAAAAAGGGCGGATTGCCGTCGATGCCCAGCGGCGAACCTCGGTCCCCGGCATCTGGGCCGGCGGCGATTGTGTCGCTGGCGGCAAGGATCTGACGGTGGCCGCGGTGGAGGACGGCAAGCAGGCCGCTCTCTCGATCGATCTAGCTCTGAAGTCCCAAGCGAAAGCGGCGTGAGGAGGAACGACATGGCCGATCTCAGCACCAACTTTCTGGGCATCAAGTCTCCCAACCCATTCTGGCTGGCCTCCGCGCCGCCGACTGACAAGGAATACAACGTCGTCCGCGCCTTCAAGGCGGGCTGGGGCGGCGTGGTCTGGAAGACGCTCGGCGAGCAGGGCCCGCCGGTGGTCAACGTCAATGGCCCGCGCTACGGCGCCTGGCACAGCCAGGACCGCCGCGTGATGGGCTTTAACAATATCGAGCTCATCACCGACCGGCCGCTCGAGGTCAATCTGCGCGAGATCAAGCAGGTCAAGCGCGACTGGAAGGACCGGGCGCTGATCGTCTCCCTGATGGTGCCTTGCGAAGAGAATGCGTGGAAGTCGATCCTGCCCTTCGTCGAGGACACCGAGGCCGACGGCATCGAGCTGAATTTCGGCTGTCCGCACGGCATGTCGGAGCGCGGCATGGGCTCGGCCGTCGGGCAGGTGCCCGAATATGTCGAGATGGTCGCGCGCTGGTGCAAGCAATATACCCGCATGCCGGTGATCGTGAAGCTGACGCCCAATATCACCGACGTGCGCAAGCCCGCCGAGGCGGCCAAGCGCGGCGGGGCTGACGCTGTATCGCTGATCAACACCATCAACTCCATCGTCTCGGTCGACATCGACAATATGCGCCCCTGGCCGAATACCGATGGTTTCGGCACCCATGGCGGCTATTGCGGCCCGGCGGTGAAGCCGATCGCGCTCAGCATGGTCTCGGAGATCGCCCGGGCGGAGGCGACGCGGGGTCTGCCGATCTCCGGCATCGGCGGCATCGAGACCTGGCGTGACGCCGTGGAATATATGGCGCTGGGCTGCGGCACGGTGCAGGTTTGCACCGCCGCCATGGTCTATGGCTTCAAGGTGGTGCAGGAGATGATCTCCGGCCTGTCCGACTGGATGGACGAGAAGGGCTATACCTCTGTCGACCAGTTCGTCGGCAAGGCCATTCCGCGTGTCACCGACTGGCAACACCTCAACCTCGACTATGTGGTCAAGGCCCATATCGACCAGGATGCCTGCATCAAATGCGGCCGCTGCCACATCGCCTGCGAGGATACGTCCCACCAGGCCATCACCAACATGGTCGACGGCGTGCGCAAGTTCGAGGTGATCGAGGAAGAGTGCGTCGGCTGCAATCTGTGCGCCGTGGTCTGCCCGATCGAGGACTGCATCACGCTCGAACCGGTGACCTCCGGGGTCGACAAGCGCACCGGCAGGCCGGTGGGCGGGCATCGCACCTGGAAGGAGCATCCCAACAATCCGGCCGTGCATGCCAAGGCGACCGAACCGGCGGAGTAAGGCGGGGGAAGCACGCCTCGTAGCGATATGAGGCACGGTGTGCCGATCTCCAGATCGGCATGCTGGAAAGCGAGTGTTTGCCTGCCGAGGATGCCGATCTGGAGATCGGCACACCAATCCTGTATTTATCCCGCAAGGTCATGTGGGCGAGATGCCCGTCAATCCGGGCAATCCGCGTGAAGCTAGCCGATCTTTCCCGCTATGCCGAAGCCGCCGGCCTCTCGGTGAGGGGGGCCTTTCATCCGAGGCCCGAGGACGGTGTACCGTCGCGCGACACCGAGCCCGTCGGAACGCTGGTACTGCTCGGCTGGGCCGGCGGGCGGCATTGGCCCAGCTTTGCGGCTTCGCCCGAGGCTGCGGATGGCGCGCCCCATCCATTGGATCGCTGGTCCGAGCGGGTGATCGGCGCGATGGCAAAGGAGTTCGGCGCCGCGGCCCTCTATCCCTTCGGCGGCCCGCCCTATTGGCCATTCCAGCGCTGGGCACAGCGCGGCGACAACGTCTTTGCCTCGCCGCTCGGCATGTATGTCCACCCGGTGCATGGGCTGTGGCACAGCTATCGCGGTGCCCTCTGTTTTACGCAGAGGCTGGACCTGCCCCCAAAGGAAATCCAGGCCCACCCCTGCGAGAGCTGTGCGGCCAAGCCCTGCCTGGACACCTGCCCGGTCGGCGCCTTCACGACGGCGGGTTACGATGTCGAACGCTGCGCCGCTCATGTGCGCTCCGCCGAGGGCGCGGCCTGCCGGCAAGGCGGCTGCCTCGCGCGGCGGGCCTGCCCGGTCGCTCCGAGGCAGGCTTATGGCGCCGAGGAGGCGGGCTTTTATATGAAAGCTTTCCTGGCGGCGCATTGACCGGAGGACCGCTCTATTTCAGCTTCTCCTTGGTCTTGGGAAAATCGCGCCAATAGTCGCCGCTGCCCCGGCGCAGCACGTCGTCCTCGGGCCGGATCTCGAAGGGGGACAGCGTCGGCTTCTCCCGCAATTGGGCGAACAGGGCCGGTGCGTCGATCCCCTTGAGCAGGTCGAAGAGCTCTTCGAAACGATCGATCACGAAATAGCTCGCCTGGAAATCGTCGATGTAATAGCCGGTCCTGGCAACCCTGTCGAAATCGAAGCGCAAATGATGGGCCGAGGCATCGCCGACGGCATATTTCGCCTCGCCGAAGGAGGAGACGATGCCCGCCCCATAGATGCGGATGCCCTCGGGCTTGCGGATCAGGCCGAACTCGATGGTGTACCAGTTGAGGCGGGCGAGGAATTTCACGCCCCTGTTGTCGATCGCCTCAAGGCCGATGCGGCCATATTCGTTCATGTAATCGGCATAGGCCGGATTGGTGAGCAGCGGCACATGGCCGAAGACGTCGTGAAAGATGTCGGGCTCTTCCAGATAATCGAGCTGCGCGCGCGTGCGGATAAAGGTGCCGGCCGGAAAGCGCCGGCTTGCCAGCATCTCGAAGAAGGGGCGGGAGGCGATGAGGCCGGGCACGGCTACCACCTCCCAGCCGGTGGCCCTTCGCAGCCTTTCGTTCATGCGCTCGAAATTGGGTATGCCTGTCTCATCGATACCCAGTGTCGTCAGGCCATCCAGATATTCCTGCGCGACATGGCCCTTCAGGGCCGCGAGCTGGCGCTTGAAGAGAATCGACCAGGTCTCGTGGTCTTCCCTGGTATAGCGATCCCAATCCTGCGGGATGATGCATTGCTCGATCGTCTGAGCATTCAGTATGGCGTGTCCCATCATGTCCTCCCAAAAGCGTTTTGGGATTTCTTGGAATCACCAAGAATCGCAAAGACGCGTCGGAACGAGGGGCTAGAGCAAACGCGCCTGAACGTGCTTTGCTCTAGGGGATGACCCCTCCATCCATATGGGGTGATGATAGCACGCCTGCCAGGACGACACGCAATTTCTCTGGGTTGTGTTTTGTCTCTAACGCTTTGTTCTGGCGTGTTTTATTGCCGGAAAAGCCAGCGCGGCTTTCTGAAAATTGCTCTGGCACGAAAGGCGGGCATTGGCTTGGGACATCGCAGGAATGCCGGCCCGTTCGATGTCGGCGGGAGCCGCGCTCAGCGCTCTGCCAGCACGCCGCGCAGGATCGTTTCAGTCAGCGTCTTCAGCGTTTCCTCGTAGAAGGCCTCGTCGTTGAGGTCCTTGCCGGTGAGAACGCTGATCTGCGTGGCGAAATCGGCATAATGCTGGGTGGTCGCCCAGATCATGAAGAGCAGGTGATAGGGCTCGATCGGCCGCAGCTTCCCCTCGGCGATCCAGCGCTGGATGATGACCGATTTCTGCCGGACGGTGTCGGTAAGATCCGTCGCCAGCACTTTCTTGAGATGCGGCGCGCCCTGCATGATCTCCATGGCGAAGAGACGGGAGGATTCCGGATAGAGCCGCGAGCATTTGAGCTTGTGCTCGATATAGGATGTCAGCGCCGCGACCGGGCCGCGCGTGGCATCGAGTTCCTTCAGCGGCGTGACCCAGACTTCCAGCGTGCGGGTGAGCACCGCCTCGTAGAGGGCGTCCTTGGTGCGGAAATAATAGAGGAGATTGGTCTTCGACATGCCGGCGGCTTCGGCGACCTGGTCGATACGGGTGCCGCGCAGGCCGTGTTTCGAGAAGGCCGAAAGGGCGCTGTCGAGGATCTTGTCGATATTGGCCAGGCCGAGCTTGGTCTTGTTGCGTTGCCGGCCGGCCTCTCCTCCCTCTGGCATGAGCGCTTCCTGCTTCGTTGTTCCCATTCCTTCATGGCTCAGAAGCTTGGCGGTGTGCAAGCCGATATCAGCTCACAGGGCGTGTCGCCGACATTGCGAAAACGATGAGGCTCCCGGCTGTCGAAATAATAGGCGTCGCCGGGGCCGAGCACGGCCATGTCTTCACCCACGGTAACTTCGAGCTGGCCGCGAATGATGATGCCGCATTCCTCGCCCTGGTGATGCAGCAGCACTTTGCCGGAATCGGCGCCGGGCTGGTAGCGTTCGGAGATCATCTGCAGGGCGCGCCCGCGCAGGTCCGAGCCGACCTGGCGATAGGAGACGCGCCCGCGGCCGATCTCCATCAGCTCGCCGGAGCGATAGAACACCTTGCGGCCGGGATTGGCGTCGAGGGCGAAGAATTCCGCCAGGCCGATCGGCAAGGCGTCGAGCACCCGCTTGAGCGCGCCGACGGAGGGGTTCACCGCATTCGATTCCATCAGCGAGATGGTGGCGTTGGAGATGCCGGCGCGCTTGGCGAGCTGGCGCTGCGACAATCCGCGCGCCTCGCGCACGCGCCGCAGCAGCGAACCCAAATCGACGTTCTGCATGATGGCGTCCTTCATCCAGCCCTGTTTAGAATGTTAAATATCACGAACGCTGCGGGCAATTCCACTTTGCATTCAATGTGCCGGAATTCACGAACCTAACGCTTGTTGTTGATCGTTCGTTCCGGAACAGAAACTGCGGTAGAAACGGCGCTCGAAATAGGAATGATGCTGCTGCAACAAAGAGTTGGCATAATTTCCAAATTCAAGGCAAAGCTATTGCCAGCATAATGAGCCGGGCCTCCCGCCAGCCTTCGGGACCCCGGCAGCTTCCGGAGAGATCTCGATGAACGCCCCGATCCGCGTGACCAACAACCTCGAAGCGTTCTGGATGCCGTTTACGGCTAACAGACAGTTCAAGTCCAACCCGCGCATGTTCGTCGCGGCTAAGGACATGCACTACACCACGGCCGATGGCCGTCAGGTGCTGGACGGTACGGCGGGTCTGTGGTGCTGCAATGCCGGCCATGGCCGGCCCAAGATCACCGAGGCGGTCCAGAAGCAGGTGGCTGAACTCGATTACGCGCCGGCCTTCCAGATGGGCCACCCCGCCGCCTTCGAACTCGCCTCCCGCCTGGTCCAGCTCACGCCCCAGGGCATCGATCATGTCTTCTTCGCCAATTCCGGTTCGGAAGCCGTCGACAGCGCGCTCAAGATCGCGCTCGCCTATCACCGCGCCCGCGGCGAAGGGCAGCGCTTCCGCCTGATCGGCCGCGAGCGCGGCTATCACGGCGTGGGCTTCGGCGGCATTTCGGTGGGCGGCATCGTTTCCAACCGCAAGATGTTCGGCACGCTGCTCACCGGCGTCGACCACATCCGCCACACCCATGACCTCACGCGCAATGCCTTCTCCCGCGGCCTGCCCGAGCATGGCGCCGAATATGCCGAGGATCTGGAACGGGTGATCGCCCTGCATGATCCTTCCACCATCGCGGCCGTGATCATCGAGCCGATCGCCGGCTCCACCGGCGTGCTGCTGCCGCCCAAGGGCTATCTCGAGCGCATCCGCGCCATCTGCGACAAGCACGGCATCCTCCTGATCTTTGACGAGGTCATCACCGGTTTCGGCCGTCTCGGCGCGCCCTTCGCCGCCGACTATTTCGGCGTGACCCCCGACATGATGACGGTGGCCAAGGGCATCACCTCCGGCGTGATTCCGATGGGTGCGGTCTTCGCCAAGAAGGAGATCTACGATGCCTTCATGACCGGGCCGGAGCACCTGATCGAGCTCTTCCACGGCTACACCTATTCGGCCAATCCGGTAGCCTGCGCCGCCGCGCTCGGCACGCTCGACACCTATGCCGAGGAAGGCCTGCTGACCCGCGCTGCCGATCTCGCCTCCTACTGGGAGGACGCGGTGCATTCGCTCAAGGGCCTGCCGCACGTCATCGACATCCGCAATCTCGGCCTGATCGGCGCCATCGAACTCGAGCCGATCGCCGGCCAGCCCACCAAACGCGCCTTCTCCGCCTTCCTGAAGGCCTATGAGAAGGGCCTGCTGATCCGCACCACCGGCGACATCATCGCCCTGTCGCCGCCGCTGATCATTTCCAAGGCGCAGATCGACCAACTGATCACGACGCTCGGCGACGTCTTGAAGACGCTGGATTGATGCTCTTGACCCTCCCCTGGAGGGGGAGGGTCGACGCGTAGCGTCGGGGTGGGGTGGCCTTCCCTGCTCCGACGCGATGCGTCAATTCTCGATCGCAAGATCACCCCACCCCGGACTTCGTCCGACCCTCCCCCTCCAGGGGAGGGTAAGATGTTTCGCTTCCCAAGGCGCGCAGCAAGACAGACTCCTTCAGAGGAAACCCATGGCCCGTATCGACAACCTGATCGGCGGCAAGCAGACCGCCACCACCAGCGGACGCTTCGCGCCCGTGTTCAATCCCGCCACCGGCGAGCAGAGCGGCGAACTCGGCCTGTCCTCGACCGCGGATGTCGATGCCGCCGTGCAGGCCGCCAAGAAGGCCTTCCCCGCCTGGTCGACCACGGCGCCGCTCAAGCGCGCCCGCTACATGTTCAAGTTCAAGGAACTGCTTGAAGCCAATGCCGACAGGATCGCCCAGGCGATCTCGGCCGAGCACGGCAAGACCCATTCCGACGCGCTCGGCGAGGTGCAGCGCGGCATCGAGGTCGTCGAATTCGCCTGCGGCATCCCGCATCTGCTCGCCGGCGAGTTCAGCCGCAATGTCGGCCCCGCCATCGACACCCACAATGACCGCCAGCCGCTCGGTGTCGTCGCCGGCATCACGCCCTTCAACTTCCCCGCCATGGTGCCGCTATGGATGTATCCGGTGGCGATCGCGGCCGGCAACACCTTCGTCCTCAAGCCGTCCGAGCGCGATCCCTCCGCCGCGCTGGTGGTGGCGCAGCTTCTCCTCGACACCGGCCTGCCGGAAGGCGTGCTCAACGTCGTCAATGGCGACAAGGAAGCCGTCGACGCGCTGCTGCATCATCCCGACGTCAAGGCCATCAGCTTCGTCGGCTCGACCCCGATCGCCCAGTACATCTATGCGACGGCCGCTGCCAACGGCAAGCGCTGCCAGGCTCTCGGCGGCGCCAAGAACCACATGGTGGTGATGCCGGATGCCGACATGGACCAGGCCGCCGACGCGCTGGTCTCCGCCGCCTACGGCTCGGCCGGCGAGCGCTGCATGGCCATCTCGGTGGCCGTGCCGATCGGCGACAAGACCGCCGATATCCTGGTCGAGCACCTGCTGCCGCGCATCAACAAGCTCAAGGTCGGCCCCGCCGCCGATCCGCAGGCCGAGATGGGGCCGCTGGTCACCAAGCAGCACCAGGAGAAGGTGCTCGGCTATATCGATGCCGGCGTGAAGGAAGGCGCCAAGCTGGTGGTCGACGGCCGCGGCCTCAAGCTGCAGGGCTATGAGAACGGCTATTTCGTCGGCGCCACTTTGTTCGATCACGTCAGCGAAGAGATGTCGATCTACAAGGAGGAGATCTTCGGGCCGGTGCTCTCGATGGTGCGCGCACGCGACTACGCCCATGCCACCAAGATGATCAACGACCATGAATATGGCAACGGCACCGCCATCTTCACGCGTGACGGCGATGCGGCGCGGGCCTTTGCCGACGGCATCGAGGTCGGCATGGTCGGCGTCAACGTGCCGCTGCCGGTGCCGGTGGCCTACCACTCCTTCGGCGGCTGGAAGCGCTCGCTGTTCGGCGACCACTCGATTTACGGCATGGAGGGCGTACGTTTCTACACTCGCCTGAAGACCGTGACCGCCCGCTGGCCGACCGGTATCCGCTCGGGCGTGAACCTCAACTTCCCCTCGACGAACTGAGGGGAGTCATATTCCCGGGTGCGCGGGGGCATCCTGCCCGCATCTTCCTAAACCCCGAACGCACTGTTTGCGGAGGGGAAGAGCGGGCAGGATGCCCGCGCACCCGGAGAAACTACCCCCGGTTGAACTGTGCGGGGCGCTTTTCCACGAAGGCGGCCATGCCTTCCTTCTGGTCTTCGGTCGAGAACAGGGCCTGGAAGACGCGGCGCTCGAAGGTGAGGCCGCTGGCGAGCGGCAGCTCATAGGCCTGGTTGATCGCCTCCTTCATCACCATGCTCGCCGTCAGCGACATGCTCGCGATGGTCTGCGCCGTCTTCACCGCGTCCTCGACAAGATCGGCGGCCGGAACGACGCGCGAGGCGAGGCCGCAGCGCTCGGCCTCGGCGGCGTCCATCATGCGGCCGGTCAGGCACAGTTCCATCGCCTTGGACTTGCCGATCGAGCGAACCAGCCTCTGGCTGCCGCCCATGCCGGGGATGACGCCGAGCTTGATCTCGGGCTGGCCGAATTTGGCGGTATCGGCGGCCAGGATGAAGTCACACATTAGGGCAAGCTCGCAGCCGCCACCCAAAGCATAGCCGGCTACGGCAGCGATCTTCGGCTTGCGGGAAGCCGCGAAATGGTTCCATTCCGAGAACCAGTCGCTGCTGTGCATGTCGACGAAGCTCTGGGCCTGCATCTCCTTGATGTCAGCGCCGGCGGCAAAGGCCTTGGCGGAGCCGGTGATCACCAGGCAGCCGATGGAGGGATCGGCATCCGCCGCCTGGGTGGCTGCCAGGAGTTCGCCGGCCAGCTTGCGGTTGAGCGCGTTGAGGGCCTCGGGCCGGTTAAGCGTGATCAGCAACACGCGACCGCGCTGTTCGGTGATGATGGTCTCATAGGTCATGTCTGGTCCTCAATGCTTGCCGCGCAGCAGCCGGATGATGGCGGAGAAATCCTCGGTGCCATGGCCGAGGCCGTCGAACAGGGAATAGAGCTGGGCCGCTTCGGCGCCAAGCGGTGTGTTGGCGCCCACCGCATTGGCTGCCGCCTGGGCGAGCTTGAGATCCTTGAGCATCAGCGCAGCGGCAAATCCCGGCTTGTAGTCGTTGTTGGCGGGTGAAGTCGGTACCGGCCCCGGCACCGGGCAATAGCTGGTGAGGGACCAGCATTGGCCGGAGGAGGTCGAGGCCACGTCGTAGAGCGCCTGCTGCGACAGGCCGAGCTTTTCGCCGAGCGCGAAGGCCTCGCAAACGCCGATCATCGAAATGCCGAGGATCATGTTGTTGCAGATCTTGGCGGCCTGACCGGCGCCGGGGGTGCCGCAATGCACCACGCGCTTGCCCATCACATTGAGCAGGGGCTCGGCTCGGGCAAAGGCCTCGCCGGTGCCGCCGACCATGAAGGTCAGCGTGCCGGCCTTGGCGCCGCCCACGCCGCCGGAGACGGGAGCGTCAACGGCGGCGAGCTTTCGCGCGGCGGCGATGTCATGGGCCTTGCGGGCGCTGTCGACATCGATGGTGGAGCTGTCGATCAGCAGCGTGCCATCCGGTACGAGGCTGGCCAGCTCAGACCACACCTTCAGCACATGAGCGCCAGCCGGCAGCATGGTGACCACGGCGTCGGCCTCCTTGACCGCCTCGGCGGCGGAGGAGGCAATGGTCACGCCATCGGCGCGTGCACTGTCGAGCGAGGCCTGGGACAGATCGAAGCCGCGCACCTCGTGCCCGGCCTTGACCAGATTGGCGGCCATCGGCCCACCCATATTGCCGAGACCAATGAAACCTATCTTGCTGCTGGCCATTGGGGACTCCTTTGCGAGAATGCGATCGGGATGGGTGCGGTGCGCATCAGCATGCGCTCAGGGAAACACCCGATCTGTGACCGGCTGGATCCAGGCCTCGATGTCGCGGTCATCCACTTCGGCGAGGCTCGGCGGTGACCAGCGCGGGTTGCGATCCTTGTCGATGATCGCCGCCCGCACGCCCTCGTAGAAGTCATGGCCCTGCGCCACGGCAACCGCGGCGGCGAATTCGCGCTCCAGGCATTCTTCCAGCCCGCTCGCCTCGCGGGCGAGACGGACCAGGCGGAAGGTGAGCTTGAGGCTGGTCGGTGATTTCGAAGCAATGATGTCGCGCGCCTTCATCGCGAAGGACGAGCCATCCGCGTCAAGGGCCTGCAGGATGGTTTCGACGGAGGAGCCGGCAAAGCATTGGTCGATCAGGGCGCGATGCTCGGCAAGGCGAGCGGGTTCGGGGCGTATGGCGTGCTTGCCGAGCAAGGCGCGGATGGCCTCATTGCCGGTTCCCGGCGTCAGCTGCGCCAACGCCTCGATCAGGGCGGGGATGCTGCCCAGCGGGATCTGGAGGTCGGCCAGGCCGGCATAGATCGCATCTGCCGCGCCGATGGTCTCGCCGGTGAGGGCGAGATAGGTGCCGATCTCGCCCGGCGCATGGGCGAGCAGCCAGGTGCCGCCGACATCCGGCACGAAGCCGATGCCGACTTCCGGCATGGCGATGCGGCTGCGCTCGGTGACGATGCGGTGGGCGCCATGCGCCGACAGGCCGATGCCGCCGCCCATGGTGATGCCGTCCATCACGGCCAGATAGGGCTTGGAAAAGCGGGCGATGCGGGCATTGACGCGATATTCGTCGCGCCAGAATTTCGCTCCCGTGCCGTTGGGCGTGCGCTCGCCCTCATAGAGGGCGCGGATGTCGCCGCCGGCGCACAGGCCGCGCTCGCCTTCCCCCGTCAGCAGCACGGCGGCGATGGCTGCATCCTTCTCGAAGGCGTCCAGGGCCGGCGCGATCAGATGCACCATGTCGCGGGTGAGGCTGTTCATCGCCTTGGGGCGATTGAGCCGGATGCGACCGAGCGAGCCCTTACGTTCGACGATGATTTCAGGAAGCGTTTCCACTGCTGTCATCAGCGGCTCCCCAGCAGGGCACGGGCAATGATCACACGCATGATTTCGTTGGTTCCCTCCAGAATCTGATGCACCCTGAGATCCCTGACGATCTTCTCGACGCCGTATTCGCTCAAGTAGCCATAGCCACCGTGAAGCTGCAGTGCCTGATTGGCAACCTCGAAACCGGCATCGGTGACGAAGCGCTTGGCCATGGCGCAAAAGCGCGTCGCCTCGGGGCTCTTGGCATCGAGGGCGCTCGCGGCCCGCCAGAGGAAGGTGCGCGCCACCTCCAGTTCCGTCGCCATGTCGGCAAGGCGAAACTGCAGGGCCTGGAAATCCGAGATCTTGCGTCCGAAGGCTTTTCGCTCACCCATATAGGCGATTGCCTTGTCGAGGGCGGCCTGGGCGCCGCCGAGCGAGCAGGCGGCGATGTTGAGGCGGCCGCCATCGAGCGCCGCCATGGCGATGCGAAAGCCCTGGCCTTCTTCGGCGATGCGGTTGGCCGCCGGGACCCGGACATTCTCGAATATCACCGCGCGGGTCGGCTGGGCATGCCAGCCCATCTTCTTCTCGCTCGCACCGAAGGAAAGGCCGGGCGTATCCTTGGGCACGATGAAGGTAGAGATGCCCTTGGGGCCTTCCCCTCCGGTGCGGGCCATCACGATGTAGAGATCGCTGGCACCGGCACCGGAAATGAACTGTTTCTGGCCATTGAGGATGTAGTGATCGCCGTCGCGCACGGCCCGGGTGGCGAGGGATCCGGCATCGGAACCGACGCCGGGCTCGGTGAGGCAGTAGCTGGCGATCGTCTCCATTTTCGTCATGGCCGGCAACCATTGGCTGCGCTGTTCGGGTGAGCCATAGGCGTCGACGATCCAGGCGCACATATTGTGGATCGACAGGAAGGAGGCGATGGCCGGACACCCCGACGACAAGGCTTCGAAGATCAGCGCCGCGTCGAGCCGGGTGAGGCCGGAGCCACCCACGTCCTCACGCACATAGATCGCGGCCATGCCGAGGTCTGCCGCCGCCTTGAGCGTGTCGAGGGGGAAATGCCTGTTCTGGTCCCATTCGAGGGCATGCGGGGCGATCGCCTCCGCCGCAAAGCCGGCGGCCATTTCCCGGATGGCTGTTTGTTCGTCGCTGAGTTCGAAGTCCATGGTGGTCGCCTATCTTTACCCTCCCCTCGATGGGGAGGGTCGACGCGCAGCGTCGGGGTGGGGTGATGGTCTTGACCGGTGTGGTTCCCACCCCACCCCGGCCTTTCAGGCCGACCCCTCGCACGTCCGCAGGACGTGCGGACATCGAGGGGAGGGTAGAGATTGCCTCACCGCATCGTCGGGATCGAGAAGTCGGCGCCGCTCTTGATGCCGCTCGGCCAGCGCGAGGTCACCGTCTTGGTCTTGGTATAGAAGCGGATCGAATCCGGCCCATGCTGGTTGAGGTCGCCGAAGCCCGAGCGCTTCCAGCCGCCGAAGGTGTGATAGGCGATCGGCACCGGGATCGGCACGTTGATGCCGACCATGCCGACATTGACCCTGGCGGCAAAGTCGCGGGCGGCATCGCCGTCGCGCGTGAAAATGGCGACGCCATTGCCGTAGGAATGCTTTGTCGGCAAAGCAAGTGCTTCCTCGTAGGTGTCTGCCCGCACGACGGAGAGCACCGGCCCGAAGATCTCCTCCTTGTAAATCGTCATCTCGGGCTTGACCTCGTCGAACAGGCAGCCGCCCATGAAGAAGCCGTTCTCATAGCCTTGCAGGCGGAAATTGCGGCCGTCGACGGCCAGCTTGGCGCCTTCGTTGACACCGATCTCGACATAGCGCTTGACGCGCTCCACCGCCTCGCGGGTGACCAGCGGCCCGTAATCGGCGGAGCCATCGTTGGAGGGGCCGATCTTCAGCGATTCCACCCGCGGGATCAGCCTTTCCATCAGCGCATCGCCCGTGGCCTTGGTGACGGGAACGGCGACGGAGATCGCCATGCAACGCTCGCCCGCCGAACCGTAGCCGGCGCCGATCAGGGCATCGACGACCTGGTCCATGTCGGCATCGGGCATGACGATGGCGTGGTTCTTGGCGCCGCCGAAACACTGAGCCCGCTTGCCGGTCTGGGCGGCGCGGACATAGATGTATTCGGCGATCGGGGTGGAGCCGACGAAGCCCACGGCCCGGATGTCCTCGTCGTCGAGAATCGCGTCGACCGCTTCCTTGTCGCCATTGACGACATTGAAGACGCCTGCCGGCAGGCCGGCCTCGACGAAGAGCTCGGCGATGCGGATCGGCACGGAAGGATCGCGTTCGGATGGCTTGAGGATGAAGGCGTTGCCACAGGCGAGCGCCGGCGCGCATTTCCACAGGGGGATCATCGCCGGGAAATTGAAGGGCGTGATGCCGGCGACGACGCCGAGCGGCTGGCGCAGGGAATAGACGTCGATGCCGGTGCCGGCGCTCTCGGTATATTCGCCCTTGAGCAGATGCGGCACGCCGACGGCGAATTCCACCACTTCGAGGCCGCGCTGGATGTCGCCCTTGGCATCCGGCACCGTCTTGCCGTGCTCGCTCGCCAGGAGCTCGGCCAGACTGTCATGCTCGTCACGCATCAATTCGAGGAAGCGCATCAGCACGCGGGCGCGGCGCTGCGGGTTCCACCCTGCCCAGACAAGCTGCGCCTCGCGGGCGTTCTCGACAGCCGCCCGAATTTCCGCCGTGCTGGCGAGCGCCACCTTGGCCTGCACATCCCCGGTGGTGGGATTGAACACGTCAGCAAAACGGCCGCTGGTGCCCTCGACACGCTTGCCGGCGATGAAATGTCCGATCTGTCGCATGGCTGTATCCTTTGTCGTGGTTTGAATATTTCCCGGGTGCGCGGACGTCTCGTCCGCTCTTGGAAACGTCGCGCTTACAGAAGGGAAGAGCGGACGGGACGTCCGCGCACCCGAAACGCCGTCGCCGCAACCCTATGCCCGCTTCCTCTCCGATGCCATCTCCGGGAAGTCGGTCTCGGCGAACTCGATACCCCGGAACGCACTTTGCGTATCGCCTTCCACTTCCAGCCGGCGCAGCTGCACCCGCCGGATCTTGCCGGAGATGGTCTTGGGCAGCTCGGTGACGAACTCGATGCGGCGGACGCGTTTGAAAGGGGCGAGACGCTCATTGGTATAGCGAAAGATCGACAGGGCCGTCTCCCGTGACGGTTTGGCTGCGCCGACCAGCAGCACATAGGCCTTGGGGATCGACAGGCGGATGGCATCGGCCACCGGCACAATGGCGGCCTCGGCCACCGACTCGTGTTCGATCAATACGCTTTCGAGCTCGAAGGGGCTGATGCGGTAATCGGAGGATTTGAAGACGTCGTCGGCGCGGCCGACGAAGGTGAGGTATCCTTCTTCGTCGACAAAGGCGACGTCACCGGTGCGGTACACCTCCTCTTCCAAGCCCCGCAGCTTGCCGTCGGTCCCCTGATAGCCTTGCATCAGACCGGCCGGTCTATTGCCGCCGAGCGGCAGGCAGACCTCGCCTTCCGTGGCAGGCTTGCCATCGGCATCGAGCACGCGGATGTCGTAGCCGGGGAGGGGACGGCCCATGGCGCCGACCTTGATCGGCTGTCCCGGCGAATTGGCGATCTGGGCCGTGGTTTCGGTCTGGCCATAGCCGTCGCGGATGGTCAGCCCCCAGGCGTCCCGCACCCGCTCGATCACTTCCGGATTGAGCGGCTCGCCGGCGCCACACACTTCGCGCAGCGAAACCTTGTAGGCGGCGAGATCCTCCTGGATCAGCAGCCGCCAGACGGTCGGTGGCGAGCAGAGCGTGGTGACCTCGCAGCGTTCGAGTTCGCGCAGCAGCACCTTGGCGCTGAACTGCGGCTGGTTGATCACCAGCACCGTGGCGCCGGCGTTCCAGGGCGCGAAGAACGAGCTCCAGGCGTGTTTGGCCCAGCCGGGCGACGACACGTTGAGGTGGATGTCGCCGGGCTGCAGGCCGAGCCAGTACATGGTCGAGAGCGCGCCGATCGGATAGCTGCGCTGGGAATGGCGCACCAGCTTGGGCTTGGCGGTGGTGCCGGAGGTGAAATAGAGCAGCAGCGGATCGTGCGAATGGGTCGGGCTATCCGGCGTGAAGATGGCAGGCTGGTCGAAAGCCTCGGCATAGGCGATCCAGCCGGCCTCACCCCCTGGGCCGACGACGATGCGTTTCACCTCCGGGGGCGCCACGCTCTCGCATTTGGCGAGCTGGTCGCGTTCGGCGACGATGGCGCGGGCCTTGCCGCGGTCGAAACGATCGGCGAGCTCGTCCGGGGTGAGCAGCGTCGTGGCCGGAATGAGGATCAGGCCGAGCTTGATCGCCGCCAGCGTCGTCTCCCAGATCGCGGGCACGTTGCCGAGCAGCACCAGGACGTGATCGCCGCGTTTCAGGCCCTGGGCGCGCAGGAAGTTCGCCACCTGGTTGGAGCGCCGGCTGAGCTCGGCGAAGCTGAGACGGGTCTCGGTTCCGGTGGCTGTGTCGACGATCCAAAGGGCCGTGCGGTCCCGGCTGTCGGGAGCGGTGGCGAGCTCGGCGTCGAACCAGTCCAGCGCCCAGTTGAAGCCGGCCCCGTCGGGCCAGCGGAAGCCGGCGCGGGCCGTCTCGTAGTCGGTGCGATGCTTGAGCAGAAAGTCACGAGCTTGCCGAAAATCGGGCATGAAGGTTTCCTCGCTTGCCGAGCACAATGAAAGTGCCGTTATTTTCGTTGATCGTTCAGCCGTCCTTCCTCGTTCAGACCAGCCGCTCCACCGCCATGGCCGTCGCCTCGCCGCCGCCGATGCACAGGCTGGCGACGCCGCGCTTCAGCCCATGGCTTTCGAGGGCAGCCAGCAGCGTCACCAGCACGCGCGCACCGGAAGCGCCGATCGGATGGCCGAGGGCGCAGGCACCGCCATGCACGTTGACCTTGTCCGAAGGCAGGCCGAGATCCCGCATGGCCGCCATGGTCACCACGGCGAAAGCCTCGTTGATTTCGAAAAGGTCGACTTCCTCGGCCGTCCATCCCGTGCGCTCGAACAATTTACGTATGGCGCCGATCGGGGCGGTGGCGAAGCGGTTCGGCTCCTGGGCGTGGCTGGCATGGCCGACGATGGCAGCAAGCGGCGTCAGACCGCGCTTTTCCGCCTGCGAGCGGCGCATCAGCACCAGGGCGGCGGCGCCATCGGAGATGGAGCTGGAATTGGCCGCCGTCACCGTGCCGCCCTCGCGGAAGGCCGGCTTCAGCGTCGGGATCTTGTCGGGACGAGCCTTGCCCGGCTGCTCGTCGACGCCGACGACCTGCTCGGTCTTGCCCGTGCCGACGGTCACGGGCACGATCTCGCTGTCGAAACGTCCGTCGCGAATGGCGGCCTGGGCCCGGCTCAACGATTGCAGTGCAAATTCATCCTGCGCCTGGCGGGTGAATTGATAGGCTTCGGCACAATCCTCGGCGAAGGTGCCCATCAGGCGGCCCTTCTCATAGGCATCCTCGAGCCCGTCCAGGAACATATGGTCCTTCACGCTGCCATGCCCCATGCGGTAGCCACTGCGCGCGCGGTCAAGCAGATAGGGCGCGTTGGTCATGCTCTCCATGCCGCCGGCCACCACCACGCCGGCGGTGCCGGCGGCGATCAGGTCATGGCCTAGCATGGCGGCCTGCATGCCCGAACCGCACATCTTGTTGACGGTGGTGGCGGGCGTCGAAATCGGCAGGCCCGCACCGAGGGCGGCCTGGCGGGCCGGTGCCTGGCCCTGGCCGGCGGCGAGCACGCAGCCGAACACGATTTCCTCGACCGTTTCGGCAGGCAGCCCGGCCCGGGACACCGCAGCCGAGATGGCGGCCGCGCCGAGGCGAGCCGCTGGCAGGCTGGAAAAGGCTCCCTGAAAACCGCCGAGCGGCGTACGCGCGGAACCGACGATCACGACCGGGTCATTCATCTCCAGGTCCCTTTCTGTAAAAGAAGATTTTACGCCGATTTCGGCGTTGTGTGTGGCCGATCAGCGCGGCGCCATGCGCAAGGCGCCGTCGAGCCGGATGATCTCGCCGTTGAGCATGCGGTTTTCGACGATATGGCAAACCAGGGCGGCAAACTCCTCGGGATGGCCGAGGCGGGGAGGGAAGGGAACGGTCGCACCCAGCGACGTCCTGACTTCCTCCGGCATGGCCTGCATCATCGGGGTCTCGAACACGCCGGGCGCCACCGCGACGACACGGATGCCGAAGCGGGCGAGTTCGCGCGCTGCAGGCAAAGTGAGGCTGGCGACGCCGCCCTTGGAGGCGGCATAGGCGGCCTGGCCAATCTGGCCGTCATAGGCTGCGATCGAGGCGGTATTGACGATGACGCCACGCTCGCCGTCCTCGCCCGGCGCGTTGGCAGCGATCGCCCGGGCGGCGAGACGCGTCATGTTGAAGGTGCCGACGAGATTGATCTGGATGGTACGGGCGAAGCGCTCGAGATCATGGGGACCATCACGCCCGACGATACGTTCACTGGGGGCGACGCCGGCGCAGTTGACGAGAGCGTCGAGCCTGCCGAAGGCTTCGAGGGCGGCGCCGACAGCGGCCTGTCCATCCTCGGCGCTGGCCACGTCGGTGCGCTGGAAACGTGCAGCGCTGCCGAGTGCCGCAGCGGCTTTCTCGCCGGCTTCGGCATTGAGATCGCAGAGCAGGACCCGCCCGCCGCGGCTCACCAACTCGGCTGCCGCCGCATGGCCGAGCCCGGACGCTCCACCAGTCACAAGGAAGACGCGATCTTGGATCTGCACGGCGCGGAACTCTCCCCATTCGGCACGTTGATTGCCGTTGTCGTTGGCAACGATACTACGCACGTCGGTGGTGGCTTTCGATGACCCTTCATGTTTAAAAGCGTGATCGGTTTTGCCATATCGGAGGTCATGAGCGTGGAGGGATTAGCTCGCCGGCACAATTCGTGGCTCAAGGGGCCATCATCCCCGGCCGAGCGCAGCGACTCGAGCTCTGGCCGCCGTATCCCTTTCCCGTTACCTGCGATGGTGCCCGGGATGATATTTCCCCGGCATTTTCGGCTGCGTTCGGGGCGAACTGCATGATCGGTGTCGGCTTCATCCAGGATACTCTGGATCCTCTGCGGCGAGGGGGCTTCGACCTCGGCCCGGCGCTGGATGCCGGGGGCTTCAGCGAGAGCGATCTCGATCTGCCGGAGTTTCGCCTTTCAGCCGAACAATATGGCCGCCTGTGGCTGCGCATCGCCCAGATCATGAGTTGCGAATATTTCGGCTTCGGCGCCCGGCCGATGGCGCCGGGCAGTTTCGCCATGCTCTGCCATGCGGTGATCTCCAGCCAGACGCTGGAACACGCGGTCCGGCGCAGCCTGCGCTTTCTCAATCTGGTGCTGGGGGAGCCCAAGGGTGAGCTGGTGATCGAGGACACCTCGGCCAGCGTGATCCTGCGAGAGAGTTCACCGCCCCGGCCGGCCTTTGCCTACCGCACCTATTTCCTGCTGCTGCATGGTATCGTCTGCTGGCTGGTCAAACGCCGGCTCGAGATCCGCGAACTGCATTTTCGAGGCCCCCTTCCGAAAGGCCGGGAAGACCATCGCGATTTCTTCGGCACCGCCATCCGCTTCGACCGGCCGCAGACCGTGCTGGTCTTTGACCGCGAACTGCTGTCGTTGAAGGTGCGCCAGACCGAGAAAACACTGCAGGGCTTCATCACCGGGGCGCCGGCCAACATATTGGGGCGCTATCGCTATGATCGCGGCGCCGCCGCTGCCACGCGGCGCCTGCTGCGAGACCTCCCGCCTTCCGAGTGGCCTTCCTTTACCGAGATGGCCGTGAAGCTGAACCTGTCCGAGCCAACATTGCGGCGTCATTTGGCCGGCGACGGCGAGAGTTTCTCCGAAATCAAGGAGGAGATCCGCCGCAAGCTGGCCCTGGACTGGCTGCTCCGGACGGACAAGCCGGTCGGTCAGGTCGCCGCCGATCTCGGCTATACCGAGCCCAGCGCCTTCCACCGCGCCTTCCACAAATGGGCCGGCATGAGCCCGGGCGCATTCCGCCGTTCTCGCGCGAAATGACCGCCGGGCCGCCGGTTCCGTCATAACTCCTTGGGGTTATTGTTCGATCGTCGGCATGGGCACAAGCTCCCCTGTGACAAAGAGAGAACGGCTGCCGGCAGGCCGGTGGACCGTCACCAGGGGAGAGCGGCAATGCAAGATGTGAAGTTGGATAGGGCCTTGGGCCTGTGGTCGGTGGTGTTATTCGGCCTGGCCTATATGACGCCGATGATCGTCTTCGGCACGTTCGGGCCGCTGGCGACGGCGAGCCAGGGCACCACGGCGATGTCCTATCTGCTGGCCTCCGGCGCCATCCTGCTCACTGCCCTCAGCTATGGCGTGATGTCTCGGGTCTATCCCGTGGCCGGCTCCGCCTACACCTATGCGCGCCGATCGTTGAGTTCCGGCGTCGGTTTCCTGGTCGGCTGGGCCGTGCTGCTCGATTATTTCTTCCTGCCCATGGTGATCTGGCTGATCGGCGCGGCCTATCTGTCCTCCGCCTTTCCCGCCGTGCCGACCTGGGTCTGGATCGTCGCCTTCATCCTCACCACGACCGTGATCAACATCCTCGGCATCGCCTTCGCGAGCCGGGTGAATTTCGTGCTGATGCTGGTGCAGCTCGCCGTCGTCGTCGCCTTCGTGCTGCTGGCGGCCCGCTATGTCGCCGCCGCGGACGGGGCCGGCGGCCTGGCGGCAGCGGCGCCTTTCTTCCAGGCCAATGTGCCCTTTTCCGCCTCGGTCGCGGGGGCTGCCATCGCCGCCTATTCCTTCCTCGGTTTCGATGCCGTTTCCACGCTGACGGAGGAGACCAGGGAGGCCGGGCGCACGATTCCCAAGGCCATCCTGATCGTCGCCATGGCCGGTGGCGCCATCTTCGTGGCAGCGGGCTATGTGATCCAGCTCGCCCATCCCGGCTTCGAGTTCGCCTCCGTCGATGCTGCCGGCAATGAGATCGCCCAGAAGATCGGCGGCGATTTCTTCGTCGTGATCTTCCTCGCGACGCTGGTGCTGGCGCAATTCAGCTCGGGCCTGGCCGCGCAGGCCAGTGTCGGTCGGCTGCTCTATGCCATGGGGCGCGACAACGTGCTGCCCGGCAGCCTGTTCGCCCGCCTGCATCCGAAATGGCAGACGCCCCTTGTCAACCTGCTTCTCGTCGGCCTGGTCGGGCTGGCCGCCATCTGGATGGATGTCACCACCTCCACCTCCTTCATCAATTTCGGAGCCTTCCTGGCCTTCACGGCGGTCAATCTCTCGGTGATCGCCCTCTATCTGCGCGGCCACGAAGGCGTCAGGCCGCTGGGTGCGCTGATGGGGGTGGTCCTGCCGGCCGTCGCGGCGGCCTGCGACCTCTATCTGCTCTTCAATCTCGATGCCCACGCCAAATGGCTCGGCCTGATCTGGCTGGCGCTGGGAGCGGCCTATCTGGCTTATCTGACCCGCCTGTTCAGCCAGGCGCCACCCGAGATGGATTTCGTGGAGGAGGCGGCCTGAGCAGGCGCTGGTCAGGCTGCGGTGGATTGCCCCGCCAGGAACAGGCGGAACAGCTGCCCCTGGCTCGATATCTTCAGCTTTGCGTAGATGTGGCGGCGATGCACCTTGATCGTTTCTGGGGACAGCGAGAGCACGGCGCCGATCGAGAGGCTCGAATGCCCCTTCAGGATCAGTGCCACGATTTCCCGCTCGCGAGGCGTCAGCAGGGGATGGGCGATGGCGGCCGATGGGAGCGCCTCGCCGGAGGGAGAGGGCGGCCGGGCCGTTCGCCAGTGCCTCTCCGCCAGCCGGCAGACGAGCTGGGCGACATCGCCGAACTGCTCGATCTGGCGGCGGCGGAATGGCGGGCTGGCGCCGAGGCGGCTGATCGAGAGCACGCCGACGTGCCCGTCGCCGAGATCGAGCACGAAGCCGATCTCATCGCGGATCGTGGTCGCGGCGTAATGCACCCTGTAATATTCGGACAGCCTGAAATGGTCGGGTGCCAAATCCTGCATGACGATCAGGGACGCGGCGCCGTTCCCCCGGACGGCATCATAGAACGGGTCGAGCACATAGGCGCCCGCCAGATATTGCTCGACGATGATGCCGCGATCCACGAGGTCGGACGGGTTGTGGAGATCATGCGCGCGCCCATCCGGCGTGTAGCGAAAGCCGTTCATCATCTCGAAAGGGGCGATCAGGCGCAGGACCCCCTGCAGTGCCGCGGGAAAGCCCGGCGAGCCTATGGCATCGACGGCCTGGGCGAGGAGGTGGTTCCAGCCCTGGAATGGTGGTGGCATGGCGCTCGCTCCGACCTTCTCGGACAGGCAGATGGTTCGGTTGCCAACCCTATGCGCCCGCACCGGGCCGGCAACAAGCCGGAATGGAGAAGACGATGAATATAGCCGGCATGCGATCATCCCCAACGCATCCGCTCGACCTGCCCGCCTGCGCGATTGCCGACGGCATTCTCCGCCAGCGGTTCCGGGCCGTAGACGTGGTCGCGGAAGCCCTGCGCCGGGCTGAGGCATGCCAGCCCGAATTGAATGCCTTCACAGTGCTGCGGCGCGATCGCGCGCTGGCCGCGGCCAGGCGGGCGGATGAAGCCGCCAGGGCCGGACAATGTCTGGGAGCCCTGCACGGCGTGCCTTTCGCCGCCAAGGACATGACGCCGACAGCCGGCGACCTCACCACATTGGGTTCCTGGACGAGCGGAGATCCGGTTCCCGCCGAAAGCGCCCTGTGCATCCGGCGGCTGGAGGGGGCCGGAGGCATTTTGATCGGCAAGACCACCACGCCGGAATTCGCATTTTCCAGCTTCACGCAGAGCCCGCGCTGGGGGGTGACACGCAACCCCTGGGACCCCGAACGTACGAGCGGCGGGTCCTCCGGCGGATCGGCCGTGGCCGTGGCCATGGGCGTGGTACCCATGGCGGAGGGCACCGATATGGGAGGCTCCGTACGTATCCCCGCCGCCTTCTGCGGCGTGGTGGGCTTCAAGCCGAGCCTTGGGCGCATCCCGATGACGATTCTGCCCAGCGTTTTCGACAATATCTCCCATTTCGGGCCGCTCGCCCGCAGCGTCGAAGACGCCATTGCCTTCATGGCGGCGACGGTCGGGTCGAGCGACGAGGATATCATGTCCCTGCCGCTCCCCTTCGACTTCGTGAGGGCGCGCAAGGCGGGCCTCATCGGCCGGCGTTTCGCTTTCTCGCTCGACCTCGGCTTCTATGCCGTCGAACCGGCGGTGGAGAGAGCCATTCGCGGCGCGGTGGAAGATCTTCGCGGGGCGGGCGCCGTGGTCGACGAGATCCCGATCGGCTGGAGCCGGGCTGTCGTCGATCAATGGTTCGACATCTGGTGCGTGTTCATGTCGGCCTATTTCGGAGACCGGCTCGCCGCAGGGCGTGAGCGCATGGACCCATCGGTGGTGGCGATGATGGAAAAGGGCCTCATCATGGATGCCACCTATTACAAGCGCATCGAATTGCTGCGCACCCGGATGTGGCGCGATATGGCCAAGCTGTTCGAGAGCTATGACGCCCTGCTGTGCCCGACTTGCGCCATCACGGCGCCCCCGGCAGGGCTGACCGACGACGACTTTGCCGAGAGCCTGCCGGACGGTCGCCTGAAGGGACTGGACATGACATGCCCCTTCAACCTCCTGCCGCAATGCCCGGCTCTCTCTCTCCCGATCCATCCGGCCGGGGCTCTGCCGGTCGGGCTGCAGATCGTCGGGCGGCGCTATGCGGACGAGGATGTTCTCGCCATCGCACTGGGCGCGGAAAAAATCATGGCGAGGCGGCGCTAGACCGTGAAAGCGGCGGCCCGGTGGAGCCGCCGCTTGGTAGGTCATAGCCGCATTGTTTTCCGCCGATAATCGAGTTCTTTTCGGCGCGACGGTTTAGCTGCCGAGCGCGACGCTCATGGTCGTTTCGTCGGCCGCCACCTCGAACTGTTTGAAGTTCTCGGTGAACATGCCCACCAGCCTGCGGGCCTGGTTCTCATAGGCGGCCTTGTCGGCCCAGGATTTGAAGGGATCGAGCACATGGCTCGGCACGCCCTCCACTGACGTCGGCACCTGGAAGCCGAAATGCCGGTCGGTGCGGAACTTGGCCCTGTCGAGGCTGCCGTCGAGGGCGGCATTGAGGAGGGTGCGGGTCCATTTGATCGGCATGCGGCGCCCGGTGCCGTAGGCACCGCCCGTCCAGCCGGTGTTGACGAGCCAGCAGGAGACCTGGTGCTTGTCGATCAATTCCTTCAGGAGCCGGGCATATTCGACCGGATGGCGCGGCATGAAGGGGGCGCCGAAGCAGGTCGAAAAGGTCGGCTGCGGCTCGGTCACGCCGCGTTCCGTGCCGGCGAGTTTGGCCGTGAAGCCCGAGAGGAAGTGGTAGATGGCCTGCTCAGGCGTGAGACGGGCGATGGGCGGCATCACGCCGAAGGCGTCCGCCGTCAGCATCACCACCGTTCCGGGATGGCCTGCCGCGCTGGTCGGCGAGGCATTCTCGATGAAATGCAGCGGATAGGCGGCGCGGGTGTTCTCGGTCTTGCGGCCGTCGGTGAAATCGAGCTTGCGCGTGATCGGATTGATCGAGACATTTTCGAGGACCGCCCCGAAGCGCTGGGAGGCGGCAAAGATCTGCGGCTCGGCCTGCTTGTCGAGATTGATGGTCTTGGCGTAGCAGCCGCCCTCGAAATTGAAGATGCCGTTCGGGCCCCAGCCATGCTCGTCGTCACCGATGAGCGAACGGTCGGGCGAGGCCGAAAGCGTGGTCTTGCCGGTGCCCGAGAGCCCGAAGAACAGGGCCGAAACGCTGCTGGGGCCGACATTGGCCGAGCAATGCATCGGCATCACGCCGCGTGCGGGCAGGATGTAGTTGAGATAGGAAAACACCGACTTCTTCATTTCGCCGGCATAGGCCGTGCCGCCGATCAGGACGACGCCGCGGGTGAAATCACAGGCGATCACCGTCTCCGAGCGCAGGCCGTATTTGGCCGGGTCGGCCTTGAAGCTGGGCATGTCGATGATGGTGAGGTCGGGATAGAAGCCGGCCAGTTCATCGGCGGAGGGACGGATCAGGAGGTTGCGGATGAACAGGCTGTGCCAGGCGACCTCGGTATAGACCTTGACCTTGATGCCGTTATCCTCGTCGGCGCCGGCATGCAGGTCCTGCACGAAGAGCTGCTTTTCCGTCGCGTGCCAGAGCATGTCGGCCAGCAGGGTATCGAAGGCGCCGCGTGAGATCGCGTTGTTGTTGGCCCACCAGATGCTGTCCTCGGTCTCGCGCTCGCGGACGATGTACTTGTCCTTCGGGGAACGGCCTGTGTGGCTGCCGGTGTCGACGACCAGGGCGCCGCCGGGGCTGAGCAGGCCTTCGCCGCGGCGAATCGCGACCTCGATCAGAGAGGGTTCATCGAGATTGGCGTGGAGCGCGCCGAGATTGTTGAACTGGATCGGCTCGATCTCGTCCTTGGCTCCGCCTTCCACAACATGAAGTTTCATATCACGCCTCCTCATATTTTGCCGGTCTCTGGGCTCATGGCCCGGCCCTGTTCTCGCGGGCAGCACCGCAACAATCGTTCATCGCCGCTTCGACAGGCGGCGGGGGCGGCTGCTTCCCATCCAAATGCGACCTTAGCACGGCAAACCCGTCGACGGTCATGCGAATGTTGCGGCGACATGCATCGGCGACAAAATCATGGCTGGCATCGGTATTGTTATGACAAATGACGGCAGAACGGCGCTCGCGGAAAGTTCCGCGAACGCCTCCAATCTGCCTAATACTTTGAGAGATCGTTGTGATTTCCGGCTGCACCCGCCCGGGGAGCCGAAAAACCTAGCCTTCGCGCTTCATGCGCTCGCGACGTTTGAGTTCCGCCGGGCTCGGCTCGGCCAGCTCGAAGGTGCCGATCGGCACCGGGCCGGCCGGCTCATAGGTGGCGATCACCACCCCGGTGCTCGAAACGTCGTGGCTGGTCAGTTTCAGCGCACCGGAAGGGGTGCCGGTGCCGAACAGGCGCTTGCCCTTGCCGAGCACGACCGGGAATGTCATCACGAAAAGCCGGTCGATCAGGCCGGCGGCCAGCAACTGCGGGTAGAGCGTCGTGCTGCCCTGGATCAGGATGTCGGGCCCGTCGCCTTGCTTCACTGTTTTGACGGCGTCGATACTGCCGAGGCGATGGCTATTGTGCCATTCGAAAGGCTCGCTGCCATGCGTGACCACATATTTGTTGGCGTTGGTGAAGGCCGGTCCGATCGGGTCTTCCGGCCCGACGAAAGGCCAGTGGGCCGCGAAGATCTCATAGGTCTTGCGCCCGAGCAGCAGGTCGAAGGGACCGCCGAACAGGCCACCCATCGCGGCACCCATCTTGTCGTCCCAGAAGGTGACCGTCCAGCCGCCGAACTCGAAGCCGCCCGTCGGGTCTTCCGGTGGGCCGCCAGGGGCCTGCATCACCCCATCGAGAGATTGGAATACACCGCCGATGATCTTGCGCATGATCGTCTCCTCCTGCTGATCTGCATTGGAATGCGGCCCCCGCTCGTCGCCGCATCGTTCGCTTGTCCAAGGACGGCGGGCCATGCCTGGTGCCGACATTGCGAGCGATATTTCGCCCTGCCGGCGGGACCGGCTGTTCCGGCGGCCTGGTCAGGAGCGGCCGCTGCCCCGGCCCGTATGGCGTTTCGGCGGTGATGGGGCGTCGAGCAGGGATCGGCGGTATTCGACGGCCAGTTCGGTGCTGCGCTTCAGAAAATCGGCAATGATCTCGAGCTCGTGCGCCTCGAAAGTCGACCAGAGCCCGAACATCCTCTCCTGCAGGCCGAGATAGACCGCTTTGATCGGTTCGATCGCATCTTGCCGGGCACGGACCAGGACACGTCTGCGGTCCTTGGGATCGTCGAAGCGCTCGACATAGCCGGCGGCGGTCAGACGATCGATCAGGGCGGTGACGGAGCCAGAGGTAAGCCCCGTCGCCTTGGCGAGCTCTCCGGCGGAAGCGGTCTCGTGCATGACGATCAGATCGAGGACTTCGAGGTCGGTCTGGTTGAGACCGAAACGGTCGGCGACGGTCTTGCTGGTGATCACACTCTGGGCGCCCATGGTGCGCGTCGCCCTGCCGACCTCCTCGACCAGAGCCCGATGCGAAGGCTGAGCGTTCCGGTTGTCCGGCCTCGCAGCCATTGTCCTGCCTCCTCTGCTGCCTATCGCGGACTCATAGGGAAGCAGCCGCTTCAAGCATGGGCACAAGCCAGGCCGAAGGCGGCCATGGCGGCTCCGCAGGTGACGAGGTCGAGCGGCAGGCGGCAGAAGCTGCGATGCGTCCAGCGCGTCGCCTGTTCCACGGTGATCGCAGTCGTTTCGCTTTTTTCGAAGACGAGTGCCTTGGGAATGAAGTCGAAAGCCGACCACAGGCGCATGGCGCCATGGCTGACGACGGCGATGATCAGAGCCGTCCGCACATCGGCGACGGACCAGCTCGCGACGAGTGCCGCGAGCAGCATGAGCTCGAAGGTGACATGGGCAGGGATCCAGAAGCGCCGGCGCGAAATTCCGCCGGCGCGAGGCTGAATGATGTCCGGCCGCTTGGGCCAAGCCGGATCGACGACACTGACTTCGTACCAGCCACCGCCGAAGCTCGCAAATGCCAGGCCGCAAACCAGGCCGGTGGTGACTTCGACCGCGCTCATCCGCCATCTCTCGTCTCGATCCTCATTATCTTGACAGTCAAAATACTTGATTGTCAAGATAATGAGGATCGAGGGAGACGTCGCGCGGCATGTCCGGCTTCGGCGGCCGATAGTGGCGGCGCGTAATCGCCCTCATTTCCCGGGTGATGGCGGAGAGGGCGCCAACTGCAGCAGGATGTCCTGATGGACGCTGCAATCGCCGTGGCCGATGGATTGCCGGGTCGCCTGGCCGCCGAGGACGAGAGCCGGCACGAAATAGAAACATTCTCCCGGGCCGAGTCGCCGCTCACTCATGGAGGTGTAGAGGCTGTAATAGGTCCGAGGCTCTTCCTGCAGGAAGTTCTTGAGGTCGCCGGCGAAGAAGCCGTCCATCGACCAGGTGATGGCGGCGCTGTTGCGATGATGGATGCTCAGAAAGACGACGTCGCTGGCATATTTCCAATCGGCTGGCAGCCCCTTCTCGACAGCCTTCTGCCGAAGGTCGCGGAAATAGATCAGATCGCCGAAAGCGGTGCGGGCGATCGGAATTCGCGTCGGGTCGGGTTGTTTGAGCAGGAGCCAGCGTGCCAGCATCGCTTCTTGATCGCGCGGATCGAAAAACGTGATGAAGCCGTCGCCGAAGGAACCGATACCGACCGTCTGCCAGAACTCGATCAATGTGGGGTGGGCATGCTCCTTCAGCTTGGCCGGAAGCTCGCCGAACAAGGGACGCACATCGGCGTCGGGGGGAAAATCCTTCAGGAAGGCTTGCAGGTCCATCGGTCTTTCCTGGGCGAAGCTCTGCCCATTGCTATAGAGCGCTCCCAAGAGAAGGAGCAGGGTTGCCAAGATGCGCATTGCGTGGACGGGCCCACCAGGATTGTCGGTTCGAATCTGCCGCAACGGAAATGGTTGGGCAAGGGCTGGGAGCCGCACCTTAAATCTCTTCCAAATGGGGTTGCCTATTTTTTGTCCATAAGGTCAATATTGCTGCCAGCCGCGAGGGCAATCCCGGTCGGGCCGGAGAGCGGTTGAGAGCGGGGACTGCTTCGCTTTTTTTGTTCGCCGGCGTTCCTTGCCGCGGTTTGAAATATTCCAACCGGGGCAGCGAACCGGTAACGTGATAAAATAGAGACTCCCATCGCGGTGGCACGATCATTGCTGTGAACGGGAGCGAGCAGGGCGGAACGGTTCACCGTATCCGCCGGGGACGAACCAGAGGTAGGGCCGGCATGCAGGTTGAGGGCGTGGATCGGAAGCTTGGTGCCGCGAGGGAACGAACGGCCGCCAGCGAACCCGTGATTGCGGTCGAGGATCTTTCCTTGACCTTCGATACCGGCGACGGGCCGGTCTATGCGCTCTCCAAGGTCAATCTCACCGTCAATGAAGGCGATTTCGTTTCCTTCATCGGCCCCTCCGGCTGCGGCAAGACCACTTTGCTGCGCGTCATCGCCGATCTCGAACGCCAGACCTCCGGCTCGATCAAGGTGAACGGGCTGACGCCGGAACAGGCGCGGCTCGGGCGGCATTACGGCTATGTCTTCCAGGCGCCGGCGCTCTACCCCTGGCGCACCATCGAGCGCAACGTCATGCTGCCGTTGGAAGTGATGGGATTTCCTGCCGACGAACGCAGGGAGAGGGCGGCCCGCAATCTCGAACTGGTCAATCTCAAGGGCTTCGAGAAGAAGTTTCCCTGGCAATTGTCCGGCGGCATGCAGCAGCGCGCCTCGATCGCGAGGGCGCTCTCCTTCGATCCCAAGCTGATGCTGATGGACGAGCCGTTCGGAGCGCTCGACGAGATCGTCCGCGACAAGCTCAACGACCAGCTGCTGCATCTGTGGCGGACCACCAGGAAGACGGTGGTGTTCGTCACCCATTCCATTCCCGAGGCGGTGTACCTCTCCACCAAGATCGTGGTGATGTCGCCCAGGCCCGGCCGCATCATCGACATCATCGACTGCGATTTCCCGCGCGACCGCACGCTGGACATCCGCGAGACGCCTGAATTCCTCGAAGTGGCCCACCGCGTGCGCGACGGCCTCAGGGCAGGGCACTCCTATGACGACTGAGGTGCTCGTTGCCCGTACCGCCCCCTCGCTGTGGAGCCGCCTGATGACCGGCAAGGCCGGGCCGGTGACGGTGGTCGTGCTGGCGATCTTCGCTCTGTGGTATCTTGCCTGCCTCCCGATGAACGGGGCGGCTCTGCAGCGCGTCATGCCCGATGCCGCCGCCCGCCCGCTCCTGGAGCAGTTCGTTGCCGCCATCAACCTGCCGGATGGCAACCTCGCCGCGCCGCACCAGATCATCATGGCGATGGTGCAGGGCCTGTTCTTCGAGCCGCCTCTGGGCCGGCGCAGCCTGATCTATCATGGCCTGATCACGCTTTCCTCGGCCTTGTCGGGCTTCGTGCTCGGCGCCGTGCTCGGCATCGTGCTGGCGGTGCTGATCGTGCATTACCGCTCGATGCGGCAGAGCCTGATGCCGTGGGTGATCGTCTCCCAGACCATCCCGATCCTGGCGCTGGTGCCGCTGCTGACCGCGATCACCGGCCGGCTCGGCGCGCCGATCCTGGTGCCGAAGGCCCTGATCGCCACCTATCTGTGCTTCTTCCCGGTGACGGTCGGCATGGTGAAGGGGCTGACCTCGCCGGATCTGATGCAGCTCGACCTGATGCGCACCTATGATGCTTCGAAATGGCAGACCTTCTGGAAGCTGCGCTGGCCGGCGGCGACACCCTATCTGTTCGCCAGCCTGAAGATCGCCATCGCCGGCTGCATCGTCGGCGCCATCGTTGCCGAGATGCCGACGGGCGCCCAGGGTGGGCTCGGCTCGCGCCTGTTAGCGGGCTACCAGTACAACAATCTGCGCCTGGTGCTGTGGGCGGCGCTATTTACCGCGGCACTGCTCTCGGCGGCCCTGATCGGACTGATCGGCCTGATCGAACGGCGCACGTTGGCGAGAATGGGCGTCAAAGGAGAGCAGGCATGACGGCCTTCCAATCGCGCGGATGGCTTATTGCAGCAGCGCTTATTGCTGTAAGTGCCCTTTTCCCTTTGGGCGATGGCACCGATGCCATTTCGATTCAGATGGTCAGCTCAGTCTATATCGTTGCGGTTCTCTATTTGGGGGCCAGCCTTCAGGGGAATCGCTATGGTGGATGGCTTTTTAGTTTACTTCCGCTTTCTTTTGCCGCCGTCGTTACCCTGACGATAATTGTCCACTCACCGGGCGTCGCAGGGGTGGCCAACTGGGGCCTCTGGTTGAAGGCGATTGGGTTGTGGCTTGCCGCCTGGATGCTGGTGGACATGATCGCCAATGCCGGTGATGGACGCCGCACCTCGCGCTGGCGGAACCTGGCGCCGATGATCCTGTTCGGCGCCACACTACTCCTTCTTTGGGAGTGGCTGGTCGTCGGTTTCGGCATCTCGCCCATCATCCTGCTGCCGCCGTCCGCCATCGGCCAGGCCGTGGTGGCGCAGGCCAATACGCTCGCCACCGATTTCGTCTGGACCTTCCTGCACGAAGTCCTGCTCGGCTGGCTGATCGGCTGCGGCTCGGGGTTCCTGGTGGCCTTGGTGGCCGACCGCATCCCCTTCCTGCGCCGCGGCCTGCTGCCGCTCGGCAATGTCGTCTCGGCCCTGCCCATCGTCGGCATCGCGCCGATCATGATCTGGTGGTTCACCTATGACTGGCCCTCCAAGACGGCCGTCGTGGTGGCGATGACCTTCTTTCCGATGTTGGTCAACACGGTGGCGGGCCTGGCAGCCAGCGGCGCGCTGGAGCGCGACCTGATGCGCTCCTACGGCGCCAGTTACTGGCCGACATTGGTGAATCTCCGTCTTCCCGCCGCGATGCCCTTCATCTTCAACGGCTTGAAGATCAATTCGACCCTGGCGATGATCGGCGCCATCGTCGCCGAATATTTCGACGGGCCCACCATCGGCATGGGCTTTCGCATCAACACCCAGGCGGCGCTGTCGCAGACCGACATCGTCTGGGCGGAGATCGCGGTGGCCATGGTGGCGGGCTCACTATTTTACGGCCTCATTGCCCTCGTCGAGCGGGCGGTGACGTTTTGGCATCCCTCTTACCGGCGCGCGTGACGCAGGACGAGGTTAACAGAGGAGTGGACGGAATGAAGAAGGCACTACTGGCCGGCGTCGCTTTCGCGCTCGGGCTTGGAGCGATCAGCGCGGCGCAGGCAGCCGACAAGGTCACGCTGCAGCTCAAATGGGTGGTCCAGGGGCAGTTCGCCGGTTATCTCGTGGCCAAGGACAAGGGCTTCTACAAGGAAGCCGGTCTCGATGTCACCGTGGCGCCCGGCGGCCCCGATATCGCGCCGGAAACCGTGATCGCCAACAAACAGGCCGACGTGATCGTCGACTGGATGCCCGCGGCCCTCGCTGCCCGCGAGAAGGGCGTGCCGCTGGTCAATATCGCCCAGCCCTTCAAGCGCTCCGGCCTGCAACTCACCTGCCGCAAGGAATCCGGCGTCAAGACGCCGGCCGATTTCAAGGGCAAGACGCTGGGCGTATGGTTCTACGGCAATGAATATCCCTTCAACGCCTTCATGGGCAAGCTCGGCCTCAAGCTCGACGGCTCGGCCGAAGGCGTGAAGGTGATCAAGCAGGGCTTCAATGTCGATCCGCTCCTGCAGAAGCAGGCCGACTGCATCTCCACCATGACCTACAACGAATATTGGCAGGTGATCGAGGCCGGCGTGAAGGCCGAGGACCTGACCGTCTTCAACTACACCGACCAGGGCGTGGCGGTGCTCGAAGACGGGCTTTATGTCATGGAGGATCGCCTCAAGGATCCGAAATTCGTGGAGACCATGGCCAAGTTCGTCAAGGCCTCGATGAAGGGCTGGGAGTATGCCAGGGCCCATCCGGACGAGGCGGTGAAGATCGTGCTGGACAATGATGCCTCCGGTGCGCAGACCGAGGTGCACCAGACCCATATGATCGCCGAGGTCAACAAGCTGACCGAAGGCTCCGACGGCACGCTCGATCCGGCCGCGGCGGAGGGCACCGTCAAGACGCTGCTCGGCGCCGGTGGCGACAGCCCGGCCATCACCAAGGCACCCGTGGGCGGCTGGAGCTCGGCGGTCACCGACGCAATGAAGAAGCTGTGAGACGAATGACCCTCCCCTGGAGGGGGAGGGTCGGCCTGCAAGGCCGGGGTGGGGTGGGAACCGCCGCCGAACCAATCAAGTTCTCGCATGACCCGGCTTATCGAAAGGCCTGCGCCTTTTCACCCCACCCCGACGCTAAGCGTCGACCCTCCCCCTCCAGGGGAGGGTAAAACCAGCGCCGAGGTAACAGGCGCGGCGAACTCGTTATTGGAGGACTATTATGCCGATCCTGATCCGTGGCGGTGTCGTGGTAAACCACGATCATTCCAGGCAAGCCGATGTGCTGATCGACGGCGAAACCATTTTGGCGATCGGTCCGAAGCTGTCGGCGCCGGCGGGGACCGAAATCATCGACGCCGATGGCTGCTTCGTTTTGCCGGGCGGCATCGATCCGCATACCCATCTCGAAATGCCCTTCATGGGCACCGTCTCGGCTGACGATTTCGAATCTGGTACCCGCGCCGCTCTGTCCGGCGGCACCACCATGGTGGTGGATTTCTGCTTGCCCGCGCCCGGCCAGTCGCTGCTGGCGGCCTATCAGGAATGGCGCCACAAGAGCGAAAAGGCGGTCGCCGACCATTCCTTCCACATGGCGATCACCTGGTGGGACAAACAGGTCTTCGACGAGATGGACACCGTGGTGAAGACCTACGGCATCAACACCTTCAAGCATTTCCTCGCCTATAAGGGCGCGCTGATGGTGAATGACGACGAATTGTTCCACTCCTTCAGCCGCTGCGCCGGCCTCGGCGCCCTGCCGCTGGTGCATGCCGAGAATGGCGACATCGTCTTCCGCCTGCAGCAGCACTACATCGACCAGGGCATCACCGGGCCCGAAGGCCACGCCTATTCGCGCCCGCCGGAAGTGGAAGGTGAGGCGACCAACCGCGCCATCATGATCGCCGACATGGCGGGCAGCCAGCTCTATGTCGTGCATACCTCCTGCCGCGACAGCCACGAGGCGATCGCGCGGGCCCGCGCCGCCGGCAAGCGCGTCTATGGCGAGCCGCTGATCCAGCATCTGGTGCTCGACGACAGCGAGTATCAGAACAAGGATTGGGACTACGCCGCCCGCCGGGTGATGTCGCCGCCCTTCCGCAACAAGTCCCACCAGGATTCGCTATGGGCCGGCCTCGCTTCGGGCTCGCTCCAGGTGGTGGCGACCGATCACTGCGCCTTCACGGCCGAACAGAAACGCATGGGTCTCGGCGATTTTCGCAAGATCCCCAACGGCACGGGCGGGCTCGAGGACCGCATGCCGGTGTTGTGGACCGCGGGCGTCAAGACTGGGCGCCTGACCAAGGAAGAGTTCGTGGCGGTCACCTCCACCAACATCGCCCGCATCCTCAACATCTATCCCCGCAAGGGGGCGATTGCCGTGGGCTCGGATGCCGACCTCACCATCTGGGATCCGGCCGCCACCAAGACGATCCAGGCCAAGACCCAGCTCAGCCGGGTCGAATACAATGTGTTCGAAGGCTATGAGTGCACGGGCCTGCCGATCGTTACCCTGTCGCGCGGGCGCATCGCCTGGAAGGACAAGCAGATCCAGCTTCAGAAGGGAGATGGGGCCTTCATCCAGCGCGATCCGTTCCCGGCGGCTGCCGTGGCGAACGCCACCTGGAAGGAGCTCAGCAAGCCTCGGCCGGTCTCGCGTATCGAAGTCACGCCGTAAGGAGCGCGATGGGTGCATAAAGCCCACTTCGCGAAGCGGGGAGATCGCGCACACAAGTTGTGTGCGCCTGGCCCGGCGAGCCGGGCCGGGTGGGGTGTGGCGGGCAATGCGAGACCTCTCATTGAAGAATGGCGCGACCGCGATGCAACCACGTTAGGTTCTGTGTACTGCCCGCCACACCCCATCTGTCAGTGCTCCGCACTGACATCTTCCCCACTTGGTGGAGAAGGCTTTCGTTCTGCGTTGCCGGAGATCGAGCTTGAATTTGACGCATCCCACTTCCCTCCAGCACGGAAGCTGGCTCAATGAGCCGCCGTCCTGGTCGCTGGCCGGCGACCGCCTCGACGTCGTCACTGGAGAGGCCACCGATTTCTGGCGGAAGACGCATTACGGCTTCACCCGCCACAGCGGCCATTTCTTCCACCTGGAGAGTGGCGGCGATTTCACCGCGGAACTGCGCGTTCGGGCGCGTTTCGAGACGCTCTACGATCAGGCCGGCCTGATGGTCCGGCTCGACGACGAGACTTGGCTGAAAGCCGGTATCGAATATAACGATGACGCGCCCATGCTCGGCAGCGTGCTGACGGTGGGACAATCGGATTGGGCCACCGGGCCTTTCCCGGGCGATGCCGGCGATTTCCGCCTGCGCCTCACCGTCGCAGACGGGGTATTGAGGCTGCAATATTCGACGGACGGAATAGTCTGGCCGCTGGTCAGGCTGGCGCCGTTTCCGAAGGCTGCTTCCTATCAGGTCGGCCCGATGTGCTGCACGCCTGAAAGGGCCGGCCTTGCCGTTTCCTTCTCGGATTTCCGCCTGTCGCAGCCCAACGGCAAGGCGCTTCACGATCTTTCGTAACTTCAGAAAGGCCCCACCATGCTCACCAATCTCAATATCAATCCGCAGCGCCTGTGGGACAGCCTGATGGAAACCGCCAAGTTCGGCGGCACGGCCAAGGGCGGCATCAAGCGCCTGACCCTGTCGGACGAGGACAGGAAGGTCCGCGACTGGTTCAAGGCGCAATGCGAGGCGCTCGGCTGCACGGTGAGCGTGGACGAAGTCGGCAACATGTTCGCGGTGCGCCCCGGCAGGAACAACGAGCTGCCCCCGATCGCCATGGGTTCCCATCTCGACACCCAGCCGACCGGCGGCAAGTTCGATGGCGTGCTCGGCGTGCTCGGCGCGCTGGAGGCGATGCGCACCCTGCACGAGCAGGGCTATGAGACCAATGCCCCGATCGAGATCGTCAACTGGACCAACGAGGAAGGCTCGCGCTTTGCGCCGGCCATGCTGGCCTCAGGTGTATTTGCCGGCGTGTTCACGCCCGATTATGCCTATGAGCGCCTCGACCGCGACGGCATCAGTTTCAAGGACGAGCTGGAGCGCATCGGCTATCGCGGCACCGAGAAGGCCGGCGCCCACAAGTTCCAGGCGATGTTCGAGCTTCATATCGAGCAGGGCCCGATCCTCGAGGACGAGCAGAAGATGATCGGCGTGGTCACCGGCGTGCAGGGCATGCGCTGGTACGAGGTCACGGTGACCGGGCAGGATGCCCATACTGGCGCCACGCCGATGTATCTGCGCAAGAACGCCCTGCTGGGCGCCGCCCGCATCATCGAGGCGGTCGACGCCATCGGCCAGAAGCACCAGCCCGGCGTCGCCACCGTCGGCCTGATCGAGAACAAGCCCAACAGTCGCAATGTGGTGCCGGGCGAGGTCTTCTTCACCGTCGACCTGCGCCATCCCGACGAGGAGGTGCTGGAAGTGATGGAGCAGGAATTCCGGGCCGCCCTGGAGGCCGCTCTGACGCCGATGAAGCTTGCCTATGAGGAAAAGCGCATCTGGAACTCGCCGGCGGTGAAATTCGCCCCCGAACTGATCGAATGCGTCGAGCACGGCGCCGACAAGGCGGGCTTCGCCTTCAGGCGCATGGTGTCGGGCGCAGGGCACGACGCGGCCTATATCGCCCGTGTCGCGCCGACCACCATGATCTTCGTGCCCTGCGAGGGCGGCCTCAGCCACAACGAGGCCGAATCGACCTCCTTCGACGAATGCGCGGCCGGTGCGCAGGTGCTGCTCAATGCCGTAATCGAGCACGACCGGCGGCTGGCGGGCTGAATCCGGCCGCGAGCGAGCTCATCCAGTCGACGAAGAGGTTGACCCGTCCCCATGGTGGACCGGGTGGAGCACCGATCTTCGGGCCAGCCTGCAGCGCAGCGTTTCCAGGCTGGCCCGAAGGCCAGCCTCCCAATATGCGGCTTTGGGCAATTGCACTATGAACCGCTTGTCCGCGCCTTGTTATGAAACCTGATGGAGGAGGCTGCCTTGCTGCCCGCCGAGCTTGAAGCCGACCTCCATGACAATATTCCGCTGACGCAGGCCATGCAGGTCCGGGTCCTGGAGATCGGGCCGGAGTCCGTACGCCTCGGCGCGCCGCTTTCCGCCAATATCAATCATCACCGCACGGCGTTCGGCGGCAGTCTCGCCACGCTGGCCACGCTCGCCGCCTGGTCGCTCGCTTTTCTCAAGCTCAAGAGCGCCGGGCTCGACTGCAGCCTCGTCGTCGGCTCCGTGCACATGGATTATCTGGCCCCGGTGGAGGGCGATTTCTCGGCCCGCTCCATGCTGGCGGAACCCGAAAAGTGGGAGCATGTGCTGGAGGCCTTCGCGCGCAGGGGCAAGGCCCGTATCCCCGTCCTGGCGGAGATCGATTATGGCGGCCGCTGTGCCGCACGCTTCAGGGGCGATTTCGCGGCATTGGCCCGCTGAAGCGGGCGGCCTGAATGGCGCACGGTCAATTGGCGCTGACCGCCAGGAAGGCGGTGGGCTGCACCGAGATCTGCCCCATGAACGGCCGGTCATGCGCGAGAATAACGAAATAGGCTGATGTCACCACCACCACGAAGATATGGGTGGCGAGGATCTGCATGCGGAAGACATGGTTGTTGCTGACGGCGATGGCGACGACGGTCGTCGTCGAAATGATCCAGATCGCGATCCATTGGGCCCAGCTCATGCCGGTGTGGGAGGCCGACAGCCGAAGCAGCCGCGCATGACGCACGGCCAGCAGTTGATTGACCAGCGGCTGATAGGTGGCCGGCTGCGCATTCGCTCCGCTCCGCCGCGAGAGGAGGCCGATCGTGTCGATGAGGATATCGCCGGAGCGATCGAACACCGGATTTTCGATGCGCTCTCCATTGGCCATGGCCGGCCAATCGCCGGAAACGACATGCAGCACATAGGCCTTGAGGCTGTCGCGCACGCTGGTCTGCAGATCGGCCGGAAGGCCCGAGGAAAGCAGCAGGACATTTTCGACCGCGTCGGCTTCCTGCTGGACGGCGCTGCGGGCGGCGAGGGAATCGGCCCACAGGCCCGCGGCTGAGAAGGCCACCATCAGGCCGAAGATAGTGGCGCAGACACCGACGATCGACTCACGGATTGGAAGTGGCTCGTCCGAGGCGTAACCGCCTCTGGCAATGGCGAAACGGACGAGGCCGATGACGATCCAGGTGATCGCCAGGCAGATCACCAGCACCGTTGCGAACATGACGGGCAGCGACAGCTGGTGCAGCAGAATGAACATGAGCGCTCCCCGGGAGAACGTGTCTATTGAAAATCGACGACTTGGTCGTTCAGCGGGAGCTGATTGACGTGGTCTCCACGCCAGCGTGGTTCGATCCTGGCGATCGCGCCTTGCTCGAGCTCCTCCTCGTTCCCTGGCGCCAGCACCCCCTGCCCTGAGAAGCGCGTGAGCACGAAGGGCAGGCTGTTGGCATTGAGCGGTGAGGGGCCGTCCATCAATTGGAAGTGCAGATGGGGCGCGGTGGAATTGCCGGTATTGCCGACAAGGCCGATGACCTGGCCGGCTTTGACATGATCACCCAGCTTGACCCTGAGGCTGCCGCGCTGCAGGTGGGCGTAGAAAGCGTAGGCGCCGTTGCCGATGTCTGTGACCAGCATGTTGCCGCCGATATTGGCGGGTACGATGCCGCGGGCCGGCTGGCTCGGGATCTGCTCGTCGGCCTGGTCGTAAAGATTGACCACCACGCCGTCGGCCGCTGCGTGGACTTCAGCGCCGTAGAAGGAATAGCTGGCCAGATCCTCGGCATTGCCGGTGAACAGGCGGCTGTTGGCGTCGAGCCTGATCCAGTCGATGGCGAAGCGTTCCGGCACGCGCAGGCGCCCGTTCACGGCCATGACGGCGCTGCGATGGGCAGTGACCGTATCGCAGCAGCCATCGGCGGCAACCCAGCCTGTGCCCCTCAGCGGTGGCTCGATCACCGCGGCCGGCTTGCCGATCGCCGTCGCGCCACCGGTGAAGCTGTAGCTTGCGGTGACGGGCGCATTCGCCGGCAGCGGCGTGGGCTTGCCGTCCGCGCCTGCGTTCTCGCGGAAGGCGTGGATGCGCGCGGAGACGCTCTGCGGCAGCTTGTCGTTCTCGGCAAAGCCGACATCCATGAAGACGATGGCGGTATCACCCGGCGGCAGCTGGCGATCCCTGCCGCTGTAGAGATGCATCATCTTGGCCAGCTCTCCGCCCTCAAGGGCGAACAGGATCTTGCCGGCATCGTCGATCGCCTCGACCTTGTCGAGCCGCACGAACACATTGCCGGGATTGTTGACCAGCAGCTCATAGGCGAGATGCACGCGCCCATCGGCGCCGAGAACCGGATTGGGTTCGCTGATCGGCTGCACCGTGACCGAACTCAGGATCTCATCGGGTTTGAGAGATTGGGCGATGGCGGCTGAGGCCGCCAGAAGCCCTGCAACCGCCACCAGAGGCGACTGGAAACGCATGGAAAATGCCCCGCCGGCTGCCCCGCACCGGAAGGCAGAACCTGTGGGTACAGTCCCGCATTTGCCTCAGCCCTTGTCAAGCGATCTCGATGGCTTGGCGCGTCGCGAAGGCAGCGGCCGGGCACCGTCGAACGGCGCCCGGCCGGGTCGTCTTCACCACAAATGGTGGACGAACCCGGCGATCTCACGCTGGTAAAGATTCTTCAGTGTTTCGAGCGTTGCCTGCGGGAGAGCCGGCACGTCGCTGGCCGCGGCATTTGCAGTGGCCTGGGCCGCGTTCTTGGCGCCGGGGATGACGGTGGTGACGGCATCATCGGCCAGGATCCAGGCCAGTGCGAATTGCGACATGGTCATGCCATCGGGCACCAGCGGCCGGATCTCCTCCACGGCCGCCAAGGCGACGTCATAGGGTACGCCCGAGAAGGTCTCGCCCTTGTCGAAGGCCTCGCCATTGCGGTTGTAGGCGCGATGATCGTTCGCCGCGAACTGGCTGGCCGCGCTCATCTTGCCCGTCAGCATGCCCGAGGCGAGCGGCACACGGGCGATCACCGCGACATTGCGCCTCTTCGCCTCGCGGAAGAAGAGCTCGGCCGGGCGCTGCCGGAAGATGTTGTAGATGATCTGGACGGAGACGACGCCGGGATATTCGATTGCTTTCAGCGCCTCTTCCACCTTCTCGACGGAGACACCGTAATTGCGGATCTTGCCGGCGGCCACCAGGTCATCCAAGACGCCGAACACCTCCGGCCGGTAATGGACCTCTGTCGGGGGGCAATGGAGCTGGACGAGGTCGAGGCAGTCGGTGGCGAGGTTCGTCAGCGAGCGCTCGATGAAGGCGGTGAGGTTCTGGCGGTTGTAGCCGTCGGCTGTGTGGGGCGAAAGGCGCCGCCCGGCCTTGGTCGCCACGAAGGGGCGGGGGCCAGAGCGCTCGTTCAGGACCTCGGCGATGAAACGTTCGGAGCGGCCATCGCCATAGACATCAGCGGTATCGAGGAAGGTGGTGCCGGCATCGAGCGCGGCATGGAGGGCGGCGCGGGCATCGCCATCGGGCACATCACCCCAGGAGCCGCCAATTGCCCAGGCGCCGAAGCCAATCTCCGACACGTTGCGCGCCGTCTTGCCGAACAGCCGTTCTTTCATCGTTTCATCCCTGCGTTTCGCGGCCTCCCAGAGTCAGGCTGAGCCGGCGGTTTCAGATCCGCGAGGAGGATAGGGCTTGAGCGTGCCGGCCGCTCATAGTTTAGTGTGAACAGCGATCATCGAAGCAATGAAGAAAATTCATTTATGGCGACTTTCGAGCGGACGGACCTCGGCGATTTCAACGTCTTCCTGACGATCGTCCGCCGACGCAGCTTCACCACGGCCGCCATCGAACTCGGCCTGACACCGTCTGCGGCCAGCCATGCCATGCGACGCCTCGAAGCCAGGCTCGGGGCCAAGCTGCTGAACCGCACGAGCCGGGCGGTCTCGCCGACCGATCTCGGCCTCAAATTCGCCCAGCGCCTCGAAGAAGGCTTCGATGCGATCGGCTCGGCCCTGGAGGTGCTGGAGGCGCCGGGAAATGTTCGCTTCGGCGAGTTGCGCCTCAACGTCTTCCGGGATGCCGCCCATCTCCTGATCTCGCCGGCCCTGCCGGAATTCACCCGCCAATGCCCCGATGTGCGCCTGACCGTCGCGGTGGATGACCGGCCCATTGATATCGTCGCCGAGGGCTATGATGCCGGCATGCGCTATGGCCACCATGTGCCGGAGGATATGATCGCCGTGCCGCTCACCGGGGCGCAGCGCTGGGTGGTGGTCGGTTCTCCCGCCTATTTCAGGGAGCATGCCAGGCCGCAGATCCCCGATGATCTCGCCGGCCATGTCTGCCTGCAATTGCTCCTGGGCGACAACACCGCCTATCGCTGGGATCTCGGCAGCGGCGGGGAAGCGCGCCGGCTGCGCGTGCCCGGCCTCATCACCCTCAACGATACGGCTACCACGATCACGGCCGCCAAGGCTGGGCTCGGCCTGGCCTATGTCCTGGAAGCGCGGATCGCCGAAGAACTGGAGGAAGGCAGCCTGGAGATCGTCCTTGCCGACCAGGCTTCGGACGGTGATCCCTTTCACATGTATTATTCGAGCAGGCGCCACAATCACCCGGCCTTGCGCACCCTGATCAACATCATCCGCCAGCAGAACGGCATGACCCGGCTGGCGTGAGCCAAGAGCGCGCCTATTCCGCCAGCAATTCGCAGAAGCGCTCCAGATCGACATTGCCGCCGCTGATCAGCACGCCGACACGCTTGCCGGCAAGCTCCGCCTTCATGGCACGGGCGGCAGCGAAGCCGAGGCAGCCCGTCGGCTCGATGACGAGCTTCATGCGGGTGGCGGCAAAGCGCATGCATTCGACGAGTTCCGCATCCGAGACGGTGAGGATGTCGTCGACGTCGCGCTTGATGATCGGGAAGGTATGGGATCCCAGATATTGGGTCTGGGCGCCGTCGGCGATGGTGCGGGGCGTATCGATCCGGACGATCCGGCCGGCGCGGAAGGATTGCTGGCCGTCTTTGCCGGCCTCCGGCTCGACACCGTAGAGCCGGCAGTTGGGCGAGAGGGCACGCGTTGCCAGCGCCGATCCGGCGAGCAACCCGCCACCGCCGAGACAGACGAAGAAGGCATCGAGTTCGCCGACTTCCTCGAAGAGTTCCTTGGCTGCAGTGCCCTGACCGCAGAGCACGTCCGGGTGGTCGTAGGGCGGGATCAGCGTGAGGCCCTGCTCATGGGACAGGTTTCTCCCGATCACTTCTCGATCTTCGGTATAGCGATCATAGAAGATGATCCTGCCGCCATAGCCCCTGGTGGCCTCGGCTTTCGCCTTCGGCGCGTCATGAGGCATGATGATGGTGGCGGGAATGCCGAGGATGCGGGCTGCAAGGGCGATCGCCTGGGCATGGTTGCCGGAGGAAAAGGTCACCACGCCCCGGCGTTTCTGCTCGTCGTCGAAGCGCGACAGGGCATTGAAGGCACCCCGAAACTTGAAGGCGCCCATGCGTTGCAGGTTCTCGCATTTGAAGAAGACCTGCGCGCCGAGTTCCTCGTCGAAGCTCCGCGAGGTCATCACCGGCGTGCGGTGCGCCTGGCCGCGAATGCGCTCGGCGGCGGCGGCGACATCGGCATACTCAGGCAAGGCTGGGCGGCTCATGCCTGGCTCTCCCAGCCGATCGCCTGGCGCAGGAAGGCATAGCCGAGGGCGATGAAGGACGCGCGTTCGCGGCTGTCCTTGCCATAGCCGTGGCCACCGGCCTCGGGCTCGTAAAAATGCACGCGATGGCCGAGCGCTTCCAGCTTGGCCGCCATCTTGCGGGCATGGGCAGGATGGACCCTGTCGTCACGGCGGGTGGTCGCCAGCAGGATGGGCGGATAGGAACCGGCATCGGCGACGTGATAGGCCGAGATCTTCTGCAGGAAAGCCCAGTCCTCGGGCTTGTCCGGATCGCCATATTCGTCGATCCAGCTCGTACCTGCCAGGAGCTTGGTGTAGCGCCGCATGTCGATCAAAGGGATGGTGCAGAACAGGGCGCCGAACTTTTCGGGATGGCGGGTGAGCATGTTGGCGATGAGAAGCCCGCCATTGGAGCCGCCTTCCGCCGCGATGCGCCCTGGCTGGGTGATGCCGCGGCTGACCAGGTCGGCGGCCACCGCCGCGAAATCCTCATGGGCGAGATGCTTGCCTTCGCGCCGGCCGGCCTCGTGCCAGCGGGCGCCGAACTCGCCGCCGCCTCGAATATTGGCGGTGACCGAGGTGCCGCCCCGTTCGAGCCAGAGCTTGCCGATCGAGGCGCTGTAGCTGGGCAGCACGGAAACGCCAAAGCCGCCATAGGCCGTGAGGTGAACCGGCGCTTCGCCGGTCTCGCCGGCAGGCCCGACCAGCGTATAGGGGATCTTCTCGCCGTCGGCCGAGACGGCCTCGTGCTTGACGACCTTCAGCCCCCTGCTGTCGAACGCGTCGGGGCTGCGCTTGAGGAGGAGGGGACTTTGCACCGCCTCCGGCCTGCTCACATCGAGCAGCAGCATTTGCGGCGGCGTAATCGGGTCCTGCAGCGATACCATCACTTCGCCATTGGTATCGGCCTCCTCGGCATCGAGCGACCAGGCATGAACGACGCCCGTGGAGGGCAGCACGTCGATGGTGTGCTTTCGCCATCCTTCCAGGCTGGGCGTGACGACCTCGAAACGAGGCTGGAGATTATCGAGAATCGACAGCATGAGCTGCCCCCGGTTCCAGAAAAACCCATCCAGGGTACGGCGCTCCTCAGGTTCGAACAGCACCTGGAAAGCGCGGTCGCCCGCCCGGAAGGCGGAGAGGGAAATGCCGAGAAGGGCGTCACCGGCAAAGCGGATGTCGGCCGGGGTCCAGGCTGTGCGCAGCTTCACCGCCAGCCAGTCGCCGAACACGTCCCACTGCGAATCGGCGGGCAGAGCGATCGCCTCGCCCGGACCGTTCCTGTCGCCGAGCCAGCCGCGTGTTTCGAAAAAGACGGGCTTTTCGAGGAACCAGATGCGTTCGCTGCCGCCGGTGCGGTCGATACCGGCCCAGACGGACATGGATTGGGGCTGGACCTCGAAGACGATCGCTGTCTTCAGGGGATCCTCGCCGCGCCGCCACAGGCGCACGGTGCGGGCATAGCCGGAGGTCGTCGCCATGCCTTCGCCAAGCGCGCTGGACAGCAGCAGCGTGTCGGCATCGAGCCAGGCGATGCCGCCCTTGGCTTCCGGCAATGTGAACCCGTCGGTGACGAAGCTGCGCGTCGCAAGGTCGAATTCCCGATGCACGGCCGCATCGGCACCGCCGCACGACAGGCTGAGGATGGCACGCCGGCGCTGGTGCGGTTCGAGCGACGCCCCGGCCCAGACCCAGTCTTCGCCCTCCGTCGCGGCGAGGGCGTCGAGGTCGAGCAGGATGTCCCACGCCGGTTCCGTCTGCCGGTATGAGGCGAGGGTGGTGCGGCGCCACAGGCCACGCGGATTGGCGGCATCCGTCCAGAAATTATAGACGAACTCGCCGCGCCGGCTGATGCCGGGAATGCGGTCGGGGCGATCGAGGATCGCAGCCAGGGCGTCGCGGTCGCGCTCGAAACCGGCGGTGCCGAAGCGGGCCAGCGTTCGCTGTGAACGCTCGTTGACCCAGGCGAGGGCGTCTCCGCCTTCGATATCCTCCAGCCAGAGATGGGGGTCGTCGTCGGGCGCGGCCAGAGTCGGCCGGGAGACGCGATCGGACATGCAGGACGTTCCTCGAGGTAGGGGGGCCGGGAAAGAGCGATCTCAGCCGGCGAGCCGTGTTTGCGCCAGCTGCGTCCAATAGCTGATTCCGGCGGGAATGATGGCATCGTTGAAATCATAGGCGGCATTATGCAGCCCGGCGCTGTCGCCATTGCCGATGAAGATGAAGGCGCCAGGGCGCGCCTCCAGCATGTAGGAAAAATCCTCCGCCCCCATCATCGGCGGAGCGGCGGTGTCGACGGCGGCCGAACCCGCCACCATGCGGGCAATCTCGCCGCAATAATCGGTCTGGGTGTCGTGGTTGCGCGTCACAGGATATTGGTGGCGGTAGGTGATCTTGGCTTTGGCGCCGAAGGCCTGCGCGGTCAGCGAGGCGACCTCGGTCAGGCGTTTCTCCAGTAGAGCGCGCATACCGGCAGTGAGGGCGCGGCAGGTGCCGTGCAGATGGGCGGTGGAGGGAATGACGTTGTAGGGCCCGCCCGTCTGGATCGTCGTTACAGAGACCACCGCGCTCTCGAGCGGATCGGCATTGCGCGAGACGATGCTCTGCAGGGCCGTGACGATCTGAGCGGCGACCAGCACCGGATCGATGCTCTCCTGCGGGCGGGCGGCATGGGCGCCCCGGCCGGTGATGTCGATGTCGAACGTGTCGCTGGAGGCCATGATCGGGCCGCGGCACATGGCAAAATGCCCGGGCGCCAGGCCTGGCAGATTGTGCATGCCGTAGACTTCCTCGATGGCAAAGCGCTCCATCAGTCCGTCCTCCACCATGGCCTTGCCGCCGCCGCCGCCTTCTTCGGCGGGCTGGAAGATCACCACGGCGTTTCCGCTGAAATCGCGCGTGCTGGCCAGGTTCTTGGCAGCGCCGAGCAGCATGGCGGTATGGCCGTCATGGCCGCAGGCATGCATCTTACCCGGCACGGTGGAGGCATAGTGCACGCCGCTTTCCTCCAGGATCGGCAAGGCATCCATGTCGGCCCGCATGCCGACCGTGCGCGAACCGGGGCGGCCCTTGATCACGCCGACCACGCCGGTACGGCCGATGCCCTCGACAACCTGGTCGCAGCCGAAATCACGCAGAAGACCGGCCACCAACCCGGCCGTGCGCTCGACGTCATAGAGCAACTCCGGGTGGCGATGAATGTCGCGGCGCCATTCGGTCGCCTCGGTTGCCAGAGCCTTGATGCTTTCCGAAATCGTCATATGCCTTCAGTTCCAATATTGATTTATGCCCCAAGGGCCGGTCGTCAGTTATGGTTTGGAGTTTGATGAGGTCAAAAATGGTTGGATGGGAGGAGCTAGCGCTGCCAAGACTTGCGTCTTGGCAAGCGAAGCGACGCTGCAGACGACCATTTTTCACCTCACCCCTCCGGGGCGGGGGCGCTTTTGGCCGATGAGCGCGTCGGATATCGTAGCAAGCCGGAAGGCTTGCGTCCTCATCCTCCTTCTCCTTGGCCAAAATCGCTCCCGTCAAACCCGAAACCATAATTGACGACCGGCCCTTAGCCGGGCGACAAACACAGCCCGCAGTTTGGCACGCCTTCGGACAATGAGGAAGGGAAACGGATATGGAGCATTCACAGGCCGCAAAGGTTTGGCAGGATCTCGAAGCCCACAAACAGAAACTGGCCTCGACGACGACGCGCGACCTTTTCGCCGCGGATCCCGACCGATTCGCCAAGTTCTCCTTCACGCTCGACGACGTGCTGGTGGATTTTTCCAAGAATCGCATCGCCGACGAGACGCTGTCCCTGCTGCTCCAATTGGCGCGGGCGCATTGCATCGAGACCCGCCGGGACGAGATGTTGAAGGGCGACAAGATCAACACCACCGAGGGGCGGGCGGTGCTGCACACGGCCCTGCGTGCTCCGGCGGATGCCGACATCCGGGTCGACGGCAAGAATGTCGTGCCCGACGTGCATGAGGAACTGGCGCGCTGCTACGCCTTCGCCGAGAAGATTCGCTCGGGCGAGCTGCGTGGCGCCACCGGCGACAAATTCACCGACGTGGTCAATATCGGCATTGGCGGCTCCGATCTCGGCCCCGCGATGGGCGCCCGCGCCCTCTCGCCCTATGCCGACGGCCCGCGCGCCCATTTCGTCTCCAATGTCGACGGCGCGGACATGGCGGATACCCTGTCGCGCCTCGACCCCTCGCGCACCCTGTTCCTGGTTTCGTCGAAGACCTTCACCACGATCGAGACCATGACGAACGCCCAGTCGGCGCGGCAATGGATCGCCAAATCGCTGGGCGAGACGGCGGTGGGCGACCATTTCGCGGCGATCTCCACCAATATCGTCGCGGTCGAGGCCTTCGGCATCAACAAGGACCGGATGTTCCGCTTCTGGGACTGGGTCGGCGGGCGCTATTCGATGTGGTCGGCCATCGGCCTCGGCCTGATGATCGCCGTCGGGCCGGAGAACTTCTCGGAGTTCCTGGCCGGCGGCCATGAGGTCGACCACCATTTCGCCACCACGCCGCTGGAGAAGAACATCCCGGTGCTGATGGGCCTGATCGGCATCTGGCACCGCAATTTCATGGGCTATGCCGCCCATGCGGTGCTGCCCTACGACCAGCGTCTCGGGCGCTTCCCGGCCTATCTGCAGCAGCTCGACATGGAGTCGAACGGCAAGCGCGTGCATCTCGACGGCTCGCCGGTGACCTCGGAGACCGGTCCCCTGGTCTGGGGGGAGCCCGGGACGAACGGCCAGCACGCCTTCTATCAGCTCATCCATCAGGGCACCAATGTGATCCCGGCCGACTTCCTCATCGCGGCCGAGCCGCATGAAGCCGGCATGGGCGACCATCACGCCATCCTGATGGCGAACTGCCTGGCGCAGACCGAAGCGCTCATGCATGGCCGTTCGCAGGAGGAGGCGATGGCAGTACTGAAGGCCCAGGGGCTTGACGACAAGAAGATCGCGCTTCTGGCCCCGCACAAGGAATTCCCCGGCAGCCGCCCCACCACCACCATCGCCTATCGCAAGCTCACCCCGCGCATGCTCGGCCGCCTCGTGGCGCTCTACGAGCACAAGGTGTTCACGCAAGGCGTGATCTGGGGCATCAACTCCTTCGACCAATGGGGCGTGGAGCTCGGCAAGGAACTCGCCTCGCGCCTCTTGCCGGTGGTCAAGGGCGCGACCGTCGACGGGCTCGATGCCTCGACCAAGGGACTGGTGGCGCATCTGAAGTCGCTGCGGAGCTAGAGAGAGGGGCGGGCCATCGGCCCGCCATTCCATATTAGAACAAATAGAGAACAAAATTTGACAAGGCCGCGATACTCGGATAACTTGTTGCTATGGAGTGCGCGAATATGAAATCAGTTGGGAAATTTCTGTTCTCCCTTGCTATGTCTTTTGCGACATTGAGCTGTAGTGTTCGTATTTCTAACGAATTAGGAGATAGAGTTTATGATCCAGTTGAAGGATCTTATGTTTTAGTAAGAAATTACAGTACAAAAAATATAGATTTTCTCTTTGCGGATTGTACATTCTATCTTGAAAATGGAAAGGTACTTTCTAAGCGAGTTCGTATAGAAAATCTTGCGCCAAATAAGGAAATTAAGATCCGATCGGGTTTAGGGAAGGATAGAAAAGTGGAATGTAAGCCACTGCCTTGGTATATGCAGGATAGTGTACGAATATCGAGATAGGTATTTTAAATAATAATTAATACTGAATAATGAGTATAATGTATATGAATTTTGTAATTAAGGCGAAGGTATGCTGAATCTAAGTGAAAGGATGCTGAGAATTTAAAATAGAAATGGAGAGTATTTTAAATTGAGGTCTTTAAAGGTTGAGATGCGGGAATTCATAAGGAGACGAAAATGCCGGATTGGCGTATTGCTTATAATGAAAGGCCGCTTGGTGTCGGCGTACATGGTGTCATAGAGATTTATGACGAAAACTCCGACGGTGGTACGAGGGGCTGGCAGCGGATTCGAAGCTTAATAAGAAGCCTATCGGATCCGAGAAATTTGGCGATGTCATCCAAAGCGATATCTGGGATACCGATAGGCTGCTGCATTTAAAGGAAAAAGATCGCAAGTCTCCCAACGCCTTGAAAGACTCAAAGGAAGCCACCACGGTCTATGTCGGCCCGCAAGCTGCCGTGGAGAGTGCCATGCGCGCCATGACGGCTGCTTCCAAGGCGATCGATGCGAAAAGAATTCCTTATCAATTGCCGCTTGTCGATTCTGGCCTTTCAGCGCCACCATGTTTGCCGTCATGGGCTTGAATAAACCGCCGCCGATCAGTGGCACTGCTATGGGGCAGGTCGGTGCCGGCAAGCTATTGCTGGACCCTGACGAGATTGCCGGATTTCATGGCATGATCGGTCAGGCGGAGAACCGGAATGTTCCCCTGCCGCCGATCCGCCCATCGGCCGAGATCGATGGCATCGGCAAGCAGAGCATGAATGAAGCGGCTCCCGCCAATGCGAACGCGCCTGCACAGCCGCTTTATCTGCGCATGCCGGAGATGGCGCGTAAGCTCTATCCTTAGGAAGCGTCGAGGCATAAGTGAATTGTGTTGGCTCGACCTTTGTCATTGCCGGGCTCGACCCGGCAATCCAGCGCCTTTCCAAACAGTGAAGATGGCGACCGCTGGATGCCCGGGTCAAGCCCGGGCATGACAAGGGCGGCGCTTTGGTTATTTCTCGGCGCTTCCTTAGAAGGAAGGTCATTGCTTCCCCTGATCATCTCGGACGCAACAGCACAGCGTATCGCGATGATCAGGGGACCTGTGAACAATTGCATGTGTTCCAATCACGAAGCGCTATGTCTTGATAGGCGTCAGCCGAAGTGACAGTCTGACCCGGCGCGGCGACTCGGTCGAAGGTTTCCGGTCGCCGCTTGCCTGGAAGGACATCCCCCGTGACTTCGACCGCCGAACCGTCAGCCATCGTTCCTGTCTTCGATGGCCATAATGACACGCTGCTGCATCTGGCCTCCGGCAAGGCGAAACAGGCCGAGATTGCCTTTGGCGAGGGCGACGGTTCGGGCCATATCGATCTGCCTCGGGCGCGTGCCGGCGGTTTTGCCGGCGGTTTCTTCGCCATGTTTCCGCCGCCCCAGGCCTCGACGACCAATATGGACGAGGAGATGAAGGGCGCGAGCTATGATCTGCCGCTGCCGCCCTTGCTGCCTTGGGAGAAGGCGCAGGCCTCGACCATCGGCATGCTGTCGATCATGTTGCGACTGGAGCGGGCCTTTCCCGACGATGTCGCCATCTGCCGCAGCGCCGCCGAGATCCGTGCCGCGATGGCGGCCGGCAAGATCGCGGCCGTCCTGCATATCGAGGGGGCGGAGGCGATCGATGCCGATTTCGCCAGCCTCGACGTGCTCTTCGCCGCCGGCCTGCGCTCGATCGGGCCGGTCTGGAGCCGCCCCAACATCTTCGCCCATGGCGTGCCCTTCCGCTTTCCCGCTTCGCCCGATACCGGCCCCGGCCTGACCGAGATCGGCCGCGAATTGGTGAAGCAGTGCAACCAGCGCGGCATCATGATCGACCTCTCGCATCTCAATGAGAAGGGTTTTTGGGACGTTGCCGGGTTGAGCACGGCACCGCTCGTCGCCACCCATTCCAACGTCCACGCCCTGTGCCAGTCCACGCGCAATCTCACCGACAGGCAGCTCGATGCCATCAGGGAGAGCCGCGGCGTCGTCGGCCTCAATTTCGCAACCTGCTTCCTGCGGCCGGACGGCGCCATGCGTGCGGACACCGATCTCGACGTCATGGTGCGCCATCTCGATTACCTGGTCGAACGCCTGGGCGAGGACGGCGTTGCCTTCGGATCGGACTTCGACGGCGCGGTGATCCCCGCCGCCATCGGCAGCGTCGCCGGCCTGCCGCGCCTGATCGAGAGAATGCGCGGCGCGGGATATTCTGAGGCCCTGCTGCACAAGATCGGCCATGAGAATTGGCTGTCCCTGCTGGAGCGGACGCAGGGACAGGGCTGAGATTTACAGGATTGGGCGCGAGAATCCTTCTCCCCTTGTGGGAGAAGGTGCCCCGAAGGGGCGGATGAGGGGAGATACGCGACCTTTTGGGATATGTACTGACACCCCTCATTCGGCGCTACGCGCCACCCAAGGCACTTCAATAGGAAGTGCCGGGTCCCGCAAGGGGAGAAGGAAGTTGTGTCTCATTCGTCATGGTTTCGAGGGCATAGGGCAGCATCGAACCTATCGCTTCGGAATCGTCGACGGCAAGGTGGATCCATGCCGGCACAGATCCGCCATACCGCACCGTTGGCAGAGTGGCCTCTGGCTGGTGCAGACCTCCTGGCCGAAGCGTTTGATCAGCCAGTGCAGTTCGTAGAGATCGTCGGCATCCCAGCTCGCCGGCATCAGACGCAGCATGATCCGATGGGCCATGGCGAAGCTGGCATTGTCGGGCAGCAGACCGAAGCGTTCGGCGAAACGCCTGATGTGCCTGTCCACCACGAAGACACGCCGCCGGAGCGTCGAGAAATTGAGCACTGCCGCCGCGCATTTGGCACCGATGCCATCGTAACGCTGGAGCAGTTCCATCCCGGCCTCGACCGACAGCGCGGCGAGGTGATCGAGATCGAACCGCCCCCGCTGCTCGACGATGCGACCGACCGAAGCCACCAGCTGGCTGGCTTTCTTCTCGGGATGGGTGACCGTGGCAAGCTGCTGAAGCACCACGCGGGGATCGCTCTGCCCCAGCCTGTCGAGAGGACGGAAATGCTCGCACAGGGCCTGGAAGGCTTTCTCGGAAGCGGAATCATAGGTTTCCGAGCTGATCAGCGCCTTGACGAATTGCTCTGGCGGCGTGTGTCGCCGAGTATCGCGCTGAGGGCCATAGGCGGCGAGCAGGCGCTGGCGCAGCACGGCGATGGGTTCCTCCCGGCCGAAATCGAGCCCGAGCTGGATCTGCTCCCTGATGGCAGGCATGCCCACTTCCTCAATGGAAATCCCGGCTCTTGAACAGGCTCAGCTCGAGCTGAGCCGGCGGCGGAGCTGGCTGGCCGTCCGGCATGTCGCGCAGGCGGGCGAGTTCGGCGGACAGGTCGAGCACCTCCTCGGCGATGACATGCACCACGTCGCTGGCGCGCTGCAGCCGGCCGCGTATGGCGACAAAACGGGCATTCATCACCGCGCGGCGGTTCCTCTCGAAGGTCCGCGACCACACGATGATGTTGGCGATGCCGGTCTCGTCCTCGATGGTCATGAAGACGACGCCGCTGGCGGTGCCGGGGCGCTGGCGAGTCACCACCAGGCCGGCGACGGTGACGAGGCTGTCCTGGGTGAGGGTTTTGTCGCGATGCGCCTCGTTGGTGATGGCACCGAGCTGCTGCAATTGCGGGCGCAGGAAGGAGCAGGGATGGGCCTTGAGCGACAGACCCGTCGACTGATAGTCCTCCAGCACATGCTCGCTCTGCGACATTACGGGCAGGGCGACGGCAGGTTCGGGAAACAGGGCATCGTCGAAATCGTCGGCCAGCAACGGCATATCCCGGCTCGTCCTGGTGGCGCCGATGCCGATGGTCTCGAAGCGGCGCACGGCCCAGAGCGCCTCGCGCCTGTCCAGGCCGAGAGAACGGAAGGCATCGGCCTCGGCCAGCTTCTGCATCGCCGCCAGCGGCAGGCCGCTCGCCGTGCCGAAGCGCTCCAGGCTGGAAAAGCCATTGCCGCGCCGGCCGGTCATCGCAAGGATCTCGTCCTTGTTCAGCCCGGAGACCAGCCGCATGCCCAAACGCACGGCAAAGCGATGTTTGGTGGGGTCGCTGGCCGGCTCCAGCGTGCAGTCCCATTCGCTGTAATTGACGTCGACGGGCCGGATCTCGACGCCATGTTTCTCGGCGTCCTGCACCAGCTGTGCCGGCTGGTAGAAGCCCATGGGCTGGCTGTTGAGGATGGCGGCGCAGAAGACGTCGGGGTAGTGGCATTTGATATAGGCGGAGACATAGACCAGCACGGCAAAGCTGGCGGCATGGCTTTCGGGAAAGCCATATTCGCCGAAGCCCTCGATCTGGCTGAAACAGCGTTCGGCGAAGGCCTGTTCATAGCCGCGGCGCACCATGCCGTCGATGAACATCGCCTTGTAGGTGCCGATCGTGCCGGTATGCCGGAAGGTCGCCATGGCGCGTCTCAGGCCATCGGCCTCGTCCGGCGTGAAGCCGGCAGCCCTGATGGCGATCTCCATCGCCTGTTCCTGGAAGAGGGGAACGCCGAGCGTGCGGCCGAGAACTTCGGCAAGTTCATTCTTGTCACCGCCGCGCCGCATCGGAAGATCAGGCTTTTCGAGACCATCGCGCCGCTTGAGATAGGGGTGCACCATGCCGCCCTGGATCGGGCCAGGGCGTACGATCGCCACCTCGACGACGAGATCGTAGAATTTCCGGGGCTTTAGCCGCGGCAGCATCGACATCTGCGCCCGGCTTTCGACCTGGAACACGCCGACGGAATCGGCCTTGCAGAGCATAGCGTAGGTAGCCTTGTCGTCGCGAGGCAGGGCCGCGATCGCGCCGAGATTGCGATCGTAATGGCGTTCGAGCAGGTCGAGTCCACGCCGGATGCAACTGAGCATGCCGAGCGCCAGCACGTCGACCTTCATCATGCCAACTTCATCGATGTCGTCCTTGTCCCATTCGACGAAGGTGCGGTCCGCCATGGTGGCATGGCAGACGGGCACGGTGTCGTCGAGCCTCTCGCGCGTGAGCACGAAGCCGCCGACATGCTGCGACAGATGGCGGGGAAAGCCGGTGAGGGCAGCAGTGAAATGGAGCGCCTGGCGGATCACCGGATTGTCGGGATCGAGGCCCGCCTGGCGCACCCGGCTCGGTGTCCAGGTCTGCATGCCCATGCCCCAGACCGTCTTCGACAGGGCCGCCGTCACGTCCGGCGTCAGGCCCAGCACCTTGCCGACTTCGCCCACCGCCCGCCGGGAGCGGTAATGGATCACGGTCGAGCAGATCGCGGCACGGTGGCGGCCATAGCGTTCATAGATATGCTGGATGACTTCTTCGCGCCGCTCATGCTCGAAATCAACGTCGATATCCGGCGGCTCGCCACGGTTTTCGGAGATGAAACGGGAGAACAGCAGCTCCGTTTCGGTCGGACTGACCTCGGTGATCCCCAGGCAATAGCACACGGCGCTGTTCGCCGCCGAACCGCGGCCCTGGCAGAGAATTTTGAGGGTGTTGCGAGCATGATCGACGACATCGTGCACGGTGAGAAAATAGGGCGCGAATTCCAACTTGGCGATCAGGGCTAGCTCTGCGCGAACGGCATTGACGACCTTCTCCGGGACCCCGCGGGCAAAGCGCTTCCTTGCGCCGGCCCAGGCCAGGTCTTCCAGGTGCTGCTGAGCGGTCTTGCCCGGCGGAATGGGCTCGTCGGGATATTCGTAGCGCAGCTGCCGCAGATCGAACGTGCAGGCCTCAACGATTTCGAGCGTGCGCGCCAGCGCGTCGGGGTGGTCGGCGAAGAGAGCGGCCATTTCGGCAGGCGACTTGATATGGCGTTCCTCGTTGATTTCGAGCCGCAACCCGGCTTCGGCCAAGGTGCATTTCTCGCGGATGCAGGTGAGGATGTCGGCAAGTGGCCTTTGGGCCGGCACGTGGTAGAGCACGTCGTTGATGGCGACCATCGGCGCGCCGATCTTCCCGCCCAGCGCGGCGATCAGGCCCAGGCGGCGGGGTTCGTCTCCCCTGAGGCGATGGCAGCCGGCGAGATAGACGGAGCCCGGCGCGGCCTCGGCCAGCCTGGTTGCCCGTTCGACGAAGAGGGGATCGAGCGTATCGGGCGGCAGCACGATCAGTCTCTGCCCCTCGCAGGCGGCGAGAATGGCTTCGAAGCCGAACTGGCATTCGCCTTTTGCGCGCGCCATGCGCTTGTTGTTGTCGCTGAGCAGACGGCAGAGCCGGCCATAGGCCGCGCGGTCGGTGGGATAGGCGATGGCCTCGAAGCCATCCATGGTGACGAGGCGCACACCGGGCAGATAGCGCAGGGACGGATGTTTTTTGGCCTCGCGCAGGGCCCGGACCACGCCGGCGAAGGAGTTGCGGTCGGCGATGCCGATGCCGGCCAGGCCGAGCCTCTGGGCCTGCCTCACCATGTCCTGCGGGAAGGAGGCGCCGCGCAGGAAGGAAAAATTGGTGGTGACGGCAAGCTCGGCATAGGCGGGGCTCGCGTCCTGGCCGAGCTTCGACGCAATCGCACAGCAATCGTCATTGCGAGGAACGAAGTGACGCGGCAATCCAGGCGCTATAAAGCGCGGTGTTTGCGGCTCCTGGATTGCTTCGCCCCGCCAATCGTTCGATTGGCAAGGCTCGCAATGACGGTCATTATCGGCTGTCTCATATCTCATGCCAGCAACCCTCGCAGGGACCAGCTCTGCCGGCCGTCATGGCAGAGCCAGAAGCGCTGGCCGGTCTGCGTCTCCGCGACGTAATAGTCCTGGTAGGTCGGCGCAGGCAGCAGGACGCTGCGCTCACGCGTGGCTTCGGTATCCTCGAAACGGTTGCGTTTCTGGCTCCTGGGGCTCTCGCCGTCGGGGAGGGCAGGCGCTTCCTCGCCCATCTTGCCCCAGCCATATTCCTCCTTGCCCGGCCTGTCGGGCAAGGTCGGGGCCGCCGCTTCCCACCAGGGGCCGGCGATGCGCTCCGGTCCCTGCAGCGAGGTGATGCGATGCGGGGATCCGCGCCAGCGGATATGATCCGGCAGGCCGTCCGGACGGGTGGCGAGGATCTGCAAGGGCTCGGGCTGGTCCAGGAACAAGGGCGGACGCTGACGCGAGCCATCGGCTGTCGGCCAGGCCGGCTCGGGTTCGGCGGCATCGCGTGCCTCTTCTGCAAAGGCCGGATCGTGCCGGGCGACGGGATGGAGCTGGCGTACGCTGCCGGGGCCGAGGCGCTGGCGGAGGGCGTCGATCAACTCCGCCCGGCGTTCGGCGGCATCGGTCGGCGGCGCATCCCGGCGCCCTTCCTTGAGAGACAGGCGGTTCTGGCGCTGGCCGAATTTCTCGGTGACGGTCGCGGTCAGGCTGATGGTCTCGAAACCGAAACCGGCATCGATGGCCTCGCCCAGCCGTTCCAAATCGAGCTCGACCAGCCTGGCGATATGGGCCGGATCGCGGGTGGCGGCGGCAAGGCCGATATGGATGGTGCGCACCTCGCCATCGACCCGGAACAGGCGCAGCTGCAAGGCCCGTGCGGCCACGCCGCCGGCGACGAGGGCGGGAACCAGATCCTGCATCAGGCGGGTGGCGACATGCACCACGGCCGCCTGGCTCACCACCGGCTCGAGGAGCTGGCGGCTGCGATGATAGAGCGGCGGCGGCTCGATCAGGGCGAGGACTTCCTCGCGCCGCCCCATGGCCTGGTCGAGGCGCTTGAGCAGGATCGCATCGAAACGCGCGGCGAAGGGAGCGCGCGGCTTGCCGATGAGATCCCCGATGCGGATGAAGCCGAGGCGGCGCAAGGTCTGGACGAGGTCGTCGCCAAGGCGCAGGGCGGCCAGGGGCAGATCGGCAAGAGCCGGGCCGGGATCGCCGCCCTCGGCGAGGGTGCAGCCATTCCGGGCATGGAAGCGTGAGAGGGCCCAGGCCGCGCCCGGCGTGTCGGCCAGCGCCACACGCGCGCCGAGGCGAAGATGGCGCAGGCGCTTGACGATGTCGGCGAGCAGGGCCTGTTCGCCGCCGGCCAGATGGCTGGCGCCGGTGACGTCGAGGAACAGGCCGTCGGCCCCGTCGGCCTCGCGGTAGAGGGCCACGGAAGGCGTATAGCGCATCGCCCACAGGCCGAGCCGGTGCAGGGCCCTCGCATCGGCCTCCGGCATGGCCGGCCGGGTCTGCAGGCCCGGCGCCTTGGCTCTCGCATCGGCGACCAGCCCGCCCACGGCGAGGCCTTCGATCTCGGCCGGCTTGCTGGCGGCGGCAATGCGCGGGCCGCCGGCGGCATCGACCGTCAGGACGAAGGGGTAATGGCCGTCGATCGTATCAGGCGACCTTGGCGCGTTGCTCTGGGCGACGAGAAAGCGCTGGATCGGCCAGCGTGGCAGATAGATCGAGACGATGCGAGGCATGGTCATACTCCATGAGCCAGGATCCGCTTTGCCCGTTGCGGCTGCGTTCGAGCCGAACGTGCCAGCGCCAGGCGGTGAGAAGGCCGAAACGATCGCGCGGACCTGCGGCCGCTCCGACGCGCCAGCGGGACATCGCAGCCAGGGAAGGCGTGGCCAGAGGCGGGCGCAGAAGGAAGAGGGGGCAGGGGGCGGAGGCTGCCGCGAGCTGGAGGCGGCGGCTGGTGGCGGCATCCATGCCACCGCCCGTCACGGCTGCCACCGCCGCGGCGGCGCCGGAGCGCAGGATCTCCTCCATGGCCCAGGCAGCCTCGGTCTCGTCGCCGGCCGTGACCACGATGAGCCTGGCCGGATCGAGGCCGAGGGCGTTGAGGCCATGGCCGTAGAGCCGGCCGAGGCCGGCCATGCCGCGCGGCGAGGTCACCAGCCAGACCATACCCTTGGCCTGGCGCAGGGACAGGCGGGAGGCGAGGAAGCCTAGCGCGCAGGCGTTGTCGAAAATGGTTTGCGGCGCGATTTCATGCAGGCCGTCCAAGGCGAGGCCGCCGCCCGGCAGGCGGGTGTCGATCGCCCCGATGCCGAAAGGCAGCACGCCGGCATCGGCATGCACATGATCGAGCCGGGGCAGCAGAGCGCGTAATTCCGCCAGCTTCTCGGCCCGTTGGCCGGTGGGAGAAAATCGCGATTCCGCTGGATCGCAATTTTTCTCCGGCCCCTCGTTCTGACGCGATGTCTCAATCGCAAAGCCTATCGGCTTTTCTGGGAAATGTTTTGGGACAGGAGGAGGGGCAACGCGTATCGTCATGGCTAAAGTCCGTTTCGCCCAGACTAGAACAAAACGAGAACATTTCAAGCGGACTCTTCGATCATGCGCCATTCGGCCGGGAAAGAGCCCGGCATGGTAAAGGGACTCTGTCATGGCGAGGCGGCCGAGTCCCCGATTTCAAAAGTCGGGCGAAGCGCACCTCAATGCGACGGCAAAGAGCGGGCCTGGCCTTCCTTGTCGTGCACGGCGAAGCGCTCCACCAGGGTGGCGCTGGCCTCGTTGAGGCCGACGACCTCGACCTCGCGCCCATGGCGACGCGCCTTGAGGACGATGCGGTCGAGTGCGCCAACCGCCGAGATATCCCAGAAATGCGCCGCGCCGACGTCGATGACGATGCGCTTGACGGGTTCCTGTACGTCGACGGCATCGCTGAAGGTGCCCGCCGAGGCAAAGAAGATCTGCCCTTCCACCCGATAGACGCGTTCCCTGCCGTCGGCCGAGAGGCTCGAGCGCACACGGCTGAGGCGTGAGACCTTGCCGGCGAAGAATACGCCCGACAGCAGTACGCCCACCAGCACGCCCTTGGCGAGGTCGGCCGTCGCCACCACGGTGCCGACGGTTGCCAGCATCACCACGGAGGAGGGCACGGGGTTACTGCGCAATTGCAGGAGCGAGCGCCAAGAGAAGGTATTGATCGAGACCATGATCATCACCGCCGTCAGGGCGGCGACCGGCACGATGGCGAGCAGGTCCTGCAGCGCCACCAGCAGGATCAGGAGGAAGCCCCCGGCCACCAGCGAGGATAGGCGGCCGCGGGCGCCGGAGGAGACGTTGATCACCGACTGGCCGATCATGGCGCAGCCGCCCATGCCGCCGAACAGGGCCGAGGCCATGTTGGCGATGCCCTGGCCGGCGCATTCGCGGTTCTTGTTGCTCGGCGTATCCGTCATGTCGTCGACGATCTGCGCGGTGAGCAAGGATTCGAGCAGGCCCACGGCTGCCAAAGTGAGCGCCACCGGCGTCAGGATCCGCAACGTCTCCAGCGTCAGCGGCACCTCAGGCAGGCCGAAGCTCGGCAAGGCGGAGGGAAGCTCGCCCAGATGGGCCACGGTGCGCACGTCCATCCCGAACCCCCAGGCGATGGCGGTAAGCACGGTGATTGCAACCAGGGGCGCCGGAACGGCCTTGGTCACATAGGGAAACAGATAGATGATGGCGAGGCCGAAGGCGATCAGGCCATAGGTCGCCACCGGCACATGCACGAGCTCGGGCAGCTGGGCCAGGAAGATCAGGATCGCCAGGGCGTTGACAAAGCCCGTCATCACCGACTGCGAGACGAAGCGCATCAGCCGGCCGAGCTTGAGAAAGCCGGCGATGATCTGGAAGACGCCCATCAGGATGGTGGCCGCAAAGAGATATTGCACGCCGTGGTCGCGCACGAGGCCGGTCATCAGCACGGCCGTGGAGGCGGTTGCCGCCGAGATCATGGCGGGGCGCCCGCCGGTGAAGGCGATCACGCAGGCGATCACCACGGAGGCGTAGAGGCCGACCTTGGGGTCGACGCCCGCGATCACCGAAAAGCCGATGGCTTCGGGGATCAGGGCGAGAGCCACGACGATGCCGGAAAGTACGTCGCCGCGCGGATTGGAAAACCATTCCCGGGAATAGGCAGACAATTTGTTCATGAGAAAATTCGCAAGGGACATGCGGCCATACCCGGTGAATCGGGCCGGTGGATGCTGTCACGACATTTGCGTTATCCGGCGGATCGGCGGCCGGAAGAGCCACCCGGAATTCCACCGGGTCCTTCTGAATGAGCCCCTTCTAGCGGCAAGGCGCGGACCGAGGCAAGGTGCAAGGCCGCACCGACTGCAATTTTGTTGCGGTCGGCAGCAAATCGAGCGCGGCCGCGTTTTCGCGCTCAGCGCTCCTCCTTGCGGAAGGGCTTGAGCAGGGCGGCCGGCGCCACCGCATTGCGCGACATCATCGCCATGGCGACGATGGTGAGCAGGAAGGGCAGCATCAGGAAAATCTGGTAGGGGATGTGTCCCAGCCCGACCGCCTGCAGGCGAAGCTGCAGCGCGTCGACGCAGGCAAAGAGCAGGGCGGCACCGGTGGCGCGCAGGGGATCCCAGCGCCCGAACACCACCAAAGCGATGCAGATCCAGCCGCGTCCCGAGATCACGCCGAAGGTGAAGGCGTTGAACTGGGCCATGGTGAGGAAGGCACCGCCGAGGCCCATCAGGGCACCGCCCAGGATGACGGCCTCGAAGCGGCGGGCGGTGACGCTGATGCCCGCGGAATCGGCGGCGCGCGGGTTTTCGCCGACCATGCGCAGGCCGAGGCCCCAGGGCGTGCGATAGATCAGGAAGGCGGTGATGATAACGCCGATCAGCGCGAGATAGACCAGGGCATATTGGTTGAACAGGATCGGCCCCAGTACCGGTATCTCGGCAAGGCCGGGGATCGGCACCGGCTGGAAGGCGGCGATGGTCGGCGGCGAGGCCTGCTGGCCGAACACCAGGCGATAGAAGAAATAGGCAAGGCCGGAGGCGAACAAAGTGATGCCGATGCCGGAGACATGCTGGCTGAGGCCGAGCGCCACCGTCAGCACGGCATGCAGCGCCCCGAGCAGGGCGCCGGTCGCGATGGCGGCGAGGACACCAAGCCAGGGGCTGCCGGTGAAATAGGCGGCGGTGAAACCGGTCATGGCCGAGAGCAGCATGATGCCCTCGATGCCGAGATTGAGCACGCCTGATCGTTCGGAGATCAGCTCGCCCAGCGTGGCGAAGATCAGCGGGGTGGCGATGCGCAGGGTCGCGGCGAAGAAACCGACCTGGAAGATCTGTTCGAGGACCAGGTTCATGCCGTGACCCTCTGATAGCGTAGGCGATAGGAGGTGAACAGGAGCGCGACCAGCATGGTGAGCAGCGAGGTGCCCTGGATGACGTCGGCCAGAAAGACCGGCACGCCGGTGGCGCGCGACATCGCTTCCGCGCCGGTCATTGCCGCCGCGAAGAACAGGGCGGCCGGCACCACGCCGAGCGGATTGAGGCGGGCCAGCATGGCGATCACGATGCCACTATAGCCATAGCCCGGCGACAGATCCCCCATCACCTGGAAATGCACGCCGCCGACCTCCCCGACGCCGGCCAGGCCCGCCAGCCCGCCGGAAAGCAGAGCGGTGGTGACGAGGATGGCGTTGATCTTGATGCCGCCATAGGCGGCCGCCTCGGCATTCTCGCCAGTAACGCGGATGGCGAAACCCAGCGTGGTGCGCGTGATCAGGAACCAGACAGCGGGGGCGGCCAGCAAAGCGGCCAGGACGCCCAGATGCAGGCGCGTGCCCTCGAAGAAAACGGGGAAATTGGCGCTGTCCTCGATCGGCGGCGAGATCGGATAGCCCGAGAGCGAATCCTTCCAGGGACCCTCGATGAGGGCGAGCACGCCGAGCAGGATCACCGAATTGAGGAGAAGCGAGGAGACGACGTCGTCGACCCTGAGCTTCACCCTGAGGAGGGCCGGGATCAGTGCGGCGATGCCGCCGGCCAGCGCCCCTGCCAACGCCATGGCGACGTAGGCGAGCGGCCCGGGCATCGGAAAGGCGCCGACGAAACAGCTTGCCACCGCGCCGGCCATCAACTGGCCCTCGGCGCCGATGTTCCAGAACTTGGCCCGGAAGGCGACGGCAACGGCGAGGCCGGTGAAGATCATCGGCGCCGCTTTCACCAGCGTCTCGGTGAGAGCGTAGAAATCACCGAAGGCGCCCTTCAGCATCAGCCCATAGGCCTCGAACACATTGGCCCCGGCGAGTACGATCAGGCCGCTGCACAGGACGAGCGCGACCACGACCGCCAGCACGGGCAAGGCGACATTCAGCCAGACCGGTGTGGATTGGCGGGGTTCCAGCCTGAGCATCAGTGGGCTCCCGTCATCAAGAGGCCGAGTTTCTCGATCGTGGCTTCGCCGGCCGGCAGAATGCCGGCGACCCGACCCTCATAGAGCACGGCGATGCGGTCGGAGAGGGTGAGCAATTCTTCCAGATCCTCGCTGATCACGATCAGGCCGCGGCGGCGGGCGCGCAGGTCGAGGAAGCGCTCATGCACGAAGCGGGCGGCGCCGACGTCGAGGCCGCGGGTGGGCTGGGCCACGATCAGCACCTTGGGATCGAAGGCGAGTTCGCGCGCCAGGAGGGCCTTCTGCATGTTGCCGCCGGAAAGGGAACCGGCTCTTGCCATGGGCCCGGCGCAGCGTATGTCGAAGGCCCGGATCTGCTCCTCGGCGAAGGCCTGGATGGCGCCGGGCTTGAGCAGGCCGCGCGCACTGAAAGCGGCGGTGCCGATGCGCGGCAGCACCATCGAGTCCGCGAGCGGCACGGCGGTGACCATACCCTGGGTCATGCGATCCTCGGGGATGCGGCCGAGCCCCATCTCCTGCACGCGGCGCGGGCCATAGGGCACGACCTCGGCGCCGGCGATCTTCAATGAGCCTGCCGAGGGGGAAAGCATGCCCGCGACCACGTCCGCCAGCGCCCTCTGGCCATTGCCGGTCACCCCGGCAATGCCGAGGATCTCGCCCTCGCGCACGGAAAGGGAAACGCCGGCGAGCCGCATGCCGCCATGGCGATCGGTCGAGACGTCATCGAGCGACAGGACCACGGCGCCGGGCTCGGAGGCGGGGCGTTGCGGCGGCACGATCTCCTGGCCGCACATCAGCCGCGCCATCTCGGCCGAGGAGGTCCTGGCGGGCTCGGCGATGGAGCCGACGACGCGGCCATGGCGCAGCACCACGCAGCGATCGGTGATGGCGCGCACCTCCGTGAGCTTGTGCGAGATGAAGATGATGCCGAGGCCCTCGGCCGTCATGGCGCGCAGCGCCTTGAACAGTCCTTCCGCCTCTTCGGGCGCGAGGACGGCCGTGGGTTCGTCGAGGATGAGGAGCCTTGCGCCGCGGAACAGGGCCTTGATCACTTCCAGGCGTTGCTGCTCGCCGACGGCAAGCGAGGAAACCGGCCTGTCCGGATCGAGGCGAAGATTGAACTTGGCGGCGATCTCGCCGAGGCGGGCGAGGGCGCCGGCCCGGTCAAGCCGACCGCCGCGCCCCGGCAGGCCGACCAGCAGGTTTTCGAGCACGCTGAGGCGCGGCGCGAGGTGGAAGTGCTGGTGCACCATGCCGATGCCGGCTGCAAGCGCATCGGCGGAATTGTGGATGCGCCATGTCTGTCCCTCGATCAGGATCTCGCCCTCGTCGGCCGCATAGGCGCCGAACAGGATGTTCATCAGCGTGGTCTTGCCGGCCCCGTTCTCGCCGAGCAGGCCGACGATCTCGCCCGGGCGCACCAGGAGATCGACGTCCGCATTGGCCTGCACGGCGCCGAAGCGCTTGGAGATGCCGCGCATCTCGACGAGGGGAGTGGAAAGGGGCATGGGCGAAAGGCGCACCTGGCGTTCTACCCTCCCCTAGAAGGGGAGGGTCGGACGAAGTCCGGGGTGGGATGATGGCCGGCAATGATTTTCTTCAAAACCATCAATATCGACACCGTCGTTGAGGAGCGCTGGCCACCCCACCCCGACGCTGCGCGTCGACCCTCCCCCTCCAGGGGAGGGTAAATTATGCTCAATCCGAAACGGGGGTATTCTCGTCGACGTCGACGCGGAAGGTGCCGGCGAGGATCTCCGCCTTTTTCTTCTCCACCAGGTCCTTCACCTCGGCCGGCAGCAGCTTGTCGAACTTGTGATAGGGCGCGAGCGAGGAGCCGCCCTTGGCCATGCGCGAGAAATCGCCATAGTCCTGGGCGGTGAACACGCCGGCGCGTACCATTTTGATGGCTTGCTGCACGGTCGGGTACATGTCCCAGACCGGGCCCGTGATCACGGTGTCCGGCCCCTGGTCGGATTGATCGGACATGTTGGAGATCGCATAGATCTTCTTTTCCCTGGCCGCGTCGATCACGCCGAAGCGCTCGGCGTAGATGACGTCGACGCCGCCATCGATCTGGGCGATGGCGGCTTCCTTGGCCTTGGGCGGATCGAAGAAGGAACCGATAAAGGTGACCTTCTTCTTCACCTGCGGATTGGCCTCCTTGGCGCCGGCGAAGAAGGCGTTCACCAGGCGGTTGACCTCGGGAATGCCCATGGCGGCCACGGCGCCGACGGTGTTGGACTTGGTCATCTTGCCGGCGATCAGCCCCGACAGATAGGCCGGTTCGTGGATCCAGTTGTCGAACACGCCGAAATTGGGCTCGGCCGGCCCGGCCCCGGAGCCGAACAGGAAGGCGGTCTTGGGGAACTGTTTGGCGGTGCGGCGCGACTCGCGTTCGGCGGCGAAGGCATCACCCATCACCAGCTCGTAGCCGCCCTGGGCATATTCGCGCATGACGCGGCCGAAATCCGAGGCCTGGACCTTTTCGGAGAATTTGTACTCGATATCGAGTTCCTTGACGGCCTTCTGCAGCGCGAGATGGATCTGCTTGTCCCAGGGTTCCTCGATCGGGGTGGCGAAGATGGCGGCAACCTTGAGTTTCTTGTCGGAGGCGGCGAGCGCCGGCAGCGGCAGGCCGGCAGCAACCAGGCCGGCGGCGCCCAGCCCGATGAAATGGCGGCGCGACAGGCCTGGTTCCCCTTGCGAGCTTCCCTGAAGCGGGCTGCGATCTCTGCGCGACATGTCATTCCCCTCTGTCTCGGATGAAGTTTAAAACGGTTCGAAATACGGGATGGAACGTCTGGATTGCCAAGCACTTGACGGCTCTTGCCGGAGCAATGTGCCCTGCGGCGAGAGGGCTGTCCAGATGGTCAAAATTCGGTTCGGGGGGCTGGTCTTCAGACCAGCCTGCTTCCCTCCGGCTGGCGTGGTGTTTTCAGGCTGGTCTGAAGACCAGCCCCCCATTTACCCCGCTGCCTTGGGTGCATAGCTCGCCGGATCGAGGCTGGCAGGGCGGCCTGGCAGGTCGAGCGTACTGCGCCGGGCCGGGGTCTCAGCAATCACCTTGCCGCGGCGTACCACGGCGAGGCGGGTGGGGCGCATGCGCACGGCCTCGATCGTATCGGCCGCCTGCAGGATGACGAAATCGGCATGGCAGCCTTTGGCGAGGCCATAGTCCTCCAGACCCATGACGGCAGCCGGTACCGACGTCACCGCCTCGAAGGCCCAGCGTATCGCCTCGCGGCTGGTCATCGGCACGGCATGCACCGCCATGTGCGCGACATCCAGCATGTCGGCGCCGCCGAGCCCGTACCAGGGATCCATCACACAATCCTGGCCGAGCGCCACGGGGATGCCGAGCGCCCGCATCTCGGGAATGCGCATCAGGCCGCGGCGCTTGGGATAGCCGTCGTGGCGGCCCTGCAAGGTGATGTTGATCAGCGGATTGGCGATCGCGAAGATCCCTGCCTCCAGGATCAGAGGCAGCAGCTTGGAGACGTAATAGGAATCCATCGAATGCATGGAGGTGAGATGCGAGCCGGCGGCCCGCCGGCCCAGCCCGAGGCGATGGGCCTCCGCCGCCAGCGTCTCGATATGGCGCGAATGCGGATCGTCGCTCTCGTCGCAATGCAGGTCGATCATCAGGCCGCGCTTGGCGGCGATGGCGCACAGGGCCTTCACCGAGGCGGTACCGTCCTCCATGGTGCGCTCGAAATGGGGAATGCCGCCCACCACGTCGACGCCCATGTCGAGCGCCCGCTCGAGATTCCGGGCGGCCGTGGGCGAGCGGTAATAGCCGTCCTGCGGGAAGGCGACGAGCTGCAGGTCGAGATAGGGTTTCACCCTGGCCTTGACCTCGAGCAGCGCCTCGACCGCGAGCAGACGGTCGTCGCAGATGTCGACATGGCTGCGCACGGCCAGCAGTCCCTGGCTGACGGCGAGATCGCAATAGCGCAGCGCCCGTTCGATCACCGCCTCATGGGTCAGCATGGGCTTGAGCTCGCCCCACAGCGCAATGCCTTCCAGGAGCGTGCCCGACTGGTTGAGCCGGGGAAGGCCCAGCGACAAAGTGGCGTCCATGTGGAAGTGGCAGTCGACGAAGGGGGGCGCCACCAGATGTCCGCCGGCATCGATGCGCTGGGCCGCCTCGGCCGCGATGCCCGGCTCGATCGCGGTGATGCGTCCGCCCGTTACAGCGATGTCCTGGCCGGTACGTCCGTCGGGCAGGGTGGCGTTGGTGACGATGAGGTCGAGCGACATCGGTGCGGTTCCGTTAAAGTCGTTCAGGAGGGAAGGGCGACTGCCATCATGGGCGGTTTGACGGATTCGGCCAATGAGTCAATCCGCCTTGCCCTCAATGCAGTCCACCGAAGGGGAGGCGCTCCGATTTGTCATAGCCGGGCTTGACCCGGCTATCCAGAAGCCGCACGTGCAAACCGGCAGGAAGAGCTGGATTGCCGGGTCAAGCCCGGCAATGACAAAGGTCGCGTAAAATCGAAGAAGCTTAGGTGAAGCGCCCGGCCCTCATCCCGCCGGCCTGAACGGTTTGGCCAGCGAGGCCGGGAAGTGCAGGGCCAGCATCTGGCGGTTGCGCGAGATCAGCACCAGCACCACGATGGTGGCGAGATAGGGCAGGGCCGACAGCAACTCGGAGGGCACGGCAAGGCCGAGCGCCTGGCCCTGCAATTGCAGGATGGTCATGCCGCCGAACAGCCAGGCGCCGAGCAGAACGCGCAAAGGCCGCCAGGTGGCGAAGACCACCAGGGCCAGCGAAATCCAGCCCTTGCCGGCCGTCATGTTCTCGACCCAGAGCGGCGTGTAGGCGACCGAGAGATAGGCACCAGCAAGGCCCGCCATCAAGCCGCCGAACAGCACGGCCATGTAGCGGATGCGCACCACCGGATAGCCGATCGCATGCGAGGTCTCCGGCGACTCGCCCATGGTGCGCAGGATCAGGCCGGCCTTGGTGCGATAGAGGAACCAGCTGATCGCCGCGAACAGTATAAGCGCGAGATAGACCAGCGCGTCGAAGCGGAAGAACATCGGCCCGATCACCGGAAGCTGGGAGAGCAGCGGGATGTCGAGCGGCTTCAGGGCCTCGATCGGGGCGCTGCCGAAATTGCGCCCGACAAAGGCGGAGATGCCCGAGCCGAAAATGGCGAGCGCCAGGCCGGCGGCATATTGGTTGGTGAGAAAGGTGAGGGCGAGCACGCCGAACAGCAGCGAGGCTGCGGCCCCTGCCAGCGCGCCGATCAGGATGGCGACGGGCATGGGCAGGCCCGCCATCACCGCCCAGAAGGCGAAGGCGGCGCCCATCAGCATCATGCCCTCGATGCCCAGGTTGAGGACGCCGGATTTCTCCACCACCAATTCGCCGAGGGCGGCATAGATCAGCGGCGTGGCGGCGATGATGGTGCCGGTGAAGATCGCGATGGTGAGGTCCATCAGGCATGCTCCCGCACAGGGCTGAACCGGTAGAAGATGAAGAAATCCGCGGCGAGCAGGAAGAACAGCAGGATGCCCTGGAAGATGCGGGTGAGGGAGGAGGACAGGCCGATGGTGAGCTGCACGCTTTCGCCGCCGAGGAAGAGAAGTGACATCAACAGGCCGCCGAGGACGATGCCGAAAGCGTTGAGCCGGCCGATGAAGGCGACGATGATCGCCGCAAAGCCGTAGCCGGGCGAGACCTGCGGGGACAATTGCCCGAGCGGCCCGGACAGTTCGGCCATGCCTGAAATGCCTGCGGCCGCGCCGCCGGCGAGAAGGCCGATCCACACCGCCGCGGATTCGCGGAAGCCTGCATAGCGGGCGGCGAGTGGAGCGGCGCCGCTCACCGACATCTTGTAGCCGAGGAAGCTGCGGTCGGTGAACAGCCACATCGCGATCACCCCGATCACGGTGAGGATCACAGAGGTGTTGAGGCGATAGGCATCGTCGAAGACGGGAAACATCGCGGCGGGGGGCAGCAGCGCCGTCTGCGGATAGTTGAAGCCGGCCGGGTCGCGCCAGGGGCCATGCACCAGCCAGGACAGCAGCAGGCCGGCAATATAGGTCAGCATCAAGGTGACCAGGATCTCGTTGGTGTTCATCCGCGCCCTGAGGAAGGCGGGAATCGCGGCCCAGGCCATCCCGGCCAGCGCGCCGGCCAGGATCATCAATGGCAGCAGCAGCCTGCTTTCCGGATCAGGATAGAACAGGCCGACGCCGCAGGCGGCGATCGCCCCGATGATCAATTGGCCCTCCGCGCCGATGTTCCAGACATTGGCTCGAAAGCCGATGGCGAGCCCACAGGCGATCAGGATCAGGGGCGAGGCCTTCAGGAGCCATTCCGAGACGCCGTTCATCGAGTTCAGCGGCGCGATGAAGAAGGCCTGCAGGGTCTGAAGCGGATCCTGGCCCAGCGCTAGGAACAGAATGGAGCCGACAAGCAAGGTGAGCAGGGCCGCGACCAGGGGCGCGGCGAGGCGTATGGCGGCGGACGGTTCGGGTCTTTGTTCGATCTTAAAGCGCAACGGAACCGCTCCCGCCATTCTGGCCCTCGCCACCGATCCTCGTCATGAGCAGGCCGACCTCTTCGCGATTGGTTTCCGTCCGGACGAGGGGCGGCGAGACCCGCCCCTGGCAGATCACCAGCAGCCGGTCGCAGATCTCGAAGAGCTCATCGAGTTCCTCGGAAATCACCAGCACGGCAGCGCCCGCCCGGCTGAGATCGATCAGCGTCTGGTGGATGAAGGCGGCCGCGCCGACATCGACTCCCCAGGTCGGCTGGGAGACCAGGAACAGGGTCGGCGCCAGCGCGATTTCCCGCCCCACGATGAATTTCTGCAGATTGCCGCCGGACAGGCTGCGCGCGCTCGCGCGCGGACCGTTTGCCTTGACCTTGAATGTCTCGATGACGCTGCCGGCAAAGCCCATCGCCCGCTTGCGGTCGACCAGGCCATGGCGCACCAGGTCCTTGCCATGGGCCGTGAGCACGGCGTTCTCCCACAGCGTATGCGGCGGCACGGCACCGCGGCCGAGCCTTTCCTCGGGCACGAAAGCAAAGCCGCGCCGGCGCCTGGCGGCGGCATCGAGCCGGCCGACGGCCTGCCCACCGAAACGGATGGCCTCATGCTCCGCGACTGGGCGCTCTCCGCTGAGGGCGGCGATCAGCTCGGCCTGGCCATTGCCCGAGACGCCCGCGAGGCCGACGATCTCGCCGCCATGCACGGCGAAACCGACGTCGTGGAGGGCAACGCTCCCCTTGTCTGACGGCACCGACAGGCCGCGTACCTGAAGGATCGGCTCCGCGCTGCGCGTCGAGGGCGTGACCTTCATCTCGGGCAGGGTCGATCCGACCATCAGCCGGGCCAGCTCCACCGAGGTGCTCTGCTTGGGCTTGGCGGTGCCGGTCACCCGGCCGTTGCGCAGCACGGTGGCGGAGTCGCACAGCGCCTGCACCTCGTCGAGCTTGTGGCTGATATAGAGGATGCTGCAGCCTTCGGCGGCGAGCTGGCGCAGCGTCTCGAACAGTTTCGCCACCGCCTGCGGCGTGAGAACCGAGGTCGGCTCGTCCAGGATCAGGAGCTTGGGCGTGCGCAGGAGGCAGCGCACGATTTCGACGCGCTGGCGTTCGCCGACCGAGAGGTCGTGCACCCGGCGCCAGGGATCGATCGGCATGCCATAGCGCTCCGACAGCGCCGTGATCCGCCTAGCCAGTTCTTCCAGTCGGAACGGGCCGGGAGCGCTGAGGGCGATGTTCTCGACGACGGTGACCGACTCGAACAAGGCGAAATGCTGGTAGACCATCTCGATGCCGAGGGCGCGCGAGCTTGCCGGGTCATGCGCCTCGATCAGCCTGCCGTCGCAAAGGATCTCGCCGGAATCGGCTTGGGCCGCGCCATAGATGATCTTCATAAGCGTCGACTTGCCGGCGCCGTTCTCACCCAGCACCGCGTGGATTTCCCCGGGCATGATCGAGAGCGAGATGCCGTCATTGGCAATCACGCCGGGATAGCTCTTGGTGATGTTGCGCAATTCGAGGCGCGGGGTCATGGCCGGTCCTTGAATACGGGGTGGGGGAAGGTGAGCCTGGAGCGCGCACGCTACCCAATGAGGCGCGACAAGCCTTCCCCACGAAGCTGGGGAAGGTGCCCAAACGGAGTTTGGGCGGATGGGGTGTGGCGGGCAGCGCAGAGTGCATCACAAGACGGCGCTACGGTTGCGCAAGCTTTTGATGGATTGCGACCCGGCTCGCCGCACCCCCTCCGACCCGACTTCGTCGGGCCACCTCCCCCAGCTTCGTGGGGGAGGCTTGGCGCGCCTTTCTCCGTTTGGTCAGAGCCTGGTCTACCCCTTATCCGAGCTTGCCGATCATGCCCTTGACGAACCAGTTCATGCCGCGAATGTCCGCATCCGTGGCCACCGCGCCGGCCGCAACCTTGACGGCACCGCCCTGGTCCTTGAGCTCGCCCGCATAGGGGTGGACCTTGCCCGAGCCGATATCGGCCTCCAGCTGTTTGAGCTTGGCGACGACATCGCCAGGGATGGCCTCGTTATAGGGCGCCATCTTGACCACGCCGCCGGCGAGCCCGTCCCAGCGCGCCTCGGGCTTCCAATTGCCTTCGGCTACCCCCTTGGCGGCGCGCACATAGTCGCTCGACCAGTCGAGGGTGAAGGCAGTAATCTGCTTGCCGGCCCCGAACTTCGCCATGTCGCTGGCATAGCCGATCGACCAGGCCCCGCCTTCGCCGGCGACCTGCACGCCGGTTGCGGTATCGGTCATCGAGCAGATCACGTCGCAGCCCTGCGACAGCAGGGTCTTGGCGGCCTCCTTCTCCTTGCCGGGATCGAACCAGGAATTGAGGAAGATGGCGTTGCAGGTGATTTCGGGCTTCACGCTCTGGGCGCCGAGCAGCAGCGCATTGGCCGGGCCGACGATGTCGGGGATCGGGAAGCCGCCGATGAAGCCGATCTTACCGGATTTCGTCATATGGCCGGCCGCGGCGCCGGCGACGAAGGTACCCTCGTAATATTTGGCTTCGAAGGTGCCGAGATTGGCCAGGTGCACGATGCCCGAGCAGTGCTCGAAGGCGAGCTTGGGGAAGCGCGGCGCCACCTTCTGCAGCGGCGTGCCATGCGAGAAGCTGGTGCCGAAGATCAGCTTGTTGCCCGAGGAGGCCAATTCGCGGAAGACGCGTTCGGCATCCTGCGGCATGAAGATGTTGTCGATGACGGTGATGGCGACCTTGTCGCCGAATTCCTTCTTGATCGCTTCGACGCCGAGGCTGTGCTGCTTGGTCCAGCCGATATCGGCCACGGGCGAGACGTAGACGACACCGATCTTGAGCGGCTCGTCGGCATAGGCGCGGCTCGCAAAGCTGGCGGTTCCCAGGGCAGCGCCGGCCATGCCGGAATATTGCAGGAATTTTCGCCTCGTCAGGTCGATCATGATGGCAGTCCTCTGTTGGCTCGGTGAATGCCCGGCTTGTCGCCGAGTCTGTATGGAAGTGTCTATTTCGAAGTGTGGCTGTGGCGATGCTTTGCCGCCTCACCATTGCTCTTGCGGGCGGGCTGGCGCCGAGTTTGCGAAACTTCGCCGGCTTTCGGCTCCAGATAGGGCTCCAGGGCTTCGCGGGGCGACAGCTCCGGAAAGACCTGCCGATCCATGATATAGCCCCGCACCACGCTGCGGTGATGGGTGTCGATCAGTTCCATCGCCTGTTTGAGACGGCCCTTCTCGAGCAGGTCGATCACCCGCGAATGGTCGTCGATCAGGTTGCAATAATCGAAATCGGCCGTGACCAGCGAGCGCAGCAGCGTGGTGCGGCGGACAAGCTGGGCGTGGATATCCTGCATCACCTTGTTGCGGCTGAGGCGGACGAAGATCGTGTGGAATTCCTGGCCGAGGACATCAGCCAGGGCGTCGTTGCCGGCGGCGATGGCCTGGCGCTGGCGTTCGACGTGCTGGCGCAATTCGGCCCAGCCGGCCGGGCCCAGCCGGTCGCTGAGCTGGGCCGCCACGCCCTGTTCGACCAGAGTCAGCGCGTCGTAGATTTCCAGCGCTTCCTGCATGCCGGGGCGGGCCACGAAAGCGCCGCGATTGCGCTCGATCTGGGCGAGGCCGTCATCGGCGAGCCGGATCAGGGCCTGGCGCACCACGATGCGGCTGACGTCGAAGATCTCGGCGAGCTCCCGTTCGCCGAGCTTGCAGCCGGGCACCAGCCGGTGCTCGATGATGGCCCGGGTCAGGATGTCGGCGATCGCCTGCGAGCGGCTGCTCATGCCCAATACCTCCCGCGCCGGCAGCACGGCATGTCCGAACTGCCTGCAGCATATCGGTATTCAATCTTCCCTCCGTGTCAATCAAGAATCCTTCTTTGTCGTGCAATTTTTAATTGATTGATATCCAATCCTGTGGTTCCAATGCCCGTAACGGAGCTAGGTTCATGGGGAAGAGCTAGCCGAGGGGAGGGTGCGATGAGCCAAGCAACCCTTTGTAGCGACCAAGTCCTTCTGAACGACTGGCACGTGATTGCCGATCTGGCGAACCTGATACCCGGCAAGCCCTTCCGAACCCGCCTGCTCGGTGTCGCGCTGGATATCCGCTGCGATGACGGTGCCGATTGGCGGGTTGTCCGCGAGGATGATGGCGGCCCGCTCGCTTCGACCTGCCGCTACGGCTTTCTGTGGGCGTGCCTGGGAGTGGCGGAGCGCGATATTCCGAGCGTGCCGGAGGCCGGGGAGGAGGACCGCTACCTGGTGACCGGCGGCTCGATCGCCGTCCATGCCTCCGGGCTGCGGGCCGTCGAGAACTTTCTCGACATGGGCCATCTGCCCTTCGTGCATTCGGGTACCCTGGGAGAAGAGCCTCATACGGAAGTGGCGCCCTATCATGTGCGGGTGACCGAAGCCGATGAGATCCTGGCGACCGAGTGCCGGTTCTTCCAGCCTTTTGCCTCGCCTTCCGCGCAGGGCGGCTTCCTGGTCGACTATGTCTATAAGGTGATCCGGCCCTATACGGTGGCGCTCTACAAGAGCAATTCCGTGCACAAGGAGCGTTCCGACGTGATCGTGCTGTTCGTCCAGCCGGTGGACGAGGAGAATTGCGTGGCCCATCCCCTGCTTTGCTATGTGAAGGACGGTACCGGCGAGGCCGCCATCCGCGGCTTCATGCAGTTGATCTTCGCCCAGGACAAGCCGATCCTGGAAAACCAGGTGCCCAAGCGCCTGCCGCTCGATCCGCGCGCCGAGACGCCGATCCGGGCCGATGCCGTCTCCGTCCATTATCGGCGCTGGCTCAGGGACCATGCGGTCTCCTACGGCGCCATTCCGGCGCGGCTTTGAGGCCTGGCGCCCCAAGATCCAAGAGAGATCCAAGAGGAAGAGCAATGACGCAGACACGATGCAAGGATCCGGTGACCCTCAATCTGTGGCACCCGCTCGCGGCGGTGGCCGAAACCCCCGCCGGCAGGGTCGCGGAAACCGTGCTGCTGGAGGAGAGGCTCGGCTATGCCGTCGACGAGCAGGGTGATGCCGCGGTCTGGCGGGCCCGGCCCGGCCTTCGTCACGGCGACAGCGTCGATATCGCAGGCCTGGGGAATACCCTCCCCGTCAAAATAGCCTATGGCTATGTCTGGACATCGCTCGGCACGCCGCCGGCGGAGCTCTTCCCCATCCCGGAATTCGCCGAACCCGATCGCCGCCGCCTCAATGCCGCGACCGTGGGCGTGCATGTTTCCGCTCCGCGTGCCATCGAGAACTTTCTCGACATGGGCCATTTTCCCTATGTCCATACCGACATTCTCGGCGCCGAGCCGCACACCGAGGTGAAGGAATACGACGTCGAGATCTCGGTCGAGCGCGACGAGATCCTGGCGACGCGCTGCCGCTTCTTCCAGCCGATGGCTTCCACCGTCTCGACCGGCGGGGCCGATGTCGACTATGTCTACCGCGTGCCCCACCCCTTCTGCTCGGTGCTCTACAAATCGAGCCCGATCGACGAGAGCCGGCGCGACGTCATCGCCGTCTTCCTGCAGCCGGTCGACCAGGAGCATGTCCGCGCCCACATGATGCTGTGCGTCCTCGACGACGAGAACGAGGACAAGGTGATCAAGCGATTCCAGCAGACCATCTTCGGGCAGGACAAGCCGATCCTGGAAAACCAGTTCCCCAAGCGCCTGCCGCTCGATCCCAGGGCCGAGACGCCGATCCGCGCCGACAAGTCGGCGATCGCCTATCGCCGCTGGCTCAGCCAGAAGGGCGTGACCTATGGCGTCATTCCCGCCGCGACCTGATACGCCGAATTCCGGAGACCACCATGCTCGAGACCGCCAAGACCCGCTGGCATCCCATTGCCGCGTCTCATGACCTGCCGTTCCGCCATGTCTTCCATGGCCAGCTGCTCGGCCGCGAATTCGCCGTCTGGCGTGCCGATGACGGCTACGTCAACATCTGGGAGAACCGCTGCCTGCATCGTGGCGTGCGCCTGTCGATCGGCATCAATGACGGGCGCGAGCTCAAATGCCAATACCATGGCTGGCGCTATTCCAACCGCACGGCGGGCTGCACCTATATCCCGGCCCATCCGGCCGATGCGCCGGCGCGCACCATCACCAACCGGACCTTCGCCTCGGTGGAGCGCTACGGCCTGATCTGGTCGGCCGAGGAGCCGCTCGGCGAGGTGCCGGAGATCGCCGGCCTCTCGGAAGGCAATCTCCTGGCCCTGCGCGGCATCCCGGTGAATGCGCCGCCCGAATTGGTGGCGGAGGGGCTGAAGACCCATCGCTTCCAGCCAAGCGGCGCCCTGGCGGGGGCGTCGGCCGAGACGGTGGTCGAGGCTGCCGATGGGCTGAGCATGGCGCTGCGCTCGAAGGAGGGCGAGCACTCGACCCTGGCAGTCTTTTTCGTGCAGCCGGTCGATTCCAACCGCTCCGTCATCCGCGGCGTGCTCGACGCCGTTCCGGAGGGACCCGCCCGGCTGGCGGCGCTGCGTCATCACAATGAGCTCCTGTCGAAACTGCGTGACAGGCTGGAGCGCGAGGCGGCTGCCCGGCCGGCGCCGGCGCCCCTCGAGGCGGTGATCGAGCGTGTCTCGCCCGAGCTCGCCGAGATGCCCGAACTCACCGCCCATGGCCGCAAGGCCACCATTCGCGTCGAGGTGGCACGCAAATGGCAGGCGGCCGAGGGCATTGCCGGCTTCGAACTGCGCCCGGTGAAAGGCCTGCTGCCGACATTCCAGCCCGGTGCCCATATCGACGTGCATCTGCCCAACGGCCTCATCCGCCAATATTCCATCACCAACGGCCCAGGCGAGACAGACCGCTATGTCATCGGGGTCAAGCGGGAGCGCGATTCCAAGGGGGGCTCGACCTGCCTGCACGACAGCGTGCGCGAAGGGGACGTGCTGGCGATCTCCGATCCGCGCAACAATTTCCCCCTGCGCCGCGATGCCTTGAGGACCATCTTCATCGCCGGCGGCATAGGCGTGACCCCGATGCTGGCCATGGCCCAGGCGCTGCATCACCAGGGGCTGGCGCACGAATTCCATTACTTCGCGCAGAACGAGGGACAGCTTGCCTTCCGCGACCGGCTGGAGCTGCTGAAGGCGACGCTGGTGCCGCATCTCGGCCTCGGCCCTGAGGCGACGGCGGCCAGGCTGCGCGAAATTCTCGCGATCTATGACGGCGACACGCATCTTTACCTCTGCGGCCCGGGACCGATGCTGGAGGCGGCGCGCGCCATCGCCGCCGAGCTCGGCTGGCCGGAGGAGGCGGTGCATTTCGAGTATTTCAAGAACACCAGGGAGATCGACGACTCCTCCAGCTTCGAGATCGCCCTCGCGCGCTCGAACATGACGCTGACGGTGCCGGCGGGCCGCACCATCCTCGAAGTCATGCGCGAGGCCGGCATCGACATGCCCTCCTCCTGCGAACAGGGGGCCTGCGGCACCTGCCTGTGCTCGGTCATCGAGGGCGAGCCCGATCACCAGGACGTCTATCTCACGCGGGCCGAGAAGAAATCCGGCACCAAGATCATGACCTGCGTCTCGCGTGCCAAATCCGCCCGCCTCATTCTCGATCTCTAGCGCAACGATAATTTTTGTAGCCGTCATTGCGAGCGTAGCGAAGCAATCCAGTCTCACGAGTGCGGCTAAGCCTGGATTGCTTCGCTACGCTCGCAATGACGAAACACCACTCTTTCTGCAAGACTGCAATTCTGGGATATGACCGTGATCAAGCTCTACGACTACGAACTCTCGGGCAATTGCTACAAGCTGCGCCTGCTGATGGGCATCCTCGGCATTGCCTATGAAACCGTGCCGGTCGATTTCTATCCCGGCCGCGAGCACAAGTCGGACTGGTTCCTCAGGATCAATCCGCTCGGTCAGTTGCCGGTGATCGAGGATGACGGGCTCGTGCTGCGCGACGCGCAGGCCATCCTGGTCTATCTCGCCGCCAAATATGATGCCGGGGGCAGCTGGTATCCGCAGGGCAATCCGGCCCTGCTCGGCGAGATCAGCCAGTGGCTGGCCTTCGCCGACGGCATCACGGCCACGGCCTCGGCGGCGCGGCTGCATGACGGCCTGTTCTACGAGCTGGACGTGGAGGCGGCGCGATCGGGCGCCCACCGCCTGTTCCGCATCCTCGACGAGCATCTGTGGTTCGGCGAACAGGAAGGGCGGGACTGGCTCTGCAACGCCCCTAGGCCGACCATCGCCGACATCGCCTGCTTTCCCTATGTGATGCTGTCGGAAGAGGGCGGCATTCCCCGCCAGGACTATCCGGCGATCCGCCGCTGGTCCGACAGGGTCAAGCGCATCAAGGGCTTTTCGGTGATGTCCGGCGTCTTCCCCGCCGGCCCGGCGAAGGCGGCGTGAGGAAGCCTCTGTCGATCAACTCTTTGAAAAGACAGGAAAATGCTGTAAGAGCCTCAAGCGCTTGGCAGCCGAGGCCCTCCTGACGGGCGCCGCGAGCGTAAAAGAGCAACGAAAGCAGCATGTTGGACAGAGACTTTTCCATCGCCCCGATGATGGACTGGACGGATCGTCATTGCCGGTTCTTCCATCGCATCCTTTCGGCGAAGGCCTTGCTTTATACTGAGATGGTGACCACCGGCGCCGTTATTCACGGCGACCGGCAGCGTCTGCTCGGCTTTTCCGGCGAGGAGCATCCCATCGCCGTGCAGCTCGGCGGTTCCAATCCGAAGGATCTGGCCGTCTCGGCCCGCATCTGCGCCGATTTTGGCTATGACGAGATCAATCTCAATGTCGGCTGCCCGTCCGACCGCGTGCAGGAGGGGCGGTTCGGCGCCTGCCTGATGGCGGAGCCGGAACTGGTGGGCGAGTGCGTCGCCGCCATGAAGGCCGCCGTCGACCTGCCCGTCACCGTCAAATGCCGCATCGGCATCGACGAGCAGGATCCCGAGGCCGCGCTCGACCGCATCACCGCGGCCGTGCGGGCCGCCGGCGTCGACGCCCTGATCGTGCATGCGCGCAAGGCCTGGCTGAAGGGGCTGAGCCCCAAGGAAAACCGCGACGTGCCGCCGCTGGATTATGGCCGCGTCTATCGGCTGAAGGAAGCCAATCGCGATCTCTCCATCTCGATCAATGGCGGCATCAAGGCCGTCGAGGAGTGGGGCACGCATCGGGCCCGCCTCGATGGCGTCATGGTGGGGCGCGAGGCCTATCAGAATCCCGAAATCCTGCTTGCAGTCGATCCCACGCTGTTCGGCGTGGCCGCGCCTGTCGCCGACGGTTTCGAGGCCATCGAGGCGATGGCCCCCTATATCGAGGCGCAACTGGCACAGGGTGTTCGGCTGAGCTCCATCACCCGCCACATGATCGGCCTGTTCCCCGGACGGCCGGGCGCGCGGCTCTACCGGCGCCACCTCGCCACTGAGGCGGTCAAACCGAGCGCCGGCCTCGAAGTGCTGTTCGAGGCGGCTGCGCATGTCCGTCGCGCCATGGAGGCCAAGGCCGCCTGATCAGTCCGGATCGCGCGCTGCTCCCGTCAAAGTGAATCGCCTCGTCCCGCCGCGCCGCTATGCTGCGCCACTGGGCACGCCGTTGCGTCGCGGGGGCGCGGAGTTTGCATCATGACGAAACCCTATCGGCTTGCCGGTCTGCTGGCGCTCGCTTTCCTTGTTCCGGCTCAGGCGCAGGAGGCCCCGCGCAAGATCTTTCGCGGCACGGTCGAAACGCTCGACAGCAAGGGGCTCAGCCTCAAGACCAAGGACGGCCAGAGCGTCTCGATCCATCTCACGCCTGACTGGAAGGCCCGGCTGGTGGCGCCTATCGGCGTGGAAGCCATTCATGCCGGCAGCTTCATCGGCACGGCGCAGATCCCCCAGGCGGACGGCTCCGGAAAATCGCTGGAGGTCCATGTCTTTCCGCCGGGTGTGAAGAGCGGCGAGGGCGAGCGGGACTGGGATTCCCAGCCCGGTGCGCGCATGACCAACGGCACGGTGGGGGGCGAAGTCGTCTCCACGGCGGCGGGAAGAGAGGTCACGCTCAGCTTTCCCGGCGGCAGCCGCAAGATCGTGATTCCCCCCGAGGTTCCCGTGGTGCAGTTCAATGCGGCCGAGCGGACGATCATCAAGCCGGGAATCGCGGTTTTCGTCGTGGCGCAGCCCGACGGCAAGGACTGGCGCACCAACAGCGTGGCCACCGGCCAGAACGGCGCCGCGCCGCCGATGTGACAAGAGTGGAATGCGGACATCCTGTCCGTTCTTGGAGAGGCATTGCCGGAGCAGGGCGTACAAGATGTCCGCGCTCCCAGGAAGAGCTCTTAGACTTCAATCACCATGCCGTCCTCGGCAAGGTCGAACAGAGTGCGGTCGACCTTGTCGCGATAGGCCAGCATGGTCGGCCCCATATGAGTGAGCACCACGCGCTTGGCGTTGAAATCGCCGCGGCGGGAGAGCAGGCGGTTATAGTCGAGATGCGGCGGGGTCTCCTCGATGGCGAAGCATTCGAGAAAGAGCAGGTCCGCGCCATCGGCGATCTCAGGCAGGACTTCGGTCCATTCGGTGTCGCCGGAATGGACGAAGACCTTGCCGCCGCCTTCCAGCCGGACGGCCGTGGCCGGCGCACCGCACGGATGCACCACCTCGACGGTGCGGATGGTGAAGCCCTGGGCGTCGCGCTGCGTGCCGGGCGCCATTTCCTCTACGCTCCAGGCAAAGCTCCAGGGCGTTTCCATGGTAGCGCCGGCAAACAGCGCCTCGATGGTGGTGGACAGGCGTTCGATCGTGCCCGGAGGGCCGATGATGCGCAGTGAACGGGTACGCTTGCGGACCCACTGAGCATCGAGCAGCAGGAAGGGAATGCCGCCGAAATGGTCGCCATGCAGATGGGTCAGCATGATCAGGTCGATCTGGTCGGGGTCGATGGCCATGGCGCTGAGCGCCGTCATCGTGGTCGCGCCGCAATCCAGCAGGCAGACGGTGCGGCCCTCCTGCGGATCCTCGATCTCGACCAGGCTGGCGGTGTTGAACCGTCCTCCCGATCCGAAGGCATCGCCACAGCCGATCACCGTCACGCGCATGGCAGGACCTCCTGCCGCCGGGGCGCTGCGAAATGGAGTGAGCGGAAAGAGATCTGCCTCATGCGGAAGTCTGTTCTATTTCGATAACAAGCCCCGTAGATCTGCGAGGCTTCAACCAGGAGATGCGCGTCGAGTCACCCACCGGTATGAACCGAAAAGTCCCAGAACTTCAACTCAAAGAAAGCGGGCAAAACCAGCCGGAATGAACCAGGAGTGGCCAGTTCACGAAATGCCGAAACTGTCTGTGCGAAAACGCACAAGGCGAGCGGCTCGAAACGCCGCAAGCATTTGAGATCCTATGGATTCCTCCCGGTCGAGCCGAATGGCTCGAGCGGATGGAATCTGCCTGGTTCAGAATTTGCGGGCGGTCGGCTCGACCACGATGCGGAAGGGGCCGAGATCGCTGTCGCCGCGCGCATCGACACGCCCCTTGACGGTGGAGCCGAAACCGCTCTGCTGGCCGAGGCCGCTCTGCTTCCTGAAACCGTAATCGGCGCGGAACTCGCCGCCGACCCTGATGCACATGCCGGTATCGGCCGAATAGACGAAGCCTTCGCCATATTGGCTGCAGCGGGGATCCGTTTTCTCGCCGGCAAAGCCGGGCGCCGTAAAGGCAAGTACGGCAATGGCAGCGCTGATCGTCCTGAACATGAATAGGCTCCTAAAGCGTCTTGCGATCGGATCGTTCACGGGAGATCGCAAGACGCATCGAAACAAAGTTGGAGCAAAGCAGGTATTTTCGCCGAAACATACCCGACTCTAGCAGCGACTCAGGCCTAGCGCCCGATCGTGACCACTTCGCGGCAAAGCTTTTCCGGCTCGAACACGAGATATAACGGTTTGTTACATCCAGCCGCCGCGCCGCCCCGTCTGTATCATCGGGATAAGCTCACGCCTTGTCGGTGACGCCCGCCTGCGCGAAGGTCGCCATGCCGGTATGGCAGGCAAGAGCCGCCTTGATGAGGGATACCGCCAGGGCCGCACCGGAGGCTTCGCCGAGCCGCATGTCGAGATCAAGCAGCGGTTTCTTGCCGAGCCGAGCCAGGACATCGCCATGGGCGCCCTCGGCAGAAACATGCCCCGCGATGCAATGGTCCAGCAGGGCGGGGTCCATTGCGTGAAGGATCGCTGCGGCGGCGCAGACGACATAACCGTCCAGTACCACGGGCACGCGCTGGCTGCGCGCCGCCAGAATGGCGCCGGCCATCGCCGCGATTTCACGGCCACCCAGGCGCCGCAGCACTTCGAGCGGATCCTTGAGATGGCTGCGATGAAATTCGACCGCGGCCGAGACGGCTGCAATCTTGCGGGCGAGACCGGCATCGTCGACGCCCGTGCCGCGGCCGACCCAATGGGCCGCTTCCTCGCCATAGAGCGCATGGTAGATGGCGGCAGCGATGGTGGTGTTGCCGATGCCCATCTCTCCCAGGGCCAGCAGGTCGATGCCGCCGGATACGGCCTCCATGCCGAAAGCCATGGTGGCCGCGCAGGCCTTTTCGTCGAGCGCCGCCTCGCAGGTGATGTCGCCGGTCGGGATGTCCAGCGCCAAGTCGAACACCTTGAGGCCGATGTCGAAGGTCGAGCAGATCTGGTTGATCGCGGCGCCCCCGGCTGCGAAATTCTCCAGCATCTGGCGCGTGACTTCCTGCGGGTAGGGCGAGACACCGCGGGCGACCACGCCGTGATTGCCGGCGAAGATCGCCACCAAGGGGCGCGAGACGGTGGGAGACGGCGTGGCCTGAACGCCGGCGAGCCACTCGACGATGGTTTCCAGCCGGCCGAGACTGCCCGGCGGCTTGGTCAGCTGGCCGTCGCGCTGCTTCACGCCCGCCACTGCGCTGGCGTCGAGGGCCGGCATGCCTCGGGCAAGCTCGCGGATGTCGTCGAAGGGCAGGGCGGTGCCGGCAAAAGCCATCGGGATGTTTCCAATGCAGGAGAAATGATTGGCCGCGCTTATAGACCGATGGCCACGAAGCGGAAAGGCCGCGTGACGACGGTTGCTGCCCCGGCATCGACACGAGAAGCAGTCGGGTGCAGGACATCGCGCCGTTGCCTTGAAGGTTCCTCGCATGGCATGCAGGGCCTGCCATGATGCATTCATCATTTCTCGCCAGCGTTCCTCAAGCTCTACGCTTCTGGTCGCGTCTTCCGGTGCCCGTCCTGTCCATCGAGATCGATCCGCATGGCCGGCCCGATATGGAGCGGCTGGCACCGGCGACGCCGCTGGCCGGGGCCGTGCTCGGCCTGGCGGCCGCTATCGTGCTGGTCATCGCCCATCTCGCCGGCTTGCCTGCGACGGTTGCCGCCATCTTCGCCGTCGCCGCCCTGGCGGTGATGACCGGTGCCATGCATGAGGACGGGCTTGCCGATGTCGCCGATGGCTTCGGGGGAGGCGGCACACTCGAACGAAAGCTCGAGATCATGCGTGATTCGCGCATCGGCTCGTATGGCGCGACCGCCCTGGTGCTGGCTCTCGCCGCCCGGGTGTCGCTGCTCGCCGGGCTGCTGACGGCGACGGGCAATGTCTGGCGTACGGGCCTGGTCCTGGCTGCTGCCGTCGGCACCTCCCGCATTCTGGGATTACTGCCACTGATGTTGCTGGGACCGGCGCGCCCGGATGGTGCCGGCGCTTCGGCAGGCCGGTTGACCGGCCATGCCTGGCGCTCCGGCGCCGTCCCCGCCATGGTCGCAACGGCTTTGCTGGCCTGGGCCGGAACCGGCCATTTCATGTCGGTTGTCGCACCCCTGGCGGGGCTTGCGGCGGCCTATGCTGTCACGCGGCTGGCTGAACGGCAGATTGGCGGGCAGACCGGCGATGTCTGCGGTGCTGCCGTGATGCTCGCCGAAATGGCAATCCTGGCAGGCGCCCTGGCGCCTCTGGGCTGGCATGTCTAAATTATTGATACCTCTCTAGCCGGATTGTGAATGCCATGCAGATCACCTCCACACCCTGCGTCGCCATTTGCCGCATCGATGCGGCGAGCGGCTTCTGCATCGGCTGCGGGCGCACCAGCCTGGAAATCCGGCGCTGGGTGGAGATGAGCGAGGAGGATCGCCTGGCGCTGATGGCGAGGTTGCCGGATCGTTTCGCGCAAACGCCGGCTCTGCAGGCCGCACGCGATGCTTTCGACGCCATGATGGCGGCCCGTCGGCGGACCGGCCGGCGCAATCGCGCATGAATGCCACATTTGGGGGCTGAACTCTTGGCTGGTGATTGCGCCAAATCGCCGTCCACTATGTGAAATCATCGAGGAGACGGCATGAGTCGGATCGGCGTTCTCATCCTGGCTGCTGCTTTCGCTGCCTTGGCCGGCGGCACGGTCTCGGCAAGAGAGTGGAAATCGATCCGCATCGCCACGGAAGGCGGTTACCCGCCCTTCAACCAGCTCGATGCCAAGGATCAGCCCATCGGCTTCGATGTCGATATCGCCAAGGCACTCTGCCAGAAAATGGGTGCGACCTGCAGTTTCGAAGTCCTCGACTGGGACGCCCTGATTCCGTCCCTGAACGCGGGCAAGGTCGATGCCATCGTGTCATCCATGTCGATCACGCCGGAGCGGCGGCGGCAGGTTGCCTTCACCAACCGCTATTATGATCGGCCCACGAGTTTCGTGGCCCGCAAGGACAGCAAGGTCGCAACCTGGGACGCGGCAGGACTGAAGGACAGGGTTGTCGGCGCCGTTGCCAACACCGTGCAGGCCGCCTTCCTGCAGGCGGAGATCCAGGGGGGAGGCGCCCAGATCAAGCTTTATGGCAGCCAGGACGAGGCCAATGCCGATCTCGTGACGGGCCGCCTCGATGCCGTGCTTGCCGACAAGCTTGTACTGGCCGGCTGGCTGGGCAAGCCCGAAAGCGTCTGCTGTGAGCTGAAGGCCGATGTCGACCTGGTGAAATATGCCAGGTTTTTCGGCGAAGGAGAGGGGATCGCCTTGCGCAAGAGCGATGGGGATCTTGCCGAAAAATTCAATAAGGCGATTGCCGATATCGTCGCCGATGGTACCTACAAGACAATCAACGATAAATATTTCCCCTTCTCGATCTATTGAACCCGGCGGCTGCCAGAAGCCCTCGGGATAAAGGAGTTCTCGCAATGAAAGTGGCGTTTCTCGGCCTTGGCGTGATGGGTTTTCCGATGGCGGGCCATCTGGCCGTGCGCGGTGGCCATCAGGTCACCGTCTACAACCGCACCCCCGCCAAGGCGCAGGCTTGGGTGGAAAAATACGGCAACGCCTCCGCCCCGACCCCGGCGGAAGCCGCCAGGGATGCCGACATCGTCTTTGCCTGCGTGGGCAATGACGATGATTTGCGCTCGGTGACGACAGGGCCGCAGGGCGCCTTTTCGGGCATGAAGAAGGGGGCTGTTTTTGTCGATCACACCACGGCCTCGGCCGAGGTCGCGCGCGAACTGCATGAAGCGGCCGGTACGCTCGGCCTCGGCTTCGTCGATGCGCCGGTTTCGGGCGGGCAGGCCGGCGCCGAGAACGGTGCACTCGGCGTGATGTGCGGCGGCGACGCTGATGTCTATGCCCGGGTCGAACCGGTGATCGCCCACTATGCCAAGGCTTGTCAGCTGATGGGGCCGGCCGGCGCCGGGCAGTTGACCAAGATGGTCAATCAGATCTGCATCGCCGGGCTCGTGCAGGGCCTGTCGGAAGGTATCCATTTTGCCAACAAGGCCGGGCTCGACCTCAAAAAGGTCATCGGCGTGATCTCGAAGGGGGCCGCGCAATCCTGGCAGATGGAAAATCGCTGGAAGCCGATGCAGGAAGGCAAGTTCGATTTCGGTTTCGCCGTCGACTGGATGCGCAAGGATCTGGGGATCTGCCTCGAAACCGCCCGTGCGAATGGCGCGCAGCTGCCGGTGACGGCATTGGTCGACCAGTTCTATGCCGAGGTCCAGGCCATGGGCGGCCGGCGCTGGGATACGTGCAGCCTCGTCGCCCGGCTTGAAAAGCCGCGTAATTAAGCGGGCGATGATGGGAAAGCCGCAATCATGAAGACCCTCGAGGACATGGGCTCGCCGCCGGGTTTCGATGGCGAGCCGGACTACAATGCCGAGACCGACGAGGAAGAGGGCAAGCTCTATGAAAGCCTGATGCTGGCGACGGCGTCTGGCTTCGATGAAGCCGTTGCGGCCCTGACTGCCTTCCTCCGGCGCCATGTCGGTGCCGAATTGGAGACGACCTCCGAGGATGTCGCCGGTGTGCGCAGCTGGGTGGGACGGTGCCAGACCGCGGACCAGTCGGTGGATGCGCAATTGACCGATTTCGGGGACTATCGCGGCGGTTATCTCCGCCTCATCTCCAATCTGGATGGCTCGCGATCTTGACGGGGAGAGGCGAGGCCTGACAGGAGGCTTCGCCGCCGAGGATTGTTCACCCGTCGGCATTTTGCTAAACGCCTCGTTTCATCCGTTTCACAGGAGCCGGACATGAGAGGCCTCAAATCCTCGGACCGCTAGGCCGCAACGACATGTCGATGTTGTTGCGGCGTTCTGTCCGATCCCATCCGGTTTTGCACTGAAGAGGCAGACCGCCGCCGAATGTTTTCATTTGAGCGGATGTTTCGTCATGCCTGCCAAAAACCCCGTCTGGGGCCATGCCTTGCCGTCGGCCCTGTTGCTGATGGCCCCCTTCGATATCCTTGCCTCCCTGGCCATGGATATCTATCTGCCCATCGTACCCATCATGCCGGCGACGCTGGAAACCAGCGTAGCGGTGATCCAACTGACCCTCAGCCTCTATATGGTGATGCTGGGGGCGGGGCAGATCGTCTTCGGGCCGCTGTCCGACCGCATCGGCCGCCGGCCGGTGCTGATCGGCGGTGCCGCCCTGTTCCTGCTTGCGTCTCTGGGACTTGCGGCGAGTTCAAACGCCGCTGTCTTCGTGGCCCTGCGCTTCCTGCAGGCGGCCGGCGCCTCCGCTTGCCTGGTGGCGACCTTCGCCACGGTCCGGGACGTCTATGCAGAACGTCCCGAAGGCGCCGTCATCTACAGCCTGTTCAGCGCCATGCTGGCTTTCGTGCCGGCCTTGGGGCCGATTGCCGGGGCACTCATCGCCGATCGGTTCGGCTGGCGGGCAATCTTCCTCACGCTGGGCCTGTTGATGGCCGCCGCGTTCGCCCAAGCGGCGTGGCGATGGCCCGAGACCCGACGAGAAGCAGTCGAGGTCGCTCGGCGTCCGGCCATCACGGTTCTCGCCAGCTATGCCTTCTGGACCTATACGGCGGGCTTCGGCACGGCGATGGGGAGCTTCTTCGTCTTCTTCTCCACCGCGCCGCGGGTGCTGATCGACAGGGCCGGCTATTCGCCCCTGGCCTTCAGCCTTGCCTTCGCCACGGCGGCCGTCGCCATGATGGTCGCGACCCGTTTCGTGCCTGGCCGTATCGAGCGCTGGGGACGCTTGGCCTGCCTCAGACGGGCCATGGCGACGATCCTGGCGGGGGCCGGACTGCTTGCCTTGGGTGAGACGGCGGGAGCGGCATCCTGGTGGAGCTTTCTCTCGCCGATGTGGGTGATCGCAATCGGCATCGTCCTCGCGGGCGGTGTCGCTGCCAATGGTGCGCTCCAGGGTTTCGATGACATCGCCGGCGCCGCGGTGGCGCTCTATTTCTGCGTGCAGAGCCTGCTGGTGAGCGTGGCCGGCACCTTGGCCGTCCTGGTTCTGCCGGGGGACACCGCCTGGCCGCTGGTGGCCTATGCCGCTGGCATGGCGAGCTTGGTTCTTCTGCTTGCCGGAGCAAGGCGGGAAAGGCTGTCGAGGGCTGACGTCCAGAATCCGTCTGCGGGTTGAGCATTTCGCCTGGGCCCGTCTTGTTCTCGTCACAAAGGCTTCCTATATAGCCTTTCAAGGGTGATCCGGCGGACGCGTCGGGTGCCCGATCGAAAGGTAGCCCCACCACGGATGTACTGGGGGGCGGGCCGATTGAAATGAAAGGGCCGGCGTTTCGCCTTAGGGTTTGATCCTGGCCTTTGTCGCAAGGCAACCCCGTCAGCAATGGCGGGGTTTCGTTTTTCTGGCACTGATATCTGTCTTGAGCGCCGAAGTGTTCAGTCCTTGCGAATGAGGAAGAACCAGGCGAGATAGCCGCCGACGGCCAGGGCAATGAGCAGCATCACGGTCTGCTTGGTGTCGGCGCTCAGCGCCGCGTCGCGTTGTGCTTGGGCATAGCGGCTCGCCATTTCGGGGTTGCTGCTGACATAGATTGCGGCAATCCCGAGTATGGCGACCAGCACCAGCAGGGTCCAGCGTGAACGAAACAAATCAGATCCTCAACTTCAGCCTGGTTGCATTCTCGGCTGGAATGCCGGCGATTTCACGTTAAGAAAGCGCAATTCTAGAGCGAAGTGCGTCAGCGCCCTTGAAACTGGGGCGCCCGCTTGGCCAGGAAGGCGGCCACGCCTTCGGCAAAATCATGCGAGGCGCCGGCCTTGCGCTGCAGCGCCGCTTCCAGGGCCAGCTGGGCATCGAGATCATTGTCGGCGCTGGCCAGGACCGCCTCCCGGATCATGCGGAAGGCGAGGCCGGGGCCCTGGGCGAGCCTGGCTGCAAAGGCGGCGACGTCGTCGCGGAAGCTGGCATCCTCATAGAGCTTGTAGACGAGGCCCATGCGCAGGGCTTCCTCCGCCGGCACCGCCTCGGCCGTCAGCATCAGGGCGAGCGCCCGCTTGGGACCGATCAGGCGCGGCAGCAGCCAGGTTCCCCCGGCATCGGGGATCAGAGCGATCTTGGCGAAGGCTTCCTGCAGGGTCGCCGATCGCGCCGCCAGCACGATGTCGCAGGCGAGCGCGATATTCATGGACGCGCCGACGGCCGGCCCGTTGAGCGCCGCGATGGTCGGCTTGGGCGAGTTGACGATCTGCTTGATCAGGGGATTGTAGTCCCGTTCCAGGGCAGGGCCGAGATCGATGCCGCCCTGGCTGTCGCGAGGCAGGTCCTCGGTGAGGTCCTGGCCTGAGGAGAAGGCACGCCCCTCGCCGGTGAGTACGATCACCTTGACGCCGTCGTCGGCAATTGCCGCTGCCAGGGCCGCGCGGAGTTCGGCATGGAGGCTCGCCGTGAAGGCATTGAGCTTTGTGGGCCGGTTCAATGTCAGGGTGCGTACCGGACCCGCATTCTCCACCACCAACTCGCTCATGCCGTACTCCCTATTCACACGCCTTTTTCCAGCGCGGCCTCGATGGCTCGCCGGCGCCGCATTTCGCGTCCGGCAGCATAGAGGCCGCTGAGGATGATCAATATCATGCCGGCGCCCGCCCACACATCGGGTAAATCGCCGAAGACCGCAAGCCCGGCCAGGACCGAAAGCGCGATGGCCGAATAGCGGAACGGACTGACGACCGAGACATCGGTGCCGCGATAGGCGGCGATCACCAGGGCATGTCCGCCGACCAGGCTCAGGCCGCCCAGCATCAGGAGCGAGAGGTCGGCAAGGTGGAGAGGCTGCCATTCGGATACGGCCGAGCCGGCAAAGCCGGCCAGGGAGACGATGGTCGTGGTGCCGAGCGTCACCAGCAGGGTCGGCACGCTGGCGCCGATGCGGTGGGTGACGAGATCGCGCAGCGCCGCCAGCACGGCACAGGCCAGGGTGGCCAGGACATAGAGGTTGAGGCCTTCAGTGCTCGGGCGAGCCACCAGGATCACGCCGGCGAAACAGACGAACACGGCTAGCCATCGCCTGGCATCGACCTTCTCCTTGAGCAGCAGGGCGGAAAAGGCCAGCAGCAGGATCGGCGCGATCTGGCCGATGGCGGTGGCGATGCCGAGCGAAACATAGCTGAGGCCGAGGATGGAGGCGAAGGCGACCACGCTCTCCATGCCGCCGCGAGCCGCGACCCGCCACTGCCAGATCAGGCGGAAATGGCGTTGAAGGCCGCTGGCCAGGATGAGGGCGAGCACGAAGGCCGTCGCGAAGACACCGCGAATGGCGATGACCTCGCTGACGGGCATGCGGGCGGTGGCGAGCTTGGCGACGGAATCGTTCACCACGAAGCAGGCCATGGCAGCGATCATCAGCACGATGCCGCGCTGATTGGCTCGCTGGCGACCGAGATCGGCCTCGGTGAATGCAACCGTGGTCATCAGGCGATGGCTTCCTGCCTGCGCCTCGATCTGACGAAGAGCAGGGCAAGCCCGCTTGCCACGATCATCACCATGCCGGTGATGGCGAGCCCGTTCGGCACCTCGCCCCAGACCAGGAAGCCGCCGATCACCGCCCAGACGGTGAAGCTGTAGTAATAGGGCGCCACGACCCCGGCCGGCGCCTTGCGGTAGCTCAGGAAGATCGCCATCTGGCCGAGCGTGACGATGAAGCCGGATGCCGCCATGGTCAGCCACTGGTCGAGTGAGGGCGGCATCCAGCGCTCATGGATCAGGGTGGCACAGCCGGTGGCGAGCGTCAGCAGCACGGTGGTGGTGGTCAGGACGACGAAGGTGGGAATGGTGGCCGGCGTGCCCCGGGTAAGCAGGTCCCGCGTTGCCACCATCATGGCGGTCACAAAGGCGTAGAGCGCCGCGGGCGACAGGCCCGCACCGCCGGGCTGTGCCACCAGGAGGGCTCCGAGGAAGCCGGTGCAGACCAGAGCGAGGCGGACCGCGCCGATCCGTTCACGGAAGATCACGGCCATGGCGACGATGACCAGCAGAGGCGCGGTCTGGCCGATTGCGATCGCATCGGCGATCGGCATGGCGGACAGAGCGGCCATGTAGAAGAAAGTGGCTGCCGCCTCGAGCAGGGCGCGCAGGATGGCGCGCCAATGCAGGGCGCCGCCGAGCTGGCGCATCTGCCCGGTCGCGACCAGCAGGAAGCTGCAGGACGCCAGCCCGAAGAAGCCCCGCATGAACAGGACCTGGAAGGGCTGCAAACCTTGCGCCGTGAGCTTCATCAGGCTGTCGCTGACGACGAACAATCCTGTCGCGAGAACCATCGCGACGATTCCGGACCAAGGCGACTGTGCGGGCGGCATGGAGGCGCAATCAAAAGATCACCGCCGGCAGGCAGCGGCCAATCGGGAAGGTAAGAGAATAATACTTACCTATACTTTGCCCAATGATTTGGCAAAGACAAACCGAGAGGAACTCAAGAAAAACGCTTGAGGCCGAACATGCTGAGGTCGATGCGGCTGCTGCCCATGGTGGCGAGTTCGGCCAAGGCCTCGCCGATAGCGCTGGCGAATTTGTAGCCGTGACCGGAGCAGGGCGAGGCGACGATGACCTGCTCGTGGCCGGGCAGGGTATCGATGATGAAATGCTCGTCGGGCGTCATCGTGTACATGCAGGCCTTGAGGCCGAGCAGGTCGCCATTGGCCCCAGGAATGTGCTTGGCGAGGCAGGCCCGCAATTGCTCGCGATGCCGGGGCGAGGGGACACGGCTGGGCGTGTCGGGATCATAGGGCTCGCCGCCATAATGCGGTGAGCCGAGCTTGAAGCCCGGATGCTGCCAGAGCGGAAAGCCGTAAAAATGGCCCTCGTCAGCTTCGAGCGTGAAAACCGGGAAATGGGATAGGTCGAAGAGGGAGGGCCGGGCGGGGGCGAACCAGCCGAGCGTCTGCAGCACCACCTCGGTCGACGGCTTGAGTGCGGGCACGAGGTCCCCGATCCAGGCGCCGGGCGACAAGACGAGCCTGCCGGCTTCGTAGCTGCCCTGGTCGGTCGTCACGCGCACCCCGCCGCCTGCTGTCGGCTCCCAGCCCAGCATGGCTTCGCAGCCGTGAATCTCAGCGCCGTGATGCAAAGCGAGCGCCGTATGGGCGAGGATGGCCCGCTCGGAAGCCACGAAGCCCGACTGGGGCTGGTAGAGGCCGATATGATTGCGGTCGAGCGTGAAGGGGTAACGTGCCTCGATGGCATCGCGATCGAGCAGTTCGTGCTCCAGGCCATGGGCCTGGCTGGCCTCAAGTGCCTTCTCCACGATGCCGCTGCCATCATGGGCGATGTCGAGGGCGCCGACCTCGAAGAACAAAGGCTCGCCGGTGAGCTTGCCGGTCTCGATCCACAGCTCCCGAGCTCGCTGCACCAGGGGCACATAGGCCTCGCCCTCGAAATAGGCCAGGCGCAGGATGCGCGTCAGTCCATGCGAGGAACCCATCGCATGGCCGATTTCGAATTTCTCCAGGCCGAGCACGCGCACGCCCCGCTTGGCGAGCTGATAGCAGGCGGCCGATCCCATGCCGCCGACACCGGCGACGATCACATCAAAGGTCTTGGACATTATGGGAGGCAAGTGGAAGGCAAACTGGCCGAGTCTTCAACCCCTGAGCAAAACGCGTTTAGACGAAACGCTCGTTCGCGGTCTTTCTTTGGTTCGGCCGTCATCGTGATTCCTGACGGTCTCGCCAAATTGCAAAACGCTCAGGAAGCGCTGTTCTCCTAGAGCAAAGCGCGTTCAAGCGTGAACGCTTATTTGCTCTAGCTCATTGTTCTGACGCGTCTTTGCGATTCTTGGTGACTCCGTCTAATCGCAAAACGCTATAGGACCGCCAGCATCCTGCCGGCTCTTCCTTCTCGCTGAGGTGACGTTTTCCAGGAGCCAGCAGGATGCTCGCGGTGCCAAGGCTCAGCCGCCGGTCACGCTCATATGCCGGCTGACCGCGGGTTGCTTGGTGCGCCGGTCGATGACGAAGTCATGTCCCTTGGGCTTGCGGGTGATGGCGCGATCGATGGCGGCGTTGAGAAGGTCGTTCCCCTCGGAGGCACGCAGGGGCGCGCGCAGGTCGGCGGCGTCTTCCTGGCCGAGGCACATATAGAGCGTACCGGTGCAGGTGACCCGCACGCGGTTGCAGCTCTCGCAGAAATTATGGGTCATCGGCGTGATGAAGCCGAGGCGGCCGCCGGTCTCGCGGACGCGCACATACCGGGCCGGCCCACCGGTATTATAGGGAATGTCGTCCAGCGTGTAGGTGTCGAGAAGCTGGGCGCGCAGCACCGAGAGCGGCAGATATTGATCGACCCGGTGCCCGGTCACGTCGCCCATCGGCATCACTTCGATGAAGGTGAGGTCCATGCCGCGGCCATGGGCCCATTCGATCAGCCCTACCGCTTCGTTTTCGGTCATGCCCTTGATCGCCACCGCATTGATCTTTACCGCTAGGCCTGCGGCCTGGGCCTTGTCGATGCCGTCCATGACCTTGGCGAAATCGCCCCAGCGGGTGATCGCCTTGAAGGCCGCCGGATCCAGCGTGTCGAGCGAGACATTGATGCGCTTGACGCCGCAATCCCTGAGTTCGGCGGCGTAGCGGGCGAGCTGCGAGCCATTGGTGGTCACGGTGAGCTCATCGAGCCGCCCGCTGTCGAGATGGCGCGAGATCGAGCGGAACAGCGTCATGATATCGCGCCGGACCAACGGCTCGCCGCCGGTGAAGCGCAGCTTGCGGACACCCTTGGCGATGAAGGCGCTGCACAGCCTGTCGAGTTCCTCGAGGGTGAGCAGGTCCTTCTTGGGCAGGAAGGTCATGTCCTCGGACATGCAATAGACGCAGCGAAAGTCACAGCGATCCGTCACGGAAACGCGCAGATAATTGATAGCGCGCCCGAAAGGGTCGATCATCGGCGGCATGTCCGCCATTGCATGATCATCCAGCACGTCCACACTCCCGGGGCAAAGCGCTTTTGAGCAACTATCGCGCGGCCCCAACTCATTGTTTCGATGCATCCCTGCGAGGGCGGCGAACCGCCGGATCGAAAGGCGCCTTGGGACCACGTCCCCTTTGGTATTCTTCTAAGCCGACGACAGCCCAAACACCAATGATAGTCGAGGCAAACTGCCATTATGTCGCAGAGTCCGTGCCGAACGCTTCAACGACACCGATTGGCCTTTGCGGCTTGCGCTGCATCCGCCTTCTCCTTATGTGGCGATCAGAACAAAAAAGGGAAGATGCCGTGAGCGGAGACGTCGCGAAGGCCTGGCCGACCGAATTGCGCCTGTCCAAGGACAAGAAGACCCTGACCGTGAGTTTCGACGACGGCCAGTCCCATGCGTTCAGCGCCGAGATGTTGCGCGTGATGTCGCCGAGCGCCGAGGTGCAGGGCCATAGTGCCGCCGAGCGCAAGACGGTGGGCGGCAAGATCAATGTGGCCATTCTGAGCCTTGATCCGGTCGGCAATTATGCCGTGCGCATTTCCTTCGACGACATGCACAATACCGGGCTCTATACCTGGACCTATCTGGCGGAACTCGGCCGGGAGAAGGAGAGCCGCTGGGCCTCCTATCTTTCCGACCTCAAGGAGAAGGGCCTGTCGCGCGAAAGGCCGGGGCAGCGCTGAGAGGAAGCTGAGTGTTTCCCGACTCGGGCGAGGGCTGGACGGCTCAGCAGTTCGGATCCGAGACCGCTCTGCTCGGAACGCGGTCTCCGGACCCGACCGTGGTCTGGTCCGATCGCGACGCGGCATTCCATGCCGCATCGGGCAGGGGAAGACGCGCAACTCAACCCCGGATGATCACCACCCTGGTGCCGACCTTCACCCGCTCATAGAGATCGGTGACGTCGTCATTGGTCATGCGGATGCAGCCCGACGATACGGCCTGCCCGATGGTCTGCGGCTCGTTCGAGCCATGGATGCGGTAGAGCGAGGATCCCAGATACATCGCCCGGGCACCCAGCGGGTTCTGGATGCCGCCGGCCATGTAGGCGGGCAGGTCCGGCCGGCGCTTGCGCATCTGCGGCGGCGGGGTCCAGCCCGGCCATTCGGCCTTGCGGGAGATACGGTGCACGCCGCCCCATTCGAAGCCCTTGCGGCCGACGCCAACGCCATAGCGCAGGGCCGTGCCGTCATCGAGCACGAGATAGAGCCGCCGTTCGGGCGAATTGACCACGATGGTGCCGGGCTTCTCACGGCCGCTATAGCTCACCACCTCGCGCGGGATCGGTGAGACGGCGGCGACAGCGCCGGCATTGGCGGGCTGGCGCGGGCCGCCGAACAATTTCTCGAAGATGCTGGCTGCGTTGGCCGAGCTTGAGGCGATGCCCAAGCTCGATACCAAGACCAGGCCGGTCAAAAGACGACGCATGATGAAGCCCCGAATGGTTTGATCGAAATTCTTCGATCCCACTTGAATGAACAGAGCCCCGATCTTCAGATTCTTCAACTGGTGAAAGACTGTCAGCAGGCAGTCTTCACGTGAAAATCAAGGCCTGTGTCCTCTCAACAACACTTGGCCGCGACATGCAGTGCGTATTGGCACAAGATCTCTCAAGCATTGGTACCGCCATCGATGGTATAGGCGCCTCCCGTTGCATATTGCGCCTCCGGGCTTGCCAGCCAGGCGACCAGGCCTGCGATCTGGCTGGGCTCGCCATATCTGGGGATCGCCATCGCCGCCCGAGCCTGATCGGCGCGTTCGGTGGTGGCGGGGTTCATGTCGGTATCGGTCGGGCCGGGATGGACGATGTTGACCGTGATGCCGCGTGGACCGAGATCCCGGGCCATGGACTGGCTGAGGCCAGCCAGGGCTGACTTGCTCATGACATAGAGACCGATGCCGGCGCGCCCGACCCGACCGACCAGATTGGAGCCGATAGAGATGATGCGCCCGCCTTCTCTCATATGAGCCGCGGCGGCCTGGGAGGCGACGAAGGCACCGCGCAGATTGGCGGCTATGATGTGGTCGAAATCTGCGAGGGAGACCTGTTCAATTGTGCCGCCGGTGAAGATGCCGGCATTGTTGACGAGGATGTCGAGGCGGCCGAACGTGGCGGCCGCCCGGTCGACGGCGCCGCGGACGGCATCGGCATCGGCGCTGTCGGCCTTGATCGCCAGGGCACGCTGGCCCGTGCCCCGGATCTGCTCGGCAACAGCTTCGGCGCTGTCACCGCGGCTCGCATAGGTGATCGCGACGTCGGCGCCCGATTCCGCCAGCCGCAGGGCGATGGCTGCGCCGATCCCGCGGCTTCCTCCGGTCACGATGGCTGCCTTGCCCGCCAGGGTCTTGATCATGAGGATCTCCTTGGTAAGGTATTCGCCTTACCTAGCAGCTTATCTAGGTATGATGCAAGGCTTACCTTGGAGGTTTTTCATGGCCGATCGCGAGGGCCATCCGGAGCCGGAAGAAATGCAACTCGGCAAGCTGCTTGCGGCGCTTGCCGATCCGCTGCGCAGGCGTGTGATTGCCGAACTGGCCCAGGCGCCGGACGGCACGGCGCGGCATTGCGCCTCCTTCGGCTTCGAGGTCAGCAAGGCGACGCTGACCCATCATTTCCGGGTGCTGCGCGAGGCGGGCCTGATCTGGCATTTCGATCGCGGCAACAGCCGGGCGGCCAGCCTGCGCCGGCAGGACGTCGAGGCACGCTTTCCCGGCCTGTTGGGACTGATTGCTGCGGATATCGAGGACGTGCCATGTCGTGCATGAGCTCATTCTGGCCAGATCTTGATGCTGTCTGGCAATCGCGCCAGCGGCCCGGATGAGGCGCATGGGCTATGAGGATGGCATCGACACCACAGGAGACGATCATGAGCCTCGTCAGCGCCATCCCCGCAGCACCGCCCCATCATGCCATTGCCCATTTCGAGCGCCGCCTCTCGGTCGAAACCGATTGTTCGGACGTCGCTCAGGCGCTTACCTCCGGCGAACGGGATTTCGTTCTCCTGCATGTCGTCGGTTCGCCGGAGACCTTCCGCCGCCGCCACATTCCCGGCGCGCTTCATCTGCCGCACCGGGAGATCGATGCGGCGCGCATGGCGCAATGGCCCGATGACACCTTGTTCGTGGCCTATTGCGCCGGCCCCCATTGCAATGGCGCCGACCAGGCGGCCCTCAAGCTCGCCCGGCTCGGCCGTCCGGTGAAGATCATGATCGGCGGCCTCACCGGCTGGGCCGACGAAGGCTTGGCTTTCGCGGAAAGGGAGGGGTGAGGCCATTCCCGGGACCGCCAGCATCTTCTGGCTTCTTGTTTTAACAAGCGCCGCGTTTCCAAGGGCCAGCAAGATGCTGGCGGTCCCGGGAGAAGCGATCAAATAGCCCGCTTTACGGTCCCGCCTTGAACAGGGCGAATTCCTCGGCCGTCACGCGATCGAGATGCTCGCGATAGGCATCATGGTGGCGGTGCGACGGGCCAATCCGGCCGAAGGAGAGCTGGGCCTCGCCGTCGGGGCGGATCGGCACCAGGGCGATGGCTGCCGAGACCGGCGTGAGCTGCGTACCGCGGCCGGCGCGCAGCGAGGTCAGGATACCGTACATCGCGCCCGTATGCGTCGGACGGCCGACCACCGCCACCCGGTACTGGCCGCTGATGGAGGTCACCAGATAGACATGGCCTGACTGGTTCGGCACCGAGACCTCGCCCTGCTGGTTGAAGCCGGTGTCGAGGCGCTCGGCCTCACGGAAGATCAGGCGGGAGGCGCTGTCGCTCCAGGATATTTCGGTGCGATAGGCAAACACCGCGCCGGCCTCGCCGAAGGAGGGGCGCAAAGTAAGGTAGTTGCCGGTGAGCCAGGACACTGCCGCCTTGGTGTAGGAGCCCAGATGGTCCGGCGCCGTGCCGCCGCCCGCGACGGCTATCGGGGTGGAGGCGTGGTCTGCATGGCGCAGGCTGGTGCCGAGAGCTTCCTCCAGGCGGATGACGGTGGCGAGCGTGAAGGGGCGCCGGCCGGACAGGGCTTTTTCCAGGGTCGACAGGCTGATCTTGGCTTTTTCGGCGAGAGTCTGGCGCGAGATGCGCCGGCGCGCCAGAGCCTCGCGCACCGCAAGCGTAATCTGGTGGGCTTGTTCGCCGGAAAACTCGCTGTCGGATGACACGGGGCTGGTCCTGCTGAAGCGATCACGCTGACCAGGCCTGATGACCGGCCGTCGCGCACAATCACGTACAAAACCGGACATTGCCGCAGGAGGCCACCGCCGGCAAGGCGCTTTGTGACGGAATATGCCTAACAAACGCGGTTAATGAAGCTCGTACGCACAGTCCTCGCGAGAGCAGAACGGGACCAGGCCGACTGAGGCCAGACAGCGTTCAATCGAGGACGACATGCACATGAACCAAGCAGTTGCCGGCCGCCAAACCGGCAGACGACGGCACCCTCATTCCGGTATCGGCCGCCGCGCTATGGTGGCGCTGGCCGAGCGTTTTCTCATGGTGGTGCTGATCCTTGCGACCTTTCTGCTCTTCGTTGTCGGCGCCTATGCCTCGCCTCGCGTCACCGTCGACGACGTCAAGGCGGGTTCCTTGCTGCTGCGCACCGAGGATCCAGGCAGTTATGTCGAGGCCGTCCGGACGGCCACCGACGTTCAGCTCGGCGTGAGCGGTCCGACCATTCGCGCCACCGTGACGCAGATGTTCCACAATCCGGGCAAAAGCTGGGTTGAGGGCATCTATGTCTTCCCGCTGCCCGACGGTGCCGCCGTCGACACCATGAAGATGGTGGTCGGCCAGCGCGTGGTCGTCGCCGACATCAAGGAAAAGCAGCAGGCCAAGCTGGTCTATGAGCGTGCCAAGGCCGAGGGCAAGAAGGCCGCGCTGGTTGAACAGCAGCGGCCGAACATGTTCATGAATTCGATCGCCAATATCGGCCCCGGCGACACGGTGGTGATCCAGATCGAATATCAGGAGCCGGTGCGCCAGGCCGACAACACTTTCTCCCTCCGCGTACCGCTGGTGGTGGCGCCGCGCTTCTCGCCGAGCACGGTTGGCGCCGGCTCGGCCGAGACCGTGACCTTCCAGGACAAGTCGGGCTGGGGCGCTGTCACGCCGGCTCCGGCATCGGGTCAGGTGCCGCGGGCGCCGGTGCTCGATCCGCGCGAGAATGCGCCGGTCAATCCCGTGCAGATCCGCATCGATCTCGATGCCGGCTTTGTGCTGGGCGAGGTGAAGAGCACCTTTCATCCCATCAAGATCACCGACAAGGGGCCCCGGGCCCGTCATATCGAACTGGCTTCGGGGCCGGTGCCTTCGGATCGCGATTTCGAATTGACCTGGCAGGCCCAGCCCAGCCAGACGCCCTCCGTCGGCCTGTTTCGCGAGAAGGTCGGTAGTGACGACTATCTGATCGCCTATGTCACGCCGCCCACCGCCAGATCCGCCCAGGCCGACCAGCGCCCGCGCGACGTCACCTTCGTGATCGATAATTCCGGCTCGATGGGAGGCACCTCGATCGAGCAGGCCCGGGCGAGCCTCGCCTATGCGTTGGGGCGCCTGACGCCATCGGACCGCTTCAATGTCATCCGCTTCGACGATACCTTCACCAACCTGTTCGGCGGCACGCTGCCGGCCACGTCCGAGAACATTGCGCGGGCCCAGGACTATGTCTCGCGCCTCCAGGCCGATGGCGGCACCATGATGGTGGCCCCCATGCTGGAGGCCCTCAAGGATAGCCACGAGGGCGAAAAAGGTTTCCTGCGGCAGGTGGTGTTCATCACGGACGGCGGCATCGACAATGAGCAGGACCTGTTCGACACCATAGCCTCGCATCGCGGCCGTTCGCGCGTCTTCACGGTCGGCATCGGCTCGGCACCGAACTCATATCTGATGACCCGCGCGGCCGAACTCGGCGGCGGTGCCTTCATGCAGATCGGCTCGGTCGATCAGGTGCAGGAACGCATGAAGCAACTGGTCGACAAGCTGGAAAGCCCGGCGATGACCAATATCGACATCGCTTTTTCCGGAGGCGCGGCCGATGTGACGCCGCGCATCCTGCCCGATCTCTACCATGGCGAGACCCTGGTGCTGGCGGCCAAGGTCAAGCACCTCACGGGCAGCGTCGAGGTGCGCGGCCTCATCGACGGCAAGGGCTGGTCCATCGCGCTGCCGGTTGCCGGCGCCGCGGAAGGAGCCGGCATTTCCAAGCTGTGGGCGCGCCGCAAGATCGATGATGCCGAGGTGGCGCAGACACTGCGGCAGATCGACCGGGAGGAGGCCGACAAGCGCATCCTGGCGCTTGCCCTCGATCACCATCTCGTCACCCGGCTTACCAGCCTGGTGGCCGTGGACAAGACCCCGATCCGCCCACGCGGCGTGCACCTGTCCCGTTCCGACGTGCCGCTGAACCTGCCGGCCGGCTGGGATTTCGACAAGGTCTTCGGCATCAAGGGGGAGGCTGCCGCCGACCGCGAGCAGCGCCAGGCCCTGCTGGATCTCGATGGCAGGAAGGTGCAGACGATCGACGCCTCGCGCGCCATCAGCCTGCCGCAGACTGCGACGGATGCCGAACTGCGCCTGATCATCGGCGGCCTGCTGCTTGCCGGTGGCCTCGCCTTCGGCTTCCTCACCCGTCGGCGCAGGGCACTCGCATGATCGTGCTCCCATTCCCAAGGCTCTCGCCCGCAGCGGCGGGAGCTTCCTGGTTTGCCAGGATCCGGTTGCTGGTCATGGGTGGACTGCTCTGCGCCGGCCTGGTCCTGGGTGGGCAGGGAGTTTGGATCCACGCCAAGGCCTTCCTCGCGCAGATCCTACTCAATCGGGCCTTCGATCAGTCGGTCGCCAGCGGCGCCATCGTCAAGCCCTGGTCCTGGCTGGATACCTATCCGGCCGCCCGTATCGAGGTCCCGCGTCTCGGCAAGAGCGCCGTGGCGCTGGAAGGAGCGAGCGGACAGGCGCTGGCATTCGGGCCGGCGCACGTCGCCGGCACGCCTGCGGCCGGAGAGGAGGGCACGGCCGTCTATGCCGCCCATCGCGACACGCATTTCGCCTTCCTCGGCGAGGTAAGGGTCGGGGACGAGATCAAGGTCATCCGCCGCGACGGCGTCGCCGTGCGCTATCGCGTCACCGGGCAGGATATACGTCCCTGGGACAGCTCCGGCATCGACCCCGCCGCGCCTGGCCGCCATCTCGTGCTGGCCACCTGCTGGCCGTTCGACGCCGTTACCAGGGGGCCGCTGCGCTATCTCGTCCATGCCGAACTGGCGCCATGAGGAATGAGCAAGGTCGATTGAAGTGGCGCCCACCATGATCTAGTTTGCTCAGAAAATATCCGACGGGAGCGAACTGTGAGCGAACTGAACCGCCAGAACCGGATCATCGAGATCCTGGGCAAGCGTCCCTTCCTCACGGTGCGGGACCTGCAAGGGCAATTGGGAGTCTCCGCCGCCACCATCCGGCGGGATATCGACAAACTCGACCAGACCGGCAAGGCGCAGAAGGTCTATGGCGGCATCGCGGTACTCGATGGCTCGGCGTCGCCCGGCCGCCACGCGGCCCGGCCCTATGACGAGAACCGCGATCTGGCGGTGGAAGCCAAGCAGGCGATCGCGGAAGATGCGGCAACGCTGGTGCGCGACGGTGATTCCATCATCATCCATGGTGGTTCGACCTGCTTCTATCTCGGCACCAGGCTCGCCCATCGCAATGTCCGCCTCTATACCAACTCCATGCCCTTGGTGGCCTTTCTCAGCGACCGGGGCAGTTGCAGCCTGACGGTTGCGGGAGGCGAATTGCATCGTGAGCCGGGCATTATCCACCCGACCGCGCCCGCGCCTCCCTTCTACGCCTCCAAATTCTTCCTGGGGGCGCAGGGCATCAGCCGCGACGGATTGCTGGAGTCCCATCCGCTGCTGGTGCGCACCATCATCGATCTGAGCGCCAATGCCGATCAGGTCGTCGTGCTCGCGGACAGCCGGAAATTCGCCATCCGTGCGCGCAGTGTCGCCCTGCCACTGTCCAGGGTGGGCGTCCTCATCACGGATGACGGCTTGTCGGATCGGGACGCCAAGATGCTTGAGAATGCCGGCATCAGCATCCGGGTCGTCTCCCTCGCGCCCGATACGGTTTGATTGTGTTGCCGTCGCCTGTCATGAGCGAATTCAATCGGTATGGCGCTCAGTCTATTGCATGCGCCGACGTCGCTATGCCTCCCAGCTGGCGTACCACTCTCTTTTTCGGGTTGAAAAATATAACAAAAATGCAAATTTCGCGGTAAGTGGAGTTCTCGTGGCAATGATTATTTTAGATCATAGGTGAGTTAATTATCTCACCGCGTGCTTTATCACGCTTGCTGAAAGACGATTTTTGATCTAGTTGGGCAATATGTCTTACAAAAAAGCGTGAGGAGAAGCGCGGACATGGGGGAGACGCGGGTCGGCCGGATGGCGTTCGCCACCGGGCAAGCCTTTCGGTCAGGCCTGGATCGTTCCATGGCGGCCGTCGCTCGGAGGACGTCATGACGGCCGTCGTCAGCCTCCACGACATCTCCAAATCCTTTTCCGGCGTGAAGGTGCTGCGCGACGTCAATTTCGACGTGCGCCCCGGTGAGGTCCATGCGCTGCTCGGTGAGAACGGTGCCGGCAAGTCGACCCTGATCAAGGTGATCGCCGGCGTGCATCAGCCCGATACGGGTACGCTGACGGTCGGCGGCGAGAGCGTCCGCTTCACCTCGCCACGGCACGCGCGCCGGCACGGCATCGCCACCGTCTATCAGGAACTCCTGCTGTTTCCCGAACTGACCGTGGCGGAAAACATTTTCCTGGGCAATGCACCCCGCCAAAAGTGGGGCGGGCTCGATTGGAGCGCCATGCGCCTCAAGGCACGCCAGCTCCTGGATTCCCTGGACAGCCACGATCTCGACGTGGACGCCAAGGTCGGCACACTCTCCGTCGCCAATCGCCAGCGGGTCGAGATCGCCAAGGCACTGTCGCAGGATGCACGCCTGCTGATCATGGACGAGCCGACAGCCGCGCTGGTGGAGGCCGATGTGCGTCGGCTGATGAGCGTGGTCAAGAAACTGCGCGAACGCGGCGTCGCCATCATCTATGTCTCCCACCGCATGCCCGAGATTTTCGAACTGGCGGATCGGGTCACGGTGCTGCGCGACGGCAGCTATATCGGCACGCGCGACATTTCGGAGGTGACCGAGGCCTCGCTCGTCTCGATGATGGTCGGCCGTTCGATCGAGCAGCTCTTTCCCAAGGTGGAAGCGCCGCTCGGCGAAGTCGCGCTCGAACTGCGCGATGTCAGCTTCGGGCGCAAGGTGCAGAACATTTCGCTGAGCCTGAGGGCGGGCGAGATCCTCGGCCTTGCCGGCCTGATCGGTTCGGGGCGTACGGAGCTCGCGCTGACCGTCTTCGGCATCACGCCGGCCAGTACGGGCGAGATCCTGGTCAACGGCCGCAGGGTGACCATCGACGGCCCGCGCGCGGCGCGCGACCTCGGCATCGCCTATGTGCCGGAGGATCGTGGCTCCCAGGGGCTCGTGCGGCCGATGACCATCCGCGAAAACGTCTCGATGGCGGTGCTCGACAAGATGTCGAACGGCTTCGCCATCCGCTTCGGCGATGAGATCCGCCGTTCGGTCGAGGCGATCAAGCGGCTGGGCATCCGGACCCGCGGCCCGGAGCAGGTCGTCGGCGAACTCTCCGGCGGCAACCAGCAGAAGGTCGTGCTGGCCAAGTGGCTGGAGGCCAATCCGCGCATCCTGATCATGGATGAGCCGACGCGTGGCATCGATGTCGGTGCCAAGGCCGAGATCTACGCGCTGATGGGGCGGCTGGTGCAGCAGGGCGTCGCCATCCTGATGATATCGAGCGAACTGCCGGAGGTGCTCGGCATGAGCGATCGCGTCCTCGTCATCAATGGCGGGCGCCTCGTCGCCGAATTCGACCGCGCCCAGGCGACGCCGGATGCCGTCGGCGCCGCCATGACCAACGCCCAACCCCTGCAGGGAGCGGCCTGATGGGCGAGACTGCATCCTCTTCCGTCCTCGTGCCCTCGCGCGGTTCCTTGGCGCGCCTGTTCGGCGGGCTCGGCCAGGAAATGGTGGTGCTCGGGGCGCTCGTCGTGCTGATTGCCGCCATCGGCCTCTACAATCCGCGCTTTCTCGGCTCCAGCAACCTGAACGCCATCTTCGCGGGCAATGCCTATATCGCAGTGGCCGCCATCGGCATGGCCATGGTGATCATCTCCGGCCATATCGACGTCTCGGTGGGATCGCTGATCGGCGTTCTCGCCACCATTGCCGGCACGCTGGCGACCAAGGGCTATCCGGTCTGGATCGCCTGGCTCGTGCCGGTGCTAGTGGGCATCGCCATCAACGCCTTCGTCGGCGTGCTGGTCGCCTATGCCAGCATCCCCTCCATCGTGGTCACGCTCGGCATGCTCTCGATCCTCAAGGGCGGGCTGATCCTGGCGACCAGCGGCAACTGGATCAACAATCTGCCGCCCGACTTCCTGATCGCCCAGATGAGCTGGTTCGGCGTGCGCTCGCCCATCGTCATCATGGTGGTGCTGACGGCCGCCGTCGCCTTCTGGATGCGCTATTCGGCCTTCGGGCGTTCGATCTATGCCGTCGGCGGCAATCCCGAGGCCGCCCGTGCGGCTGGCATTCCGGCCAAGCCAGTGACCGTTGCCGTCTTCGCCATTCACGGCTTCTTCGCAGGTCTGGCGGCGCTGCTCTTTGCCACGCAGCTGCAGGTGATCCAGTCGACCGTGCCTCCTGGCCTCGAGCTCACCGTCATTACCGCTGCCGTGATCGGCGGTGTCTCCATCCTCGGCGGTACCGGCACGGTGATCGGCTCCACCCTGGCGGCCATGCTGTTCGCCACCATCACCTCGGCCCTGACCTTCATGCCCTATTCCAATGTGCTGGTGTTCTGGAAACAGGCGATCGTCGGTGTGCTCATTCTCATCACCGTGCTGGCGGACATGGTCCGCCGCCATCGCATGATTTGAGGGGAGGGCACGATGAACTGGCGCTCCCTTCTGCTTCGCCACGAGACCATCCTGGCCTTGCTGCTGGTGGTCGTGCTCGTCTTCCTGGCACAATCCTCCGACAGGTTTCTCACCGTCGACAACCTCCTCAACCAGGCCCGGCTGATGACGGAGATCGGCTTGATCGCTCTGGCGATGACCTTCGTCATCGTCACCGGGGGCATTGATCTTTCCGTCGGCTCGATCGTCGGCGTAGTTGCCATCATGCTCGGCGTGCTCTGGCAGAATCTCGGCCTGCCGCTGCCGGTCGCCATCGCGCTGGCACTGGCGCTCGGCACCTTGTGCGGGGTGGTCAACGGCCTGATCATCACCATGTTCCGGGTGCCGCCCCTGATCGCCACCCTGGCCACGCTCGCCCTCTATCGCGGCCTGGCGGAGGGCATCAGCCAGGCCCGGTCCGTGCGGGGCTATCCCGACTGGTTCCTGGTGCTGGGGCAGGGGCAGGTGCTCGACGTACCGGTGCAGGTCTGGCTGCTCGTGCTGGCGGCGATCGTGGCGGCCTGCGTGCTCGGCCTGACCGTGTTCGGGCGTGCCACCTATGCCATCGGCTCCAACGAGGTCGCCGCGCGCTTCTCCGGTCTTGCGGTCGATCGCACCAAGATCCTGATCTACGGCGCCTCGGGCCTGTGCGCTGCGATGGCCGGCGTGATCTTCGTGTCGAGAGTGACGACCACACGCTCGGACATGGGGTCGGGCTGGGAGCTCGATGCCATCACGGCGGTGGTGCTCGGCGGCACCAGCATCTTCGGCGGGCGCGGCACCATCATCGGCACGGTGCTCGGCCTCGCCCTGATGCAGGCGCTGAAGAACGGTCTGCTGCTGCAGGGCTACAAGGGCGACAGCACCATCATCCTGATCGGTACGGCCCTGATCCTCACCGTGCTGCTCAGCAATCTGGTTCCCCTGCTGAGCCGCATGGCCGGCCGCAGGCGGCCGGCTTGATAAAGGCCTTCCGGGCGGGGCCTGCGCTCCCGCCCGAAGAGGATGTTCTGGCGTAAGGCGTTCAATTTCAACGATCTGGCCCTCGTTCCGGAATCGATTTCTCCGGCGGCGGGGACGGCAATGGCAGCCGGTGCAAGACCGGCGAACTGTGGAGGAAGACCATGATCCGTATATCCCTGGCTCTCGCCCTGAGCGTGTCCCTCGTGGGCCTGGCGCATGCCGCCTCGGCCTGGACCGGCGGCGACGACCTGCCCACCAATCCGCTCGCCTGCGATGCCACGCCGGCCAGCGCGACGAGCAAGCCCTATGACGGCGGTGCCGTCACCGGCGCGCCCGACCGCAAGGGCAAGCCGATCAAGGTGGTCGACGTGCCCAAGCTTATCGGCATCGGCTATTTCAACGCCACCTCCAAGGGCATTGCCGACGCGGCCAAGGAGCTCGGGAATGTCGATGCCAAGACCGACGGGCCGACCAAGGCCAATATCGACGAACAGATCACCTTCATCGACAATTACATCACTTCCGGCGTCGACGGCATTCTCTATGCCGCCAATGATCCCGTCGCGATCGCGCCAGTTTTGAAGAAGGCGCTGTCCAAGGGCATCAACGTCGTCGGCTATGACGCCAATTCCACGCCGGATTCACGCCAGTGGTTCGTCAACCAGGCCGAGTTCAACGGCATCGCCAAGGCCATGGTCGACAACATGGTCAAGGAGAGCGGCGAGGATGCGGGCGTTGCCATCGTCACCTCGACCTTCACCACGCCCAACCAGGCGCGCTGGATCGCCGAGATGGGTGCCTATGCCGCCAAGTGCCATCCCAAGCTGAAGCTCCTGGAGACGGTGGAGGCGCAGGAGGACAATGCGCTCTCCTTCTCGCAGGCGACCACGCTGATCAACAAATACGGCTCCGACCTCAAAGGCATCTTCGGCATGACCAGCGTCGCCACGCCGGCGTCGGCCGAGGCGGTGACCCAGGCCGGCCAATGCGGCAAGGTGGCCGTGATCGGGCTGGCCACACCCAATGCGATGAAACCCTATGTCGCCAAGGATTGCGTGAAATCGGTGGTACTGTGGAACCCGGTCGATCTCGGTTATGCCGCCATGCAGGTCCTGCGCGCTACGGCCGATGGTTCGCTCAAGCCCGGCGACACCAAGGTCAAGGCCGGCAAGCTCGGCGAGCTCAACGTGATCAACGGCTCCGAAGTGCTCCTCGGTTCGCCCTTCGTGTTCACCAAGGAGAATATCGACAAGTTCGATTTCTGACGGAAGACCAAGGCTGTAGGCGCCTTTTCCGAATCGGATTGTCGCCTGGGCCAGCAGCGCATGCGAAGCCGGGAGAAATCCCGGCTTTTCCTTTGACGTCGTTCCGGAATCGGTGTGGAGAAAGCAGTATCCGACTACCCGCTCGGATGCCTCTTGACAGGGGGCGAATTGCACGGGAAGATCGTTTGTACACAAACGAATTTCGGCGCTTTCTCGAAGGGGCAGCCATGGCTATTTCCGCTCAAAGCCGTGCTCGGGGGGCGCTGGTCGGCCTGGCGATCGGCGATGCCTTGGGCATGCCCACGCAATATATGCCGCGGGCTCTGGTCTCGGCACGCTATGGTATTCTCGAGCGCTTCGAACCGGCACCCGACGACAATCCGATCAGCCGCGGCATGCCGGCCGGGCGTGTGACGGATGATACCGACCAGGCCATCATCCTCGGCGAGCTTCTGGTCGAGGGCAAGGGCTATGTCGATCCCAGGCGTTTCGCCGACGAACTCCTGGCCTGGGAAACCCGCATGATCGCGGCCGGCTCGGCCGATCTCCTGGGCCCTTCCACCCGCAAGGCGCTGACGCTGATCGCCGAAGGCATGCCGACGGACGAGACCGGGCGCACCGGCGCCACCAACGGCGCGGCCATGCGCGTTGCCCCGGTCGGCATCGTCTTTCCCGCACGTCCCGTCGAGGCGCTGGTCGACGCCGTCTTCCAGTCCGGCCATGTCACTCACAACACTACCATAGGCCTCGCCGGCGCGTCGGCCGTCGCCGCGGCCGTCAGTGCTGCCGTGGACGGAGCCACTATCGATGAAGCCTTGCAGGCGGCCGTCGAGGGCGCGCGGCAGGGTGCGAAACGCGGCTTCTATTTCGCCGGCGGCGACATCGCCGCGCGGATCGGCTGGGCGATCGAGCTGGTGCGGGGCAAAAGCGAGTCCGAGGCCCTCGATCTCATCTACGACATCGTCGGAACCGGCGTCGCCACGCAGGAAGCCGTGCCCGCCGCAATGGCCATCATCTCGCTGGCGCCCGACGACCCCTGGCGCATCTGCCGCCTGTCGGCGAGCCTGGGCGGCGACTGCGATACGGTCGCCGCCATCGCTGGCGCTGTGGCCGGCGCCTGCCACGGCGTCGAAGCATTTCCCGCGCCGGTGACCGCAGCCCTCGAATCCGCCAATCCGGACCTCGATCTTATCGGCCTGGCGGACCGTCTCATCGCTCTGCGCGGCAGGGCGTCGATCCTTCCGCCGGCCGGGAAGGGAACTGCCACCGCATGAGCATGAGGCCGCCTCCCACCCGGCTCCTGTCCGTCGGCAGCGTCCTGGCCGATATCCGCCTCGACGTGCCCTGCCTGCCGCAGCGGGGCGGCGACGTACTGGGCTGCGAGGCGACGATCAGCGCGGGAGGGGGCTTCAACATTCTCGCGGCGGCTGCTCGCAACGGCCTCAAGGCCGCCTTTGCCGGGCAGCATGGCAATGGTCCCTATGGCGAGCGCATCCGTCGCGAACTGGCAGCCGAAGGCATCGAGGCCCTGATGCCGGCGAGCCGGGATGGCGACAGCGGCTTTTGCATCGTGATGGTGGAGCCCGACGGCGAGCGCACCTTCGTCACCAGCCCGGGCGTCGAAGCGCGGCCGGGGCAAAAACCGCTTCTCACTTTGCAACTGGGGCCGGCCGATGCGCTGTTCGCTTCGGGCTACGACCTTTGCTACCCGGAGCTCGGTCCGGCGATCGCCGATTGGATCGGCGGCCTGCCGGCGAGCGTCACCGTGATGATCGATCCCGGTCCCCTGGTCGCTGACATTCCCGCCGAGATCATGGCCGCGGTATTGGCGAGGGCCGATGTCTTCACCCTGAACCGACGCGAGGCCGGCCTGCTCACCGGAAGCGATGATAGGGCGGAAGCGGCCAAGCGGGTTCGCGATCGCCTGTCGCCCGGCGCATTGGTGATCCTGAGGGATGGCCCGGCCGGGTGCTTCCTGCTCGGCGGCGACATTGGGGAGCCCGGCCTGCAGGTTCCCGCGCCGGTCGTGCAGATGGTCGACGCGACCGGAGCGGGAGATGCCCATACGGGCGTGTTCCTGGCCGCGCTCGCGTCTGGCTGTCCCACTGCCGAGGCCGCAAGGCGCGCCAATGCCGCCGCTGCCCTTGCCGTCACCCGCAAGGGGCCGGCGACCGCGCCCCGCACGGACGAACTGGACGCCTTCCTTGCCGAACAGGAGGCCGAGAGGACAACAAAAGGATAGGGTGGATGCCCCGCAGGCACGAACGCCCAGCCAATGATAAGAAAATCGAGAGCAGAATGTCGCCATCGACGAAGGGAATTGGAAAGATGACATATCGGATCACGCGCCGTCATTTCACCGCCTTGGGAGCCGCGGCCGTCGCCGGCCTGTGGGCACGCCCGGGCTCTGCCCAGGCCAAGGAAATCACCGTGCTCAACTGGAAGGGCTACGGCACCGACGAGGCCTTCGCGCTCAAGGCCTTCGCCGAGCAGACCGGCATCACGGTCAAGCATGACTATTTCAACTCCGAACCGGAGATGCTGACCAAGCTGCGCACCAATCCGGGTGCCTATGACGTGGTGCTGATCAACAGCGCCCGCACCCAGCAGGCCCAGGCCGAGGGCCTGATCGACCCGGTCGACCTTGCCACCGTCGCCAATGCCAAGGATCTGGCTCCGGCCCTGAAGGACCACGCCAACCTCAAGGCCGACGGCAAGACCTATGGTCTCGCCTGGCTCTGGGGCATGAATTCCCTTGCCATGCGCCAGGGCATCAGCGCCGACAGCTGGACGATCTTCTCCGACCCCAAATATGCCGGCAAGCTCGCTTTGTTCGACGACGCCGTGACCTCCGTCGGCATCGGCGCTTTGCTCACAGGCCAGGATGCCAACGATCCCAAGGACCTCGCCAAGATCACCGAGGTGCTGAAGGCGATGAAGCCGAACGTCAAGCTGATGTGGTCGAGCGAGGACGAGTGGAACAAGGCCTTCGCCGCCAAGTCCTTCGACATCTCCGTCTACTGGTCGGGCGCGGCGGTGCGCTCCATCCGCCAGCACAAGCTGCCGGTGGAATTCATCGTGCCCAAGGAAGGCGCCATCGGCTGGCTCGACAGCCTAGCAGTGCCGACCTCCAGCACCAAGAAGGAGGATGCGCTCAAATTCCTCAACTACATGATCGATCCTACCTTCTACCTCACCTGGGCCAAGGAGGCAGGCGCCCCGGCCTCCGCCAATGAGGGAGCGATGAACAAGCTGCCGGCCGATGATCTCAACCGGCAGATTCACAAGGCCGACTACCTGCCGAAGCTGACCTTTATGGCTGCCTTGCCGGATGATCGCCGCCAGTCCTTCAACGATCTGTGGGAAGAAGTGAAGGCCTTCTACGCCAAGTAGCGGGACCTCAAGAAAGTATAGCGGATTCAAGGGTTTAGTCAGTCCTGATGAATCGGTTCGGCAGGGCTGCGGCGGGCCTCGCTCCACCGGCAGCCTCGTGGAAAAGACTCTCTCATCAAGGGCTTGGCAGCCTGGCGTGAATCAGATCGGCAGGCCCTTGTCGCCTTGGACAAGGGCTGGTCGCTACCGCCTTGCAATCGCGGGAAGGATCCATGGCGCTTGGGGCATCGCCGCTTTCAGGCTGAGCGATGCCGGCGACAAGGGGAGGGACGAGTGGAGATCGTGTCGAAAGCCGATGGCGGCAAGTCGGGCCCCCGCAGGCGCCTGGGGCAAGGCTGGACCACGGCGGCCTTGTTGACGCCGGCCTATGGCTGGCTGCTGCTGGCCGTCTTCCTGCCGCTCTGCGCCATGCTGTTCTTCAGCTTCCTGAAGAGCTCGCCGGTCCCGGGGCGGGCGCTGGTCTACACCGTCGACAACTATCTCGCCTTCATCAAGCGGCCCTATCTGTTCAACGTCGCCTGGACCTCGATCCAGATCGGGCTGTGGACCACGGGGCTGTGCGCGCTGATCGGCCTCCCCGCCGCGATCGCCCTGGCAAGGGCGACCGCCGGGCGTTCGCGGCACATCCTGTTCCTTCTCATCATCCTGCCGTTCTGGACCAACGGGCTGGTGCGCGTGTTCTCCTGGACCATGGTGCTGAGGGAAGGGGGCATTCTCGATTATGCCCTGCATTGGCTCGTGCCGGCGGCGCCCTCGGTGTCGCTGCTCTACAGCTTTCCGGCCATCATCATCGGCCTGGTCCATGCCTACCTGCCCTATATGATCCTGACCTGCTATCTCTCCGCCACGGCGATCGAGGATTCGACCATCGAGGCCGCCCGCAGTCTCGGTGCCCGCACCCCGGTGGTATTCTGGAAGATCCTGCTGCCGCTCTGCATGCCCGGCCTGATTTCCGGGTCGATCCTGATCTTCGTGCCGGTGATCGGCAGCTTCATGGAGCCCCGCATCCTGGGGGGCCGCATCGGCGTCACCATGGGTACCGTGATCGAGGACCAGTTCACCGCGGCCTTCAACTGGCCGCTGGGCGCGGCCCTGTCCTTCACCATGCTGGCGGTGGTGCTCGCGATCTTCGCCGTCTCCTCGCGCGCGCTGTCCGGCCGCGCCGCGACGCCGTAGGAGGGGATCATGATCGCACTCGGGCGCACTTTCCTCGCCGCCACCCTGATCTTCCTCTATCTGCCCATCGCGGTGATGGTGGCGATGGCCTTCAACGCCTCGCCTCTCTACACCCTGCCGATCGAGCCGACCTTCCACTGGTTCGGCGTCCTTGTCGAAAACGGGCCGCTGCTCTCGGCCACCTACAACAGCCTGATGATCGCCCTGGCGACCTCGATCATCGCCACATCAGTAGGCACGCTGGCCTCGCTCGCCCTCAATCGCCGCACCTTCCGGGGACAGTCGCTGCTCAAGGTGCTGCTGCTGCCTCCGATCGCCATTCCCTGGCTGATCACCGGCACGGCCATGCTGGTGTTCTTCTTCTGGACGGGCATTGGGCGCGGCCTGCATGCCATGCTGATCGGTCATGTCGCTCTGGCCATCCCCTATGTCGTCCTGATCGTCGGCACCGGCATGCAGACATTGCGGGCCGATCTCGAGGAGGCGGCGATGAGCCTGGGCTCGACGCCGATTCATGCCTTCTTTGCGGTGACGCTGCCTTTGCTGGCGCCGAGCATCATCGCGGCATTGCTCTTCGCCTTCGCGGTTTCGCTCGACCAATTCGTGGTCTCCTACTTCCTGGCGACGCCGGGCGTCTCCACTCTGCCGGTCGAGATCTATGCCTCGATCCGCAAGGGCTTCACGCCGGAGATCAATGCGATCTCCGCCATCTTCCTCGGCGTCTCGGCCGTTCTCGTGCTGATCTTCGCCCAATTGTCCAATCTGGGAGGCAGTCGTGATCGGCGTTGAAGTCGCTTCGATCAGCAAGGGCTACGGATCCTTGCGCGTGCTCGAGAAGGTGAGCACCGCCTTCAAGGCGGGCGAGTTCACCAGCCTGCTCGGCCCTTCCGGTTCCGGCAAGACCACGCTGCTGCGCATCATCGGCGGCTTCGTCGATCCGGACGAGGGCAGGATCCTGTTCGGCGGCGAGGATGTCACCGAGGTTGCCCTGTGGCAGCGCAAGGTCGGCATGGTGTTCCAGTCCTATGCGCTGTTTCCGCATATGAGCGTTTTCGACAATGTCATCTTCGGGCTCAACCGCCAGGGCATCCGGGGCGAGGTCGCGCGCAAGGAGGTGGGCCGGGTGCTGGAGATGGTCCATCTCACCGGCTTCGAGCAGCGCAAACCCAAGCAGCTTTCGGGCGGCCAGCAGCAGCGCGTGGCGCTCGCCCGCGCCATCGTCACCAAGCCGCGGGTACTCCTGCTGGACGAGCCCCTGTCAGCGCTCGACCGCCGCCTGCGCCAGGACATGCAGATCGAATTGCGCCGCATCCAGCGCGAGAGCGGGCTCACCACCATTTTCGTCACCCACGACCAGGAGGAGGCGCTGACCCTGTCCGATACCGTCGCCATCCTCGACGGTGGCCGCATCGTGCAGGAGGGCGCGCCGCTCGACATCTATGAGCGACCGCACACGCGTTTTGCCGCCTCCTTCCTGGGAGACGCCAATTTCTTCGAAGGCAGCGTGACAGGGGACGGCATCGCGATCGGAAGCGGTGTCATTCACACGAGCGACGGGCTTCCCAGCCCCGGCAGCAAGGTCACGGCAGCGGTGCGGCCCGAAAAGATGCGGCTTCTGGCGCCGGGAGAAAGCCCCGGCAGCGACAACGTCTTCGCCACGAGGATACGCGAGATCATCTATGCCGGCGCGGTCTCGACCTTCATTGCCGAAGGGCCCGGCGGCGGCGACATCAAGGTGCTGTCCCAGAACCGGGAGATCTCGCCGGTCTCACCCGGACAGGCCATCACGCTGGCCTGGTCGCCGGCCAATACCGTCCTGCTGCAGGCCTGACGATGCCGGTCAGCGTCAATATTCCGCTCGAACGCGCCTGGAACAGCTGGTCGTCGCGGCCGGCGGAAATGGTGTTCCTGCCGCTCGGCCTCAGGCTTACCCCGCTCGCCTTCGCGGCCAGCACCGGCAAGGCCTGCCTGTTCGAGCCGGGCGACGCCGTCACGCTGGGGCGGCACGCGCTCGACGGCTCCCTGGTGGAGCTTCAACTCTCCCACGCCGGAACGACCCTCGACTGGCGTTACGGCAAGGCCGATCCCTTCAGCCTCACCGGCAGCTGGCAGACGGCCGAGGCCGGCGAATGGGGGTTGCGCTTCTGGATCAATCTCTGCCTTTCGGCCGACGGTGGCGAGCAGGTTCGTTTCGAGGAGGCCGACGGAGCTCTGATCGTCCGTGTCGGGCATCGCTTCGCTGCCCTTGTCAGCGAGGAACCACCCGTGCAGGTGACCGGACATGTCTCGCTCGCCGAGGCGGTGCAGGATTATGAAACCCACGGCTATTTCCACACCGGGTCCCGGGCCGAGGCAGCGCCGGTCCTCGTGCTGCGCTTCAACCTGGAAATGATGCGCGACAATCGCTTCGCGCTCGCCATTGCCGACAGGCAGGATCTCGCCGTCGCCCAGGCGCGAGCCCTGCTGGCGCGGCCCGACGTGGTGCCGCCCCGACCGGACGGCGAGCCCGCCGTCGCCCTGGCGGCGCTGCGCGACGTCGTCGCCTGGAACACGGTATGGGACGGCATCAACCAGCGCCCCTATACTGCCATCAGCCGCAACTGGGACCTGGGGAAATTCGGCGGCTACGGTGTCTGGCTGAACGACCAGTTCTATGCCGCCCTGATGGCTGGCGAATTCGACGCCGGTCTCGCCCGCGACAATCTCGCCGCCGTGTTTTCCGGCGCGACGCCGCAGGGCAATCTGCCCTGCCTGCTCACCGCCAGCGACGCCTGGGTCGACCGCAGCCAGAGCCCCATCGGCGGTTTCGTGGTCTGGCAGCTCTATCTGCGCCATCGCGCCCGCGACCTGCTCGAAAATGCCTATGCCGTGCTGGCGCGCAACCACGCCTGGTGGTGGCGGGAGCGCGATCCGGGCGGGACGGGGCTCGCCTCCTTCGGCACCTCGGATGTGGGCGACGGGCTCTACAGGGGCACTCATTTCGGGGCACGCAATGAATCGGCGATGGACAATTCGCCGGTTCATGACGAGGCGCGTTACGACAAGGCCTCGCGCACGCTCGATATCTGGGATGTCGGCCTCAACAGCCTGCTGGCGCTCGATGCCGAGATGCTCGTTTTGATGGCAGCAGAACTGGGGCGCGAGGAGGAGGCGACGGCTCATGCTGCCCGCGCCGAAGCCACGAAAGCTCTTATTCGCGAGACTTTATGGGATGGCGAGCGCGGCATCTTCGCCAATCGCCGGCGTGGCGGCGGCTTCGTCAGGAGCCTGGCGCCGACCAGTTTCTATCCGCTGCTCGCGGGTGCTGCGACGCCCGGGCAGATCGAACGGCTCTGCGGGCACCTTGACGATCCCTCCGGCTTCGGCGGCGATCCGGTCATTCCCGGCGTCAGCCGTGCCGATCCCGCCTTCAAGGACAATTCCTATTGGCGCGGCCGGATCTGGCCGCCCTTCAACTATCTCGTCTATCAGGGGCTGCGCCGCCACGGGCTGGACGAGAGGGCTTCGGCCTTGGCCCGGCGCAGCTTCGCGCTGTTCCGCTCCGCCTGGGAAAGCCGCCGCATCTGCCCGGAAAACTACAATGCCGAGACCGGAGAGCCGCTCGACCAGCCCGACACCGAGCGCTTCTACAGCTGGGGCGCATTGATGGCCAAGCTCGGCATCGCCGCGGTGACAGATGTTACGCCCTGGCATGGCTGGGAAATCGGCAATCCGGGCGGGGAGGGCGAACTGGGACACTTCGCAAGCCCGCTGGGGCAGGTTCGCCTCGCCCTTTCACAGGGCCGTTTGCGCCTGATCCAGGGCGAGCGCGTTTTGCTGGAAACCGATGTGGCCGGCCGGATCTCCCGGCTTTCGATGACGGATGGTGCGATATCGCTGCGCCTACCGCCACTCGAACGGGCCTGCTTCCTGCGCTTCCCGCATCTCCATGCCGGCATGACGCCCCAGGCGAGCCTCGACGGCGAGACGCTCGCAACGTCGGAGGAGGGCGGCATCCTGGTCCACCTTCCTGCGAGCGCCAAGGCGGCCGATCTCGAGCTGCGGTGGCGTGCGCGAATCACCGGCATTTGAAACGAACGGCCTTAGGCCCCTGGATCCCTTCTCGGGGCTTGCCACTTCACCGGGGATGACGACGCATTTATCTCGGCGCCGCCTCAAGCTGCCGAACTATCTTCCAAGGCCAGGAAACCGCCGGACTGGCGGCGCCACAGCCTGGCATAGAGGCCGTCGCGCGCGATCAGTTCCTCATGCCGTCCCTGCTCGACGATACGGCCGCCATCGAGCACGATGAGGCGATCGAGTTCCGCGATCGTCGAAAGACGATGGGCAATGGCGAGCACTGTCTTGTCGTGCATCAGGCGGCGAAGCTGGCCCTGGATTGCCGCCTCGACCTCCGAATCCAGGGCGGAGGTCGCTTCGTCGAGTACCAGGATCGGGGCGTTCTTGAGCAATACGCGGGCGATGGTGATGCGCTGGCGCTGTCCGCCGGAGAGCTTCACGCCGCGCTCGCCCACGCGCGACTCGTAGCCGGCGCGGCCTTCCTGGTCACCCAGCGTCACGATGAAATCATGCGCGGCGGCCTGCCTTGCCGCATCCTCGATGGCATCCTTGTCCGCTTCCGTGCGGCCATAGGCGATATTGTCCTGGATGGAGCGGTGCAGCAGGGAATTGTCCTGCGTCACCACGCCGATATGCCGGCGCAAACTGTCCTGGCTGACGCCGGCAATGTCCTGCCCGTCGATCAGGATCCGGCCGGACTGGATGGCGTAGAGACGCAGCAGCAGGTTGACCAGCGTCGACTTGCCCGCGCCGGACGGGCCGACGATACCCACCTTCTCGCCGGGGCGGATGGTGAGCGAAAGATCCGAAAACACCGGCTGCGTGCCGCCATAGCCGAAGCGGACATGCTCGAAGACGATTTCGCCGCGTGGCACCGAGAGCGTGGCGGCGTCGGGAGCGTCGACGAGGTCATGCGGCTTGGCGATCGTCAGCATGCTCTCCTGCACGGCGCCGATATTCTCGAAGACGTCGCGGATCAGATACATCAGCCAGCCCGAGAGCTGGATCAGCCGCAGCACCAGCGTGAGGGCCGCCGCACCGGCGCCGGCCGTCATGTTGCCCTGGCTCCAGAGCAGGAGGATCATGCCGGCGATCACCGCCAGCAGCAGGCTGTTGAGCACCTGCAGGGCGAAACTGGCGCCGAGGATCAGGCGCATCAGATCGAGAAAGCTCTCGTTCCAGCGCTTGAGCGCTTCCCTGACCGCCGAGCGTTCGAGATCGGAACGGGCGAACAGCTTCACGGTGAGGATGTTGGTGTAGGAATCGACGATGCGGCCGGTGGTGGTGGAGCGGCCGAGGGAATTGGCTTCCGAGCGCTTCAGCGCTCGCGGCACGAAAAAGGAGAGCAGTGCGGCATAGGCGGCCAGCCAGCCCACGACAGGCAGCACCAGCCAGGCATCGACCGAGCCGAAGAAGCCGATGGTGACCCCGGCAAAGACCAGCGCATACCAGAGGTCGCCGATCACCGCGATGATCGCCGAGCGAATCGATTGCCCGGCCTGGATCACGCGCGCCGACAGGCGCCCGGCAAAGTCGTTCTGGAAATAAGTAAGCGAATGGCCGAGCGTATAGATGTGGTTGCGCCAGCGGATCTGGTTGGTGAGCGGCGGCACCACGATCAGATTGGTGACGGCCTGGGTCACGAAGAACAGGACCGGCCTGAGCAACAGCACCACGAACAGGGCGCCGGCGAGAAGCAGGCCGTGGTCGCGCAAGAGGGTCTGCGGCGAGCCCTTGTTCAGCAGGTCCACGAACCAGCCGACCATCAGATAGATGCCGGCCTCCACGCCGCTGAAGGCCAGCTCGATCCCCATGATGGCCAGCAGCCAGCCTTTCACAGGCTTGAGGTGGTGCCACATGAAACGCCATACCCCGGTGGGCGGCGTGTCGTGCTCGTCGAAAGCGGCGAATATATCTATGCGGCTTTCGAGAAATCGGAATAAGCGCGCAAACATCGAAAATATGACCTTGAAACAATGCTGGAATCGCTTGCGGCGACACCAAAGCAGGAGTTTCGGGTCAAATTGCGAGTCGCACCAGCCTTGTTGGCGGCCGGCAGGTGTTTCAAAAATGCGGACATCAGCGACATGCCTGCATGTCGCGATGTCCGCATCTTCCTGTCCGTACGTGCTTCAGTCCACCAGGATGACCCGGAGGTCGTTGACATTGGTGAAGGTCGGGCCGGGCGCGACGAGATCGCCGATGGCTTCGAAGAAGCCGGTCGAGTCGTTGTCGGCGAGATAGGCGGCCGGGTCGATGCCGGCCGCACGGGCCCTTGCGAGCGTGGTCTCGTCAATGATCGCACCGGCTGGGTCGGTGGCGAGGCCGCCGCCCCCATCCGTGCCGTCCGTATCCGCGGCGAGCGCGCTGATGCCGCTCTCGCCCTCGAGGGCGAGGGCCAGGGCCAGGCTGAATTCCTGGTTGGGCCCGCCGCGTCCCTTGCCGGTGATGGTCACCGTCAGTTCTCCGCCGGAGATCAGGGCGGCGCGGCGGCCGGCGGCCTTCAGCGCGCGGGCCTGCCGCGCCTGGTCTGCGGCGACCTGCCGGGCTTCGCCCTCGACATCGGCGCCGAGCACGACCGGTTCATAACCATGCTGCTCGGCGAGGCGGGTCGCGGCCGCGATCATGTCGGAGGGGGTGACGACGATGCGGAACTCGCTCTTGGCAAAGACCGGATCGCCCGGCTTGGGCGTCTCGTTGCCGGCGTCCTCGAAGAGGGCCTTGGCCGCGCCGAGAGGCGTATTGAAGCGTTCGGCAATGGCGAGAGCCTGCGCATTGCTGACGGGATCGGGTACGGTGGGGCCGGAGCCGATCACGGCGGGATCGTCGCCGGGAACGTCCGAGACGGCGAGGGTGAGCAGGCGCGCGGGATAGGCGGCCTGGGCGAGGCGGCCACCCTTGATACGTGACAGGCGCTTGCGCAGGACATTGATCTCGCCGATGGCGGCACCCGAGCGCAGCAGGTGACGGGTGATGGCGCGCTTGTCGTCCAGGGTCAGCGCGCCGGCGGGCGCCACCCAATTGGCGGAAGCGCCGCCGGAGAGCAGGACCAGCACCAGATCGTCCTCGCCGGCCGCTGCTGCAAGCGCGAGCGCGCGCTCGGCGCCATCGATGCTGCCCTGGTCCGGCACAGGGTGTCCGGCCTCGATCATCGGCAGGGTCTTGAGCGGGCGCCCATAACCATGGCGGGCCACCGCCACGCCATCGATGCGATCGGCCGGGACGCCGAGGGCAGTATAGTGGGCTTCCGCGATCTCGGCCATGCTGCCGGCCGCCTTGCCGGCGGCAAGCAGGATCAGCCGTCCCGAGGCAGGGGGAGGCGGCAGATGCTGCGGCAGGAAGGTTGCCGGATGGGACGCAGCGACCGCCCCCGTGAAAATGGCGTCGAGAGTCTGGCGGCGGGCATCGACACGGTCAGGCATTGCGTCTTCGGGCTCCCTCGCGGCAGGACGCGGATGAGAAAACGCGTCATGCTTCATGCTTGTTCATTGCATCGGTTCCTGCGCTGCCCGGCGATGAGGCAGCCGCAAGGGTGATGGCTTGCCATGTCCCTTAACCTATGGAGGCGCGGTGAGGCCAGCCCGTTGGCGGTAATTTTGGAAAGCGTCGGCGGTCAGGCGCCGGGGCTGCCTCTCTCGCGGAAGCGCCGCACGCGCATATGGGTGCCGCAGGCCTCTTCCGAACACCATTGGCGGCGTCCGCCCCGCGAGGTGTCGAGAAACAGCCAGCCGCAATTGATGCCATGGCATTCCCGCACGCCCCGGCGCCCGCTGCGGCCGGTGAGCAGGTCGGCCGCGGCGAAGGCAATGCGATGGAGGATGGCGTCGAGGGTGCCATCGTCGCGCCAGCCCCATTCGAAAATGCCGGCAGCCAGGCGCAGTTCGCGCTGATGGTTGGCGCTCTGCAGCACGCCGTCGAGACGAGCAGCATCTTCTTCGCTGCCCGTTTCGCCCATGGTTTCAGCGAGAAAGAGATTTCTCAAGGTCGTGCGCAGGGATCGGGCTCGCAGCAAGGCCGCGTCCGCCTCGGCCGGCTCGCTGTCGGCCCGTTGCCGCAGGCGGTCCGAAAGGGCCGAATCGATCAGATCGACACGCCGGGCCCAGGTGATGAGATCGCCATAGGAGACGAGCAGGTCCGGCCCCCAGCGATCGCGCCAGGCGTCGACCGTGTTGACGAAATCCAGGGCCGGATGTCCGCCGACGAGGCGGATGGTGGCAATGGTCTTGACCTGGTTCATCGCGGTACTTTCCAGCGCTGGCCCTCGGAATTCAAGCGTGCATTGTAACGATTATAATGATATATAACCGTTACACAAGATTTGCCGAGGTCCCGTTATGCCCAGCCGTACTACCTTGCTGTTCCTGGCTCTCTGCGCGATCTGGGGAACCACCTGGATCGGCATCAAGGCAGGCGTGGAGGCGGTGCCGCCCCTGCTGTTTGCCGGCACGCGCTTTACCGCGGCCGGCTTGTTGCTGCTCGGATTCGCCGCCTGGCGCGAGGGGCTGCCGCGGCTGGCGTGGCGGGATCTGCCGCGTCTCGCGGCCACCAGCCTGCTGATGATAACGCTGTGCTATGCGGCGCTGTTCTGGGGGGTGGCGCATGTCGATTCGGGTACGGCCGCCGTGCTCGAAATGTCGCTGACGCCGATAGCCCTGATGGCTTTCGCGCTCTGGCTGCGGGAAGAGAATTTCGACAGGTGGCGTTTCGGTGCCCTGCTTCTCGGCATGGCGGGGCTGGCCATCCTGTTCGGGCCGACTGCGGTTCGAAATTGGTCTGCTGCGGCGGGCGAGGGCGCGGCATGGCGCCTGGCGGGAGCGGCAGCGGTGTCGTGGGCCGCAGTGGCCTATGGCTGGGGCTCGGTGGTCGCGCGTCCCTTGCTGCGGCTCTACTCCTCGACCGTCGTGGCCGGGAGTACCACCCTCTTCGGCGGCCTGCTGCTGCTCGCCGCGTCGCTCGCCGGCGAGCCCGGAGCAATTCGGGCCTTGGCTGGGCAATGGGGCGCGGCGGCCTGGGCGGGATGGCTGTTTCTCGTGCTGTTCGGCTCGCTGATCGGCTACACCATCTACATGACGCTCCTCAGGGAGATCGGCGCCACGCGTGCGGGAACCTATGCCTTCGTATCCCCGATCATTGCCGTGCTGCTCGGCATGATCTGCTTCGGCGAACAGGTCCGCCTCCTCGACCTGCTCGGCATGGCTGTGATGCTGGCCGGGGCTGGCCTTGCCATGGCGGAGCCCAAGGCGCGGCTGAAGCCCGCCACCAATTGAGAACGGAGCGGAGAGGCCGGAAGAGAAAGGACGCAGTTGTTCACCGGGTCATGCCGGACGCATTGCGGCCTGCAGTGCTGCGAAGCAGATCCGGGATCATAAGCCGGCCGTAGCTCGTCCGCAGATGCGGGACGACCAGAGCGTGACTTGTTACGAATGGGGAGCTTTTCGGGTCAAGAACCCGTCAGAACAAGACTCCGGTGCAAGGTGCGATTCGGACAAATCGCTCCTTGCACCGGTCAACGGCTTCGCTGTCTTTCCCGGGAAAGATCAGGTGCGCCGATGATGGCGGTAGTGCCGGCGGTGATGGTGGCGATGCCGATAGCCTTCGCCACCGTGTTGACGCAGCCACCGCGGCCCGCGATGCACGCCGGGCACGCCATACCATTTGCAGCGGGCGCTGTTCGACGGCGCGTTGCAGGTCCGGTCCCTGACTGTTTGTACGAGCGAGGGATTGTCCGGCTGGGACACCGGCATGGCCGAGGATGGACCGGCGAGGGCAAAGGTGGCGCCTAGGGCGAAAGCGGCGGCAATAAGAAATCTCATGAGCCTCTCCTGTCGAAATGAAACGAAAACACGCATTTGATCGAAAACGCTCGATCAAACGCATGGGCAGGGAGAAAGTTCCTTATGGGATGGCGATGTATATCGCGGCGGATGCGCAAATTGAACCACCGCTCCGCGCCTCAAAACTGGGCGTTGAATACGGTTGTCACGTATTGGTTTTGCGGAGTCTGAATGGTGGGCGCGACAGGGATTGAACCTGTGACCCCTCCCGTGTGAAGGGAGTGCTCTCCCGCTGAGCTACGCGCCCCCGAAGGGAAGCGCCTATTTGGATAAAGCCGGCTGCGCTGTCAAGCCGGTAATCGCGTCGATTGCAGAAATCAGTTGATCGAAATGCGAAATGACGTGGGTTGCCCCCAACTGAGTGGCGGGAATGTCGGTGTAGCCGAAATCCACGCAGACCGACGGCAGCCCGGCGCGCAGGGCGGTGTCGATGTCGGTCTTGCTGTCGCCCACCATGACGGCGTGGGTAGGATCGCCGCCGGCGGCCTCGATCGAAAGGGTGAGGTGGCGCGGATCGGGCTTGAACCAGGCGAAGGCGTCGCGCCCGCAAATGGCACTGAAATAGGGGGTCAGTTTCAGGGCTTCGATCAGGCGCACGGAATGTTCGGTCACCTTGTTGGTGCATATGCCGAGCAGCCAGCCTCGCGACTTCAGCGTCTGCAAGGCTTCTTCGACACCGTCGAAGGCAACCGTCTCATCGGCCAGATGCTCGCCGTAATAGTCGAGGAAATCGCGATAGAGCACGTCCATGCGGGCCGGCTCGACCGTCTGGCCGCATTCGGCAAATCCGCGTTCCAGCAGCGCGCGGGCGCCGGCACCCAGCAGGCTCTGCGCTCTCTCGACCGGCAAGGCGGGCAGCCCTTCGCGAGCCAGGATGAAGTTCAGCGTTCCCATCAAGTCGCGGGCGCTGTCCACCAGCGTTCCGTCAAGGTCGAAGATCGCTGTCCGCGGCTGCATCATGCTGTTCTTTCCGGCTTGGTCTGGAAAATGCCATGTCTGGGTGGCAAGCGAAGAGTCGAGAATTCACGATTCGAGTTAGGACCGTATCGTCTGTGTGAATGTAACCGGGTTGGATCGCGCCTGACTAGGGCGTGTGACACGACGCCCCAGGCATTCGGGACATGCGCTCCGCCGAGGAAACGACGAGCCAGTCATCATGAAGCGTTCGCTAGGCCTTGCAGCCCTCCTTCTTACCGCCGGCCCTGCGCTCGGAGCCGACTATGTCTTCGTCGCGGCGCCGCAGAAGGACCTCAACCGCATCTACCGTGTCGACCGGCTCACCGGCGAGGTCGGGGCCTGCCAATATGGCGTCAAGGAGGACAATACCGGCGTCACCCTCTGTTTTCCGGCCGGCGAAGGGGCCGGCAAGCAGGAGCCCGGCGACTACACGCTGATCGCCTCCAGCCATGAGCGCGAGAGTTCGGTGTTCCGGGTGGAACAGCGCACCGGAACGATGAGCGTGTGCTATGTCTGGAAGGACCAGGTCATCTGTACGCCCCCCGGAAGATAGGCCAAAGCGGGCATCCGGCGCATGACGGGCTTGCCTGCCGGAGGGGCGGGGCCGATTTTCCTTGTGTCTAGCCCCTTGCTTCTCAAACTTAACTGATGCAATCGGCAGCAAAGCCGTTATAACCGCCGCCTGATCCTGGGATGGGTCGCCCGCTATGGTTTGATCTTGTCAAACGCCGAGCCATAACGGATGACACGCTCGATAACCCGAACCGCCAAGGTTGCCATGACCCCTGACGACATGAAGCGCGAAGCAGCCCGAGCCGCGCTCGCCCATGTCGAAAGCGGCATGCGGCTGGGCCTGGGCCATGGCTCGACGGCCAAGCACTTCGTCGACCTATTGGGCGAGAAGGTGCGGGGCGGGCTTGAAGTCGTCTGCGTGCCGGCCTCCGAATTCACCCACGACCAGGCCAGGGATCTCGGTATTCCCCTGACCACGCTGGACGAGACGCCCGAACTCGACCTGGCGGTCGACGGAGCCGACGAGATCGGTCCGGCTCTCGGATTGATCAAGGGCGGCGGCGGTGCGCTGCTGCGCGAGAAGATCGTCGCTTCGGCGGCTGCCTCGATGCTGGTGATCGCCGACGAATCCAAGGTGGTGCCGGTGCTCGGGCGCTTCCCGCTGCCGGTGGAGGTCATTCCCTTCGGCTTTGGTGCGACCCGGGCTGCTATCGAGCGTATTGCCGCAAAACTCGGACTTTCCGGTGAATTGCGCCTGCGCCAACAGCCCGACGGCCTTGTTTTCGTCACGGATGGCGGGCACCACATCCTAGATTGCCACTTTCAACAGATCCCCGATCCCGCTGCCCTGGCGGCGGGCCTGTCCACCATTCCCGGTGTCGTCGAACACGGATTGTTTCTCGGATTAGCCAAGGGCGCCTATGTCGCCGGCTCTTCGGGCGTCCGCTTCATCGGGCCAGCCTGATTTGTGATGGGAGTTCCATGATGCTTCGTCAACGCCATGTTTGTGGGCAGGTTCGCGTCTTGGCCGCCGCCATGGTCGCCGGACTGCTTGCAAGCGCCGCAGCGCTGCCGGCTTCGGCGCAGAATGCCACGCCGGCGCCAACGGCCGAGGTGCCGACGGGCAATGCCGCCCAGCCGACGCCGGAGCAGCTGGCGACGGCCGTGCAGTTCCTGAAGGCTTCCGGCCTGACCGTCGGCTTCGACGACATCATTCCGCAATATCTGCAGCAGGCGACCGCCATCTATACCGGCCAGCGTCCCGAACTCAGCCAGATGATCAACGAGGCGGCGATCTCGCTGGTGCCCGAATTCATGAAGAAGCGGATCGAGCTCGATAACAGCCTCGCCAAGTTCTACACCACGCGTTTCAGCGAGGACGAGCTCAAGCAGCTGATCGCTTTCTACGAAAGCCCGGTCGGCAAGAAGCTTGCCACCCAGCAGCAGATCATCCTGCGTGATTCGATGCCGGTGGTGCAGGGCTGGACGCGCGAGCTGCAGGACGGCGTGATGAAGCGGGTGCGCGAAGAGGTGGAGAAGAAGGGCGGCAAGCTCGGTCCTTCGCCGACCGAAACGTCCGGAGACGCACCGGCCGCGGCAGACAAGCCCGCCGCGCCGGCCCAATAAAATCGAATATCAGCCTTGTTCGGAAGCGGGATTGATCACATCAGTCCCGCTTCTTACGTTCAGGCGTCGCAAAGCAAGGCGCATGCACGCGTAAGCGCTTCTTTGCTCTGGTTCTTCGTTTCGACGTATCGTTGCGATTGCAGAGCGTTTCCATCTCATCGCAACACGCTTTCGCAATCCTCCCGGATGATCGCTTGCGCAGGCCGGGCAATGGCAGTCAGGCTCAACCATGTCGCAATTCGACTATGATCTGTTCGTGATCGGCGCGGGATCCGGCGGGGTGCGCGCCGCCCGCATCGCAGCCTCGCATGGGGCGCGGGTGGCCATCGCCGAGGAGTTCCGGGTCGGCGGTACCTGCGTCATTCGTGGCTGCGTGCCCAAGAAGCTCTATGTGCTGGCCAGCCGTTTCGCCGACGAATTCCGCGAGGCGGCCGGCTTCGGCTGGACCGTGCCCGAGGCCGAATTTTCCTGGCCCAAGCTCGTGGCCGCCAAGGAAGCCGAGATTACCCGGCTTGAACGGGCCTATTCGGCCAATCTGGAAAAATCATCGGTGGCGACCTTCCCGAGTCGCGCCGTGATCACTGCTCCGCATACCGTGCAGCTGGACGGCGGACGCAGCTTCACCGCCGGCCGGATCCTGATCGCAACCGGCGGGGCGCCGGTCAAGCCGAACGTACCGGGCGCCGAACTCGCCATCACCTCCAACGAGGTCTTCGACCTGCCCGCCCTGCCGGAAACGATGATCATCGTCGGCGGCGGCTATATCGCCGTCGAATTCGCCTGCCTCCTGCAGCGGCTGGGCGTGAAGGTGACCCTGGTCTATCGCGGCGAGGCGATCCTGCGCGGTTTCGACGACGATGTGCGCCGGGTGCTGACGGAGGCGATGGGCGCGGCGGGCATCGAGATCCTGATCCGCACGGATCTCAAGCGCATCGAGGCGGGCCAGGCGGGCCAGGCGGGCGGGCGGCGGGTGACCCTCACCAACGGCCAGACGCGTCATGTCGGCGAGATCATGGTGGCGACCGGGCGCAAGCCCAATACGGCGGGCCTCGGTCTCGAAACGGTCGGCGTGGAGATCAACACCGCCGGCGCCATCGCGGTCGACGACCAGTCGCGCACCACCGCACCCGGGATCTGGGCGGTCGGCGATGTCACCAATCGCATCAATCTCACCCCCGTCGCCATCCGCGAAGGCCATGCCTTTGCCGATACCGTCTTCGGCAACAAGCCTTGGCTGGCCGACCATCGCCTCGTGCCGACGGCCGTGTTCTCCACCCCGGAGATCGGCACCGTCGGCTTGAGCGAGGAAGAAGCGCGCGCCGAATGCGGCGGGGGTGTCAGCATCTTCCAGACCTCGTTCCGGGCCATGAAGGCTACCCTGTCGGGCAGCGGCGATCGTGTCTTCATGAAGCTGGTGGTCGACAAGGTGACCGACAAGATTCTCGGCGTGCATATCGTCGGCGAAGGGGCGGCCGAAATGGCGCAATTGCTGGCGATCAGCGTCAGGATGGGCGCGACAAAGGCGGATTTCGATGCCACCATGCCGCTGCATCCAAGTGCGGCCGAGGAATTGGTGACGATGCGTACGCCTGTCCGCTAAGCCGGCCTTTACCAGCCCGGCTGCAGAGTGCACGCCGTGCGATAGCGGCGATTCCCCCGCTTGGATGTCCGGCCGCTGCGCATGAGAGGGCGGCGGGCAGGCGGTTCGGGGAGGGCATGATGCGGGCTCCTGTGGTGATTTTCGGCACGCTGGCCGCTGGCATGATCGTGCTTGCGAACGCGGCCTCTGCACTCAATCTCACCCCGCCCCACGGGCGGCATGTTCCTCCCTTGCGCGCTGTGCCAGCCCAGCCCCAGGCGGAGGAAGCCGTCACCGATTGCGATCGCCTGGCGGCCAGCCCCGAGGACAGCCAGAAGGTCGTGGATGGCGTCGCCATGGAGGCGCTCGACGGCGCGCTGGCTCTGGCGCGCTGCCGGGAGGCCGTCAGCCGCTACCCTGCCGTTGCGCGCTTCCAGTTCCAGCTCGGGCGTGCCCAGGAAAAGCTCGGCAATGATGCGGCTGCCCTCGAGGCCTATCGCAAGGCGGCCGATCTCGGCAGCCTGATCGCAGCCTTCTCGGCCGGGGTGCGCGAACGCGACGGTGTCGGCGTCCCGAGCAATGACGCCGAGGCGAACCGCCTGTTCAAGCTCTGCGCCGACAAGGGCGACGCAGACTGCCTCAACTCCCTGGCCTATCAATATCAGGTCGGGCGCGGCGTGAAAGCCGATCCGGCGCAAGCCCTGGCGCTCTACAAGAAGGCGGCGGAGGCGGGACTGGCCGCCGCCAACGTCAATCTCGGCTTTCTCTATCGGGATGGCGAGGGCGTTGCCCAGGATTTGGCGGAAGCGGCCCGGCAATTCCAAGAGGCGGCCGACAAGGGCGATCCGGCGGGCGCCCGCAACCTCGCTTTGGCCTATCAGAGCGGACAGGGCGTGCCGAAGGATGGCGCCAAGGCAGTGGCGCTGTTCCAGGCCGCAGCCGACCAGGGCGACGACGATGCCCTGGTGAAGATCGCCTATGCCTATCTCAGCGGCGACGGCGTGCCCAAGGATGAAGCCAAGTCGGTCACCTATTATCGCCTTGCCGCCGATCGCGGCAATACCGACGGCATGGCCGGCCTGGCTTTCGCCTATGCCAATGGCACGGGCATCGCGGCCGACGGGAAGGCGGCAGCGCTGTGGCTGATGCGCGCGCTGGCAGCCGGCAACGAATACAGCTTCAACCAGCTCACCGACCATTGGGGCGCCTGGAGTCTGGACACCCGTGTGGAAGTACAGTCGATACTGGTCGATCGTGGCCTCTACAGCGGCAAGACCAACGGCACCCTCAATCGGGAGACCTTGAAGGCCCTCAAGGTCCTGGCGGGACGGGAGAATTGAGAGCAGGGATGCCAGCGGTCGCGGAAAAAGCCGATCTCGAGCGGCTTGGAATCGCACGCGCCTCTTGATTTGGCTAAAACGGCCTGAACATGCCCGAAAATTTCGTGAATGGGGCGAAAAGCCACGGTTTTACGCTGGTTTTCCGTCTGCCGGACGCGTATAGAACCGGCCTTCGCCGGAAAACGCCGGCCCCGTGAAAGTATCGTCGTCGTGCTGGGCGGCTATTGCCGGCTCGCCCTGAGAACAGGAAGTATACTCATGTCCGAGCGTTGGACACCGCAGAGCTGGCGTTCCAGACCCATCCAGCAGTCGCCCGTCTATCCTGACGAAAAGGCCCTCAACGACGTCGAGGCGACGCTCGCGACTTTCCCTCCGCTGGTTTTTGCCGGTGAAGCACGCAAGCTCAAGCGCCAGCTCGCCAAGGTGGCGGCCGGCGAGGCCTTCCTGCTCCAGGGCGGCGACTGCGCCGAGAGCTTCGCCGAGCACGGCGCCGACAACATCCGCGACTTCTTCCGCGTCTTCCTGCAGATGGCGGTGGTGCTCACCTTCGCCGGCTCCTCGCCGGTGGTGAAAGTCGGCCGCATCGCCGGCCAGTTCGCCAAGCCGCGCTCGGCGCCCACCGAGAAGGTCGGCGAGATCGAGCTGCCGGTCTATCGTGGCGACATCGTCAACGGCACCGAATTCACGGCCGAGGCGCGCATTCCCGATCCGCGCCGCCAGCTCGAGGCCTATCGCCAGTCGGCGGCGACGCTCAACCTGCTGCGCGCCTTCGCCACCGGCGGCTATGCCAATCTCGCCCATGTACACCAGTGGATGCTCAGCTTCGTCAAGGACTCGCCGCAGAGCTCGAAATACCAGGCCCTGGCCGAACGCATCACCGAGACGCTCGACTTCATGCGCGCCTGCGGCATCGACCCGGAATTGCATCCGGAGATGCGCATCACCGATTTCTATACCAGCCACGAGGCCCTGCTGCTCGGCTATGAGCAGGCGATGACGCGCATCGATTCCACTTCGGGCGATCCCTATGCGACCTCGGGCCACTTCATCTGGATCGGCGACCGCACGCGCCAGCTCGATCATGCCCATGTCGAGTTCTTCCGTGGCGTCAAGAATCCGATCGGCCTGAAATGCGGCCCGTCGCTCAAGCCCGACGAGCTGATCAAGCTGATCGACATCCTCAACCCCGAAAACGAGCCGGGCCGCCTGACCCTGATCGCGCGCTTCGGCCATGACAAGGTCGAGCAGCATCTGCCCGAGCTCATCCGCGCCGTGAAGCGAGAGGGCCGTTCGGTGGTGTGGTCCTGCGACCCGATGCATGGCAATACGGTGAAGGCGATGAACGGCTACAAGACTCGGCCGTTCGACCAGATCACCGGCGAGATCAAGAGCTTCTTTGCCGTGCACCAGGCCGAAGGCACCTATGCCGGCGGCCTGCATCTGGAGATGACCGGCAAGAACGTCACCGAATGCACCGGCGGGGCCCGTGCCGTGAGCGAGGCCGATCTCGCGGATCGCTACCACACCCATTGCGATCCGCGCCTCAATGCCGAGCAGGCCATCGAAGTCGCCTTCATGGTGGCGGATCTGGTCAAGAAGGAACGTTCCGGCCAAGTTAGGCCGAGTATCATCGCGGCGGAGTGACGCGCGCACTGTCATTCCATCCCGACCGGAAGATCAAGATGTGAAGAGGCGGGTCCGTTGGCCCGCCTCTTGGCTTTTCTGCCCTTCACAGCCGAGATTGCGCCGACTTTCCTTCGATCCTGCATCCATCGCCGATTTGCGCATCACATCCATGCGGCAGGGTTGCTTTGCCAAGCAACGCTAGCCCCGTGGATCCCGATGCTATCCAGACGCCGTTTCCTGCTCAAAGCCGGCCTCGCCACGCCTTTCCTGTCAGGCGGCTACGCCTTCGGCGTCGAGCCGCAGCGTCTTGTGACGACACGCTACCGAATCTCGTCCGGCAATTGGCCTTCCGGACTGGTCCTCAGGATCGCCGTGCTCGCCGACATCCACGCCATCAATCCTTGGATGAGCCCTGCCCACATCGAGCGGATTGCGCGCGCCACCAACGCCCTCGAGCCCGACATCGTGCTGCTGGCCGGCGACTACGAGGCCAGCATGCCGCTCTATGGTGTCGGCTCCTATGTCTCGATGGAGGATTGCGCCAGAGCGCTCTCGCTGCTTCGCGCGCCCCTGGGCGTGCATGCCGTGCTCGGCAATCACGATCTGGGACGGCGTGGCAAGGGTGGCGACAATGTCCGGCGCGCCTTCGCCGCGCATGGCATTCCCGTCATGGAGAATGTGGCGGTCCGGCTGGAGAAGACAGGGAGAGGCCTCTGGCTGCTCGGCTTGGGAGATCAGTGGGGAGGGATCCATCATAGGAGGCTCGACGACCTGCCGGGCACGCTAGCCCAAATGAGCGATGACTCGCCCGCGATCCTGCTCGCCCATGAACCGGACATTTTTGCCGAGCTGGCGCATCTGGATCGCGAACGCCGCATTGCCCTGACGGTCTGCGGACACACGCATGGCGGGCAGGTCAGTTTCCCGTTCTATGGCCCGAGAGGCGTGCCCTCCCGCTATGGCAGGCGTTTCGCCTATGGCCACATCGTCGAAGACAACCGCCACCTTGTCGTCTCGGGTGGCCTCGGCATGACCGGGGTGCCGGTACGTTTCGGCGTACCGCCGGAGATCGTGATGATCACGCTGGATGGCGGCGGCTCACCGGTGAGTTAGGCCGAGCACCTCGTGCTCGGCTTGCGCATGGCGATTGCGCTTTCTTTCCATCGCTCCTGCATATCGTTGCTGCTGCGGCGCCACAAAGATGCGCGAAGATTGTTTCGTTCGTTGAAATATCCACGGTTCCGCATGCTCTCCAGACGCAATTTCCTCCTCAAGGCCGGCCTTGCCACACCCCTCCTGTTCGGCGGCTATGCCTTCGGGGTCGAACCACGACGGTTGCTGGTGACGCAGTACCAAGTCGCACCGCCCCAATGGAGAAGCGGCCCGACGCTGCGCATCGCCGTGCTCGCCGACATCCATGCCATCAATCCCTGGATGACACCCGCCCATATCGAGCAGATCGCCCTCACCACCAATGCCCTCAAGCCCGACATCGTGCTGCTGGCAGGCGACTACGAGGCGGGCATGGGGCGCTTCGGTGTCGGCTCCTTCGTGCCGATGTCGGAATGCGCCAGGGCGCTCTCGGTCCTGCGCGCGCCGCTCGACGTGCATGCCGTGCTCGGCAATCACGATATCGGCTGGCATGATGGCGACAATGTCCGCCGTGCCTTCAGAGCCAACGGCATCCATGTGATGGAGAATGCGGTGCTGCGGCTCGAGAAGGACGGGCGGCCCTTCTGGCTGCTCGGCCTCGGCGACGGCAATTACGGCCTCGACGACCTGCCGGGCACGCTCGCCAAGGTAGGCGACGCCGCCCCGGCGATCCTGCTGGCGCATGAGCCGGACATCTTCGTCGACGTGCCCGATCATATTGGCCTGACGGTCTGCGGTCATACGCATGGCGGGCAGGTGGTCCTGCCCGGCATCGGAGTGATTCATGTTCCCTCGCGCTATGGCAACCGCTTTGCCTATGGCCATATCGTCGAGGGGGATCGCCACCTCGTCGTCTCGGGTGGCCTTGGCATGACGGGCCTGCCGGTGCGCTTCGGCGTGCCGCCCGAGATCGTGATGATCACCCTGGGGGCGGGGCTGCCGGCGTCCGAGGCCTAATCCGTTTGCACTCCTGCCAAAGTTGTGAAACACAACGAACTCGTCTGACAATTGGGGCGGGTTCTGATCGCAATGACTTACGACACCATCATCGTCGGCGGCGGCTCGTCTGGCTGCGTGACAGCCATGCGGCTCGTGCGCGATCTCGGCCAGCGCGTATTGATGCTGGAAGCCGGCCCCGCCCGCATGAATCCGATCATGCATATGCCGGCCGGCTACATGAAATATCTGGCCAAGGACACCTATCTCACCATGCATAGGATGGAGCGCCAGCCCCAGCTCGACGGGCGCGCGACCATCGTGCCGCAGGGGCGGGTGCTTGGCGGCGGTTCCTCGGTCAATGCCATGGTCTATATGCGCGGCCAGCCGGCCGATTATGACAATTGGGCCGACAATTACGGGGCGGAAGGCTGGCGCTATGCCGATATCCTTCCGCATTTCATCGCAATGGAAGGCAATGCCGATCTCGACACGCCGGTGCATGGCACCGCCGGTCCGCTCAAGGTCACCAGGCCGCTCTATACCTGCGAGATGACCAGGGCCTTCCTGGAAGCGCTTCCGTCTCTGGGCGAGCCGCTCAACCCCGACTTCAATTCCGGACGCCAGCGCGGCGTGGGCCTCATGCAGGGCACCATGGATCCGGCGACGAAGCGCCGCTGCTCGGCCGTGGATGCCTTCCTGCCGCTGGTGCGCGGCGACGAACGTCTGACCATCACCACCGAAGCGATCGTGACGCGCCTCGTCATCGAGGGGAACCGCTGCACGGGTGTGGACTATGTCGAGGGAGGCCGAACCCAGAGAGCGTCCGCCGCCACGGTGATCCTCGCCGCCGGCACCTATGTCACGCCCAAGCTCCTGATGCTGTCAGGCATCGGCCCGGCCGACCATCTCCTGCGCCACGGCATCAAGCCCCGGGTTGACCTGCCGGGGGTGGGAGAGAACCTGCAGGATCATTGCGAGGTGCCGGTGATCGCCGCCTCCAACGGTCGCTACGGCTATTTCGGCCAGGACAAGGGCTGGAACATGATCCGCAACGGCCTCGACTATCTCCTGCGCAAGCGGGGGCCGGTAACCACCACGGGCGTGGAGGCCTGCGTCTTCACCAATCCCGACGACCCGCAGGCCGATGCATCGCTGAAGATCTATTGCGTGCCGACTGTCTATCTCGACCGCGACATCACCGATGTCACCGCCTGCGACGGTGTGACCTTCACCACCTGCCTGCTCAGGCCGAAATCGCGAGGGACGGTGAGGCTGCGTTCGGCGGATCCGCTCGAGCCGCCGGTTGTCGACGGCGGTTTCCTCAAACATCCCGAGGATATCAGGCTGATGATCGCGGGCCTGCGTTTTGCCCGTTCCTTCCTTGACACTTCGCCGATCAAGGAGAAGATCTCCCATGAGATGCTGCCGGGTGCCGACAAGGTTTCCGACGCCGATTTGCACGCCCATTGCAAGCGTATGGTCAAGACCAACTACCACCCCGTCGGCACGGCGCGCATGGGACGGGACGATGATCCGATGGCGGTCCTCGATTCCCAGCTGCGTGTGCGCGGCGTCGAGGGCTTGCGCGTATTCGACTGCTCGGTGATGCCCGAGATCGTCAGCGCCAATACCAATGCCCCGGTGATGGCCATCGCCCATCGCGCCGTGGAGTGGCTGAAGACGGGCTGACCGCCCGGCGAGGAGCTTGCCGGACGTGTCACATAACTGAAATATTCCTGCACTACGCGCTTCACGAAAGCATGGGCCTATGGCGCCCGAGACATGCCTGGCCGATCGGAACGGCCTTCTCGCAAGGAGTATTCGCATGACGACGCCAGCGGATAGCAGACCCAATCTCGACCGTATCCGGCAAGAAATCGCCGATGGATATGATGAAGAACTCGAATTGGAGCTGGAAGAGGCACGCCTCGACCGCATTCTGGGGGATGCACCCGAGCTGGAGGAGCGCGATACGCTCGATCGCAAGATCTATTTCCGCGAGCTCTTCCGCCTGCAGCACGAACTGGTCGAGCTGCAGGACTGGATCCAGCACCACAAGCTGCGGGTGGTGGTGCTGTTCGAAGGGCGCGATTCCGCGGGCAAGGGCGGCGTGATCAAGCGCATCACCCAGCGCCTCAATCCGCGCATCTGTCGCGTGGCCGCCTTGCCGGCGCCCAACGAGCGTGAGCGCACGCAGTGGTATTTCCAGCGTTATGTCGCCCATCTGCCGGCCGGCGGCGAGATGGTGCTGTTCGACCGCAGCTGGTACAACCGGGCAGGCGTCGAGCATGTCATGGGCTTTTGCACCGATGCCGAATATGAGGAGTTCTTCCGCTCCGTGCCCGAATTCGAGCGCATGCTGGTGCGCTCGGGCATCATCCTGTTGAAATACTGGTTCTCGATCACCGACGAGGAGCAGGAATTCCGCTTCAACATGCGTATCCAGGATCCGCTCAAACAGTGGAAGCTGAGCCCGATGGACGTGGAATCGCGCCGGCGCTGGGAAGACTATACCAGGGCCAAGGAAGTGATGCTGGAACGCACCCATATTCCCGAGGCACCCTGGTGGGTGGTCGAGGCCGTGGACAAGAAGCGCGCGCGCCTCAACTGCATCAGCCATCTGCTCAGCCAGATTCCCTATGGCCAGGTCGAGCATCCGCCGGTCGTCCTGCCCGAGCGGGAGCGCCACGAGGATTATGTGCGCCATCCCGTACCCTCGGAAATGTATGTGCCGAACGTGTTCTGAAGCATTTTTGCCCCGAGTGTGGGCGACAAGGCCAGGGACGTCGCCCGTCATCGTGGCGCCTCGCTTCGCGGCCGGCCGAAGCGGGGCGCCATCCGCTTTTGGCATGATCTCATCATTTGAAGCGCGGTCGGTTTTGGCTTAGGCCTGTGAGCCCAAACAGGTACAAGGGAGCCGCCCGATGTCGCTCATCGATCATGTCAAATCCACCCTGACGGAAATCGCCAGGGACGGCTTGTGGAAGAGCGAACGCGAGATTGCCGGCCCGCAGCGCGCCCGCATCGAAGTGGCCGCCGAGGCCGGACGGCGGCCGATGCTCAATCTATGCGCCAACAACTATCTCGGCCTTGCCGACAATCCCGAGATCATCGCCACCGCCAAGCAGGCGATGGACGGCCATGGCTTCGGCATGGCCTCGGTGCGCTTCATCTGCGGCACGCAGACCCTGCATCGCGAACTCGAGCGCACCATCGCCCGTTATCTCAACAAGGACGATGCGATTCTCTTCGCCGCCTGCTTCGACGCCAATGGCGGGGTGTTCGAACCGCTGCTCGGCGCCGAGGATGCCATCGTCTCCGACAGTCTGAACCATGCTTCGATCATCGATGGCGTGCGCCTGTGCAAGGCCAAGCGCTATCGCTTCGCCAATGGCGACATGAACGATCTCGAAGTGCAGCTGCAGGCGGCCCGCGCCGACAATGCCCGCCACATCTTGATCGCGACCGACGGCGTCTTCTCGATGGACGGCTATCTCGCCGATCTGAAGACGCTTACGGAACTCGCCGGGCGCTATGGGGCGAATGTGATGGTGGATGATTGCCATGCGACCGGCTTCATCGGCCCCGAGGGGCGCGGCACGCCCGCCCGCGCCGGGGTAGAGGACAAGGTCGATATCCTCACAGGCACGCTGGGCAAGGCCCTTGGTGGAGCGATGGGCGGCTATGTCGCCGCCAGCCAGCCGATCATCGATCTCCTGCGCCAGCGCGCGCGCCCCTATCTGTTCTCCAACTCGCTGGCTCCCCCGGTCGCGGCCGGCTCGATGAAGGCGATCGAATTGGCTCAGGCCGGCGATGATCTGCGCGAGAAGCTCTTCGCCAACACCAGGCGCTTCCGTGCGGGGCTGGAGAAGGCAGGCTTCGAACTCCTGCAGGGCGAGACGCCGATCATCCCGGTGATGCTGCACGACGCGCGCCGCGCCCAGGAGATGGCCCGGGCCCTCGACGAGCGCGGCGTCTATGTCGCCGGCTTCTTCTTCCCGGTGGTGCCGAAGGGCAGGGCGCGCATCCGCACCCAGATGTCGGCCGGGCTCACGCAGGCCGATATCGATTTTGCCATCGACGCCTTTGCCGATGCCGGGAAAGCTTTGGGCGTGATCTGATCTTTTCGCGTGATTGGTGTTGCAGGATGTAGTATTGTAACTACATTTCTTGCGGAGGTATTCGATGAAACATATGAGCAGCCGCGAGTTCAATCACGACATCGGCAAAGCCAAGCGTGCCGCTGAGGAGGGGCCGCTCTTGATCACCGATCGCGGCAAGCCCGCCTTCGTGTTGTTGAAACATGAGGAATATCAGCGTCTTGTTGGGCAAGAGCCGAGCATCGTCGATCTACTCCGCCAGGACGAGCCGGAAGCGGATTTCGATTTCGAGCCCCCGCGATTGCGTGAGATCGTGCGCAGGGAGCCGGTATTCGATTGATGTTCCTGCTGGATACCCATGTCCTGTGTCAGTTGCGTCGTCCCCATCTTGCCGCGCCGAAACTTGTTGAATGGGCTCGCGCCACCGCCAAATCGAGACAATTCATCTCCGCGATTACGATGATGGAACTCGAAATTGGCGTGTTGTCGATCGAACGCTGTGATCCGGCGCAAGGCGGAATCCTCCGCAACTGGTTGGTTGGCAAGGTCGAGCCCAGCTATGACGGTCGGATTTTGCAGTTCGGATTTCGGACCGCGCAGATATGTGCACGCCTGCATGTCCCGGACCGACGTCCAGAACGTGATGCAATGATCGCGGCCACGGCCTTGGAGCATGGCCTGACCATGGTCACCCGAAACGTCGCCGATTTTAGCCCCCTCGGCGTTCCTGTCTTCAACCCCTGGCAAGCCTGAAGGCCTCCCATGAAAGCCCTCGTCAAGTCCAAGCCCGAACCCGGCCTTTGGTTCTCGGACAATGAGCCGATGCCCGAACTCGGACCCAACGACGTCCTGGTGAAGGTGCGGAAAACCGGGATTTGCGGTACCGACATCCACATCTACAAATGGGATGCCTGGGCACAGAAGACGGTGCCCGTGCCGATGATCGTCGGCCATGAATATGCCGGCGAGATCGTCGAGATCGGCTCGGCCGTGCATAGCCTCAAGATCGGCGAGCGCGTGTCCGGTGAAGGTCACGTCATCGGCATGAAGAGCCGGGCGACGCGGGCAGGGCGCTTCCATCTCGATCCCGACACGCGCGGCATCGGCGTCAACATGCCCGGCGCCTTCGCCGAATATGTGAAGGTGCCGGCCTTCAACATCGTGCCGCTGCCCGAGGAGGTCGACGACGAACTGGGCGCCATCCTCGATCCGCTCGGCAATGCCGTGCACACGGCGCTGTCCTTCGATCTCGTCGGCGAGGACGTGCTGATCACCGGCGCCGGCCCGATCGGCATCATGGCGGGGGCCGTGGCCCGCCATGCCGGCGCGCGCCATGTGGTGATCACCGACATCAACCCCGTTCGCCTGGACCTTGCCGCCAAGGTGGCTGATGTCGTGCCGGTCAATGTCGCCAAGGAAGATCTGCGCGATGTGATGAGCCGCCTGAAGATGAAGGAAGGCTTCGATGTCGGCCTGGAGATGAGCGGCGCGCCGGTGGCCTTCCAGCAGATGCTCGACGTCATGCTGATGGGCTCCAAGATCGCCATGCTGGGCATTCCTGCCACGCCCTTCGCCGTGGACTGGAACAAGATCGTCTTCAAGATGCTGACGATCAAAGGCATCTATGGCCGCGAGATGTTCGAGACCTGGCACAAGATGCTGGCCATGCTGCAGAGCGGGCTCAACATCCGCCCTGTAATCACCCATCGCCTGCCCGTCGCCGACTATCTCCAGGGCTTCGAGACGATGGCGCGGGGCGAGTGCGGCAAGATCGTGCTCGACTGGGGGTGAAAGGAGCCGACGGCGATCTTATGCCGGTCATAGCGATCCATGAGGTCCGTCCATCATCGATCGTTGACTCGCAGAGGTACTAATTTATCATTCGTCAAACCATTGCAATGAGACAATCGACGACTGCAATGACGAAAAATTGAGGTACGTAACTCATGAAATCGGGAGGCATTATGGGTTTGTTTCAAAAACTATGTCTGGCGAGCGCCCTGGCTGCCGGCGTTCTCGCGGCGCCGGCCTTGGCGCAGGACAAGGAGACCGTCGGCATCGCCATGCCGGACAAGACGGTCGAGCGCTGGATCGACGACGGCAAGAACGTCGTCAAGCAGCTCGAAGCCAAGGGGTACGGGGCCGATCTGCAATATGCCAATGGCGATATTCCCGGCCAGCTCGCCCAGATCGAGAACATGCTGACCAAGGGCGACAAGGTGCTGGTGATCGCGGCGATCGACGGCACCACCCTGGCAGATGCTCTCAAGGCGGCGGCTGCCAAGGGCGTGAAGGTCATCGCCTATGACCGTCTGATCCGCAATTCGGAGAATGTCGACTATTACGCCACCTTCGACAATTTCCAGGTCGGCGTGCTGCAGGCGCAGTCGCTGGAGACGGCTCTCGGCCTCAAGGACGGCAAGGGGCCCTTCAACATCGAGCTGTTCGGCGGCTCGCCGGACGACAACAACGCCTTCTTCTTCTACAACGGCGCCATGTCGGTCCTGCAGCCCTATATCGACAGCGGCAAGCTGGTGGTGCAGTCCAAGCAGATGGGCATGGACAAGGTCGGCACGCTGAACTGGGACGGTTCGCTCGCCCAGTCGCGCATGGACAACCTTCTCTCCGCCTTCTACACCGACAAGAAAATCGACGCCGTTCTCTCCCCGAACGACACCCTCGCCCACGGCATCATCGCCTCTCTGAAGGCGGCCGGCTACGGCTCGGGCGACAAGCCGATCCCCTTCATCTCGGGTCAGGACGCGGAAGTCGCCTCGGTCAAGGCGATCATCGCCGGCGACCAGTATTCCACCGTTTTCAAGGACACCCGTGAATTGGCAAAGGTGTCGGTCGGCATGGTCGATGCCGTGCTCTCCGGCGGCAAGCCCGAGATCAACGACACCAAGAGCTACGACAACGGCAAGAAGGTCGTGCCGACCTATCTGCTCAAGCCCGTTTTGGTCACCAAGGACAACTGGAAACAGGTGCTGGTCGACAGCGGCTACTATAAGGAAGATCAGTTGAAATAGGGGCTCGGGACATCGAACGGTAACCAGCGACCGCAACGCCGGCCGTTCGCCCTGACGGATTGACCTGCGATGACGAGACGCGCCACCGTCGCTCCTGAAGGACGGTGGCGCATCATCTGTTTGCTAATTGTAATACCAATTGACAAGCATTGGAAAGCTCTTATGAATTCTGAGCCTGACTGGAAGAGGCATCTCCAGGCGGCATAGTTATGGACGCATTCCGCCATGCCTTGGAGATGAGAAGAGATCCCATTGGGACCACTTCGATTCCCGATATCGGCTGAGGGGCTATTTTCTAGAACCGGTCCGTCCCGGACCGGGAAAACGTCAACTTGGGAGAGAGACGTGAAATTGTTCAAATCCTTGCTTTTGGCTGCCGCCTTCGGCGCGATGACCGTCGCGTCGCCGGCCCTTGCTCAGGATAAGGGGCCTGTCGGCATCGCCATGCCGACCAAGACTTCGGAGCGCTGGATCGACGACGGCAACAATGTCGTCAAGCAGCTGCAGGCCAAGGGCTATGCCACCGATCTGCAATATGCCGACGACGACATTCCCAACCAGCTCGCCCAGATCGAGAACATGCTGACCAAGGGCGACAAGGTGCTGGTGATCGCCTCGATCGACGGCACCACGCTCGCCGACGTGCTCAAGGAAGCTGCCGCCAAGGGCGTGAAGGTCATCGCCTATGACCGTCTGATCCGCAATTCGGAGAATGTCGACTATTACGCCACCTTCGACAATTTCCAGGTCGGCGTGCTGCAGGCGCAGTCGCTGGAGACGGCTCTCGGCCTCAAGGACGGCAAGGGGCCCTTCAACATCGAGCTGTTCGGCGGCTCGCCGGACGACAACAACGCCTTCTTCTTCTACAACGGCGCCATGTCGGTCCTGCAGCCCTATATCGACAGCGGCAAGCTGGTGGTGCAGTCCAAGCAGGCAGGCATGGACAAGGTCGGCACGCTGCGCTGGGACGGTTCGCTCGCCCAGTCGCGCATGGACAACCTTCTCTCCGCCTTCTACACCGACAAGAAGGTCGATGCGGTCCTGTCTCCCTATGACGGCCTGTCGCGCGGCATCATCGCCTCTCTGAAGGCGGCCGGCTACGGCTCGGGCGACAAGCCCATGCCCTTCATCTCGGGTCAGGACGCGGAAGTCGCCTCGGTCAAGGCGATCATCGCCGGCGACCAGTACTCGACGATCTACAAGGATACGCGCCAGCTCGCCAAGGTGTCGGTCGACATGGTCGATGCCGTGCTCTCCGGCGGCAAGCCCGAGATCAACGACACCAAGAGCTACGACAACGGCAAGAAGGTCGTGCCGACCTATCTGCTCAAGCCCGTTTTGGTCACCAAGGACAATTGGAAGCAGGTGCTCGTCGATGGCGGGTACTACAAGGAAGACCAGCTGAAGTAAGTGGTCGTCCTTAAACCATGTTAGGGTATCGGGCGGCTGGCACCACGGTGCCGGCCGCCCTTTTCACAGGTCATCCACTATGACAGCCATCCTGGAAATGCGGGGCATCACCAAGACCTTTCCGGGGGTCAAGGCGCTCAGCAACGTCAACCTCACGGTCAACGAGGGCGAAATTCATGGCGTGGTCGGCGAAAATGGCGCCGGCAAATCAACCCTGATGAAGGTGCTGAGCGGGGTCTATCCCTACGGCTCCTACGAAGGGGAGATCCATTTCCGCGGCCAGGAGTGCCGTTTCAAGGATATCCGCCATTCCGAAGAGCTCGGCATCATCATCATCCATCAGGAGCTTGCCCTGGTGCCGCTGCTTTCCATTGCCGAGAACATCTTCCTCGGCAATGAGCAGGCCACCGGCGGCCTGATCGATTGGCCCCTGACCTATGGCAAGACCCGCAAGGTGCTGGACAAGGTCGGGCTGAAGGAATCACCGGACACGCTCATCACCAATATCGGCGTCGGCAAGCAGCAGCTCGTCGAGATCGCCAAGGCCTTGTCGAAGGACGTCAAGCTGCTGATTCTGGACGAGCCGACGGCCAGCCTCAACGAAAGCGACAGCGATGCGCTGCTCGATCTCCTGTTGGAGTTCAAGCGGCAGGGCATTTCCTCGATCCTGATCTCGCACAAGCTCAACGAGATTTCCAAGGTCTGCGACGAGATCACCGTGATCCGCGACGGTGCCTCGATCGAGACCCTCGACTGCCGCAACGAGGCGATCAGCGAGGACCGCATCATCAAGGGCATGGTCGGGCGCGAAATGGCCGACCGCTATCCCAGCCGCCAGCCCAAGATCGGCGAGCCGGTCCTGGAGATCAAGGACTGGGTGGTGCACCATCACGAGCATTCCGACCGGCAGGTGGTCAAGGGCGTGAACTTCACGGTGCGCAAGGGCGAGGTCGTCGGCATTTCCGGCCTGATGGGCGCAGGGCGGACGGAGCTTGCCATGAGCATCTTCGGCCACTCCTACGGCCAGCGCATCAGCGGCCAGGCCCTGATGCACGGCAAGCCGGTCGATCTTTCGACCATCCAAAAGGCGCTGGACAATGGCCTGGCCTATGTCACGGAGGATCGCAAGCAGCTCGGCCTCGTCCTGGAAGAGGACATCATCAAGAACATCACGCTCAGCAACCTGGAAGGTGTGTCGAAGAATTCCGTCATCGACGACATCAAGGAATTGCGGGTGGCCAACGACTACAGGCGCAAGCTGAACATCCGCTCTCCCAACGTCTTCCAGAAGACGGTGAACCTGTCGGGTGGCAATCAGCAGAAGGTGGTGCTCTCCAAATGGCTGTTTTCCAATCCTGAATTGCTGATGCTCGACGAGCCGACGCGCGGCATCGATGTCGGTGCGAAATATGAAATCTACAGCATCATCAACGAGATGGTGAATGAAGGCAAAGCCGTGCTGATGATTTCCTCCGAGATGCCGGAACTGCTTGGCATGTGCGATCGCATCTATGTGATGAATGCGGGCCGCTTCGTAGGCGAATTCCCCGGGGCCGAGGCCACCCAAGAAAAGATCATGCGCGCCATCATGCGTGCGGAAGGACATTGACGATGACGACAAACACCATGGAAGCCCAGGCTGCTTCGCCCAAGAAATCGATCCTCGAATATATCAGCGGCAATATCCGCGACTATGGCCTGCTGATCTCGCTGATCGTCATCGTCGGCTTCTTCCAATACATGACGGAAGGACGAATGCTGGCGCCGTCCAACATCAACAACATTCCCAACCAGAACGGCTATGTCATCGTCATGGCGCTCGGCATGTTGCTGGTGATCGTGGCAGGCCATATCGACTTGTCGGTCGGCTCTGTCTGCGCCTTCACCGGTGCCGTTGCCGCGACCTTGATGGTGAAGCTCGGCTGGCATTGGGCACCGGCGGCGGTCGCCACCCTGGTGGTCGGGGCGCTGATCGGCGGCATCCAGGGCTATTTCATCGCCTATCTGCGCATTCCCTCCTTCATCGTCACCCTGGCGGGCATGCTGGTGTTTCGCGGGCTGACCTATCGCCTGCTCGGCAATACCAATGTCGGTCCGCTGCCGGCCCAGTTCAACCAGCTCAGCGCCGGCTGGATTCCGGACCCGTTCGCGGCGCCGGGTTTCTTCACCACCACTTTTGCCCTCGGCCTGATCGCCGCGGCGCTGTTCATCCTGGTGAACATCAAGGGCCGGATGACTCGGCTCAAGCATGGGGTGGAGGAAGAACCGCTGGCGATCTTCATCGGCCGCAATATCCTCATGGCGGTCGTGACCGTCTATGTCGGCTACCTCCTCGCCATGTATCGCGGCCTGCCGATGGTGTTGATCATCCTCCTGGCGCTGACGCTGCTCTATGTCTTCGTGACCACCCGCACCGTGATCGGCCGACGCATCTATGCCCTCGGCGGCAACGAAAAGGCGGCCAAGCTCTCGGGCATCAACACCGATCGCCTTATCCTGCTGACCTTCGTCAATATGGGTGCATTGGCGGCGCTGGCAGGGCTCATCGTCACCTCCCGCTTCGGCGGCATGGCGACCCCGAAGGCCGGCGACGGTTATGAGCTCGACGTCATCGCGGCCTGCTTCATCGGCGGTGCCTCGGCCTCGGGTGGCGTCGGCAAGATCACCGGGGCGGTGATCGGCGCCTTGCTGATGGGAGTGATGAATGTCGGCATGTCGATCCTCGGCCTCGGCATCGACGACCAGAAATGGATCAAGGGCCTGGTGCTGCTCTTCGCCGTCTGCCTCGACGTCTACTACAAGAAGAAGCGCTGAGAGAGGCCATATCGATGGCAGTATGCCGGCCTTCGGGCCGGCATTTTGCTGGATAGAGTCTCGATTGCAATGGCCGATTCTCCTTGGCGATTGCCGCTGCGGGGCCTTAAAACGCTGCCGTTCTCGGGAGTGGTCATGGAGCGAATCGTCAAGGCATTCTTCAATTCGGCGGCGGGTCTTGCCCATGCCGTCCGCTATGAATTGGCGGTGCGCCAGGAGGTCGTCGTCCTTGCCATCGCGGTGCCGGCGAGCTTCTTCGTCACCGAAAGCTGGTGGAAGCGCCTTGCCCTGATCGGCGTCATCCTGCTGGTGCTGATGGTGGAGTTGCTCAACACCGCCATCGAGGCACTGTCCGACCATGTCACGCCCGACCGCCACCCCCATATCCGTATCGTCAAGGATCTCGGTTCGGCGGCCGTGTTCACGGCGCTGACCCTGGCGGGGCTGACCTGGATTCTCGCGCTGGCCGAAAGGCTGGTGTAAGGATGGCGGATCGTTTTCCATTCGCCGTTGAAGTGACATGAGCACCGATATTCTGCGCATTGCCGTCGCCCAGCTCAAACCGACGCTCGGCGACATCGCCGGCAATCTTGCCAAGGCCCGCGCTGCCAGGGCGAACGCGCGCGATCAGGGTGCCGACCTCGTGCTGTTCACCGAACTCTTCCTTTCCGGCTATCTGCCCGAGGATCTGGTGCTGAAGCCTGCCTATCAGGATGCCTGCCGCGCCGCCCTGGAAGATTTCGCCCGCGATACGGCCGATGGCGGGCCGGCTGCCCTGGTCGGTCTGCCCTGGCGCGAGAAGGATAAGCTGCACAACGCGGTGGCGCTGGTGGACAAGGGCGTCATCGCTGCCGTCCGCTTCAAGAACGACCTTCCCAATTACGGCGTGTTCGACGAGAAGCGCGTGTTCCAGCCGGGGCCCTTGCCGGGCCCGATCGCTTTTCGTGGCGTGCGCCTGGGCGTGCCGATCTGCGAGGACATCTGGGGGCATGACGTGGTGGAATGCCTGGCCGAGACCGGTGCCGAAATCCTGCTGGTGCCCAATGGCTCGCCCTATCACCGCGACAAATCGGATATCCGTCTCAACGTCGCGGTGGCGCGCGTCGCCGAATCGGGCCTGCCTCTGCTTTATGCCAACGAGGTCGGCGGCCAGGACGAGGTGATCTTCGACGGCGCCTCCTTCGCCCTCAACGCCGATCATCGCCTGGCAGTGCAATTGCCGGCCTTCCGGGAAGCCGTCGTCACCACCACCTGGCGGCGCGGGGCGCAGGGCTGGACGTGTGAGCCAGGCACGGTCGAACCGGTGGAGGAGGGCGAGCAAGCCGATTACCAGGCCTGCGTCCTGGGGCTGCGCGATTATGTCGACAAGAATGGTTTTCCCGGCGTGGTGCTGGGTTTGTCGGGCGGTGTCGATTCCGCCCTGGTGGCGGCCATGGCTGTGGACGCGCTCGGACCCGAGCGGGTGCATTGCGTGATGTTGCCCTATCGTTTCACCTCCAAGGAATCCCTGAAGGACGCCTTCGAATGCGCCACGGCGCTCGGCGTGCGTTATGACGTCGTGCCGATCGAGGCCCCGGTGAACGGATTGGAGAGCGTGCTCGAGCCGCTGTTCAAGGGCCAACCCCGCGGCATTGCCGAGGAGAACATGCAGAGCCGCACCCGCGGCACCATCCTGATGTCGATCTCCAACAAGTTCGGCGCCATGGTGGTGACCACCGGCAACAAGTCGGAGATGTCGGTCGGCTATTGTACGCTCTATGGCGACATGAATGGCGGTTTCAACCCGATCAAGGACCTTTACAAGACCGAGGTCTATCGCCTGTGCGAACTGCGCAACCGCTGGAAACCGGTGGATGCCAAGGGGCCGGCCGGGGTGGTGATCCCGCAGAACATCCTGACCAAGGCGCCGTCCGCTGAACTGCGCGAGAACCAGAAGGACCAGGATTCGCTGCCGCCCTATGACGTGCTCGATGATATCCTGCGCTGCCTCGTCGAAAGTGAAATGCGGGTCGCCGAGATCGTGGCGCGGGGCCATGACGAGGAAACCGTGCGCAAGGTCGAGCGTCTGCTCTACCTTGCTGAGTACAAGCGCCGCCAGGCCGCTCCCGGTGTGAAGGTGACCGAAAAGAATTTCGGCCGCGACCGCCGTTATCCGATCACCAACCGGTTCCGGGACGGCAACAAGCCCGCCTTCGTGCCCGATGCCGCGCTCTATCGGGTCTCCTCCACCGCGAGCGCGGATGCGGTGGATTTCTGAGCGCCAGAGCAAAGCGCGTTTAGACGGAAACGCTGTTTTGCTCCAGCTCTTTGGTTCGAAGCGTCTTTGCGATTCCTGGTAGTTCCGTCTAATCGCAAAACGCTTTAGGGGCGTCCGCCCGTGCTTCCGCCTCAGCCGTCGCGATGAGCCAGCGCCGGACTGCGTCCGTCGGTTCGGGATGGCGCTGCCGGCGCGGCAGTACGACGTAGAAATCATGGCTGCCGGACATTTCGGCAGCCACCGGCTGGATCAGCCTGCCGCTGGCGAGATCGCCGGCGACGAGGAAGCGGCTGGCGAGCGCGATGCCCTGGCCGGCAGCGGCCGCCTCGATCGCCAGTCCCGTCTGATTGAAGCGCATCCGCCGCGGTTGGATGAGCGGCTTCAGCCCCAGCGCCTGTTCGAGAAACTCGGGCCACAGATTATGGGTATCGTGCAGGAGGGTATGGCTCGGGATCTCGGCCGGTTCGATGCCATTCGTCCCGGCCGGCAGCAAGGCAGGGGCGCAGACGGCGATCACCTGCTGCGCAAACAGGCGGTCGACCACCAGCCCCGGCCCGAAGGGCAGCCGCCCCTGCCGCACCGCGATGTCGACGCCGTCGCTTTGGAAATTCGACAGGCTCTCATTGGCCAGAATGCGCAACTCGACGAGCGGGTGCTGGGCTACGAATTGCGGCAGCCTGGGGATCAGCCATTTGGTCGCGAAGCTCGGCGTGACGCTGATCGTCAGCCTGGCAGGCTCGGGGCGCAGTCCCAGCGTCGCTTCGGCGACGAGTTCGAAAGCCCGGCGGATATTGGGCAGATACCCCTGCCCGGCATGGGTGAGGGCAAGCCCACGAGGCAGGCGTTCGAACAGCTTCACCCCGAGATCGGCCTCCAGCGCTCGGATATGCTGAGCGACGGCGCCCTGGGTCACGTTCAGCTCCTCGGCGGCGAGGCGGAAGTTCAGATGGCGCGCAGCAGCTTCGAAGGCGCGCAGGGCCTTAAGTGGAGGGAGGCGAGGCAAGGCGTCCGGCATGCAGTAGTTTTTCTACAGGGCCAGAACAACTATTCTGGCTCGAATGAAGCTGATTTGTCGGTATATCAGGAAGACAGACCCTTTGTCGCGGTCTTGCACCGCTTCGGAATATGGAAGGACGAATTCAATGGCAGCAGAAAAAGTAGCGATCGTTACCGCCGGCGGCAGCGGCATGGGAGCAGCGGCCGCAAGGCGCCTGGCCAAGGATGGCTATAAGGTCGCCATTCTTTCCTCCTCCGGCAAGGGCGAGGCCATCGCCCAGGAATTGGGCGGCCTCGGTGTCACCGGCTCCAACCAGTCCAACGAGGACCTGCAGCGCCTCACCGATCTGACGCTCGGGCGTTGGGGGCGTGTCGACGTACTGGTCAACAGTGCCGGCCATGGCCCGCGCGCGCCGCTTTTGGAGATCACCGATGAGCAATGGCACACGGGGCTCGATGTCTATCTGATGAACGTGATCAGGGCCACCCGCCTGGTGGCGCCGGCAATGATCCGGCAAAAGAGCGGCGCCATCATCAACATCTCGACGGCCTGGGCCTTCGAACCGACGGCGATGTTCCCGACCTCGGCCGTGTTCCGCGCCGGGCTTGCCGCCTATGCCAAGCTCTTCGCCGATCAGCATGCCGCCGACAATGTGCGCATGAACAACGTGCTGCCGGGCTGGATCGACAGCCTGCCGGCCACGGAGGAACGCCGCGACAGCGTACCGATGGGCCGCTACGGCACCAGCGAGGAGATCGCGGCCACGATCGCTTTTCTCGCCTCGGAGGGCGCCGGCTACATCACCGGCCAGAACATCCGGGTCGATGGCGGGCTGATGCGCTCGCTCTGAGGCCGATCGGAGGCCTTTCGTCCAATGGCGGTAAGGCGGGCAACGCATCCATTTGAGTGAGGGCGCGGCATCTTGTCTGCCCCCGCAACTGGCCTATCCTGTCTGAGGGCACTCTGAGGGATGGATCAGTCATGCTTGGACGAATGCTGTTTGCTGCTGCCGCCCTGGTCGGCTTGCTGACGACCGGGGCGATGGCCGACGACCAGGGGCGATTGGCGCTCGCGCGCCAGGTCGTGGAGGCCATGCACGCCACCGATACGATGCGGCAGGCCCTGCCCCTGATGATGGCGAACATGAAGCCGATGCTGGATCGGCAACCTGGCACGACCGAGAAATTCCGCGACCTGTTCATGGCGCGGTTCCTGGAAAAGGCGAATACCGAACTCGACCAGTTCGCCGGTGAAATCGCGCAGATCTATGCCCAGCAATTTTCCGAGGAAGATCTGAAGAATTTGATCGCCTTTTATGAAAGCCCGACCGGAAAGAACCTGGTTTCCAAGCAAGCGATCCTCATCGCCGCATCCAGCGCCGCAGGGCGGCAATGGGGCATGAAGGTCGCCGGCGAAGCGCTGCAACAATATGCCGATGAATTGGCCAAGGCCCAGGCGTCGGACGGGGCCGTTCCATTCCCCGCGACGCCGGCTGCGCCAGACGCGGGTCCCCCGCCTGTCGTGACTCCCCCGAAGCCTTCTGCCGCTCAGCCGGGGTGATCGGCCCGGCGGCGCCTGATCATGGCTGCGGGAGATATCTTCAGATCGCCCAGCCCGCCTTCAGTCCCTCCAGCACGGCTTCCTCGGCCGTGCGGGGAGTCAGGCAGTCGCCGATGACATGGACCTCGGCGGGCAGGCCCTCCAGCTCGGCTTCCAGGGCATTGACGGCCTCATGGCCGAGCGACGTCACCAGCGTGTCGATGCCGTCGACGATGATCGGCTCGCGACCGGTGACATGGGCGAGATAGACGGTCTGACCGTCGACGCCGTAGAGATCGGCATAGGGTATGACCTCGATGCCGAGATCGTGCAGCACGCCGGCCCAGTGGTCGCGCACATAGGCCTGGATGCGCTGGCCCGGCATGTAGCCGTTGACGGCGAGGCGGACCTTGCAGCCGGCCCGCGCCAGCTTCTCGGCGACGCCCATGCCGATCCAATCGCAGCGCCAGTCCGCCACCAGCACGGAGCTGCCGATATTGGCCTCCTCGCGCAGCACCTGCCAGGCATCGACGACATGCGCGGTCTCGGCGCCGGGCAATTCGGGATGGCGCGGCGTGGCGCCGGTGGCGATGATGACCACGTCGGGACGCTCGCGCTCGACCAGGGCGCGGTCGACCCTGCTGTTCTTCACCACGGTGACGCCGGCGAGTTCGGCCTCGCGGGTAAGATTGGTGACGATGCCGCCGAACTCCATGCGCCGCGGCAGCAATTGCGCCAGCAGAGCCTGGCCGCCGAGCCGGCCCGACGCCTCATAGAGCGTGACGTCATGGCCGCGCGAGGCGGCGATACTGGCGGCCTTCATGCCGGCCGGGCCACCGCCCGCCACCAAGACCTTCTTTACCGTAGCCGCCGGCAACACCTTGCCGTAGCGCAGCTCGCGCCCGGTCTCGGGATGCTGGATGCAGGATATGGGCACGCCGAGCTGGAAATGGCCGATACAGGCCTGGTTGCAGGCTATGCAGGCGCGGATGTCGTCGAAGCGGCCCTGTTCGGCCTTGGCAGGCATGTCGGGGTCGCAGATCAGCGCGCGCGTCATGCCGACCATGTCGGCCTCACCCTTGGCGATCAGCTGTTCGGCATCCTGGGGCTGGTTGACGCGCCCGGCATAGAAGACCGGGGTTTTCACCCTGCGCTTCACGGCCGCCGCCGATGGTGCGCCATAGGCGCTGGAAAAGGCCATGGCCGGGGCGATGTGCACGGCGCCGCCGAAGCTGGCGGAGGAGCCGACCGTCAGGTTGAAGTAGTCGAAGCTGCCGTCGAGCGTGGTGAGCACCTCTGCCACTTCCTCGGCGGTGAGGCCGTTGAGGTCGCTGTCCTCGGAGGAAAAGCGCAGGCCGACCACGAAATCCGGCCCGGTCCTGGCGCGGATGGCGGCAAGGCTCTCGCGGATGAAGCGCAGCCGGTTTTCGAGCGAGCCGCCATAGGCATCCTCGCGTAGATTGACGCGGGGATTGACGAATTGCGAGGGCAGGTAGCCGTGGCTGCCGACGATCTCCACACCGTCGAGCCCGGCCGCTTCCAGCCGGCGTGCAGCCTCGCCATAGCCCTCGACGATCTCGCCGATCATCGCCGCGCTCATGGCCCGCGGCATGACGTGGAAGCGCTGGTTAGGCACGGCGGAGGGCGCGTAGGCGACGGGGGCGGTGCCTTCGGCCGTCTCCATGATCTCGCGGCCGGGATGGAAGAGCTGCCCGAACACCGCGGCCCCCTCGGCATGGCAGACTTCGGCAAGGCGCCGGTAGCCGGGGATGCAGTCGTCGCTGGTCGCCATCAGGAGATGGGAGGTGTAGCGCGCCGTCTCGTGCACGCCGGCGACCTGCAGCACGATCAGCCCGACGCCGCCCTGCGCGCGCGCGCGCTGATAGGCGATCAGCGCGTCATTTGGCACGAAGGCGGTGGGCAGGGTGGTGTCGTGCCCGGTCGACATGATGCGGTTCTTGATGCGCAGATTGCGGATCGTGAACGGCGAATAGAGGTGGGGGAGGGCGGCGGACTGGCTCACGGTGCCTCGCAGGAACTGGACCCGTACTGGGTGCACGGGGGCGATCCTGCAATCAACATGGCCGATTGTCGCGAGGGCGCACCGGTCATCCCGCGCGGGCGCTTTTCTCCTCAGGCGCTCCCGCTTCTGCGGAGCAGCATTGCCTGTTGCGCCGCATGCGGGATGACTGGCCAGCCTCAGAGATTGAAGTCGAAGCGATAACTCGCCGAGATGCCGATCAGCAGCTGATCCTTGGAGCCGCGTTCCTTCACCAGGCTCGAACTCGCGGCGGGGCCGGTAAGGCGGCTATATTCGGCAAAGGCGCTGGTGGTGATCTTGTCCGTGGTTTTCCAGGTCACCGCGCCGCCGACGCCGACCGACTTCAACCCACCGCCGGGCGAATAGGGGCTGAGGCCCGAAGCGAGCGATTCCTGCAGGTTCACGCCGTAATAGGCGTCGAAATAGCTGTGCGAGGCCAAGGAGAGGCGGGGACCGCCGGAAAGCCGCCAATCCGGGGCTATGTCATAAAACGCGTCCGCGGCGAGATCGGCGACGAGACCATGATGCGAACGGATGCCGTGCCGCAATTCGGCGCGCAAGCGCAGCCATTCCGTCGGATAGATATCGGCGAAGATGCCGAGTTCGCCGCCCCAGCGCACCGGCTTGAGGCCCTTGAGATCGTCGTCGGTGGAGCCGTCACGCTCGAACAGGATCTTGCCGACCGGGCCGATTCGCAGGAAGCCGTTGTCGAGCAGGCCCACGCCCGGATTGTCGTTGCGCGAGGTGAAGGCCGGTCCCTTGCCCTGGCGGGATAGTGAGATGATCGGCGAGGGCAGGAAGCTGAAATCCTTGGCGCCCTCATATTTGGGGCCCATGGCGGCGGTCGCGCCGAGTTCCAGAGACCAGCCGCCGGCAATGTAGTTGTCCCAGAATCCGGTCGGTGTGTAGGAAGAGGACTGGGCCAGTGCCGGCGTCGCCAGAACGGCTAGAACTCCTGCCGCAACGGCAGTCTTCAGGGAGGTACGCAACATCACTCTATTCCCATTTCCGGTCGCGGCAGGAGCGGCCGCGAACTTGGCCGCACAATGCCTTCGAGGTGACAACAAACAATGAATGCTGGCATGAATAATCAACGAATTCCCTAACGTCATGTTTTGGATGCCGAGGGCATCGTCAGTTTCGTGATGCCCATTGTGAAGGCATTCACTGAGTGGCGATGATCAGCCGGAAAAGGAGTCTATGAGCCGGCTGCGATTGATTATCGTGTCCCTTATAAACACGATGGCGATTTTGTGGCCAGCAAAAATGGCACGAGCCTGTTCATAATCTCTCCTTCAAAAGGAAGGGCGCGCGGTATAGGACAGGCCATATTTCCAATTTCGAAAGCCCGTCATGCCGCCCGTCGTTCGCTTTGCGCCATCTCCCACCGGCTATATCCATATCGGCAATATCCGCACCGCTTTGCTGAACTGGTGTGTGGCCAAGCGCGCGGGCGGGCGCTTCATCCTGCGCTATGACGACACCGACACCGCCCGCTCGCGCCAGGAATATGCCGAAGCCATTGCGGTGGATCTCGCCTGGCTCGGCATGGTGCCGGACGTGCAGGCCCGCCAGTCGGAACGCATGGCGCTCTATGATGCCGCGGCCGCCCGCCTGCGCGAGGCCGGCCGGCTCTATCCCTGCTACGAGACCGAGGAGGAGCTGGAGCGCCGGCGCACCTTGCAGAAGGCACGCGGCCTGCCGCCGGTCTATGACCGGGCGGCCCTGCGCCTGACGGCGGAGCAGAAGGCGGCGATGGAGGCCGAGGGCCGCCGGCCGCATTGGCGTTTCCTGCTCAACCACCGCATCGTCGAATGGCAGGACGGCGTGCGGGGGCCCGCGCATGTCGACACCGCCTCGCTGTCCGATCCGGTACTGATCCGCGCCGATGGCGGCTATCTCTATACGCTGCCCTCCGTGGTCGACGACATCGACCTCGGCGTCACCCACATCATCCGCGGCGAGGATCACGTCACCAACACCGCGGTGCAGATCGAGATCTTCGAGGCGCTGGGCGGCAGCGTGCCGGCTTTCGCTCACCACAACCTGCTCACCACGGTGAGCGGCGAGGGACTGTCCAAGCGCAGCGGCGCGCTGTCGATCGGCTCGCTGCGCGAGGCCGGCTTCGAGCCGATGGCGGTGGCGAGCCTTGCTGTGCTGACCGGTACGGCTGAGGCTGTCAGGCCGATCGCGACTTTGCAGGACCTGGCTGCGCTCGTCGACCTCTCCCGAATCTCGCGGGCGCCGGCGCGGTTCGATCCGGCCGAGATCGAGACCCTCAACGCCAAGCTGCTGCATGAGACGGCCTATGCGGATGTCTCGCAGCGGCTCTCGGCCCTCGGCGTCGGGGGCGGCGAGGCGTTCTGGCTCGCCGTGCGCAGCAATCTCGTCAGGCTCGCGGATGCGAAGACCTGGTGGGATGTGGTGAGGGGACCGGTCGCCAAGGGCGAACAGGATCGGGAATTCCTCCGCCGTGCCGCCTCTCTGCTTCCGGCCGAGCCCTGGGACGAGAACACCTGGGGCGCCTGGACACAGGCCGTGAAGGACGCCACCGGCGCCAAGGGCAAGGCCCTGTTCATGCCGCTGCGCCAGGCGCTGACCGGCCTCGACCACGGTCCCGAACTCAAGGCGCTGCTGCCGTTGATCGGCCGCGAGCGGGCGCTGGCGCGGCTTAGCGCTTGAAGGAGCTCCGAAGGCCTAGTTCACCAAGGTGTCTCGACCAGTCGAGCGCTGACGGGCTAATTTGCCTGTTTTGGAGGTGAAAATGACAGGTCTTCTGCCCAACACTGCCACCAATCCCCAGCCCGGCACCATCGCAAGGCCGACGATCGTCAGCAATCGGGTGCAGCCACCCGCGCAATGCAGCGACAATCGTGCCAAACTGGCCAACCTCCGCAATCTCATCGCCGCTGCCGAGCGGGAATATCGCGAGATGACCATCGAGCTGGATCGCTTGGACGATGAAGGCCGGATCTGGCTGGTCGTGGACCTGATCCACAAGACCGCCTTGGCTTCGCTGGATCTGGGGGCGGCGATCATGCAGGTCGCGGGGCTCAAGACAGGCGACGCGGCGCGGGCTCTCGCGGACGGCACCCAGACCGTCAGCGACACCTTCATCGGTACGTCGGGCGTGCTGGACGGATCGGTCTCGGGCAAGGATTTCGCGCGAACCATGGCCCAGCGGGCGCTGACCCATGCCAAGCCTGGCACGGCCGGTCAGGCCCTGGCCAAAGGGCAGGCGGATATTGCCCTGGGCTCCTGGTCGAGCATCGACAACATCACGGGTGCGCAGGGGCGTAGCGCCGCCAATTCCCGTGCGGCCGAAGCAGGCGTGGAATTGGCCGCCGGGCTGATCCAGCGTAGCGCCGATACGCTCGATGCGGGCACGGCGGGTGGCAGTCCCGTTGCCAAGAGGGTCGGCGCAGCGGCGCAGATCGCCAAGGCGATGGCCAGCTACAATCGCGAGCTCGAGGGTGCCTTCAACCGTCGGCTGGAGATATCGAGCGGCCTGATGGCGACCAAGGCAACCATGCAGGCCACGCTGCAACGCGCCATGGCTCGTTATCGCAGGGACGCAGCCGAACTGGAGAGGCTGCTCCAGGCCTGCATCTGAGGCCTCTGATGAAGATTGGGGCACGCGATGTCCCAAGCGGCCCATACCGGGCTTGGCGCCATGGTCCTGGCGCCTCTGGCGCATCGTCGGCTTCCATCCCATATGGAGTGCCTATGAGGAGAGCCTGTATGCTGCGTCAATTCTGCCTCGGCCTTGCCGCCCTTGGCCTTGCCTTCATGGCGCCGGTGACGTCCAAGGCCCAGGAGCCCGACCTGATCTTCCGCAAATCGACGGTATGGAAGTTCCTGACTCCGGACGACAAGCTTGCCGTCTACGGCATCGACGATCCCGATGTCGAGGGGGTCGCCTGCCACTTCACCGTGCCGGAGAAGGGCGGTCTGAAGGGCATGTTCGGGGTGGCGGAGGAGGTGTCCGACGTCTCCCTTGCCTGCCGCCAGGTCGGGCCGATCAAATTCAAGGAAAAATTCGAGCAGGGCGCCCTGGTCTATCGCCAGTCCCGCTCGCTGTTCTTCAAGAAGATGCAGGTGGTGCGCGGCTGCGACGCCAAGCGCAATGTGCTGGTCTATCTGGTCTACACCGACAAGCTGATCGAGGGGTCTCCGAAGAACTCGACCTCCTCGGTGCCGGTGATGCCCTGGGCCGGCGAGCCGCCCCAGAAATGTGCGGATTTCGTCACGGACTGAGGGCGGGACCCGGCAGTACCGTCGCCCGCATCCTCATTCCCGCAAGTGTCCACGCCTCGCGGGTGATCACTTCTCGCAGGTGATCACCACGGCGTGCGGCTGAGCGGCAGCGGCGACCTGCGTCGGCGCGTTGATGGCGCCCGTGATGTCGGTTTCGGTCTGGCGGCGGAAGGCGACGGCCTTGGCATAGCCGTTGGCGACACACCATTCGCTGGCGATCGGCTGGCCGCAGGGAGCGCCGCTTTCCAGGCAGGTATCGACGCCATAGCCATCGTCGGCATTGACGACGAAGGAGGCCACGTTCTGGGCGGAGGCGGGGCTGGCGAAGGCCAGGCAAGCCGCGATGAAGGAGAGGGTACGCAGGTTCATCGAAATCACACATGTGAACGGGGACTGCCCCGTTCGGATAGCGGAGCCTGCCTATCATCGCTGTGCGTTTTTAAACATACGTAAATCTGCGTGTTTAATTTTTGGCGAAACTCTGTTGCCTGGGTGCATCACTCCGGCACCGGAGGAGGGGGCGGGATCTTGCTCCATCATTCGATCGAGCCGCTGGAAGCGGTGTGTCGTCCTTTTCTCGCGCGGCTTGACAACGCTGGCCGCATGGCACATTGCTCCGGCCATGACAAAGACGGCCATCCTTTCGCGGATTATTTGCAGCTAGCAGACACGCTGGCTGGCGCCGTCATTCGCCCAAAATCTTGAGCGCAGGACGCCCCCGGCCAGCCGAGGTGGGGAACTCATGGTTATCAGGCTCTACGATACCCGTACGCGCGCCAAGGTCGATTTCACGCCGATCGATCCCGATCGGGTGCGTATGTATGTCTGCGGCCCGACCGTCTACGACTTTGCCCATATCGGCAATGCCCGGCCGATCATCGTCTTCGACCTGCTGTTCCGCCTGCTGCGTCACGTCTATGGCGCGGAACACGTCAGCTATGCGCGCAACATCACCGACGTCGACGACAAGATCAACGAGCGCGCGGCCGAGCGCGGCATCACCATCCGTGAACTGACCAACGGCACGCTCGCACAGTTCCATCGCGACATCCGGGAGCTCGGCGTGCTGATGCCCGATCAGGTCAACCAGCCGGGACGGCCGCCGCAGATGGTCGAGCCGCGCGCGACCGATCATATCGAGGAGATGAAGGCCATCATCGAGCGCCTGGTGGCGCGCGGTGTCGCCTATGTCGCCGAAGAACATGTGCTGTTCTCCGTGCATGCCATGGAGAAGCTCGCGACAGTACCGCGCTATGGCGCGCTTGCCCGCCGCTCGCTCGACGAGATGCTGGCCGGTGCCCGGGTCGACGTCGCGCCGTATAAACGCGACGCCATGGATTTCGTGCTGTGGAAGCCCTCGCATGGCAATCAGCCCGGCTGGCCGAGCCCCTTGGGCATCGCCACACCCGGCCGCCCGGGCTGGCATATCGAGTGCTCGGCCATGTCGATGGCCACGCTGCTCACCCCCTATGGCGGCGGCATCGGCTGCGACGACCCGGCCCGCAACGTCTTCGACATCCACGGCGGCGGCATCGATCTCGTCTTCCCGCACCACGAGAACGAGATCGCCCAGAGCTGCTGCGCCTTCGGCACGCCGGTGATGGCCAATATCTGGATGCATAATGGCTTCCTGCAGGTCGAGAGCGAGAAGATGTCGAAGAGCCTCGGCAACTTCATCACCATTCGCGAATTGCTCGGCAGCGACCGCTTCGGTGGGCGCGCTTGGCATGGCGACGTGCTGCGGCTCGCCATGCTGCGTACGCACTACCGCCAGCCGATCGATTGGACCCTGCAGGCCTTGAACGAGGCCCAGCAGACCCTGCTGCGCTGGTATGAGGACGCGCCGGCGGGCGGAAGCGTCGATGCCGGCGTGATCGAAGCGCTGTCGGACGATCTCAACACGCCGGCCATGCTGGCGCGTCTGCACCAGATCGCCGATCCGGCCAACCGGGCGGCGACGCTCGCCTTTCTGGGCTTCAGCAACGATGCGGCCGCCCTGAAGGGGGACACCCATGTCAGCGAAGGCCTGAGGCTTGAGGTCGAGGCGCTGCTATCAGCCCGCAAGGTGGCGCGTGCCGAGAAGAACTGGCCGGAGTCGGATCGCATCCGCGACGAGCTCGCCCGGCTGAACATCGCCGTCAAGGACAACAAGGACGGCACCACCAGCTGGGAGGTCAAGCTCTGATGGCCAAGTCGACGTCGAATCCCGCGATGCCCAAACCGGGGCTGCGCCCCTTCCTGCCCGCCGATGCGCCGATTCTGGCCGAGATCTTCCGCGCCAGTATTCACGAATTGACGGGCGAGGACTATTCCGAAAGCCAGCAGGAGGCCTGGGCCGAAGCCGCCGAGGACGAAGAAGCCTGGACCAAGCGGCTGGCCGGCTGCCTGACCATCGTGGCGACGGTCGGCGGCTCGCCGGTCGGCTTCATCGCGCTGAAAGGCAAGGACTTGGTCGATCTGCTCTACGTGCATCCCGCGGTTGCCGGGCAGGGCGTGGCCTCGACGCTCTATAGCGCCATCGAGCAGCTCGCCAAGGCCCGCGGCGCCACCCAGCTGACCGTGGATGCCAGCGACACCGCCCGTGACTTTTTCCAAAGGCAGGGTTTCGTGCCCCAGCAGCGCAACACCGTATCGCGCGGCGACGAATGGCTCGGCAACACCACCATGAAGAAGGCGCTTGCGGCTCCGCCCGATGCGACCCGGCAATGACGCGCGATCGGCTCTATCTCTTCGATACCACCCTGCGTGACGGGGTCCAGACCACGGGCGTCGACTTTTCCCTCGCCGACAAGCAGGCGATCGCCCGCCTGCTCGACGATCTCGGTGTCGACTATGTCGAGGGCGGCTATCCCGGTGCCAATCCGCTCGACACGCAGTTCTTCAGCCAGCCGAACGGCCTCAAGGCGAAGTTCACCGCCTTCGGCATGACCAAGCGGGCGGGGCGCTCGGCTGCCAATGACCCCGGTGTTGCGGGCCTCCTCGATGCGCAGGCGGATGCGATCTGCTTCGTGGCCAAGAGCTGGGATCACCAGGTCCGCATGGCGCTGGGCATCAGCCTGGAAGAGAACCTCGATTCGATCCGCGACAGCGTCGCCACCGCCAAGGAGCGCGGCCGCGAAGTGCTTGTCGACTGCGAGCATTTCTTCGACGGCTACAAGGCCAATCCCGATTATGCGCTCGCCTGCGCCCGCACGGCTTACGAGGCCGGCGCGCGCTGGGTGGTGCTCTGCGATACCAATGGCGGCACCCTGCCGCATGAGGTGGAGCGCATCGTTGGCGAAGTGGTCGAGACGATCCCGGGCAGCCATCTCGGCATCCATGCCCACAATGACACCGAGCAGGCCGTTGCCAATTCGCTGGCGGCTGTCAGGGCGGGCGTGCGCCAGATCCAGGGCACGCTGAACGGGCTCGGCGAGCGCTGCGGCAATGCCAATCTCACCTCGCTGATCCCGACGCTCCTGCTCAAGCCTGCTTATGCCGAGCGCTTCGAGATCGGGGTGGATGCGGCCAGGCTGGAGAATCTCACGCGCATCTCGCGCAAGCTCGACGAGCTGCTCAACCGCATGCCCGACCATCATGCGCCCTATGTCGGCTCCTCGGCCTTCGCCACCAAGGCCGGCATCCATGCCTCGGCGGTGATGAAGGATCCGTCGACCTATGAGCATGTGCCCCCCGAGAGCGTGGGCAACCGGCGCAAATTGCTGGTCTCGGACCAGGCCGGCAAGTCGAACATCCTGGCTGAACTGGAACGCCTGGGCCTGGCCATCGACAAGGACGATCCCCGTCTGTCGCGTCTCCTCGGCGCGCTGAAGGACAAGGAAGCGCAGGGCTATGCCTATGAGGGGGCGGACGCTTCCTTCTTCCTCCTGGCCAAGCGCATCCTCGGCAGCGTGCCCGAGTTCTTCTTCGTCGAGCGCTTCAGCGTCAATGTCGAGCGGCGCTGGAACGAGCGCGGCGAACTCGGCGTGTTCTCCGAGGCGATCGTCAAGGTCAAGGTCGGGGCCGAGGAGCTGATCTCGGCGGCCGAGGGGCATGGCCCGGTGAATGCCCTGGATACGGCGCTGCGCAAGGATCTGGGCAAATACCAGTCGGTCATCGAGGACCTGAAGCTGATCGACTACAAGGTGCGTGTCTTCCAGGGCGGCACCGATGCGGTGACCCGGGTGCTCATCGAATTCCAGGACGCCGGCGGCGACCGCTGGGCCACGGTCGGCGTCTCCGACAACATCATCGACGCCTCGTTCCAGGCGCTGGTGGATTCGATGACCTACAAGCTGCTCAAGGCCGGCGCGGAGGTGTGAAGAGAGAGTGTCGACCTGGAAGTCGACACTCTCTCGTTCAGCGCCGGATCGCCTCGGCGTTGATATCGATGCGCACCACGTCACCGATCAGCGGTATGAAGGCCTTCATGCCGAAATCCGAGCGCCGGATGGTCGTGGTTGCCGTGAAGCCGGCGACCACGCGGTTGTTGCGCAACGGATCTGGCGCGATGCGATTGAAGGTGGTTCGCAGCGTTACCGGCTTGGAGATCCCGAGCAGCGTCAGCTCTCCGCTGAGATCGGCGCTGCGCGGGCCTCGGCGCTTCACCTTCGTGGTCCGGAAGGTGAGTGTCTGATGACGAGTGATGTCGAAGAACTCGCTCGACTTCAGATCTTCGTCGCGTGAAGGTATTCCGGTATCGACGCTCGAGGCTTCGATCGTCGCCTCGACCAGGCTCTGCTCGGGATGCGCCTCATCGAGCGTGAGCACGCCCTTCAACTGGCGGAAACTGCCCGTGACGGTGGAATAGCCGAGATGGTCGATATGGAAGACCGTCTGGGTATGGTCGGGATCGAGATCGTAGAGATCGCCTGCCGAGGCGGCAGAGGAGAGCCCGGCGCTGCAAAGCAGCGCCGCGACAGTCACCTGGAAAGACCGCTTCATTGTCTCGCTCATGCCCCCGGCTTGGAAAAACGCGAGGCATGAACACTTGAGGGGGCGGTCCTATTCGATCGCGCCCCTCGCTAGAGCAAAGTGCGATTTCTCCGAAACCCACTTTGCTCTCTAATTCCGACACGTTTTCTTAATCGAAAAGTCTATCAACTTTTCTGGAAAACGCTCAAGGCGGCGTCAGAGCGTCTCTGGAGCGACGTTCATCGCCATTTCTGCTCGAGAAATCTTCTCGATCGCGGCCGTGATCATCGGCACGACCTCTTCGGGCGTGTTGGCCACCAGCACGTCGACGGCGGTCTCGGGCCGGATGAAGCCTTCCTCGCGCATGTGGTCGAGAATGTCGAGGAACCGCGTCCAGAAGCCGTCGATATTGACCAGCACGATCGGCTTCTTGTGCTGGCCGAGCTGGGCCCAGGTGAGCTGCTCGACCAGTTCCTCCAGGGTGCCGACGCCGCCGGGAAGAGCGACGAAGGCGTCGGCCCGCTCGAACATCAGGCGCTTGCGCTCATGCATGTCCTTGGTGACGATGAGTTCCTCGACCTCGGTGAGCATGCGCTCGCGCCGCTGCAGGAAGGTGGGAATGATGCCGGTGACCTGGCCGCCATTCTCGATGACGGCACGAGCGACCGTGCCCATCAGGCCGACATTGCCGCCGCCATAGACGAGGCGGATGCCGCCGGCCGCCATGTCCCGGCCGAGGCGCTCGGCGCCGGCGACATATTCGGGACGGGTGCCATTGCTGGAGCCGCAATAGACGCAAATCGAACGAAGCTTTGTCATGCCCCCGGTTTCGCACTGCGGCAGGGGCGGGGTCAAGTTGCTTTGCCGTGCGTGCCTACGATGGTACTCAGAGGCGGCTTCGAAGACATGCCCATCTGAAGCAAACTTGGCGAAGCAGGGGGGGAAGGCCCTGGAATCGATCGGACGAGATCCTTGTCGTCTCGGGCGTCACAGAGCCGGCGGAGATCGGGCCGATGTTAAAAAGCAAGGCTCGTCCGGATCGTGGTGAACAGAAGGTCTTGCCAGCGAGGCTCATCGTCAGGTCAGGATCAGGCAGGCCGCCGAGGCGTTGCGCACGATGAGAATGCGCATGGCCTTGGATTTGACGTGCGTTCGCGCCTCCGTTTGGCCGGCTTGCAATGGTAGGGTCGCATAAAGGATGACAAGGCAAAGAGCAGATACGAACAGCGCCGCTCGTTTTATGAAGCCTTCCATCTCTGCCTGGTTCGATGAAGAATATCGTGCATTCTTGGTTTTCATCACAATTCTGCGGCAATGGCGCTGCAGTCCGGTGAGACCGGCGCCTGGCGGAGATGATACGGTTGCAGGTGAAGTAAACCGGCGCGATACTTTGTTTGTCCGACATCTTGGCGGCGCGGCCTTTCGTCTTGCGGGCAGAGCCGGTAAGTAGAATTAGATGGAACGATGCGCGTTCTTGCATCGGGAGTAGAAGATGGCTGTAGGCTGGAAGAGTCTGGCTGGAATAGTGGGTGCTGCGAGCGTTGTCAGCGTCGGTACGCTATACAGCGTGCTGGTGCGCGAGCCTGCCCGGTCGCCGTCGCCAACGGGCGGCGACAGCAAGCCGGCGGTCACCGCCAATCCTCCTGCCGACACGGCACAAAAACCGGCACCGACCGGCGATCAGGCGGCCGACAAGCCGGGATCGAGCGCTTCGCAGGCTTCCAAGACGGCCGGGGGCAATCCCGGGGCGGCCAAGACCGAACCGGCGAAGAGTGCGGAGGCCGGAGCCCAGATGGCCAAGCCCGATCTAGGGAAGCCTGATTCCGGCAAGGCCAACGTGGCCCAGCCCGAGGTAGCCAAGACCGAAGCCGCCAAACCCCAGCCGCCCAAGGCCGAGGCGCCGGCGCCGGATGCGGCCAAGGGCCAGATTGCTCCGACCTTCGACATTGCCCGCATCGAACCGGCCGGCGGTGCGGTGATTGCCGGGCGGGCCGCCTCCGGCGCCACGGTGGAATTGCTGCGCAACGGCAATCCCTATGCCCGCGTCGTCGCCGATATCAATGGAACCTGGGCGATCACGCCGCCGGCCCTGCCCAAGGGCCCCTGTGAACTGACCCTGCGCACCACCTCGCCGGACGGGAAGATAACCTTGTCCGAGCAGACCCTCTCCGTTCGCGTTCCCGAAAAGCCGGGCGAAGAGGTGGTGGTCGTGCTCAACACGCCCGACCAGCCTTCCAAGGTGCTGACCGATGCGGCGCAGCCGCCAAGCAAGGCGCCCGAGCCGCCGGCAACGCCATCCCCGGCCGGAGAGACGGCATCTGCCGAGGCGGACAAGGCGTCCTCGCGGGCCAATGTCTCGATCCGGACCGTCGAGGCGGATGAGATGGGCCGCTTCTTCGTAACGGGCCGGGCCGAGCCGGGCGCCGCCCTGCGCATCTATCTCAACGACACGCTGGTGACCGGTGTGACGGCTGCCAAAGACGGTACCTTCGGCATGACCATCGAAAAGGGCATGCAGCCGGGCAATTATCGGGTCCGCGTCGACGATGTCGCCGCTGGAAACGGGCAGGTGCTGACACGGGCCGAAGTGCCGTTCGCCATGATCGACAAGGCGCCCGCAGCCTCGGCTCCCGCCGTGGTGGCGGCGATCGCGACCCCGTCGCGTCCGGCGGGCAGCCCTGGTGGCCAACCGGCTGCGACGCCGCCCCAGGGGGCGACCACGCCCTCTGCCGCGGCGTCCGGAGCCGCCACTCCGACCCCGGATAAACCGGCCTCTGGCGAACCGACCCCCGGCGGCAAGCCGCAGCCCGCTGCGGCATCGGCGCCGGCCCAGGGAACCTCTCCGGCAGCCGCACCCGGCTCGCCGACAACGGCCACCACGGAAACCGCGTCGACGCCGGCGCAGGCGGAAATCGCGCCGCCGGCGTCCGGTAACGCCACGGCACCCAGGTCCGCCACGACGCCAGCGGCCTCCAATCCCGGGACGCCTGCGACAGCACCGGTGCAGACCAGCGAGGCCAAGCCGGCCCAGCCGTCACCGCCGCCCTCGGTGGCGGTAATCCCCGAGATCCGCACCACGACCATCGTGCAGGGCGACAATCTCTGGCGGATTTCACGCAAGGTCTATGGCCAGGGCATCCGCTATACCTGGATCTACGACGCCAACACCGATCAGATCCGCAATCCCAATTTGATCTATCCGGGGCAGATCTTCGTCATGCCGGAAAAGAAAGCACCTTGAGCCGAGCCGGCCGCGGATCTGGTTCGGGGCCGGGCAAGCCGAGATTTCGGTGCAGGACGCTTGCGGTCACGGCAATCCGAACTTAACTACGCAACGTCATCGAGAGCAAAGCGCGTTCATGCCCGGGCGCTTTTTGCTCTGACTTTGTTTCGACGCGTCTTTGCGATTCGAGGCGATTTCGTCAAATCGCAAAACGCTTTGGAAAACTCTTGATGCCGGCGTTCTCCGCTCGCCGGCCGAAAGTCCGTTCATGCCTTCCGCCGACCCTTCCGCCGCTCCCAAGCGCGTCAGCGCCGACCAGGGGGCCTTTCTCCAGACCATGAAGCATTTGTGGCCCTATATGTGGCCACAGGACCGCGCGGACCTGCGGATGCGGGTGATCTGGGCCTTCGTGCTCTTGCTGCTCACCAAGCTCATCACCCTGGTCGTGCCCTATACGCTGAAATGGGCGACCGACGGGCTGGCAGCCATCGGCGGCGGCCGTGAGCTCACCGGCCATACGCTGGCGGTGATGCTGGCCGCCGTGCCGCTCACCATGCTGGTGGCCTATGGCGTCGCGCGGATCCTGATGACCGCGATCTCGCAGTGGAAGGATGGGCTGTTCGCCGCCGTGTTCATGTATGCGGTGCGGCGGCTGGCGATCGAGACCTTCGAGCACATTCACAATCTCAGCCTGCGCTATCATCTCGAGCGTAAGACGGGCGGCCTTTCGCGCGTGATCGACCGCGGGCGCACCGGCATCGAGAACATCGTCCGTTTCGCCACCATCAACATTCTGCCGACCATCGTGGAGCTGGCGCTCTACCTGGTCATGCTGGTGCTGCAGTTCGACTGGCGCTACGCGCTGATCGTGCTGGTCACCACAGCTGTCTATGTCTGGTTCACCATCAAGGCGACCGAGTGGCGCATCTCGATCCGCCGCGAGATGAACGATTCCGACACCGACGCCAACCAGAAGGCGATCGACAGCCTGCTCAACTACGAGACAGTCAAATATTTCTCCAATGAGGAGCGCGAACTCGCCCGCTACGACAGGGCGATGGCGTCCTACGAGCAGTCGGCGATCCGGACCTATATCACCCTGACCTGGCTCAATATCGGCCAGGGCGTCATCTTCATGGCGGGCATGCTGGCTTCGCTGCTCCTGGCGGGCCTGGGCGTCTATCACGGCGTCAACACCGTCGGCGATATCGCCTTGCTCAACGTGATGTGGCTACAGCTCGCCACGCCCTTGAACTTCCTCGGCTTTGCCTATCGCGAGATCAAGCAGGGCATCACCGATATCGAGACCATGTTCGAACTGCTCGACAAGGATGCCGAGGTGAAGGACCGGCCGGGCGCCCAGCCGCTCGAGGTGCGCGAGGGCCGCGTGACCTTCGAGAATGTGGTGTTCAGTTACGACCCGGACCGGCCGATTCTGCAGGGACTTTCCTTCGACGTGCCGGCGGGCCGCACGGTAGCGATCGTCGGGCCCTCCGGCGCCGGCAAATCGACCATCTCGCGCCTGCTGTTCCGCTTCTACGACGTCAATGGCGGGCGCGTGCTGATCGATGGCCAGGACGTGCGCGAGGTCACCCAGAAATCGCTGCGAGCCGCCATTGGCATGGTGCCGCAGGATACCGTGCTGTTCAACGACACCATCCGCTATAACATCCGCTATGGCCGCTGGGACGCGACCGATGCCGAAGTGGAGGAGGCAGCGCGGCTTGCCCAGATCGATACTTTCATCCGGCGCATGCCCAAGGGCTATGAAACGGAAGTCGGTGAACGCGGCCTGAAATTGTCAGGCGGCGAGAAGCAGCGCGTCGCCATCGCCCGCACCATCTTGAAGGGACCGCCGGTGCTGGTGCTGGACGAGGCGACCTCGGCCCTCGACAGCTACACCGAAATGGAGATCCAGGCCGCGCTCGAGCGCATTTCGGAGAACCGCACCACGCTGGTGATCGCCCATCGTCTCTCGACGGTGGTGAACGCCGACGAGATCATCGTGCTCGACAAGGGCGTGATCGTCGAGCGCGGCAATCATGAGGAATTGCTGGCTCAGGGCGGGGTCTATGCCGGCATGTGGAACCGCCAGCGCGAGGCCGACGAAGCGCGCGAGAAGCTCCAGCGTACCCAGGACGATGCCTCGCCGGCTGCCGATTATCGTGACGCGTTGGCGGGGTGAATTGTCGTGCCGAGCGTAGCGCAACGCGCGGTGTTGCGCTGCGGAAATGAGACATCGGATATCATGGCGAGATCGACAAAACGGTAGGGCTCGGTATCGCCCCAGTTCAGCCCCGGTTCATCTTGTACGCTGCTTACTCGCCCGGGCTGGGTGCTCGGGGCGTATTGCCCTTCGTCTTGCGTTACAGGAAGCTCTTCATGTCGACCCGACGCCGTTTTCTCGCTGGAGCTGCCGCCGCCGGCGCCACCATGCTTGCCGCTCCCGCTCTGTCGCAGAACCTGATCGAATGGCGGATGGTGACGGCATGGCCGAAGGGCCTGCCGGGAGCGGGCACCGGGGCGCAACGCCTTGCCGACCGGATCGGCGTACTCACCCAAGGCCAGCTCACCATCAAGCTCTATGCGGCCGGCGAACTGGTGCCGGGGGACCAGAACATGGCGGCGGTGATGTCGGGCGAGGCGGAGATGTCGCATGACATGTCGGCCTATTATCTTTCCAAGTCACCCGCCTTCGCCTTCTTTTCCGCCATTCCCTTCGGCCTGATCGCCCAGGAATTCGATGCCTGGCTCTATGCCGGCGGGGGCCGGGCGCTATGGGACGAGTTGGGCGGGCAGTTCGGCATCAAGGCCTTTGCGGCCGGCAACACCGGTGCGCGCCTCGGCGGCTGGTTCCGGCGGGAGATCAACGCGGTCTCCGATCTCAGGGGCTTGCGCTTCCGCATCGGCGGCCTGGCCGGCCAAGCTCTCGCCAAGCTCGGCGTTCAGCAGATGCTGATGCCCGGCTCCCAGATCCTGCCCAAACTCCAGGCCGAGGAACTGGATGCGGCCGAGTTCATGGGGCCGGTCAACGATCTCAGCTTCGGTTTCCAGAATGCCGCCAGGTTCTGCTATTGGCCCGGGTTCCAGGAGCCCTGTGCGGCGCTGCAGCTCCAGGTCAACCGCGCCAAATTCGACGAATTGCCGGCAACGCACAAAGTGGCGATCGAGGTCGCCTGCGCCGAGGAAAATGCGCGCTCTCTAGCCGAATATGGCGCGCGCGCGCCGGCGGCAATCGCCCAGGCGGTGACGCAGCAGGGCGTCGTTCTCAAGCAATTCCCCGACGAGGTGTTTCAGGCCTTCGGCACGGCCAGTGGCCAGGTGCTGAACGAGATCATCGAAAATGGCGACGAGTTCACGCGCCGCCTCGCGGCCTCCTATTTCGGCTTCCGCCAGCAGACCCTGTTGTGGACGCGTATTGGCGACCAGGGATACGCCAATATGCGCTTGTTGGCCTACGACTATCCCAAAGGGAGCTGACCCCTTTCCTTGTCCGATCCTGGGAGAAGGGGCTTGCATCCCGGCCAATTCCCGCTCGCGTTTTGGAGCGGAGCGCCGAATTGGAGAGAGGCGTGCCTTACAGCGATAGTTTTTACCATTTGTATACGATTGGTATGACGTAAAGTTATTATCTTGCCGATTGTCAGAATGCCTTCGAAGTTTTTGCTAGAAGTTCTGTAGAAAAATCTCTCCCAATTACCTTTGAATGCAAATATGCGCCGCGCAGTGAAAATTCACTACCTAAGTATATGAGAAATGTTCAAACTTTGTAGAATGTCCCGACGGATCAGTTTAGTTGCGCGATATGATTGATTGTGCGGTTAACTGTTTATTCATGATGATATACGGTGGTGGGTTGATCGGAAGAGGTCATTTGGCGTAAGGTTCACCTCCGGGGCGGCGCCCTCGTATCGGGGTTTGGTGGGGGCGCTGGTCTATGGCGTGGGGCGATCGACAAGCGATGAGGGGGCTCAGCAGGCTTGAAAGCCTGATGCCGGCGCGCCAGCGTCTGGCCAAGGGGCTGGCCCTGTCGGTGGCCGTCGCGGCGCTCATTGCCGGGGCGAAGCCCCAGCCCGCCGAGGCATTCAAGCTCTTCGGCTACAATTTCTTCGGATCGGACGAGAAGCCGGTTTCGCCTGATGCCCAGACCTACAAGATCGAGGTGGTGATCGCGGGCGGGGACAAGGATATCAAGTCCGCGGTCGAGGGAGCATCTTCCCTCTATAGCGGCAAGGACGAGACGCCGCCGCCGAGCACGCCCGCCTTCCTCTCCAAGGCGCGTACCGAATATGATCGCATTCTCGGCACGCTCTATGCGAATGCACGCTACGGCGCCTCGATCTCGATCCTGGTCAACGGGCGCAGGCTCGAGGACATTCCCGTCGACGCCACCTTGCCGCATCCGGTCCCGGTGGTGATCAACGTCAACCCCGGTCCCGTCTTCACCTTCGGCCGGATCAGGATGGAGAACAGGGCGCCGCACAGCCCGATCGACGACATTCCCAAGACCAAGACGCCCGAGCGTCTCGGCCTCGAGCCCGGCCATCAGGCCAATTCGGACATCGTCCTGTCGGCGGAGCAGGCGATGATCGACGCCTGGCGGCGTCAGGGCTACCCCAAGGCTAAGGCCCTGCCGCGCGTGATCACCGCCGACCACGTCAACCACAAGCTCGATGTCACGCTGGCGGTCGAGCCGGGCCGTCTGGCCCATTATGGGCGCATGACCGTCGATGGCACCAAGGATATGAATCCGGCCTTCGTGGCGCGCCAGACCGGGCTTCGGCCCGGCGATCAATACGATCCGGCCGAGATCGAACTGGCCAAGCGCCGGCTGCAACGCCTGCAGGTGTTCTCCACCACCAGCATCGTGGAGGGCGATGCCATCGCGGCCGACAGCACGATGCCGCTGATGGTCACCGTCTCGGAGCGCCCGCTGCACGTCTTCGGGGCCGGTGCGGAATATTCCACGACCGACGGCATCGGCCTCAACGGCTATTGGGAGCACCGCAATTTGTTCGGGGAGGCCGAGCGCCTGCGCTTCGATGCCACCGTGGCGGGAATCGATTCGACCGATCCGACCAAATTCACCTATTCCGGCGGCGTGACCTTCGTGAAGCCGGGGATCTTCGACCCCTTCACGGACCTCACGGCGCAGTTGCTGGCCAAGCGCGAGGTCTACGATCCCTATTCGCAGAACACCTTCCGCGCGCGGGTCGGGCTCGCCCATGAGTTTTCCGAGCAGTTGACCGGCAAGATCGCGGTGAACGGGGAGTATGACCAGGTCGAGGACTTCTACGGCAAGCGCAATCTCCTGCTGTTCAGTCTTCCCGGCGAACTCGCCTACGACACCACCGACGACAAGCTCGAGCCGACGCGCGGCTATCGCCTGAAGGGCGCGCTCGAACCGTTCTACGAAGCCAAGTTCGGCAATTTCGGTGCGGTGACCCGTATCGACGGCTCGGCCTATTTCTCCTTCGATGCAATGGGGCGCTATGTGCTGGCCGGCCGGGTTGCGGTCGGCTCTGTCGTCGGGGCGCCCGCCGACGAATTGCCCGGCGATCGCATGTTCTATGCGGGCGGCGGCGGCTCGGTACGCGGCTATGATTTCCGCAGCCTCGGCCCCAAGCTCGACAATGGGTTCGTCGTGGGCGGCCGCTCCCTGTTGGAGGGCTCGCTCGAAATGCGCATCAAGGTGACCGACAGCATCGGCATCGTTCCCTTCGTCGATGCCGGCAGCGCCTTCTCCAGCGCCTATCCGTCCTTCGACGAGGACATTAAAATCGGCGCCGGCATCGGCCTGCGCTATTATACCAGCCTCGGGGCGATCCGCGTCGATATTGCCAGGGGTCTCACGCCCGTGAAGGGCTTCGTCATCGAGGATGGCAAGGTCAAGAAGAAGAACACGCCGCCTTTCGCCCTTTATATCGGACTGGGGGAGAGCTTCTGATGCGGCGCCGGATCATTCTCTTCACGGCTGTCGCGATCGTGGCCGTGCCGCTCGGCCTGAGGGCGCTGGCGCCGGCACGGGCCGATGATGCCAGCGACAAGTCCTGGTTCATCACCTATGTCGAGGACACCATCTCGACGCCCGACCAGAAGATCTCTCTCGGGCAGATCGATGGCGCCCTGTCATCGGATGTGAGGATCTCGTCCATCACCATCGCCGACCGTCAAGGCGTGTGGCTGACCATCAAGGACGCGCATCTGGTCTGGAGCCGGCTCGCTCTGATGAGCAAGAAGCTCGATGTCGACCTCCTGGAAGCCGGCTCGATCGAGATCACCCGCAAGCCCAATCCGCCCCAGGGCGTGCAGCCGGCGGCGAGCGACGGCGGCTTCTCCCTGCCCGAACTGCCGGTCTCGGTGAAGCTTGGCAAGCTTGCCGTACCCGTCGTCAAGCTCTCGGCTGCCCTGGCCGGCGAGGATACGGTATTCGATGTCGGCGGCAATGCTCTGCTGGCAGATGGCAAGCTGCATTCGGAATTGCTGATCAAGCGCACGCAGCCGGCCGGTGGCGATCTGACGTTCACCGCCGATTTCGACAATGCCACCAAGCAATTGGGCCTCAATCTTTCGCTGCAGGAACCACATGGCGGCTTCCTGAGCAGCATGCTGAAGGTGCCCGGCCAGCCGCCGCTCGGTTTCACGGTCGTGGGTTCCGGGCCGCTCGACAATTTCGCCGCCGACATCGCCCTCTCGGCCGACGGCAACAAGCTGTTCGGCGGCAAGGCAACGCTTGCCCAGGGCGCGAACGGGGTTACCTTCAAGGCCGATCTCGGGGGCAATCTGGAACGGCTCGTCGATCCGGCCTATGCCGATTTCGTCCGCGGCCAGTCTGCCCTTTCGATCGAAGGCGGCCAGGCCGCGGGCGGTGGCTATGAGCTCGAGCATGCCACCGTCAAATCCGGCGTGCTGGACCTCGCTTTGTCGGGTGCGCTTTCCCCCGACGCCTTTCCAACCAGGCTCAAGCTGGACGGCAAATTCGGTGCCGAGGATGGCCACGACATCTTGTTGCCGGGTGGCAATGCCCGCATCAAGGGGATGACCCTGGCGGCCCAGTTCGGCGATGGCGGCTGGACCGCGAATTTCGATCTGCAGAAGCTGGCCGCCGGGACGGTCGCCGCCGAGAGCGCCACCATCAAGGCCGGCGGTGACGCCCAGAACCTGGCCGATCCGCAAAAACGCAGCCTCACCTTCAAGGTAGACGGGCGAGGCGACAAGCTCAGTTCGTCCGATGCAGGCCTTGCCAAGGCGCTCGGCAGCAGTCTCGGCCTCACCGCGGCCGGCAAGTGGCAGGCGGGGCAGCCGGTGGTGGTCGACGGCGTGCGCCTGGCGGCGAATGCTTTCCAGGCCGGCTTCACGGGCGTCGTCGGCAGCAAGATGAGCGGCATCTACTCGCTGGCCACGCCCGACATCTCGGTATTCTCCGGCCTGGCAGGGCGCGAATTGCGCGGCAAGGCCGACCTCACCGCCAAGGGCGACGTCGCTCTGGCCGGTGGCGGTCTCGCGCTTACCTTCGAGGGCAAGGCCAGCGACATCGTGCTTGGCGATCCGCGCCTCGATGCCGTGCTCAAGGGAGCGACCGATCTGAGGGGCGGCGTCCGGCGCGATACCGCAGGCCTGCACTTCGACAAGGTCACCCTCGGCAACCCGCAGTTCAACGCCTCGGCCGATGGCCTCTATGGCGCGAAGGCGATAGATTTCAAGGCGGCGGCCAGCCTCTCCGACATCAAGCTGGTGACGGACCGTGCTTCCGGTGCGGTGGAGGTGACTGCGAGCCTGAAGGGAAGTGCCGAGAAGCCGGACGTCGTCGCCGACCTCACGGCGCCCAGGCTCATGCTGCAGGGCAAGCCGTTCACCGACGGCAAGGCCAATTTCACCGGCAGCGTCGCCGGACCGGCCGTCAATGGCGTTTTCTCGCTCGCCGGCCTGCTCGACCGTATGCCCGTGAAGGCGGGGGCGACGATCGCCACGCTGCCGGACGGAACGCACCAGATCAACGGCCTGCATGTCGGCGCCGGCGCAGCCCAGCTCGCGGGCGATCTGGCCGTGGCCCCGAGCGGGCGCGCGAGCGGCCGGCTCAATGCCGCGATCCCGGACATGGCGGCGATCGCGCCGCTCCTGCTCGTCAAGGCATCGGGTTCGCTCACCGCCGATATCGGCCTCTCGGTCGACGGCACCAAGCAGAATGCCGCGATCAAGGCGCAAGCGAAGGCGCTCAAGGTCGAAGCCAACAGCATCGGCTCCGCCACGATCGATCTGACCGGTCGGGATCTCACCGGCGTACCTGCACTCGAGGGCACGCTCAACGCGGCCAATGTCCAGGCCGGTTCCTTCATCCTCAGCCAGTTGCAGGCTACCGCCAAGTCGGAAGGTGAGAACGCCACCGCGTTCCAGCTGCAGGGCACCATGCCGAAGGGCAAGCTCGCGCTTGCGGGCGCGGTGAAGCCGGCCGGCGACGGGCTCGATGCCCGGCTCGACAAGCTCGACGTCTCGCAGCAGGGCATCTCCGCTTCCTTGCAGTCGCCCGTCACCATCGCTAGCCGCAAGAGCGGGGTCACCATACCCAAGGCCGTGCTCAGGATCGGGCAAGGCGGTGTCGTGTCCGTCGACGGCAAGGTCGGCGAGACCCTGGCGATGAATATCGTCGTCGGTCAATTGCCGCTGTCGCTCGCCAATATCGCGTCGCCCGGTCTCGGCGCCACGGGCACGCTGTCGGCCAATGTGAAGCTTTCCGGCAAGCCTGCCGATCCGGCGGCGGAGTTCGACGTGAAGGGCAGCGGCCTCAGCGTCGCCGCCGCCAAGGGATTCGGCATCCCGGCCCTGCAGCTCGCCGCCAATGGCCGGTACGCAGGCAAGGCCGTCACCATCGGCAATGCCAGCCTGACGGGAGCGGGGGGGCTGTCAGTCACCGCGCGCGGCCATGTGCCCTTGCAGGGATCGGGCCTTTCCGTCGACGTGCAGGCCTCGGCGCCGCTCGCTTTGGCCAATGGTGCCCTGCGCGATCGCGGCGGGCGCGCCACCGGTACGCTCACCCTCAATGCCAAGGCGGGCGGATCGATCTCGGCTCCGGCCGTATCCGGCCAGGCGGTGATCGCCGGCGGCACGGTGACCGATCCCGAGACCGGCATGAAGCTGACGGGGATCGGCAGCACCATCCGCTTCGACCGCGACCGGGCGACCATCGCCCAGTTCACCGCGACGACCCAGGGGGGCGGCACGATCGGCGTCACCGGTTCAGTCGGCTTGAAGCCGGATTTCGCCGCCGACCTGAAGATCACGGCCCGCAACGCCAAGCTCACCGACGGCAATCTGGCGACGGCGATCGTCTCCAGCGACATCACGGTGCGAGGCCCCTTGATGGCGAGACCGGTCATCGGTGGCCGCATCGACATTCAGCGTGCCGAGATCACCATTCCCGAGCGCTTTGCCGCCAATGCGGCCATGCTCGGCGTCAGGCATCTCAAGCCGCCGCGAGAGGTGACCCAGACCCTGGCGAAGGCGAAGGAAACCGCGGCAGCCGGCAAGCCCAGGAAGGGCAAGGCCGCTTCCGGTCCCAATGTGGTGCTCGACCTGACCATCGATGCGCCCGCCCGCATCTTCGTGCGCGGCCGCGGCATCGATGCCGAACTCGGCGGGCAGATGGCGCTGAAGGGGTCGGTCGCCGCCATATCGCCGGTGGGTTTTCTGGAGATGCGCCGCGGTTCGCTCGACGTCATCGGCCAGCACATCGTGTTCGATAGCGGCAAGGTGACCCTGGTCGGCGATCTCGATCCCAATATCGATTTCGTCGCCTCCACCCGCAGCAGCGCGATCACGGTGACGGTGCGGGTGACGGGGCGCGCGTCCGATCCGCAGATCGTGCTCTCCTCGGTGCCCCAGCTGCCGCAGGACGAGGTGATGGCCCGCTTCCTGTTCGGCCGCAGCATCCAGGACCTCTCGCCCCTGCAGCTTGCCCAGCTCGCCACCGCCGTGGCCCAGCTCGCCGGCGGCCCCTCCGGTCCCGGCCTGCTCGACAGCATCCGCAAGTCGACCGGCCTCGACAATCTCGGCGTGGTCACCGATTCGAGCGGCAATGCGGCCGTGCAGGCCGGCACCTATATCGGCGACAAGATCTATCTGGGCGTGACCTCGGGCGTGGGCGGCCAGACCGACGCTACCATCAATCTCGATGTCACCAGGAACCTCAAGCTGCGCGGCCAGGCCGGTACCGAAGGCTCAAAGGGCGGCATCTACTACGAACGCGAATATTGAGGCGGAATTTCCTCTTTTCCAATCATGCGGTTGGAGTGTTTCCGTCCCCGCCGGCGCGCGACACTGCGGCGAGCAGCATACAAAGGTATGATTGTTGGGGAGTGGGCAAGATCCTATGATCGCGGCGCTTCTTTGGAAATGGAAGCTGGAGGCCCGGGTCTTTAATCAGACAGCCCCCCAGCCCTAAGCCGGGCCTCCCATTTTCCCAGCCTTTCGGCCCTCTATCATATAGGGGCAAGCGCTTCTCAGCTCTTCGAACTGAGAGATCTGGTCTCTTGCAACGCTGATCGACAAGTCGATCGACCTTCCTAAAAGGCGTCAGCGGCCGCCTGCAACGCGCAGGATCGAGCCGGTGACATAGCTCGCAGCGTCCGACAACAGATAGAGCGTCGCATCGGCGATCTCTTCGGCGGTGCCGATGCGCTGCATCGGAATGCTCGGCCTGATGCGTTCCACACGCCCGGCGTCGCCTGTGCTGCGGGCATGGATCTCGGTGTCGACCATGCCGGGCTGGATGGCGTTGACGCGAACGCCCTCGGTGGCGAGCTCCCGGGCAAGACCATAGGTCAGCCCGTCGATCGCCGCCTTGGATGCGGCGTACCAGACATATTCGCCCGGCGAGCCCAAGGTGGCCGCGGCGGACGACATGTTGACGATGGCCCCGCCCAGGCCGCCCAGCCGGGTCGAAAGCCGCCTGGCCGCCTCACGCGCCACCAGGATGGCGCCGGTGACGTTGACGTCGATCGTCTCGCGGATGATGGCCGGGTCGGTGTCGGCGAGCCGCCCGGATTTGCCGGTGATGCCGGCATTGTTGACTAGATGGGTCAGCCTGCCGAAATCGTCGGCCGCCGCGAACAGGGCCGCGATGTCGTCTTCCCTGGCCATGTCCCCGGCACGGGCCAGCACGCGTGCCCCGGCAAGGCGGGCGGCCTGCGCCACGGCTTCGGCCGCGGCATGGTCGCTGCGATAGTTGATGACGAGGTCGTAGCCGGCTTGGGCAGCCTTGAGCGAAATGGCGGCACCGATGCCGCGGCTTCCGCCGGTGACGAGGAGGAGAGGGCGCTGCGACATGGAAAACTCCCGGCAATGATCGGCCTTGGCTGGCTGAAGGGATGGATGTGATTTGATCGGTCAGAGAGCTGAGACGTCTCCCCGTTCGATGGGTACGGCCTCGCGGATCACCCATTCCGCAATTCCCTCGATATCGTCGAGCTCGAAGCGCGGCATCGGGAAGGGGCCGGGTGCGTCCGTGGCGATAGCGCGAATATAGGGATCGCCGGGATAGATGTAATCCTTGTCGGTCGCCGTGCGATGCACCTCGATCTTGGGATGCGGATCGCTCTTGAAGCCTTCGACGATCACGAGGTCGACCGGCGACAATCGCCGGAGGAGCTCGGCGAGGGGAGGCTCGGGAGCGCCGCGTAGTTCATGCATCAGGGCGAAACGATGGGCGGAGGCGACCAGCACTTCCCGGGCGCCCGATTCACGATGGATGTAGGAATCCTTGCCCGGCTTGTCGACATCGAAGGCGTGGTGGGCATGCTTGATGGTCGACACCGTCAGCCCGCGCTGGAGCAGGGCCGGAATCAGGGCGGCAATCAGGGTCGTCTTGCCGGCGCCGCTCCAGCCCGACAGCCCCATCAGCCGCATCATGGCGCCGGCCCCTTGCGAATATGGTGCGCCGTGAAGCCCTGCTCCTCGCTGCGCCCTTCATAGATGTCGCCGGTTTCACGCGCCAGATTGGGCAAGTCGATCGCAGCCATCGGATCGGTGCATTCGAGGACGAGGCGTTCGCCGGGCGCCAGGCGCGCCAGCTCCTTCTGCGCCCGCAGCACGGGCAACGGGCATTTGAGGCCGCGCAGATCGATGCGCAGGGCCGGATCGGTCGCCGAGGGCGAGGTCGGATGAGCGGACATATCTCCGCTCTAGCGAGCCGGAGGCTGGCATACAACCATTCTGCGTCGTCGCGACGCATTCTCCCCCTTCACCTCCGCAGAAATCAGGATACGTCGCTTGGGAGCTTGCTCCAAACGGTGTCGGCGTGGAACATCCCCGGGGCGGCGGTCCGGTGATCCTCGACCGTCATCGATCGTGGCAAGGCGAGGCAGCGTCGTTGAACCAGGACATGCAGAAGACAGAGAGCGCCGTCATGGGTGTGATTCTCGCCGGCGGCCTGTCGCGCCGCATGGGAGGTGGCGACAAAGGGCTGTCCCTTCTGGACGGGCGGACGATCCTCGAGCGCATCGCCGCGCGCCTGCGCCCGCAAGTGGCGGCTCTGTTTCTCAATGCCAATGGCGACGCCCGGCGCTTCAAAGCGCTGGGCCTTTCCATCCTGCCGGATGGCGTGCCGGATTTCCCGGGGCCGCTGGCCGGTGTGCTCGCCGGTCTCGATCATGCCGCGCAGGCGGGTTTCGACGAGGTGGCCGTGGTGCCTTGCGACGCGCCCTTCCTGCCGGCAGACCTCGTCACCAGACTGCGGGCCGGCACGCAGGCGGGGAGGGGCGCCGTGGCCGTTTCCGCCGGCCGGCGCCATCCGACCGCGGCGCTCTGGCCGGTTCATCTGCGCACCGCCCTGCGTAAGGCCCTGGTCGAGGAGGATCAGCGCCGGGTCGAAACCTTCCTTCGCCGGCACGATTTCGCCGAGGTGGTTTGGCCGGCCGAGCCCTTCGACCCCTTTGCCAATGTCAACGATCCCGGCGGCATGGCGGAGGCGGAGGCCCTCCTCGCGCATTTTCCGGCTGCCTGACCATCCGACCAGCCCGAAGGCATACCAATGCCCCCCATCTGGCCTTAATTCCGCGCCGATGATAGAAGCGCGGCAATTGCCAGTGCGTCTTGCGATTTGACGGCCTTCCGGAAAGCGCAAAGACGCATCGAAATCCGTAGGATACCAAACATTTGCAGAGCTTCCGGCAATGCCCATGAAAGGGGTTCGCCGGAAACTCCGCCCCAGGAGTTGCCGCCATTTCCACTGAGGCTCAGAACGCTGTCCGCGCCATGCCGTTGCTGCGGCGCCTGTTCTCCGACGAAGGAAGCAAGCATACCCGCGCCTATGGCGTGGCGATCGCTGCTGGCGCTATCGAAGCATCGATGGGAGGGCTGGTGGCCTGGTTGATCGGCCCCGTCATCCGCGCCATGTGGGACAAGCAGAGCATGGGGCAGATCGTAGGCTTTGCCCTGATGGTCGTCGTGGTCTTCCTGGTCCGTGGCGCGGCTGCCTATACCAAGGACACGGTGCTCGCCCGCATCGGCAACTCCATCATCGCCAGCGTGCAGCAGCGGCTGTTCGATCATGTCGTCAAGCAGGATATGGCCTACTTTACTGCGCGCCATTCCACCGAAATGGTGGCCTCGAATACTTTCGTGGCCAATTCCTCGCGTATCGCCTCCAATCTTCTGGTCACCTCGATTTCCAACGTGCTCCAGGTCGGAGCGCTGATCGCCGTGATGATCATGCGCGATCCGTTGCTGGCCCTGTCCGCCCTCGTGGTGATGCCGCCCGCCGTGCTCGGCATCCGCTATATCACCAAGCGAATCCGGCGTGTGGTGAAGCGGCAATATCAGAGCACCGCGCAGATCACCGGCATCATCCAGGAAACCTCGCAGGGGATCCGGGTGGTCAAGTCCTTCGGCATGGAGCAGGCCATGCGGGCCCGCATGGCAGCCGGGGTGGCCGAAGCCCAGGCTGCGGCCAACAAGATGGCGGGTCTCGGCAATCGCTCGGGCCCGATCATGGAGACCATGGCCGGCTTTGCCGTTGCGGCGGTCATCGTCTATGGCGGCTGGCGTATCACCGCCGGCCAACTCACCGTCGACGAGCTGATCTCGTTCCTGTTCGCCTTCCTCACTGCCTATGCGCCGTCCAAGGCGCTTGCCCGCGTCAATGTCGACCTGAATGCCGCCGTCGCCGGCGTGAGCATGTTTTACGACATCATCGATCAGCCGGCGCGGGAGGGGGCGGGCGAGAGCAAGAAGCCCTCTTTCGTCAACAAGGGTGGCCATATCGTCTTCGATCACGTGAGCTTCGGCTACAAGCAGGACGAGCCTGTGCTCAACGATCTGTCCCTGGTCGCCGAAGCCGGCAAGACGACCGCTCTGGTCGGTCCCTCCGGCGGGGGCAAGTCGACCGTTCTCAACCTGATCCTGCGTTTCTATGAACCGGGAGCAGGCACGATCCGCATCGACGAGCAGGATATCGCGTCGGTATCCGTGGCCAGCCTGCGCAGCGCCATGGCCTATGTCGGCCAGGACGTCTTCCTGTTTGCCGGCACCATCCGGGAGAATATCGCCTTCGGGCGGCCGGGCGCCTCGCAGGAGGCGATCGAGGCGGCGGCCAAAGCCGCCCATGCCCATGACTTCATCGTGGATTTCGACCGGGAATACGACACCGAAGTCGGCGAGCGCGGCCTGCAGCTTTCCGGCGGCCAGCGTGCCCGCATCGCGATCGCACGCGCCATCCTGCGCGATGCCTCGATCATCCTCCTGGACGAGGCCACCGCCGCGCTCGACTCGCAATCCGAGCAGGCCGTCCAGAATGCTCTCGACGATCTGTGCGCCGGGCGCACCGTCGTGGTGATCGCCCACCGGCTGCAGACCATCCAGGAAGCCGACAAGATCTGCGTGATCGATGCCGGCCGGCTGGTCGAAGAGGGCAGCCATGAGGAACTGCTCGCCAGGGCAGGGCGCTATGCCGCCCTCCATGCCGTGCAGTTCCGTGACGAGCCCCAGCTCCTGCCTATCTGAAAAGGTTTTGTTCCGTGAAATCCGTTGCTCTCTTCGATCTCGACGGCACTTTGGTCGATGCCGATCATCTGCATTACGAGGCCTGGCGCGAGATGGTGGCGCCGCACGGGATCGAGCTTTCCCTCGACACTTATGTCTCCGAGATCATGGGCCAGCCAAACAGCCTGCTCGCCAGGAACTTCCTGAAGGATCTCGACGAGGACGTCGCCCTCAAGCTCGTCGATGAAAAGGAGGCGATGTTCCGCAGCCTCTTCGTCGGGCTGAAGCCGGCGAAGGGACTGACAGATTTTCTCGACTGGCTGGAAAAGAACGGGGTGCCGGTCGGCGTCGTCACCAATGCGCCGCGGGACAATGCGGAGCATCAGCTGGTCAATCTGGGCCTGGTGGAACGTTTCCCGACCGTGGTGATCGGCGCCGAAGTTGCCAATCCCAAGCCCCATCCCGATCCCTACCTCGTCGGCCTGGAACGCCTGCAGGGACGGGCCGCTTCCAGCCTGGCCTTCGAGGATTCGCGCTCGGGCATCACCGCCGGCAGGGCAGCGGGCCTTGCGGTGATCGGTCTTGCCACCAGCATGAGCGAAGAAGCGTTGCTGGCCGCGGGGGTGGAACTGGCGATTGCCGATTATGAGGATCCGCGCCTCCGGCCCTTCGCGGCAGCCCGGCTCGGTATCGCCTGATGGCACCGGTGACCTGAATTCCCCTTGCCTGCCGGATTCCTCTGCGTAAGCTTTCCTCGATTCGAGAGCGTTGATCGCGGTGCTGAAGCGGAAGCTGCATGACTCTCACACTCGCAAAGGTTGAGGAGCTTGCACCCGATCAAGGCTCGATCGATGCTGCCCGTAAATTGCTGAAGCCCTCGCTCTGGCCCACCATTGCCCAGGACGGGCAGGCCTTGATCTGGGGGGAATGCCAGGGGTCGGGGTCGCTGCCCTATCGTGTCGTCGTCTCGGAAGTCGATCTCGCCTACAAATGCAGCTGTCCCAGCCGTAAATTTCCCTGCAAGCACACACTCGCCTTGATGTGGATGCGGGCAGACGGCAAGTCCTTCGGCACGGCCGAACGACCCGACTGGGTGGCCGAATGGTTGTCCCGCCGCCGCCCGTCAAGTGGTGCCCGACCGGCAGCCCTGCCGGCAGAAGACAAGCCAAGAGCCTCGCTCCAAGCAGCGCCGGTCGAAGAGGAGGTGCCGGACCCCAAGGCGCTGGCCCGGGCCGCGGCTCAACGCGAGCGCCTGCGCCAGGAGCGCGAAGCCTCGGTCCTCGCCGGGCTCGACGACCTCGATCGCTGGCTCCAGGATCAGGTCGAGCGCGGCCTTGCCGCCTTTCAGGGCATGGCCGTCGATCAATGCCGCTTGCTGGCGCGGCGCCTCATCGACGCCAAGGCTCATGGCCTTGCCGCCCGGGTCGAGCAGTTGCCGGCGGGTCTTTTCGCCATGCCGGATGAGGAACGCGGCGACTTTCTGGTACAGCGGCTCGGGGAACTCTTCCTCATCGCCGAGGCCTATCGTCGCCAGGCCGGCCTGCCGCCGGCGCTTGCAGCCGATGTTCGCCTCGCGGTTGGCTGGACCATGACCAAGGAGGCCCTGTTCGCCGATCCCGACGCGCTTCGGCAGCGCGGCCGCTGGATGGTGTTGGCGACCGTCAATGAAGTTCAGCCCGACAAGCTCCGGCGGCTCGAAACCTGGTTTGGCCGTGTCGATGGCGGGGAAGGACCGCGCTTTGCCCTGATGGTCGATTTCATCCCTGTTTCTGTCGGCAATACCGGTACGGTCTATGCGCCGGGAGAGTGTCTCGAGGCGGAAATGCTGTTCTATCCTTCGTCCGTGCCGCTGCGGGCCATCATCGCCGAGCAGGCGGGCCGCATGGAGAGGATCGAGGCCTGGCAACCGCCGGCCGACGATCTGCCGGCCGCGATCGAGGATTATGAGGCGCATTTGGCCCGCAAACCCTGGCTCGGCGATTGGCCGATCGCGGCGCGTGATGCCGTCGTCGTGCGGATGCCGGGAGGTGCCGTACTCGCCACCCTGCAAGGCGATATGGCACTTCCGCTTCGAGCCGGCCCGGGTGACGACGCTCTCGAGGCCCTGGCCGGAATCGCCTGCAGCGCCGTCTTCGGTATCTGGGATGGCCACCGCCTCGAGTTGAAACTCGCCGAGACGCCGCTCGGGCGCTGGATCGCAGGATAGGATGATGCTCGACGCCGCCTCTGTCGAAGCCTTGATGCGCAGTTTCCTGCTCGGCACCGGGCGGCAGCCCGTGCCGATTGCCAAGGCTTTTGACGGCCTTCTCGCCGCCGGGGCCGAGAAGGCCGAACTGCAAGCGCTCGCCCTGCTGGGGCAGCATCGGCGCTTTCTCAGGCGTTGGGCACGGCGGGTGGAGATCAGAGGGCCGGCGTTCGAGGATGGCAGAGCACTGCCGCCGCCGGCTGCCCGGTCGCTCATGGTCTCGCTCCTGTCGGGCAAGAATGGCAGCGTCGACGACACCCTCGCTTATGCCGTCGCCGATGCGCTCGACCGTCGCAAGATGAAGATTCACCCCTTCGATCTGCCGCGTCTCGATGCTTTTGTGCGCCTCCATGCCGATAGCCTCGGTACCAGTGCCCTGGCCTGGGTCGCCAGGAATGCGGCTGCCGAGGAGGGGAACGAGGACAATCCCTATTCTTTCGTTGAAAAAATCGATGTCTCGAATTGGCAGCAGGGCTGGCCGAGCCAGAAGGCAGGCTTCATCCGCGAGCAACGGCGCATCGACGCCGGAAAGGCCCGGGACCTGGTCATAGCCGCCTTTGCCTCCGAACGCGCCCCCGTGCGTGCCAGCCTGGTGAAAGCCCTGGCGGTCGGCCTGTCGGCGGAGGATGCGCCATTTCTGGAATCGCTTGCCACCGACAGGGCTCCCAGCGTGCGGGAGGCGGCGGAAGTTCTGCGTGGCCGGCTGCCGGGTTCAGCCGCATCCGCCAGGAAACTGCAGGACTGCATTAGCCGCATCAAGGTCCAGAAGACGGGCCTTCTGCGCCGGGGCCGCGCCTTGTCGCTCGATTATCCAGCGACGATCCGCCCATATCAGCAGTTGCCATGGGCGTTTCAAACCTTTGCCGGTATTGGCCTCGGCCAGTTGGCGGAAGGGCTCGGCATGTCCGTCGAGGAGGTTGCCAAGGGGGCGAACGATGCCGTCCTCGGTCTCGTCCTCGCCGCGCAGGCGGTGCGGGAGAGCCGCTGGCCCCTGCTCGCCGGCCTGAGCGAAGGGCGCAGCGATCTGTGGCCGATCCTCGACCAGGTGGAGGATGCCGATCTCGGTGAGGGGGCGGTGCCGGCCTTGCAGGCCGCCCTGATCCGGCCGGCCTTGTGGAGCGAATTGCCGGCGGCCGCGCAGTGGACGAAACTTTATACGGTGTTGCGCGCCCCGCTCAGCCCCGCCACGTTCAAATCGATCATGATGTCGAAGGCCTGGCGGGCGCTTCCCGCCGGGACGGACGACAGTCCCGCTGCCCCGACCGCCGCGATCCTTTCGGCAATGGCCGCCCTTGCTCCCGCCTCCGAACGAGGCGATCTGCGGGCCGCGTTGCGCTCGTTCGGCCCGGCGCTGACCAGCCGCGCCAACCAGGGCTTGAACCTTCTCGATTTGATCGATTCCGCTTGATTGCAGGGAGAATTCGCCGATGTCCGATATGTTGCGCCGCTCGGCCGAGGAGATCTTCGCCGAGGAACTGGCCGCTCTTGCCAAGGGGGATGATCGGGCCAGGCCGGCCAATTGGAAGATGTCCCCGCAGGCCGTCGTGACCTATCTGCTCGGCGGTAGCGCCGCGGACGGCACGCCGATCCAGCCCAAATATGTCGGCAATCGCCGGCTGATCGAAACAGCCGTTGCCACATTGGCTACCGACCGGGCTCTGCTGCTGCTCGGTGTGCCCGGTACAGCCAAATCCTGGGTATCCGAACATCTTGCCGCAGCGATCTCCGGCTCGTCGAAACGCCTGATCCAGTGCACTGCCGGCACGGACGAGAACCAGATCCGCTATGGCTGGAATTATGCCCAGCTCCTGGCCAAAGGGCCATCCCGGGACGCACTGGTGCCGACTCCGCTGATGCGCGCCATGGAGGAGGGTACCATCGTGCGGCTGGAGGAACTCACCCGCATGGGTTCCGATGTCCAGGACACGTTGATCACCGTGCTGTCCGAGAAGACCCTGCCGATCCCGGAACTCGACACGGCCGTCGATGCGCAGCGCGGCTTCAACGTCATCGCGACCGCCAATAATCGCGACAAGGGCGTCAACGAATTGTCATCCGCCCTCAAGCGGCGCTTCAACGTGGTGGTGCTGCCTTTGCCGGCTTCGCTCGACGAGGAAGCGGGAATCGTGGTCAAGCGCGTGCGCGACATCGGAACCAGCCTCGCACTGCCGCCGATTGCGCCGGCCGACAAGGAAATCGCCCGTATCGTCACGCTCTTCCGCGAATTGCGCGACGGCCAGACTCTGAACGGCAAGATGAAACTGAAGACGGTGACCGGCTCTCTGTCGACGGCGGAAGCGATTTCGGTGGGAGTCAGCGCCTGGGCCGAAGCCGGTCATTTCGGCAATGGAACCATCGACGCCAACGCCATGGCCGCCAACATCGTCGGCGCCGTGGTGAAGGACCCGGTGCAGGATACCGTCGCGCTGCAGGAATATCTCGAAAATGTCGTGCGCACGCGGGAAGGCTGGTCGGATCTCTACGTCGCCATCCGAGACGTGCTCTAACTTATTGTTTTGACGCGTTTTCTCGATCGGAAAGTCCATCGATTCTTCTGGAAAACGCTGTGGAGGTCCGGCCATGGACGAGCGCGTCCATCTCTTCGGTATTCGCCATCACGGCCCGGGTTCGGCCGCCAGCCTGGTCATGGCGCTCGACGCCTTGCAGCCTGCCATCGTGCTGATCGAAGGGCCGCCGGAGGCGGATGGTCTCATTGTCTACGCCGGCCTCGCCGGCATGAAACCACCCGTGGCCCTGCTTGCCTATGCGGCCGAGGATCCGGCCCAGTCGAGCTTCTTTCCCTTCGCCTCCTTCTCGCCGGAATGGCAGACCATGCGCTGGGCTGCGCGGCATGATCGGCCGGTGCGTTTCATCGACCTGCCGATCGGCGCTTCCCTGGCCGCGCGCATGCAGCCGGAGACGCCGGAAGAAGCAGCCGATGAGGGAGCGGCAGCAATCGAGGAAAGCCTGCTTCAGGGCGACCCGCTCGACCGCCTGGCAGAGATTTCGGGCCATGCCGATGGCGAGGCCTTCTGGAATGCGCTGGTCGAAAGCCGTGGGGCGGCCAGTGAGGTCTTCGCCGTCATCGCGGATGCCATGACGGAGCTGCGCGCCAGCTTTCCCGAGGATCCGGCGCGCTCGCCGGCGGCTTTGCGCGAAGCCCGGCGCGAAGCTCACATGCGCCTTCGTATCCGTGACGCTCTCAAGGAGACCACAGGCCCCGTCGCGGTGGTCTGTGGCGCCTGGCATGTGCCGGCCTTGGCCCGTAAGGTCGCGATCGCCGACGACAAGGCTCTGCTGAAGGATCTGCCGAAGGCGAAGGTCGAGGTCACCTGGATCCCCTGGACGGAGACCCGTCTTGCCGCTGCCTCGGGTTATGGCGCCGGCGTGTCTTCGCCGGGATGGTATGCCCATCTGTGGCGGCTTTATGAGGACCGGGCAGACAGCATGCAGCCGGATGTGTTCGCCTCCACCTGGCAGACACGCGTGGCCACACTGTTGCGTGAGGAGGGACATAGCGCTTCAACCGCCTCGGTGATCGAGGCGTCGCGCCTTGCCACGGGGCTTGCGGCGATGCGCGATCTCGCCGCGCCCGGCCTTGCGGAAATGCGCGACGCCACGCTGGCGGCGCTTTGCCACGGCGACGAAACACCCTTCCGTGTCGTCGAAAGGCGCCTGATCATCGGCGAGGCCGTCGGTGAACTCGACGAGGACGTGCCGCAAATGCCGCTCGCCGCAGATCTCGCTCTCTGGCAGAAACGGCTTCGACTGAAACCCGAGGCGGTGGCGCAGGAGGTGTCACTCGATCTGCGCAGCGAGGCCGGTCTCGCCAAGTCGACCCTGCTGCATCGCCTCGATCTTATCGGCGTCGGCTGGGGACGGCTGAGCGGCAGTGGCGGCGGGCGCGGCACCTTCCGCGAAATCTGGGTGCTGGCCTGGACCCCGGAACTGTCGGTGAAGCTTGCCGAGGCGTTGATCCACGGCGTGACCATCGAGCAGGCGGCCAGCGGGGCGGCCGTAGCGCGAGCCTCGGCTACGAAGGATGTCAGGGTGCTGGCCGATCTGGTGCGGCTCTGCCTGATGTCGGATCTGCCTCAGGCGGCCGAGCAGTGCATCGGCCTGTTGCAGGCGGCGGCAGTGGACGCGGCCGATGTGGTCAGCCTGATGCAGGCTGTGCCACCCCTGGTCTCCGTGCTGCGCTATGGTACGGCCCGCAAGATGCCGACTGAGGCGCTTGCTTCGCTTGCAAAGGCGATGGCCGTCGAGGTCAATGCCGGCCTGGGCCTGGCAGCCGCCAATCTCGATGACGACGCGGCGGCGGCCATGCGCAAGGCGATGGTGGAGTTCGACGATGCCCTCAATCTTCTGGACGATACCCATCTCAGCCGGGAATGGCTGCAGCGCCTGCGTGATCTCGGTGACGATGCGTCCGTCACGCCGCTCATCGCCGGGCTCGGCCTGAGGCGGCTTTATGATCGCTCCGCTCTGGGAGAAGACGAGGCCGCGACCGGCTTCGCGCGAGCGTTGTCGCCGGGCAACGCGCCCAAGGCGGCGGGGCAATGGCTGGAGGGCTTTCTCGGCAACAGCGCCGAGGTCATCCTGCAGGATCCGGCCTTGTTCGCGCTGGTGGACGATTGGCTCACTCAGCAAGAATCGACGGATTTCACCGAAGTGCTGCCGATGCTGCGCCGGGCCTTTTCGGGGTTCGGCGTCAGCGAGCGCCGGCGCTTGATGGCGGAGGTGGCGAGGGCAACTTCGGGACGGCATATAGCGCCGAAACGGTCGGGGGACGATCTTTCCGCCCCGGGCTTTGCTGCAGCCCTGCCGCTGCTCACCTCAATTCTGGGGCTCGACACCCATGTCCGATGAGAGGGACGACGACATCGAGGGAGAAGCGGCCGGTGCCGTAGGTTCCCCTGGCGAACGGCGCCGGCGCTGGCGCCTGGCTTTGGGCGGGGACGACGATGCCGATCTGTCGCCCGACGATGTCCGCATGGATCGCGCGCTTTCGGCCCTCTATGGCCGTGACGAGGGCGGCAAGGGCGCGCCCGGCCGGCGCGGGGGACTGGGCGGTTCGGCCCCGCGGGTGGCGCGCTGGCTCGGCGATATCCGCGAGTTCTTTCCCACCTCCGTGGTGCAGGTGATCCAGCGCGATGCCTTCGAGCGCCTCAATCTCAAGGCGATGATGCTGGAGCCGGAATTTCTCGCCACGCTCGAGGCGGATGTCCATCTGGTCGCCGATCTCATCAGCTTGCGCTCGGCCATGCCGGACAAGACCAGGGACACTGCCCGCATGGTGGTGAAGAAGGTGGTCGATGAGTTGATGAAGCGCCTCGCCCATGCCACGGCCGAGACCATCCGCGGCGCCGTCACGCGCGGCAAGCGGACGAGCCGGCCGCGCTACAACGATATCGACTGGCCGCGCACCATCACGGCCAATCTGCGTCATTGGCAGGAACAGTACAGGACCGTGGTGCCCGAACGGCTGGTGGGCCATGCCCGGCAGACAAGGACGAAGGCCGAACTCGATCAGGTCATCCTTTGCGTGGACCAGTCGGGCTCGATGGCGACGTCCGTCGTCTACTCCTCGATCTTCGCGGCGGTGATGGCTTCGCTGCCGGTGATCGAGACCAAGCTCGTCTGTTTCGATACCCAGATCATCGATCTGTCGGAGGACCTCGCCGACCCCGTCGAGGTGCTGTTCGGCGTGCAACTCGGCGGGGGTACGGACATCAACGCGGCGCTGGCCTATTGCCAGGGCCTCGTCTCCCAGCCGGCCAAGACCCATCTCGTCCTGATTACCGATCTCTATGAAGGGGGCAATGCCGCAGAGATGCTCGGGCGGGCGGCGGCGCTGGTGGCCAGCGGCGTCAATCTCGTCGTGCTGCTCGCCTTGTCCGACGATGGACGTCCGGGCTTCGATGCCAATCATGCCCAGAAATTCGCGTCGCTCGGCTGCCCGGTCTTCGCATGCACGCCCGATCAGTTCCCGGACATGATGGCGCATGCGCTCAAGCGCTCCGACCTGCAGGAATGGGCAGCCGGGCGGGACATCGCCACGGTTCGAGCCTGAGCGGGCGGCTCGGTCGCATCGGCGCATCTCCAGCGTGCCTTGTCTGGGAACGGCCGGCCTCCGCAAAACGGACTTTCCCTTGCTCCGGGAAAGCGCTAACACGGGAATCGTCTCATGGGGTGCCCGCGAGGGCTGAGAAGACGGTGGCCGTAAGCTGCCTCTAACCCATCGAACCTGATCCGGGTCGTGCCGGCGGAGGGATGAGCTTCGAAGCGTCCGGCTTCACCTCGATGTTCTTCGCCGCCGTCGTCCGTATCGAACCGTTTTCGACATGGAGGACGCTATGCTGAGGAAACTGCTCGCCGCTCTCGCACTGGCCACCGTCGCCACCACGGCCTCGGCGCAGGACAAGCCGGTGCTTACCGTCTACACCTATGAGAGCTTCTCCGGCGAATATGGTCCCGGAAAACCGCTGCAGACTGCCTTCGAGGCCAAGTGCAGCTGCAGGCTGGCCTATGTAACCGCCGATGACGGCGGCGCTCTCTTCGCCAAGCTGAAACTCGAAGGGGCCTCGACCAAGGCCGACGTCGTCGTCGGGCTCGATGACAACCTGATGGGTGAGGCGGAAAAGTCCGGGCTGTTCGCGCCGCATGGCGTGGCAGCCGAGAAGCTCTCCTTGCCCGAGCCTTGGACCAACAAGACCTTCATTCCCTATGACTGGGGCTATTTCGCCTTCGTCTATGACAGCGACAAGCTCAAGACCCCGCCGGCCAGCCTGAAGGACCTTGTCGACGACAAGAACGGCCCCAAGCTGGTGATCGAGGATCCGCGTACCTCGACGCCCGGCCTCGGCCTGCTCGCCTGGATCAAGGCCGTCTACGGCGATAAGGCCCCCGATGCCTGGAAATCGCTGAAGCCCCGCATCGTCACGGTCACCTCGGGCTGGTCGGAAGCCTATGGCCTCTTCCTGAAGGGGGAGGCCGACATGGTGCTCTCCTATTCGACCTCGCCCGCCTATCACATCGGCGCCGAGAAGAAGACCAACTACAAGGCCGCGATGTTCCCTGAGGGGCACCAGACCCAGGTCGAGGTCGCCGGTTTGATCGCGAGTTCCAAGCAGCAGGAACTCGGACGCCAGTTCCTCGCCTTCCTGCTTTCCGACGAGGCCCAGGCCGTCCTGCCCGAGACCAATTGGATGTATCCGGCGAGGACGCCGGCCGCCGGCCTGCCGGAAAGCTTCAAGGCCGTTGCCGTTCCAGCCAAGGCCCTGATGGCCGATCCGGCCAAGCTCGCCGAGAACCGCAAGGCCTGGATCGACGAGTGGCTGGCCGCCTTGGCGAAGTGAGGATGGATGTGAAAAGGCGCTTGCTGCCTCGTCCTCGATGCCCGGCCTGATTCTCCTCGGCGGCCTTGCCGCGCTCGTGCTTGTCGCGCTCGCCAGCCTGTTCCTCTCGGCTGGCGGCGATGCCTGGCAGGGCAATGTCGGCTATCTCGTCGCGATCGCCGGTTTCACCGTCTATCAGGCGCTGCTCTCCACCTTGCTCTCGCTTTCGTTCGGGGCGCTGGTCGCCCTGGCGCTGGCGCGTCGGCAATTTCCGGGGCGCCGGCTGCTGCTGGCCCTATTCGGGGTCGCGGCCGCGCTGCCCTCGATCGTCGCCGTGTTCGCCTTTGCCGGCATCTATGGCCGGGCCGGCATTGCCAATGCCGTGCTGGGCGCCATCGGCCTGCCGGCCATCTCGCTCTACGGGCTCGCCGGCATCCTGCTGGTGCACGTCTTCTTCAATGGCGCCTTTGCGAGCCGGATATTCCTCGCGGCGCTGGAAGCCGTGCCGGGAGAGCATTGGCGGCTGGCGGCCTCGCTCGGCATGTCGCCTGCCGCCATCTTTCGCCGCATCGACTGGCCGGTGCTGAAGCGGGACCTGCCGGCGCTGGCGCTCCTGATCTTCATCGCCTGCGCCACGTCCTTCGCCATTCCCCTCACGCTCGGAGGCGGCCCCGGCAGTGCCACGTTCGAGGTCGCGATCTACCAGGCCATCCATTCCGATGCCGATTTTGCCAGGGCCGCGGTGCTGGCCTTGCTGCAGATCGCCGCGATGGCGCTGCTGGTGACGCTTGCCGCGCCGCTGCTGGTGCGGCCGCCGGAAGCGGCGAGCGTCGGACGCAGACTGGAGCGGCCCGATGGGGAGGCTGGCTGGCTGCGGGTGGCCGATGCACTGGTCATCGGCCTGGCCCTGCTTCTGCTGCTGCCTCCCTTGCTGGCCGTCATCCATGCCGGCCGCTCGTTGCTGGCCGGGGTCGACCCGCAGGTGCCCAGGGCTCTTGCGACCAGCCTGGTGGTGGCATTGGCGGCCGCCTTGCTGTCGCTGGCGGCTGCCCTCCTGCTGTCGCGCTCGCGCCTGTCGTTGGCAGGGCAGGGCTGGCCGCGGCTAGCCCGGCTGATGGCTGCAGCGCCCCTGCTCACGCTAGCCGCTCCGCCACTCGCCTTCGCCGCCGGTCTTTACGTGATCGCCCGGGCCTTGGGGATAACCGATTTCGTCGCCATGCCCGCCCTCATCCTGGTCAACGCGATGATGGCGCTGCCTTTCGTGCACCGGCTCGTCGATCCGCCCATGGCGCTGGCGCAGGAACGCTATGGCCGGCTTGCCGACAATCTCGGCCTGACTGGCTGGGCGCGGCTGCGTCTGGTCGAATGGCCCTTGCTGGCCCCCTCGGCGACGGCGGGTTTCGCCCTCGCCATGGCACTTTCGCTCGGCGATCTCGGCGTGGTGGCCCTGTTCGGCTCGCAGAGCCTGGTGACACTGCCGGCCTTGCTCTATGCCAAGCTCGGCTCCTATCGTGTCGCCGAGGCGGACGGCATCGCCGCGCTGCTCGCCGGGCTGGTGCTGGTCCTGTTCCTGCTGGCTGGGCGGTTAGGAGGCCGGCATGCTCATCGTGGATGATCTCACCGTCACCATCGACGATTGGACGGGGCGTTACGACCTCACCGTTCCCCGCGGTGCGCTGGCGGCCATGGTCGGCCCTTCCGGCGGGGGTAAGTCCACCTTGCTGCACGCCATTGCCGGTTTCGAGAAACCCGCGAGCGGCAGGCTCAGCTTCGGAGGGGTCGATCTCCTGCCGCTGAAGCCGGCCGACAGGCCGGTGGCCATCGTCTTCCAGGATCATAATCTCCTACCCAATCTCACGGCCCTGCAGAATGCCGGTCTCGCCCTGTCGCCCTCCCTTCGGCTGTCGGCCGGCGATCGCCAGGCCATCTCGGCGATGCTCGACCATGTCGGTCTGGCCGGCATGGAATCGCGCCTTCCCTCCGAGCTCTCCGGCGGCCAGCGCCAGCGTGTCGCCCTTGCGCGCGCCATGCTGACCACGCGTCCGCTGCTGCTGCTCGACGAGCCGCTGACCGGGCTCGACCCCACCATGCGCGCCGGCATGATCGATCTCGTCGACAGGCTTCGTCGGGAGAAGAACCTCACCGTGCTGATGACGACCCATACGCCCGAGGATGTCGAGGGCAGGGCCGATCAGGTCGTCACGGTTGCAGATGGACGGGTGGTCGCCTGACAAGGCTTGAAACTCGGGGTAAGAGTCATCGAGCCTCTCGCCGTGGCGTCTTCCCTGGGAGCGCGGACGTCCTCGTCCGCACCTGAGAACGTCGCGACTGTGAGGGAGGAAGAGTGGACGAGGACGTCCGCGCTCCCACGACATTGGAAGGAATTGCCCGGATGGACGCCAGTGAACTCGCCCGATTGATCGCCCAGGGGCGGGGCACCGAACCGGCGGATCTGGTGATCAAGAATGTGCGCCTGCTCGACCTCGTCAGCGGCGATCTCACCGAGACCGATATCGCCATCGGCGGCGATCGCATCGTCGGAACCTATGCCAGTTATCGCGGCCGGCGGGAGATCGAGGGGCGCGGGCTCGTGGCCGTGCCCGGCTTCATCGACACGCATCTGCATGTCGAATCCTCGCTGGTCACGCCTCCTGAATTCGATCGCTGCGTGCTACGGCATGGCGTGACCACGGCCATCTGCGACCCGCATGAAATATCCAATGTCGTGGGCGCCGATGGCATCCGCTATTTTCTGGACGCGGCCGGTGAGACGGCGCTGGATCTGCGCGTCCAGCTCTCGAGCTGCGTGCCCTCGACCCACCTGGAGACTGCCGGTGCGCGGCTCGAGGCCCCGGATCTCGAGCCCTTCAAGAACCACCCCCGCGTGATCGGCCTCGCCGAGTTCATGAATTTCCCGGGCGTGATCAATGCCGATCCCGCCTGTCTTGCCAAGCTCCTGCCGTTCCAGGACGGCCATATCGACGGCCACGCCCCGCTTCTCGTCGGTACGGATCTGAATGCCTATCTCACCGCCCGCATCCGTACCGACCACGAGACGACGACGGCCAGGGAAGGCCGGGAGAAACTCGCCAAGGGCATGACGCTGCTGATCCGCGAGGGCTCGGTCTCCAAGGATCTGCATGCCCTTGCCGAACTGATCACGGTGAGGAACTCGCCCTATCTCGCCTTCTGTACGGACGACCGCAATCCCCTCGACATTGCCGAAGAGGGCCATCTCGATTTCATGATCCGCACCGCCATCGCCCTCGGCGCCGAGCCGCTGGCAGCCTATCGCACTGCGACGCTGTCGGCGGCCATGGCTTTCGGCCTCAGGGATCGCGGCGTGATCGCGCCCGGCAAGCGGGCCGATATCGTGCTCATCGAAGATCTCGATCATTGCGCCGTGCGCCAGGTGATCAGTGCCGGCCGGGTGGTGGAGGACGGCTTGTTCGAGGGGCGGACCCGCATTGCGCCGGTGGGGCTCGGCTCGATGAAGGCTCCTCGCGTTTCGGCCGCCGATTTCCGGGTGACGGCAGGCGGGCCGACCGGACCGGTCATGGGCGTGGTGCCCGGCAAGATCATCACCGAGCATCTGCGGTTGAGCCTTCCCTATGAGAATGGCCGCCGAAATATCGACCTCGACCAGGACGTGGTGAAGGTCGCGGTGGTCGAACGGCACGGCGTCAACGGCAATATCGGGCGCGGCTTCGTCAAGGGGTTCGGGTTGAAGCGGGGGGCGATCGCTTCCTCGGTCGGCCACGATTCGCACAATATCTGCGTCGTCGGTGCCGACGATGCCGACATGGCCCTGGCGGTCAACCGGCTCGGCGAGATCGGCGGTGGTTTCGTGGTGGCACGCGAGGGGGCCATTCTGGCCGAACTGGCGTTGCCGGTGGCGGGATTGATGAGTCTGCTGACTTTCGAGGACGTGCGTGATCGCCTGATTCCGTTGCGCGCGGCCGCCAAATCGCTTGGCGTCACCCTGGCCGAACCTTTCCTGCAGGTCGCCTTCCTGCCCTTGCCGGTGATTCCCCATCTCAAGATCACCGACATGGGGATGGTCGATGTCGATCGTTTCGAGTTGATTTCCGCTTGAGTTGTGCTCTTGACAGTGCTGTATAGTATTCTATCCCAATCACCTATGCAGAGTTCCGGGCCTCGATTTCCGGCTAAAGTATTTTGTGATTTGAATTAAAAACTTTAAATATTAAATATAAGTCGAATCAAAAACTACAATAAAAGTTCTTTTTAGCCAAAACGCACTTTGTTCCAGAGCGCCCGCGATGAAACTCCTCGTCGTCTATTGCCATCCATGTTCGGAGAGCTTCGGCGCTTCGATCCGGGATACCGCTTTGCGCGCCCTCGATAAGGCAGGGCATGAGGTCCGCCTGCTCGATCTTTATGCGCAAGGTTTCAATCCGGTGATGAGCGCGGAGGAGAGGCGCGGCTACCACGAGCCTGGCAGCAACGAGGCACCCGTGGCGGAGCATCTGGCCGAGCTTCGCTGGTGCGAAGGCCTCATCTTCATCCATCCGACCTGGTGGTACGGGCCGCCCGCCATGCTCAAGGGCTGGCTCGAGCGGGTCTGGGTACCGCATGCCACCTTCACCATGCCGGAGAACGGCAAGGCAATCGGTCCGGTGCTGACGCAGATCCGCCTGCTCGGCGTCATCTCCACATTGGGATCGCCCTGGTGGTGGTGGACCTTGTTCATGAAGGCACCCGGACGCCACATCCTCCTGCGTGGCCTGAAGAGCCTGTGCGCGCCACGCTGCCGCACGATGTGGCTGGCATTGCACCGCCTCGACGAAACCACCGAAAAGCAGCGCCGCCATTTTCTTGCGAAGGTCGAGAAGAAGCTGGCATCGCTTAAGAATTGAGAGGCGCCGGGGGTCAATATACCGGAATTCCGGGAGGATATTTGACCAATTCGAAACGCGAGGTCAGCTGACGCCGATGCGACTCGACCGACGGAATTGCCGGCGAGCTCTGCCGTGAGGTCCGCAAAGACCGAGTTTTGCCAAGATTGTGCAAGATGAAGGGTTATTCTTGCCCTTCGGACTTGACTTAGGCGGCAGCCTATTGTCTCAACGCGCCGTCTCAAACGGGGTTCTTGCATGAGTATCGCCTTCACGTTTCCCGGCCAGGGAAGCCAAAGCGTGGGTATGGGCAAGGCGCTTGCCGATGCCTTTCCCGTGGCCCGCGCCGTCTTCGACGAGATCGACGCTGCGCTTGGCCAGAAGCTGACGGCCGTGATCTGGGACGGTCCGGAGAACGACCTCACGCTCACCGAGAACGCCCAGCCGGCCCTGATGGCCGTCTCGCTGGCAGCCTTCCGCGTGCTGCAGGACGAGGCAGGCCTCGACCTCAAGAAGCATGCCAGCTTCGTCGCCGGCCATTCGCTCGGCGAATATTCGGCCCTGGCCGCCTCCGGGGCGCTGACGATCGCCGATACGGCTCGCCTGCTGCGCATTCGCGGGCGGGCGATGCAGGCCGCCACGCCGGTGGGCACTGGTGCGATGGCCGCGCTCCTCGGTCTCGACTATGAGCAGGCGGCTGCCGTTGCCGCCGAGGCGGCGCAGGGCGAGGTCTGCCAGGCCGCCAACGACAATGCGCCCGGCCAGGTCGTCATTTCCGGCGCCAAGGCTGCGGTCGAACGCGCGGTGGAGATCGCCAAGGGCAAGGGCGCCAAGCGCGCCATCCTCCTGCCGGTTTCGGCTCCCTTCCATTGCGCCCTGATGCAGCCGGCTGCCGATGCCATGGCCGAGGCACTCGAAAAGGTCGCCATTGCGGCCCCCGCCGTGCCCCTGATTGCCAATGTCCTCGCCCGGCCGATCTCGGATTCTTCCGAAATCCGCCGCCGTCTGGTCGAGCAGGTGACGGGAACCGTTCGCTGGCGGGAAAGCGTCGAATATCTTGCCGGGGCAGGCGTCACCAAGCTGGTGGAAGTCGGCTCCGGAAAGGTTCTGAGCGGGTTGGTCCGGCGCATCGCCTCCGGCGTGGAAGCGGTGAGCATCGGCACACCGGACGATGTGGCGGCATTCGCACCGACTTTGCGATGAAAGGGCCCACGGCCGTCAGCCTTGGGGCGGGTGGTCATTTCGGGTGAAGATAAACAATAAAGGGTGCGCCCGCAGCGGCCGGCAGCACTCGATTGGGGATGACGATGTTCGACCTTACCGGCAAGATAGCCCTGGTGACCGGCGCCACGGGCGGAATCGGAGCGGCTATTGCCGCAGCCCTGCATCGCCAGGGGGCCACGGTGGCGCTTTCCGGCACCCGCAAGGCGGTGCTGGAGGAACTGGCGGCCAAGCTCGGTGACCGCGCCCATGTCTTCGCCTGCGACCTGACCGACAAGGAGCAACTCGGCGCGCTGGTCCCGAATGTCGAGGCGGCCCTCGGCCAGCTTGACATCCTGGTCAACAATGCCGGCTTCACCCGTGACAATCTGATGCTGCGCATGAAGGACGAGGACTGGGACAGCGTCATCGCCGTCAACCTCTCGGCTGCCTTCCATCTGTCCCGCGCCGCGGTGAAGGGCATGCTGAAGCGCCGGACTGGCCGCATCATCAATATCGCTTCCCTGTCCGGTGTCATCGGCAATCCCGGCCAGACCAACTATGCCGCCTCCAAGGCCGGCCTGGTCGGCATGTCCAAGTCGCTGGCGCACGAGGTGGCGAGCAGGGGAATCACCGTCAATTGCATCGCGCCGGGCTTCATCGATACGGCGATGACGGATGCCCTCAACGAGAAGCAAATGGAACCGATCCTTGCCGCGATCCCGGTGCATCGGCTCGGTCATGTCGACGAGATTGCGGCAGCAGCCGTTTACCTTGCCTCCGCCGAGGCTGCCTATACCACCGGGCAAACTCTGAACATTAACGGCGGAATGGCAATGATTTGAACGAGTTAGAAGCAGATTCCACAGTGATTTTCACTGGTGGGATGCCCGCTGGCAATGGCATTTGAAGTGTGTTAATCACCGCCGAGGGACATTGCGTTGGCCCCTATGAATGTGATTGTCCGGGATAACTGGAGGCCGGTCGAAGGATTGGCCCCGGCTCAAGGAACTATCAAAACACCGACCGTCTAACGGCGGCGGAAGTAAATGCCGGCAGGCAGTCTTGGTTTATCAAAGGAACGAAAAATGAGCGATATCGCAGACCGCGTGAAGAAGATCGTGGTTGAACACCTCGGCGTCGATCCGGACAAGGTCACCGAGAATGCGAGCTTCATCGACGATCTGGGCGCTGACTCGCTCGACACGGTTGAGCTGGTCATGGCTTTCGAAGAAGAGTTCAACTGCGAAATCCCCGATGATGCCGCAGAGACGATTCTGACCGTCGGCGATGCCGTCAAGTTCCTGACCAAGGCTACGGCCTGAGACGATCGGGGAGCGAACGCTCCCCGATATCCATCCATCGACCGGCCGGGGGACGAGATTGCATCATTGCCGGGCACCCTGGAGTGACAGCAGGCATAGCGGCTGCCAGTTCAGCGTAAGGGCAATGCGTTCGAAGCATTGGACGGGATGGCCCGTAGGCCGTTCGTATTCGGTGCGCGCCTTGCGCCAGGCAATTTTTGCGATCAAACGGGTTTGAGTAGCCGGGGAGGGCGATTCCCCGGCCTTTGGAGGTTCTATGAGGCGCGTTGTCGTAACTGGTCTCGGCATGGTCAACCCGATGGGTGGCGACGTCGAAACATCGTGGTCCAATCTCCTTGCGGGCAAGAGCGGCATCGTCAAGATCGACCGTTTCGAGACGCAGGATCTCAAGGCCCGGATTGCCGGTCTCATTCCACACGGCGATGGCAGCAACGGCACCTACAATCCCGATCAGTGGATGGAGCCCAAGGAGCAGCGCAAGGTCGACGACTTCATCGTCTTCGCCATGGCTGCGGCCACCCAGGCCCTCGATGACGCCGACTGGCATCCGGTCTCGCAGAAGGATCAGGAAGAAACCGGCGTCCTGATCGGTTCGGGCATCGGCGGTCTGCAGGGCATCGAGGACGCCGCGATCACGCTTCGCGATCGCGGCCCCGGCCGGATCTCACCCTTCTTCATTCCCGGCCGCCTGATCAACCTGGCGGGTGGCCAGGTTTCCATTCGCCATGGCCTGAAGGGGCCGAACCATGCGGTGGTCACGGCCTGCTCGACCGGTGCGCACGCCATCGGCGATGCCGCTCGCCTGATCGCGCTCGGCGATGCCGAGGTGATGGTGGCCGGCGGTACCGAATCCCCGGTCTGCCGCCTCGCCCTGGCGGGCTTTGCCGCTTGCCGCGCGCTGTCGACCGCCTTCAACGACGAACCTGCGCGCGCCTCGCGCCCCTATGACCGCGACCGCGACGGTTTCGTCATGGGCGAGGGCGCCGGTTGCGTGGTGCTGGAAGAGTATGGGCACGCCAAGGCGCGTGGTGCCAAGATCTATGCCGAGGTCATCGGCTATGGGCTTTCGGGCGATGCCTATCACATCACTGCGCCATCCGAGGACGGTGACGGCGCCTTCCGCAGCATGCAGATGGCGGTCAAGCGGGCAGGCATCTCCGTCGGCGAGATCGACTACATCAACGCCCACGGTACCTCGACCATGGCCGATACGATTGAGCTCGGCGCCGTTCAGCGCCTGCTCGGCAATGCATCCGCCACGGCCTCGATGTCGTCGACCAAATCGGCGACCGGCCACCTGCTCGGTGCCGCCGGCGCGATCGAAGCGATCTTCTCGATCCTGGCTCTTCGCGACCAGATCGTGCCGCCCACCATCAATCTGGAGAATCCCGAGGTGGAGACCCCGATCGATCTGGTGCCGTTGCAGGCGCGCAAGCGCGAGGTGAATGTCGTGCTCTCCAATTCCTTCGGGTTCGGCGGCACCAATGCTTCCTTGATCCTGCGCAAGGCCGATTGATCGTCGCCAAGCGTGCCGCAGGTATTGGGCAACCGGCCGGCATTCTGCCATATTCGCAGGGCATGCCCGCTGGAGCAGACGTGATACGACCTCCGGTTCAAAGCGATCGGGGGCCGCCTTATTGTTCGTATTTTGATGCATTTTCGCCGAAACATACTGGTATTTGTGCGGCAAAGCGCGTTCTGGCAAAAACAGTCTTTTGCTCTAACTCTTTGTTTCGACGCGTCTTTGCGAGTTTTGGCGATTCTGTCGAAACACACGGCGCCACGGGCATGGCACAACAGGGCGCGCCGGTTGCCAGGCTCTGCGGCCGCGGCGTCAAACCGGGCAAATATGTAGGCGTACGAGGTTTTTATGGTCGATGATCGGGACGATTCGGGACTAGCGAACGAACGCTCGCGCTCCTTCGGGAAAGGTGCTGCCGGCTCGCGCGGATCCCGCAACATGATCCAGCCCGATGCCGTCGCCAAGCCGCCGACACGTTCGAGCGCGGTGCGCAATCCCTTCGTGGTGGCGGGCAACGCCGTCTTCGTCCTGCTGATGCTGATCGCCATCGGCGGTTATTTCGGCCTGCGCCAGTTCACTTCGCCCGGGCCGCTGACGGAAGCCAAGACGGTTTATGTGCCCAAGGGCAGTGGCCGCGACGAGATCGCCGATTCCCTCGAGCGGCAGGGCGTCATCGACAGTGCCACCATCTTCACCACCGGCGCGTTGATGCTTGGACATAGCAATCTCAAGGCGGGCGAATATGCTTTCAAGCCCGGCGCCTCGATGTATGACGTCATGAACATCCTGGTGGACGGTAAGGTAATCCAGCATTCGATCACCATACCCGAGGGCCTCACCAGCCAGATGATCATCGACCGGCTGAACCAGGACGATCTGCTTACGGGCGATGCTCCGCCGGTGCCCCCCGAAGGGGCGCTGTTGCCCGACACCTACAAATATGAGCGCGGCACCACCCGTTCGGCCATGGTCCGCAAGATGCAGGAAGAGCAGAAGGCCCTGGTCGATCAGATCTGGAAGCAGCGCGCCCCTAATCTTCCGCTGAAGAGCCCGGCGGAAATGGTGACGCTCGCCTCGATCGTGGAGAAGGAGACGGGCCAGGCGGATGAACGTCCCCATGTCGCCAGCGTCTTCATCAACAGGCTGCAGAAAAACATGCGCCTGCAATCCGATCCGACCGTGATCTATGGCATGGTCGGAGGCAAGGGAAAGCTCGACAGGGCTTTGACCAGCGCCGATCTCTCGCAGCCGACGCGCTTCAACACCTACACCATCACCGGCCTGCCGCCGTCCCCCATTGCCAATCCCGGCAAGGCCGCGATGCAGGCCGTGGCCACTCCCTTGGCGACCAAGGACCTCTATTTCGTCGCCGACGGTACGGGCGGGCACGCCTTCGCCTCGACCCTGGACGAGCACAACAAGAATGTCGCCAAATGGCGGCAGTTCCAGCAGCAGGGCGGCAATGCCGCAGCCGCGCCGTCCCAGCCTGCGCCGGCTCCAGTACCGGACGACGCAGCCCCGGCGCCGGCACCAGCCCCGGCCGAGGCTCCTGCAGCCAAGCCGCCGGCCAAGCCTTGCAAGAAGGGCAGCAAGGCCTGCAAGCAGCAGACCGAGGCGGAGGCGCCACCGCCTGCGGCCGCGCCATCGACGCCGCCGGCAGCCGATATCCCGCTGCCTGCCCCGCCGGCCGCGTCGGCATCGCCGAACCCTTCTGCGCCTCCGCCTGCGGAGACGCTCGCCGCCCCCAATGACCCGGCCCAGGCTGCAAAGCCCAAGAAGGGGGGCTTTGACGATCCTGTCGCCAATACCGACCATGATCCGCTGCTGGACAAGACCTTCGATCTGAACTCGCCGCAGTCCGTGCAGTAGACGGGCTGCGAGCGAGCCGCTTGAGCGCAGGGCCTCGGGGCTCTATCCTCCATCTGGCTCTATTCGAAGTGTGGTGGCGCATCGGGAGCGAGCGCTCAGTTCCGATTGCCGGTGAAAACCATCCGGTCGGGTGCTGAAATCACCGTATGGAACATTGGAAGATGTCCGTTGTCAGCATGACCGGCTTTGCCCGGGTGGAAGGACAGACCGGCGCGAACCGCTGGGCCTGGGAAATCAAGACCGTCAATGGCAAGAGCCTCGATGTCCGCTTCAGGTTGCCCCCGGGCTTCGACGCGCTCGAGGCGTCGGCACGCGCCGCTTTGGGTGCGGCCTTTGCGCGTGGTTCGTGCCAGATCGGCCTGTCGCTGAAACGCGAGGCCGTGGCGCCGGTGGTCCGCATCAACCAGGCGGTGCTCGATGCCATCGTCTCGGCGATGGCCGAGGCCTCGCAGAAGGTGGATGCTGCGGCTCCGCGCCTGGATGGCCTCTTTGCCATCAAGGGCGTGCTGGAGGTCGAAGAACAGGAGGAAGACGAGGCGGGGCGTGCGGCGCTGCAGGAGATTCTGCTGGAGGGCTTCGCCAAGGCCCTTGCCCAATGCGCCGAGATGAGGCGGCGGGAAGGGCAGGCGCTCGCCCGCGTCCTGCTCGGCCGCATCGATGAAATCGAGACCCTCACCCGCGAGGCGGACGCCAATCCGGCACGTCAGCCCGCCGCCGTGCGCGACCGCCTTGCCGCCCAGATTGCCGCCCTGCTCGACGCCTCGTCGTCGCTCGATCCCGACAGGCTGCACCAAGAGGCGATCCTGATGGCAGCCAAGGCCGACATACGCGAGGAGCTCGACCGGCTGCACGCGCATATTGCCGCGGCCCGCGATCTCCTGGCCAAGGGCGGCCCGGTGGGACGGCGGCTCGATTTCCTCGCCCAAGAATTCAACCGGGAAGTCAACACCCTTTGCTCCAAGGCGAATGATGTCAGCTTGACCGCGACCGGCCTTTCTCTCAAAGCAGTGGTCGAGCAATTCCGCGAACAGGTTCAGAATATCGAATGAGTAGCACTGCGTCCGTTCCCCAGCGCCGGGGCCTCCTGCTGATCGTTTCCTCGCCCTCCGGTGCCGGCAAGACCACGCTGACGCGCCTTCTTCTGGCCGAGGACAAATCGATGCATCTGTCGATCTCGGTCACCACCCGTCCGCGCCGGGGCAGCGAGATCGACGGGGTCCATTACCGTTTCATCGACGCCGGCACCTTCGAGACCATGCGCGAAAGGGGCGAATTGCTGGAATCGGCCAAGGTGCATGGCAATTACTACGGCACGCCGGCGGGGCCGGTGGAAGAGGCTCTGGCTGCCGGCCGCGATGTCCTGTTCGATATCGACTGGCAGGGCACCATGCAGATCTACAACAAGATGAGGCCGGACATCGTCTCCGTCTTCGTCCTGCCGCCGTCTGTGGCCGAGCTCAAGGCGCGGCTCGAGAGGCGGGCCGAGGATAGCGCCGAGATCATCCTGCAGCGCCTGCAGAATGCGCGCGTCGAGATCAGCCACTGGACGAAATATGACTATGTGCTGGTCAACACCGACCTGCAGACTACCTATGCCAAGCTCAAGGAAATCCTCGACGTCGAACGCATGAAGCGGCAAGACAAGTCTCAGGTCGGCCAATTGGTCGATACCTTGAAAGCCGATCTCGATGCGCTGACGCGCGGGCGCTGACGCAGGTTCTATTTCAGGGCGTTCGCCAGCGCGACGAAAGCGGGGACCGGGACCTCCTCGGCGCGCATCTCCGGGCGTAGGCCCGCATCGGCGAGCGCGGCCGTCAGGTCGCCGCCAAGCCCCTTGAGGCTCTGGCGCAGCATCTTGCGCCTCTGGCCGAAGGCCGCCTGCGTGATCCGTTCCAGAGCGGCCGGGGTACAGGGCAGGGGCGCCGGCCGCGGGCGCAGATGCACCACCGAGGAGGTAACCTTGGGAGGCGGCACGAAGGCGCTTGGCGGCACGTCGAAGACGATCTCGGCTTCCGTCCGCCATCCGGCCAGGACGCCGAGACGGCCATAGGCCTCCTCCGCTTCAGTGGCCACGATGCGCTCGGCAACCTCCTTCTGAAACATCAGCGTCATCGACTGGAACCAGGGTGGCCAGGGCTCAGTCTTCAGCCAGCCGATCAACAGAGGGGTCGCCACATTGTAAGGCAGGTTGGCGGTGATGCGGACGGGCCCTTCCAGTCCGGCGATCAAGGCTGGCCAATCGGCTTCGAGGGCGTCGCCGGCATGCACCGTCAGGCGGCCGGGATAATGAGCCGCGATTTCGGCAAGGGCCGCCAGACAGCGCTCGTCGCGCTCCACGGCGACGACATGCCGGGCGCCGCAAGCCAGGAGTGCCCGTGTGAGGCCGCCGGGGCCGGGGCCGACCTCCACCACATTTATGCCTTCCAGCGAGCCGCCGGCCCGCGCGATCTTGGCGGTGAGATTGAGATCGAGCAGGAAATTCTGGCCAAGGGATTTCTTGGCCATCAGCTCATGCTGGCGGATGACCTCGCGCAGCGGGGGAAGAGTGTCGATCTGCGCCATGACAGGCCTTGAAGCGTTCGCGATTTGACGCCGTTGCCCAGTATAACAAAGGCACATCAAAACAAGGAGTTAGAGCAAAGTGTCGTCGATGGAAGCGCGCTTTGCCCTAGCGGGACATTCTGTCGGCCAGCGACAGGCTGGCGAGAAAACTGGATGGATTGGCTTTGCCCGTGCCTGCCAGGTCGAAGGCCGTGCCGTGATCGGGCGATGTGCGCACGAAAGGCAGGCCCAGGGTCACGTTGACGGCCTCGTCGAAGGCCAGGGCCTTGGCCGGCGCCAGGGCCTGGTCGTGATACATGCACAGGGCCGCGTCATAGGTCTGGCGTGCCCGGGCATGAAACATCGTATCGGCGGGCAGGGGACCCCGGGCATCGATGCCCTGCGCCCTGAGCCTGGCGATGGCGGGTGCGACGACGGCGCTGTCCTCGCTGCCCAACGCGCCGTTTTCGCCGGCATGGGGGTTGAGGCCCGCAACCGCGAGCCGCGGCGCAGCGATGTTGAAACGGGCCTTGAGGTCCCGCGCCGTGATCAGGCCGGTCTCGTAGATCAGGTCCTCGGTAAGGGCGGCGGGTACCCTGGACAAGGGGATGTGAATGGTGACCGGCACCACCGCGACCGTTTGGGACCAGATCATCATCACGGGCCTGAACGGCGTCTCCCGATCTTGCCCGCCGGTGGCAAGACCCTGCGCGGCGCCGTCCTGCCAATGACGGCAGGCAAGTTCGCCGAGGAACTCGGTGTGGCCGGGATGGCGGAAGCCGGCGCGATAGAGCACTTCCTTCATGATCGGGGGTGTTACCACCGCACGGGCATGTCCACGCCGTACGGACAGTACGGCGCGTTCGATCGACTCGATGACCGCGGCGGCGCCGGCGACATCGGGCCTGCCCGGCCGATCCGGGGCGGCATTGGCCAGAGGAATGACAGGAAGGCCGCGCGTGAAGGCTGCCAGCGTGCCGGCTTCGTCAGTCTCGACGATGGTCAAATCCAGGCCGATGCGCCGAGCGCGTGCCGACAGCAGGCCGGCGTCGCCATAGACGAAGAAGGGCGCGGCCTCGTGGCGGGCCGAGGCTGCCATCACGATCAGCTCCGGGCCGATGCCCGCCGGTTCCCCCATGGTCAAGGCAATCGGCAGGGAGGGGTGTTCGGTCGGCATGATCAGGTCAGATGGGCTCGCTTGCACGAACGGGCCTGTCATGGGACAGGGCAGGCCCGTTCGCCTCGTTTCAGAAGGTCTTCAGATTGCCGTAGCGGTCGGTATAGCTGCTCGGCTTGGTGACGTTGAGATTGTCGAAGTCGTTGTTCCAGATCTTGTCGGTGAATTCCTTCGGGCTGCCGCTGACGCCCAGGCCGCGCAGCTGCAGCTGGAACTGCACCGTGGTATCGTATTTCAACGACGTGGTGTCATAGGAGCGCGAGACGCTCATGCCGAGCGCGATGCAGGCGTCGACATAGGTCAGCCCGGCATAGCTCGACGAGAACTTCTTGGTCCTCATATCGTAGAGAGCGCCTGCGCTGGCGATCCAGTTCTCGCTCAGCTTGAAGGCGGCCTTACCATTGATGCCTTCACGATCATCGAGCCCGAGCAGCGGCTGGGCATCGTAGCGTGCGTAGATGATGTCGGCCTTCAGGCGCCCGATCGTGCCGAGGGCACCGACCTCGAACTGCCGCATGTCCCAATTCTTCTGATCGAAGCGGGCACCCGACAGGATCGCGAAATTGTTCACCGGCTGCAGATAAACGCGCGCGACATAGTCGGAGATATTGCGATCCAGGCCCGACTGCAGGCCGGTATTGGCCATGTCGCCCCTGGTGAAGGAATTGGTGCCGCCGAAGGAGTAGGACTGGCCGAACATGGCATTGTAGTAGCCACCGCCATTGGTCGTCAGCGAATATTGCAGGCCGGCATTGACGCGAGAACCGTCCTCGACCCGGTCATAGCCGGAATATTTGTCCCAGTCGAACAGGTTGGTGTCGTCGAAGATCAGGCTCTGAGCATCTTCATTGGGGAAGACGCCGCTCTGCATCGCCTTGGGACGCAGGATGACCTGGGCGATCGGCTCGATGATCTGCGTGCCCCAATCGGACTGCGAGATAAAGGGGTAGCGATAGTCGAGGCCGATGGCCGGCACCAGGCGCGCGGCCGTATCGTTCTTCTTGTTGCTGACGAACTGGTCGGCAGGGTTGCCGTCGAGCTGGGTGAAGCCGAGATCGCCGCGGACATAGGCGAAGGGCGTCCACTGCTGCCCGTAGGTGTCGGTGAAGGTCTTCTTCCAATAGGCGTTGATCGAAGCGCGCGTATAGGTACCGTCGATGCCGCGCTGCAGGCAGTTGACCCGGGTCTTCGGCGTGAGATTGTCGCAGTTGTAGCCCAGGATATTGTCGAAGGCCGCCTGCTGGCGCGTAAGGCTGGTCAGGTTGACGTTCCAGCCGAGTTCGCCGCCGAACACCGGGCGGTCGACGATGTAGTCATAGTCGACCACCGGCGCGACCACGGGCAATTGCTTCTGCACGTCGGCGGTGGTCAGGCCCTGGAAATAATAAGCGCGCAGATCGAACCAGGATTTGGTGCCGACACCCGTCAGGTAGACGGTGGAGGTGGCCTCCGTCTTGCCCCTGAGATTGTCGAGCCGGTAGTCGCGCCAGTAATATTTGTCGCTCAGCAGCGAGCCATCCCAGCCGAAGCGCCATTTGTCGTTCAGCCAGAATTCGCCCTTGGACGAAATCGAACCGCGCCAGTTCGGCCGGCCGATATCCTCGTTGGCGAACTTGTCCGGATCGCTGATGAAGGCACCCGATGCCATCACCGAATAGGCGCCGTTCAGCGTCCGATGACGCCATTCGATCTGGCCGGTCGGGCCCTGGCTGGTAGCATAGCCGGGCGTGATGGTCAGATCGTAATTGGGAGCGAGGTCGATGAAATAGGGCAGTTCGAGGCCGTAGCCGATCCGCGAGGAGTGGAAATAACGCGGCGTGATGAAGCCGCTCTTGCGGGTGACGGACGGGTCGGGGGTCGACATATAAGGCAGGTAGGCGATCGGGAAGCCGAAGAACTCGAAGCGAGCATCTTCGAAATAGATCATCTTCTCCTGCTGGTTGTGGATGACCTTGACGGCCTTGATCTGCCACAGAGGCGGCTTCTGAGGATTGTCGGCACAGGGCGAACAGGCCGAATAGACGCCGTTCTGGAACACGGTGACATTGCCGCCGGTGCGCTCGGCACGGTTGGAGGCAACATAGAGCTCGTCCGCCGTCACCATCTTCAGCGAATTGACGAAGCCGTCTCTGAAATCGTCGGTGAGATCGAAATTGTCGGCGTAGGTCTTGGTGCCGTCGGCTTCGGTGATGACGACATTGCCGTTCGCCCGCACGCGCTTGGCCTTGCGGTCATAGACCACACGGTCTGCCTGCAGGGCGCGGCCATTGTAATAGATCTGCACCGTGCCGATGGCGGTTACGACCTCGTTGTCCTGGTCGTACTGCATCTCCCTGGCCTTGAGGACCATGTTGGAGCTGCCCTGACCTCCGGCACCATCGGAACGCGCACCCAAGGGCCCGAGCAGGTTTTCCTGGGCGTGAACTTTTGACGGCAACAACGCAAACGACAGCGCTGCAACCGCAACGGTGGTGCACAGCATGGTCGTAAGGAAGTGGCGAGCTGATACGCGCATCAGCCATCCTCCTGGTTAAGCAACACGGTAAATCCGATCAGGGCCGCAATGGCAGCCGGAGTCCAAGCGGCGACGGCTGGCGCAACCAGCCCCGCAATGCCCAGATCCTTGGCCATTTTGGTTACGACATACAGCAAGAAACCCGCCCCGATTCCACTCAAGATCATCACACCAATACCGCCAAGGCGTGCAAACCGTAGCGAAACCGTCGCGGCGATCAGCACCATCGCCACGAGCAGCAGGGGACGAGCTAGAAGCGTCTGATATTGCAGCCGGTAATCATTTGCATCAAGTCCCGCGGCGCCCTGTTGTGCGATTGATGACGGGAGTCTCCAGAAAGACACGCTGTCGGCGGACACCGCAAATTTCTGATCGACCTGCGACTTGGTCAAATTGCTAGGGAATTCAACGCTTTCCGACGTTTTGACCGGCTGGTTGGGGATGAATTCCTGGACGTTGGATAGATGCCAGGCGCCCTTGTCAAGTTTTGCGGTATCGGCTTCCAGTCGCCTGACAAAGCGACCGTCGGCATCGAGCGCATAGATGGTAACGCCCGTCAGCGCGCCGTCGTCGCTATTTTCGGCCGACGTATGAATGACGGCCTGGCCGTCGCGGATCCAGCGGCTCTTGTCGTCGTCGCGGATCTGGCGGGCGCCGAAAACGCGGGTATCGAGCAGGTCGCTTCGAGTCTTTAGCGCCGCCGACAGCGGGTTGAAGGCGATTGCGGCCAGGATGCCGAGGACGACGGCGCAGACGACCGGCGGCGCCAGGAATTGCCAGACCGACAGGCCGGCTGCACGCATCACCACCAACTCGAGCCGCAGGCTGAGATTAACGAAGCAGATGATGGCTCCGAACAGGAAGACGAAGGGCAGGGTCTGCTCGATGATGGACGGCGTTCGCAGCAGGGACAAAGCCGCGATCGAGCCCACGGATACGCGCGGCAAGTCGCTGGCGCGCCGGCTGGTCTCCGCGAAATCCAGCAGGAAGATCATGACGAACAGAAAGGCAAGCACGCCGAAAATGGCGATGAGGAAGCGCTTACTGAGATACCGGCCGAGAGTGGATGTCAGAATCATGCGCTCGCCGTCCTGTTGGCGAGGCGTGAAGTCAGATCATTGTACCAATTCGTCAATGCGCGCGGCAGCGACAGTCGCAGATGGCCGGCGATGACGGCAAGGCAGATCAACGAGGTCAGGATCGGCACGCCGAATGCAATATAGACGCCGCCGGCCGAATGCACGCTCAGGCTCTGCGTGGCGATGAAGCCGAGAATGCGCACCACCAGCACGCTCAGAATGGCAAAGCCGATCGCGCTGGCCCGGCCCTGGCGCGTGGTGCGCGCCTGGCCGAGAAAGGCAAGGGCGACCAGCATGAAGGCAATCGGATAGAGCGGGGCGGTAAACCGGTCCACCAGTTCGCCGCGAATGCGGCCGCGCTCGGCCGGTCCCTTCATCTCGGATGGCCGGGTGTTCCACAGTTCACTGGTGTAGCGGTCCCGCGGTTTGTAGTTGATGGCATCGTTGTCATCGCGGGCAAGCTGCGAGAGGTCGAACTGGTATTGCTCGAAGGTGACGATCGAGGCATCGGAGGAAGCGCCGCCTTCCTGCTGCTGCAGCGAGCCGTTGTTGAGGACCAGCACGAGCCCGGTCGGCGTGTCGACGATCTTGCCTGTTCCGGCGATATAGGTCTTGGTCTTGCCCTTGTCGCGGGCATCCTGCACGAAAATGCCGAGGAGCGTACCGTCGGGCTGGCGCTCGCGGATATGGAAGGTGAAGCCGCGCAGGGCGGTGAACTGGCCTTCCTTGAGGAAGTGCTGCACCACGTCGGCCGCCGCGGCCACGCGCCAGGCGGTTAGCTCATGCTGGCTGGCTGGCTGTATATAGAGGGTGACGGCGGCAATGCCCGCTGCGACGAGACCGGTAATGCCGGCAAAGGGCGGGATCAGCCGGGAAGGTGAATAGCCCGCCGCATTGAGGACGACGAGTTCCGAGCCGGCATTGAGACGCTGCAGCAGCCACACCGCCGCCAGGAAGACCGCCAGCGGCGCGACAACCACCACCAGTGCCGGCAAGGCGAGCGAGCTGATGGCGAGGAAAACCAGCACGGACTGGCCTTGTGCCGTCATGACGTTGAATTCGCGCAGGGCGCCGACCATCCAGGCCAGAAGCGTCAGCACGACGAGGCAGACCAGAAAGGCAAAGCCAAACTGTCTGGCAATATATCGGCTGACGAGGTTCATTGCCTTTTCGGGTCTCCTACCCGTTGCTTGTAGCCTCCTGCTAGGCGGCAGGCGAGACGTTTGTATGGCAGGACCGGGGCCGGGAGCGGATTGTTGTAGACATGGTTACGGATTGACATGCAAAAGTCCCAACAAGCCGTCAACCGCGCGGCAACTTCCTAGAATGGGCATCAATTATGGTTTCCGAATTGAAACTGTCTTTTTCAAAAGTCGAGAAAATTGGCGACGGCATTGCCGTCATATTCACAAATATCGATTTGGCGGTATCGCCTGAAACGGAAGCTGCTCTACCGGGTATCGGCAGTCTGGTCAAACGTGCGGCTTCCGCCGATAATTTCAAGGGGAAGGCGCTGACCTCCCTCGACATTCTTGCGCCTTTGGGCTTGGGAGTGGATCGGGTCATCGTGATTTCGCTCGGCAAGTCCGAAGAAAGCGCCCGCACCGATTGGGTCAAGGCCGGAGGCAGCGCGATCGGGAAGCTGCCGGCCTCGGCTAGGTCGGCGACCGTGGTGCTGGACCTCCCGGGTATTGCGGTGACCGCCGAACAGGTGGCGGACTTCGCCCTCGGCGCCCGGCTGAGAGCTTACAAGTTCGAGCGTTACAAGACTCGCAAGCAGGACGATGCGGCGCATAAGGTCCTTGAATTGACGATCGCCAGCGCGGCGGAAGGAGCGGCCAAGAAGGCCGCCAAGTCCCGCGAGGCGATCGCCGGCGGAGTCAGGCTTGCCCGCGATCTCGTCAACGAGCCGCCGAACGTGCTCTATCCCGAAGCCTTTGCTAAGCGGGCGGCCGAATTGGAGGAACTCGGCGTCGAAATCGAGATTCTCGACGTCAAGGCCATGAAGAAGCTCGGCATGGGCGCATTGCTCGGCGTCGGCCAGGGCTCCGAGCATGATAGCCGCCTTGTGGTGATGCGCTGGAACGGCGCCAAGAATCGCGAGGCCAAGCCGGTCGCCTTCATCGGCAAGGGGGTGACCTTCGACACCGGTGGCATTTCCATCAAGCCCGCCTCGGGCATGGAGGACATGAAGGGAGACATGGGCGGCGCGGCCTGCGTGGTCGGGCTCATGCATGCGCTTGCCGCCCGCAAGGCCAAGGCCAATGTGATCGGAGCCATCGGCGTGGTCGAGAACATGCCTGACGGCAAGGCCCAGCGTCCGGGCGACATCGTCACCTCGATGTCGGGCCAGACCATCGAGATCATCAACACCGACGCCGAGGGCCGGCTCGTGCTGGCGGATGTGCTCTGGTACATCCAAGACAAGTACAAGCCGCAATTCATGATCGATCTCGCCACGCTCACCGGTGCCATCATGGTCGCGCTTGGCCAGGAATATGCCGGTCTCTTCTCCAACAATGACGAACTGGCGGGACGCCTGTTCATGGCGGGGCAGGCGACGGGCGAGCGGGTCTGGCGCATGCCGCTCGGCTCGGAATACGACAAGCTGATCGATTCCAAATTCGCCGACATGAAGAACACGGGCGGCCGCAATGGCGGCTCGATCACCGCGGCCCAGTTCCTGCAGCGCTTCGTCAACGAGACGCCCTGGGCGCATCTGGACATCGCCGGCACCGCCATGGGTTCGCCCGCCAGCGACGTCAACCGCAGCTGGGGCTCGGGCTGGGGAGTGCGCCTGCTCGACCGGCTGGTGGCGGAGCATTACGAAGGGTGAGAATCACGCTGTTCGGTACGCCTGACAGCGTCTACACACGGATCATCCGGCTGATTCTCGAGTTCAAGAATGTCGGTCATGACTTTGTCGTGGCTGACATTTTTGACGATGGAGGTCTGCCGGATGACTATGAGCGGCGCCATCCGTTCCGGCGTATTCCATGCATCGAGATCGATGGACTGGTGGTCTATGAGACCGATGCCATTGCCCATTATCTCGAGGCGCTGCTCCCCGAGCCTTCGCTGATACCCGCCGATGCCCGCACCGCGATGCGCATGCGCCAGATCATGCGCGTAGTCGACAATTACGCCTATCGGCCGCTCGTCTGGGGTATCTACGTGCCGCAATGGGGGCGCGATGGCACGATGCCGGCCCTGGAGACGCTGACGGAAGCCGAGACGGCATTGCGCGCCCTCCAGGAATTGGTGGGCGAAGGGGGCGTCGGGCTTTCTCCCAACCTGGCTTGGTGCTACCTCGCACCCGTCCTGGCCGTTGCCGACAGCGTGGCGGCTGGAAGCGAATTGATCGATCGCGTGCCGGCATTGAAGGAATGGTGGCATTGTGTCCGAAGCGCATCTGTCATGGTGCGGACGCGATCATCGGAAAGCCGCTATTGAGAAAGGCGAGGCGATGACGGAATTGCTTTTCTATCATCTCCAGCGGGCCCCGCTCGAACGGGTACTGCCGGGCCTTCTGGAAAAATCCCTGCAGCGCGGTTGGCGCTGCGCGGTGCAGGGACCACAGGAGCGCCTGCGCTCGCTGGACGACATGCTCTGGACCTATAATGATGAAGCCTTCCTGCCGCATGGCCTGGAGAGCGATGATGGCCCCGCGCAACCGATCGTGCTGGTGACGCATGAGGGCAACCCCAACGGGGCCGCTATCCGTTTCCTCGTCGATGGTGCTCCCCTGCCGCCGGATGCGCCGAGCTATGAGCGCATCGTGCTGATGTTCGACGGCAACGACGCCGAGGCCGTGCAGGGTGCACGGGATCAATGGAAGCAGGCCAAGGAACTGGGCTTTGCCGCAACCTATTGGCAGCAGAGCGAGGAGGGGCGCTGGGAGAAGAAGGCGTAATCCCGCTGCCCAAGCCATCGCTAGAGCAAAGCGCGTTCAAGCGTGAACGCTTATTTGCTCTAACTCATTGTTCTGAAGCGTCTTTGCGATTCTAGGTGACTCCGTCTAATCGCAAAACGCTATAGCGCCCGGCATCGCTGGATGGGGACGAAATACAGGCCAACCGGCTTCTAAAGCCGGAGCGCCCCGCTCCTGCCGGGCGGCAGGCTGATACCGCAGAAGGCGGGTGGAACACGAAATCCTCTCTCGACGGTGTGAAAAAAAGCAGGTTCAATCCGACGGCCATCCAGGTGGAGAACATAATGAAAATTGGAACCCTATTGCGCGGCGCGCTGCTGGGGCTTGCTTTCGGCGGGCTCACGGGTACGGCGTCGGCCGATCAGCTGGCCAACGTCAAGAGTGCCGGTAAAATCGTGACTGCGACGGATATGCACTATGCGCCGTTCGACATGGTCGTCGACGGCGCCTATCAAGGCATGACCAAGGACCTGTTCGACAATGTCGCCAAGGAGATCGGCGTCGAACCCGTCTATCAGGACTTGCCCTGGACCTCCCAGCTTCCAGGCCTCGAAGTGTCGAAATTCGACATCGTCATCGCGCCGGTGACGATCACGCCGGAACGGCTCGAGCGCTATACCTTCACCCCGCCGATCGCCGACGCGACCGTCGGCATCGTCAAGGCCGCCGCCAACAAGGATATCAACAAGCCGGAGGATATCGCCGGCAAGACAGTCGGCGTGCAGCAGGGCACGGCGCAGTTCAAGCAGCTGCAGGAATTCGGCGCCAAGGTCGGCAATGTCACCATCAAGGAGTATGGCACCACCGACGAGGCCTATGCCGATCTTGCCGCCGGCCGCCTCGATGCCGTGGCGGGCTCGGCACCCAATCTTGCCTATCTCGTCAAGCAGCGTGGCGACGTGTTTGCCTTGCCTGAAGTTTCGACTTTCGGCAGGCCGACTTATTTTGCCTGGGTGCTCCGAAAGGGTGACGACAGCGCGAGCTTTGCCGGCGCCATCAAGGACGCCATCGCCAAGATGACCAAGGATGGGCGCATCAAGGCGATCCAGGAGAAGTGGCTCGGCAAATACACCGAACTGCCGCTCGACGTGCCGGCCAAATGAGTCAGGCCAAGTGACTGAGCCAAGTGATTTGGGCCAAGTGATTTGGGCCAGGTGATTTGGGCCAGGTGATTTGGGCCAGGTGATTGGACCAAGCGACTTAGGTAAATAACCTGGAAGGTGCGGCGCCCCGCTGGCGCCGCACTCCGACCGCCGCCCTGGTGTGCATGTTCTCGCTGAATGCCTTCATCAAGAGCTTCCACGCGCTTGCGCTGGGAGCGCCCTATACGCTGATCGTCTCCGGACTGGGGATTGTGATCGGGCTCGCCGTCGGCGCCCTGATCTGCGCCGGTGCGCTGTCGCCTTCGCGCGCCCTGAAAACGGTCGCTGCGGTGTGGATCAGCTTCTTTCGCGGCGTGCCTCTGATGGTGCAGCTGCTGTTGGTGTTCTATCTCCTGCCGGTGATCGGCATCAACGTGCCGCCGATCGTGGCGGCGGTGCTGGCGGTCGGCTTGTGCTCCAGTGCCTATGTCGCCGAGATCTGGCGCGGCGCCATCAATGCGTTGCCGGCCGGGCAGGGAGAGGCGGCAACGGCCATCGGCATGCTGCCGCAGACGATCTGGACACGGATCATCCTGCCCCAGGCGGTGCGCCTGTCGCTGCCGGCCCTGGTCAATGAACTCATCCTGCTGGTCAAGGCCTCCTCGCTGGTCTCCCTCGTCGGCATCTGGGAGATCACGCGTGCCAGCCAGGCGGAGGCCGGCGCAAGCTATCGCCCGCTCGAAGCCTATGTCGCGGCGGGATGCCTCTATCTCGTGATCAATCTGTGTCTGGCCGCGCTCGGCCGATACCTGGAACGAAGGATGGCGGCTTGATGGAGCTGATCGCTCACTACGGGCCGGCGCTGCTGCGCGGTTTCGGCATGACGGTGCTGTGCTGGCTGGTCGGCACCGCCTGTTCCGTCGTCCTGGGCCTCGTCATCGCGCTGGCGCAGCGTTATGGGCCGGCACCGTTGCGCTGGCTGCTCGTCGTCTATGTCGAGGCCATTCGCGGCACCCCGTTCCTGGTTCAGCTCTATGTGCTCTATTATGGCGGTCCCGCCTTCGGCTTGAGGTTGGAAGCCCTGTCGGCCGGGCTGATCGGCCTGTCGATCTATGGCAGTCCCTATTTCGCCGAGATCTTCCGCTCGGGCTTCAACGCGGTACCACTGGGGCAGATCGAGGCGGCGCGTACCATTGGCATGAGCGAGTTCGCCATCATCAGGCGCATCCTGCTGCCGCTCGCCTTGGTGTCATCCCTGCCGGCGCTCGTGAATTTTGCCATCATCCTGACCAAGGAGACGGTGGTGCTCTCGACCATTACGGTGCCGGAGCTGCGCTATCAGGTGGACCGGATGATCACCGAGACCTTCCGTTATTTCGAGGCCACCCTGGCGTTGGCCCTCTTCTTCTGGGGTCTGGTGGAGTTCGTCTCCCGGCTTGGCCGCTGGCTGGAGAGCCGCGTGACCCACTACATGATCGAAAGACGCTGACCATGATCGAAAGAAACTGACATGGAGCAGGCCTCCTCCGTCGAGATCCGCAAGGTCGACAAGTTCTACGGGCCGTTCCAGGCGCTGAAGCAGGTCTCGGTCTCGGTCCCTCCCGGCAAGGTCACCTGCCTGATCGGCCCGTCCGGATCGGGCAAGTCGACCCTGCTGCGATGCATCAACTTCCTCGAGGAGTATGATGCCGGAGAGATCCGCATCGACGGCCGGCTGATCGGCTATGAGAGTGCGGGCGGCAAACGCATGGCCTCGGGCAAGCTGCGCGACATGCGCCGGCGCATCGGCATGGTGTTCCAGCAGTTCAATTTGTGGCCGCATATGACAGCGCTGCAGAACGTCGCCGAAGGGCTCGTCCAGGTGCGCGGCTTTTCCAAATCCGAGGCCCAGGCCCGTGTGGCGGAGGCGCTGCGCAAGGTCGGGCTGGCGGACAAGATGATGAGCCATCCCGGCCGGCTTTCCGGCGGGCAGCAGCAGCGCGTCGCCATCGCCCGCGCCATCGCCATGGAACCCAAGCTGATGCTGTTCGACGAGCCGACCTCGGCGCTCGATCCCGAGCTGGTCGGCGAGGTGCTGAACGTGATGAAGCAGCTTGCCGCCGAGGGGATGACCATGGTGGTTGTCACCCACGAAATGGGTTTTGCCGCCCATGTCGGCGATCAGGTGGCCTTCATGGAAGCGGGTGAACTGGTCGCCGTCGATACGCCGGCGGCGATCTTCCACGATCCGGCCGACAAGCGCATCCAGTCCTTCCTGCGCACCTATAACGAGCGCAACAGTTTCTAATCGGGATGACGGGCCAATTCCGGCAGGCCAGTCAGACCTGATGGGAGGTCGTGTGAGGCCGCAATCCCAAGACGTTTTGGGATTGCAGAACTATCCCTTCAACTGCGCCATAACGCCGGCGATGTCCCCCATGCCCCAATGCTCGGCGATCAGGCCGGCCTTGATGCGGAAGATGTCGCAGGAGGTGAAGCGCAGGTGCCTGCCGGTGGGAGCGATGCCGAAATAGGGGCCCTTGTGCGTGCCGCTATAGACGAAGCTGGCCGCAACCTTGTCGCCCTGGCTCACCTGCGTCTCGATCCCCACCTGCAGGTCCGGCATGGCGGCGAGGCGGGCCTGGAAGAAGGCTACGGTCGCCTGCTTGGCGCTCAGCTCTTTGCGAGCCGGAGCGGCGGCACTGGCCTGGTTGTTGATGTAATCATCGGCAAACAGGGCAGCGAAGCCGTCGATGTCATGGGCATTCAGCCGGGCCGCGAAGCGCTCAGCCACGTTGGGTTCCTGCGCCAGCGCCGGCAGGTTCATGCCGCCTGCCAGGGCAAGCCCGCTCAGGATCGTCAGTCTGCGTCTACAATCCATATCAGGCCTCCTCCAGTCGTTGATTAGGAAGACGCCTCCTCCAGGGCGGCACTGGCTTCGAGCCAGGCTTCCTCTGCCAGGAGCAGCCTTTCCTCGGCGGTTGCGCGCGCCTTGGCCATCTCGGCCGCCTTGTCGGGCGAGCGTTCGAACAGGCCGGGACGCGAAAGCTTCTCGTCGAGATCCGCGATGATGGCCTGCAGCTTTTCCATCGCCGCTTCGATCTGGCGGACCTTTTCGCGGTCGGCCGCGGTCTGTGCCCGCCGCGCGGCATTGGCCTGGCGCTGCGTCGGTTCGCCGGCGCGCTCGTTTTTCTCCACGGTGGGCTTGGCCAGCACGAGGCGGCGATAATCCTCCATATCGCCGTCGAAGCCCTTGACGGTGCCGTCCGCCACCAGCCAGAGCCGGTCGACGCACGCTTCGAGCAGATAGCGGTCATGGCTGATCAGGATCACCGCGCCGGGATAGTCGTTGAGTGCCTGGATCAAGGCCTGGCGGCTGTCGATGTCGAGATGGTTGGTCGGCTCGTCCAGGATGAGCAGATGCGGGCCGCCGAAGGTGGCCAGACCCATCAGCAGGCGTGCCTTCTCGCCGCCGGAAATGTTGGAAACCGGCGTGTCGGCCTTGTCGGCCCCGAAGCCGATCTGGGCGGTGCGGGCGCGGATCTGCGCTTCGGTGGCGCCGATCATCATCTCGGCGACATGGTCGCGGGCCGAGGCCTGCGGATTGAGTTCGTCGAGCTGGTGTTGGGCGAAATAGGCCACCTTCAGCGCCGAGGAGCGGCGCATGCGGCCGGCCATTGCCGTCAGGCGCCCGGCCAGCAGCTTGGCGAAGGTCGACTTGCCATTGCCGTTGGAGCCGAGCAGGCCGATGCGATCCTCGCTGTCGATGGAAAGGTCGAGCCGCGACAGCACCGTGCGCTCGCCATAGCCGACGCTGGCGCCCTCGAGCGCGATGATGGGAGGCGAAAGCGGCTTGGCGGGCGGCGGAAAATCGAAAGGTCTGACTTCCTCGTCGACGAGAGCCGCCACCGGCTCCATGCGCGCCAGCATCTTCATGCGCGACTGGGCCTGGGCGGCCTTGGTGGCCTTGGCCTTGAAACGGTCGATGAAGGACTGGATGTGGCGGCGCTGGTCTTCCTGCTTCTTCCTGAGCTTCAGGCTGAGCGCCTGCTTTTCCCGGCGCTGCTTTTCAAAGCCGTCATAACCGCCGCGATAGAGCTCGAGCCGCCCCTCTGTGAGGTGCAGGATGTAGTCGACCGAGGCGTTGAGAAGGTCGCGGTCATGGCTGATCACCACCACGGTGTGGGGGTAGGAGGCGAGATAGTCCTGCAGCCAGAGCGTGCCTTCGAGGTCGAGATAGTTGGTCGGCTCGTCCAGCAGCAGGAGATCCGGCTCGGTAAAGAGCAAGGCGGCCAGCGCCACGCGCATGCGCCAGCCGCCGGAGAATTCCGAGCAGGAGCGGCTCTGCGCGGCATGGTCGAAGCCCAGGCCCGCAAGGATGGTGGCTGCGCGGGCCGGCGCGGCGTGGGAATTCTTGTCGGCAAGGCGGGTCTGGATCTCGGCGATGCGGTGGGGGTCGCTGGCCGTCTCTGCTTCGGCCAGTAGGGCCGTGCGCTCCTCGTCGGCCGCCAGCACCACCTCGATCAGGGTTTCCGGCCCACCCGGCGCTTCCTGGGCGACACGGCCGATGCGCATGCCGCGCGGCACCGAGACGCTGCCGAGATCGGGCGAGACCTCGCCCATGATCATGCGGAACAAGGTGGTCTTGCCGGTGCCGTTGCGTCCGAGAAAACCGACGCGCGCATCCGGCGGCAGCGCCACGGTGGCGTTGTCGAACAGGACGCGCGGTCCCAGGCGATAGGTAAGGCCGTTCACATGCAACATGGCCGGGCTTTTGGCATGAGCCGGCCGGCAGGGCAATCATCCAGAGCCAAAGGTGTCGCCTCGCTCCTCCAATTTGACCTTTTTTGCTCTCATCTTGCCGCCATCCAGTGCCGACGACCCGCCGGGAAGGGGCAATCTCCCGGCAAATGGCCGAGTTCCTCGAGGCAGGCGTGCTGCATGACGCTTCACCGGAAAGAGGGCACTTTCGCGCCGGCGTGGCTGTCGGAGGTTCCTGCAGTACATCGAACAAGGAGTTTTCGCGATGAAACCGCTTATCAGCGTCTTGAGCATCGGCGTGGACGATCTGGAAGCCGCCGTCCGATTCTACCGTGACGGCCTCGGCCTGCCGACGGAGGGGATCATCGGCCGGGAATTCGAACATGGCACCGTCGCCTTTTTCGACCTGCAGAACGGCTTGAGGCTCGCACTATTTCCGCGCGCCAACATCGCCCATGACGCCGGCATTGCGCAGTCGGCGCGCAGCCCGACCGAATTCACCCTCGGTCACAATGTCGGCAGCGAAGCCGAGGTCGACGCGGTGATGCGTCAGGCGATTGCCGCGGGTGCGCGCCCGGTCAAGCCTGCCCGGAAGACCTTCTGGGGTGGCTATGCCGGCTATTTCCAGGACCCCGACGGCCATCTGTGGGAGATCGTTTTCAATCCGGATTTTCTGCCGCCAGCCTGAGAGCATGGTGTTTGAGCAGCGAGGCGCAGCTTCCACTTTTATAGTAATCCGTCCGGAAAACTATCTCGTCTTTCCGTTGCGTGATGTTAGGGTTTGGTCTTGTCGAATCGCGCGGCGGCCTGCCGCCGTTTTTAACCAATTGCTGAGACTCCACTCGCGATTCCGGCATTTGAACCATGCTGTTGCGTTAGAATCATGATATTTCATCTATCCGTGCGATTGGGGAGGTAGAATATTAATTCATTCCCCAACGTCAATTTAGGATGCCGGGCGACAGCAAAAACCGGTCCATGAAGATGAGTCATTCACGGCATGGACCGAGCAACCTCACGTAAGACAAGCCCAAATGGATGAGACATGATTAAAAAACTCGCGGCAGAGTTCTTTGGAACGTTCTGGTTGGTTTTCGGTGGCTGCGGCGCCGCCGTGCTTTCGGCGGCTTTCCCGGAATTGGGCATCGGCTTCGCAGGTGTAGCCCTGGCTTTCGGCCTGACCGTCCTGACCATGGCTTTCGCGGTCGGCGGTATCTCCGGCGGTCATTTCAACCCGGCCGTCTCGCTGGGCCTGGCTGTCGGTGGCCGGTTCAGCTGGGCTGAGCTGGTGCCCTACTGGATCGCGCAGGTCGTCGGGGGGCTCGCTGGCGCGGCGGTGCTCTACGCCATCGCCAGCGGCAAGCCGGGCTTCGAAGTCGGCGGCTTTGCCTCCAACGGCTTCGGCGATCTTTCACCCGGCAAATACGGCATGATCGCCTGCCTGATCGCGGAGATCGTGCTCACGGCAGCCTTCCTCGTCATCATCCTGGGCTCGACCTCCAAGGTGGCCCCGGCCGGCTTTGCGCCGATCGCAATCGGTCTTGGCCTGACGCTGATCCATCTGATCTCGATCCCGGTCACCAACACCTCGGTCAACCCCGCCCGTTCGACGGCTGTCGCCTTCTTTGCGCAGACCGGCGCCGTGAACCAGCTCTGGCTGTTCTGGGTTGCGCCTTTGGTCGGCGCCATCGTTGGCGGCCTGATCTGGAAGGTGCTGCTGGAACCCGAGCAGGCCTGAGCTCCTCTGCAGGAAGATAGGAAGACAAGCGGCGATCGGCCCTCCGGTCGCCGCTTTTGCTTGGCCGCAAGGAAACGGAGTATTGCCGGATACGGCTGGGATTTCGCGGAATCACCCGGGAGGCGTTTTCATCAAGACGCGCTTTTGCTCTGGGGGTTGAAGCCGGGCAGGGCCATGGCTATAAGCCGCTCACCTCAACCCAAAGAAACCAGGACGATCATGGCTCTCGAGCGCACCTTTTCGATCATCAAGCCCGACGCGACCAACCGCAACCTCACCGGCGCCATCAATGCCGTGTTCGAGAAAGCAGGCCTGCGTATCGTCGCCCAGAAGCGCGTCCGCATGACCCGCGAGCAGGCCGAGACCTTCTACGCCGTGCACAAGGAGCGTCCCTTCTTCGGCGAGCTCGTCGAATTCATGATCTCGGCCCCCGTCGTCGTGCAGGTGCTGGAAGGCGAGAATGCCGTCGCCAAGCATCGCGAAGTGATGGGCGCCACCAACCCGGCCAACGCTGCCGAGGGCACCGTCCGCAAGCTCTATGCGCTGTCCGTCGGCGAGAACTCGGTGCATGGCTCGGACTCGCTCGACAATGCCAAGATCGAGATCGCCCAGTTCTTTTCGGGCAACGAGATCGTCGGCTGAGACGACCGGCAACTGCAGAGCTGATTGTGTAGCGCGCGTTCAGCTCGCGCGGCCTTGCCCCGCGGCGGGCAGACACCTTTCAAGGCGGATCCTTCGGGTCCGCCTTTCTTTATTTCTAATTTTCTACTAAATCTATAGAAAATAATTGACATATGCGGGCCGCCGTCGCACCTTTCGACCATGACGAGCGGGCAGCCCTGATTTCCCCGCAAGCCGAACCTGTGGAGGGGATCGCATGACCAATTGTTGTTGCTGCTGAGTCCTTTGCATTCGGGCGCCGGACCGGCGTTGCACCTCCTACACCCTTCATCACCGCATCGACGTTGCCGAGCGTTTTACAATGCTCCTGTGCAGCGCATGGCGGATCGCGTCTTCAAGGATCTCACATGACATCGCTCAATCGCCGCCTGTTCCTGGCCGCTGGCCTGGCTCTCGGCACCGCGTTCGGCGGGGCCGCCCATGCGGCCGACAACAAGGTGACCATCGGCTTTCAGACCGGGGTCGACCCGGCCAAGGCCGCGCAGGCCGCGGGCGCCTATGAAAAGGCGACGGGCTGGCAGATCGCCTGGCGCAAATTCGACTCCGGCGCCGACGTGATCGCGGCCATCGCCTCGGGCGACGTGCAGATCGGTTATGTCGGTTCGAGCCCGCTCGCCGCGGCCGCCAGCCGCCAATTGCCGATCGAGACGATTTTCGTCGCCGCCCTCCTGGGCGATTCCGAGGAACTGGTGGTGCGCGACACCATCAAGGACCCCAAGGATCTCGCCGGCAAGAAGATCGGCGTGCCCTTCGTCTCCACCTCGCATTACAGCCTGCTGGCGGCGCTCAAGCATTGGGGCATCGCGCCCAAATCGGTGCAGATCCTCAATCTGCGTCCGCCTGAACTGGCTGCGGCCTTTGAGCGCGGCGATATCGACGGCGGCTATGTCTGGGATCCGGCCTTGGGCAAGCTGAAGGAAAAGGGCAGGGTGCTGGTATCCTCGGCCGACGTCGCCAAATGGGGCGCGCCGACCTTCGATGCCTGGATCGCTTCGAAGGACTTTGCCAAGGCGCATCCCGACGTGGTGACCTCCTTCGTCAAGGTTACTGGCGAGGCCTACAAGACCTATCGGGACAATCCGGAGGCCTGGAGCGTCGACTCCGATCAGGCCAAGGCGATCGCCCGGCTCACCGGTTCCAAGCCCGAGGATGTGCCGGGCCTTCTGAAGGCGAATGTCTGGCCGCTTCTGGCCGAGCAATCCTCGCCCGACCTTCTCGGCGGCGCCACGGTCAAGGCGATCGCGGATACAGCCGGCTTCCTCGCCGAACAGAAGAAGATCCCGGCGGTGCTGCCCGACTATTCCGCCTATGTGAACAAGGCCTTCGCCGCACAGGCCCTGACGAAGCTTTCCTCTCAATAGGCTTTCGTCGGCTCGCCCGCCCCGGGATCTCCTCCCTCCCGGGGCGGGCCTTATTCGATGCATTGAAACGGTGGCCCATCGTCATTGCGAGCGCAGCGAAGCAATCCAGTCTTGCCTCGCCCAGGGCCTGGATCGCTTCGCTGCGCTCGCAATGACGTTCCAAGGGCTGAAAGGGGTTCCCGTGTCCGCTTTGTCCGCCCGTGACGTCAACGTCGTCTATTCCGGAAGAGGAGGGCGTTCCGTCACCGCCCTCAGCAATGTCTCCCTCGCCATCGAATCCGGCGAGTTCGTCGTGGCGGTCGGGGCGTCCGGCTGCGGCAAGACCACCTTGCTCAAGCTCCTTGCCGGGTTTCTGCCACCGAGTTCGGGAACGATCAGCCTTGGCGGCAAGCCGGTGACGGGGCCTGGCGGCGAGCGCGGCGTGGTGTTCCAGGACGACGCCCTTTTTCCCTGGCTTTCGGTGCGCGGCAATATCGAGTTTGGCCCCAGGCTTGCCGGGCTCGATAGGGCCGTGCGCAGGGAGCGCTGCGGACGCATCATCGATCTGGTGGGTCTTGCCGAGTTCGCCGATCACAGGATCTGGGAATTGTCCGGCGGCATGCGCCAGCGTGTCGGCATGGCGCGCGCACTCGCCAACGAGCCCGAAATCCTGCTGATGGACGAACCGCTGGGCGCTCTCGATGCGCTCACGCGCGAGAAGATGCAGGAACTGCTGATCCGCTTGTGGGACCGCACGCAACGCAGCGTCTTCCTGATCACGCATAGTGTGGAAGAGGCGATCTTCCTTGCCACCCGCATTGTGGTGCTGTCGCCGCGCCCGGGGCGCATCACGCGCGAGTTCCATACCGATTTCTCACGCCGGGTCCTGGCCGGGGAGAGCAGCCGGTCGATCAAGTCCGATCCTGCCTTCATCGCCCTGCGCGAGCAGGTGCTCGCGGCCGTGCTGAAGGGAGCGGATGCATGAGCGATCTCGCCAATTCCGTCAGTCTGGATGATGTCGAGGAGCAGAACGGCAAGAGCGGCTCGCGCAAATCCGCTTCGCCGCTCGGCGCGACGCCGGTGCGCGTCCTCACCATCCTCGGCCTGCTGCTGCTCTGGTCGGTTGCCAGCTATTTCGAATGGCTGCCGGCCTTTTATTTGCCGTCGCCGCGCGCGGTGGTCGAACAGCTCGTCACGGTCGCCACGGAGGGCTATGCCGACGCGACCCTGCTGCAGCATTTCGACGCCAGCCTCTGGCGCATCCTTGCCGCCTTGCTGATCGCGCTGGTGACGGCCGTGCCGGCCGGCATCGCCATCGGCCTCAGCCCGATCGCCCGTGGCGTTCTTGATCCGATCATCGAATTCCTGCGCCCGGTGCCGCCGCTTGCCTATCTGCCGCTGATGGTGATCTGGTGCGGCATCGGCGAGACCACCAAGGTACTGATCATCCTGATTGCGATTTTCGCGCCGGTGGCCATCACCACGGCGGGCGGGGTCGCTACCGTGCCGCCGGACCGGGTGGACGCGGCGCGAGCGCTGGGGGCGCGGCGCTGGCAGGTGCTCTGGCATGTCATCCTGCCCAACGCGTTGCCGTCGATCCTGACGGGCATCCGCATCGGGCTCGGCGTCGGCTGGTCGACGCTGATCGCGGCCGAACTGGTTGCAGCCTCCCAGGGGCTCGGCATCATGATCAAGACGGCTTCAGATTTCCTGCAGACCGATATCGTCGTTCTCGGCATCTTCGTGATCGCCCTGGTGGCGATCGGCTTCGAATGGCTGGTTCGCCTGGCCGAAAGGCTGCTGGTGCCCTGGCATGGCAAGGCTTGAGGCCGGCTAGCCGGTTCGGATTTTCTTCTTGTCGGTTTTGCGCTGCCCCTCAAGCAAAGTGAGTGGCTAACGAAACGCTTCTACGCGATCGGCAGCAGCTCGATGGCGTCGACCCGGTCCGGATAGAAGGCGAGGTGGTCCTTGATAGCCGCCACCGAGGGGTAGGGGTCTTCATAGCTCCACACGGCGTTGACCCCGCGCTGGCCGGTCGCCGGCAGGTTGAAATAGGAGCAGTCGCCCTTATAGGGGCAATAGGTGGCGTGGTCGCTGCGCGTCAACGCGCTCATGTCGACATCGTCTCGCGGAACATAGAGCACAGCCGGATAGGAGGCTTCCTGCAGCCGGAGAGCCTTCAGGCTGTCCGCGATCACCCGCCCGCCGGCCCGGACGACGATGCGCTCCCGGCTGGGTTCGACGGTGATCGGGTGGTCGGGGCCCGGGATCTTGATGACCTTATCCGTCATTGCATGGCTGTCCTTCGTTTGAGCAAAGTGCGATTTCTTTGAATCGAACTTTGCTCTCCAACTCTTGTTTCGACGCGTTTTCTTAATCGAAAAGTCTATCAGCTGTTCTGGAACGCTTCAGTCCGCGACCGACGGAAGCGCCCGGCAAGCTACCTTGCGCTGGCCCAGGCCGGCGGCGAGATAGGCTCCGCCCACATGGAAGGCGGCGATCGCCAGCAAGGTCCAGGCGAAGGCGGTGCCGATGCCGCCCGCATCGGTACGTGCGCCGAGTATGGTAAAGAACAGCCCGCCCAGAACCGCCACGCTGATTGCGGCGCTGACCTGGAGAGTGGAGTTCACGATGCCGCCGACCAGGCCGGCATGATGGGGCCCGACACGTTCGACGATCGCTCGCATCATGGTCGGCATCGAGGTGCCCATGCCGAGGCCGATGAAGCCGAGTGCGGGGGCCATGAGCAGAAGAGGCGGCATCGTGCCGGGCGGGAAGGCCAGCACCAGCAGGGCGGTCGCGGCGGCGCCGAAGGCCGAACTGCTGAAGCCGAAAGCCGGCGCGAAACCGCCAGTAAGGCGGCTGATCGCCGGACTGAAGGTGGATCCGGCCAGGAAGCCAGCCGAGAAGGGCAGGATGGCCAGCCCCGCCTGCCAGGCGCTGAAGCCAAGCGCGCCCTGCAGATAGATCGAATAGGTCAGGAAGAAGGTCGCCATGGCGTAGAGCGTCAGGATGGCGGCGATGCCGCGAACCAGACCCGGCAGGCGGAAGATGCTGAGATCGATCAGCGGGTCGCCGCCCGCGCGGGCAAGACTGAGCTCGTAGCGGCGGAAGAGTTCGACGAAGACCGGCGTTGCCAGCAACATCAGGACGGACCACCAGGGCCAACCGCGTTCACGGCCCTCGACAAGGGGCACCACCAGACTGCTGAGTGCCAGGCTCGAGAGAACGACGCCGCCGAGATCGAGACGCGGCCGCTTTTCGCTGCGGGTTTCGCGCAGCAGCGGAATAGCGGCGAGAAAGGCAACGAGTGCGATGGGAAGGTTGATCAGGAAAATCAGACGCCAGCCGAAGCCGTCGAGGTCCGCGCCGACGAGGGCGCCGCCCAGCAACTGGCCGACGATGGAGGACAGGCCGAGCACCACGCCATAGATGCTGAGCGCCCGCCCGCGTTCATGCGCCGGGAAGAGGGCGTGGACGGAGGCGAGTGCCTGGGGCGCCATGGCTGCTGCGGCGAGGCCTTGCAGCATTCGCGCCGCGATCAGCACGGCCGGCGACCAGGCGAGGCCGCACAGGGCCGAGGCGACGGCAAAGCCCGCCAGGCCCGCCATGAAGATTGCCTTGCGGCCGAAAATATCGCCGAGCCGTCCGCCCGTGATCAGGAAAACCGCATAGATCACGGCATAGCCCGATATCACCAGCTGCACGTCGGCGGCGGTGCTGTGGAGGCCGGTCGTGATGGCCGGCATCGCGACATTGACGATGAAGAAGTCGAGAGGGGCCAGAAAGGCGCCGGTCAGCAGAATGGCCAGAGCCGACCAGCGGCGGGGATCGGGCGATGGGCTGATCGGCCGGGTAATATCGGAAACGCTGAGTGCCGAGTCTGGCATTGCAGGACCTCGTTCTGAAAAATATTAAATACGTACGAGCGTATTATTTCGGGATGATGATGCGCGTTCGAAGTTAAGCTTGAGTCCAGCAGGTCTCAACGCAGGATGGAAGCAAACAGGAATTTCTTGAAACGCTCGACCGGTTCGGGGGTGCGTTCCGTCTTCGCGGCCAGGAAGGCTCCCTGCAGCGAAGAGAGGATGAAGGCGGCAGCCTCGTGACAGTCGAACCCTTTCGGCAGCTTGCCGAGCCGGACGGCAGCCTCCAGGCAATAACTCATGGCGCGCCGGCTCTCGGCGAAGATATCGAGCAGTTTGAGGCGGATCGCCTCGCTGTCGCTGCTGGATTCGGCCGCAAAATTGCCGAACATGCAGCCACAACGCATGCCGTTCTGCTTGAAGCGCTCCGTCCTGGCGTCGATATAACCTCGAATGCGCTCGAGAGGCGGCTGGTTGTCGTCGAGCAGCGTCTTGTGGGCATCCTCGCGCTTTTCGGCGCGATAGAGACCCAGTACCTCCAGGCCGAAAGCTTCCTTGGAGGTGAAATGGTTGGTGAAGCACCCCTGCGGGACGCCGGCCGCACGCACGACGTCGCGCACACTGGTAGCGTTGTAGCCATGTTCATGGATCAGGCCGAGCCCGGCGATAAGAAGCTTTTCACGGTTCGATGCGCGTGCCATTCGTTCAATATGTACGACCGTATTATTTTGTCAAGATATTATCATAGAGTGGGAGGGCGACGAGTTCGGGTTGACGTCGCGCCGTACTTTGCCCTCCCCATCGAGGGGAGGGTCGTTGCGCCTCGCATTCACCTGACCCGTTGCCCTCTGGGGAGCGAGCCTGAAGACCCGCACCCCAGGCTCTAGCCATTCTTTGCCTGATGGCTGGTGGAGGCCTTCAGGCGGCGTTCGAGCCACAGGCTGTAGCGCGAAGCCGGGAAGCAGATCAGGAAATAGACCAGGGCGGCGAAGGCATAGGCTTCCGGATAGGAATGCGGCCAGATCTGCTCATTGGTGGCGGCCGTGTTCCTGACGGCGGTGAGAAAGTCGATCATGCCGATGAAGCCGATCAAGGGGGTACTGAGCAGGACGCCGATGCCCAGATTGACCAGAGGCGGGATGATGGCGCGCAGGGCCTGCGGCAGGATCACCAGGCCGGTCGTCTGCCAGTAGCTCAGGCCCAGGGCCCGGGCCGCCTCGCCCTGGCCGGCCGGCAGGGCCTGCATGCCGGCCCGGATCACCTCCGCCAGATAGCAGGCGATGAAGAGGGTCAGGGCGACCTCGACGCTGAAGAACAGGTTCACGTCGAAATAGGGCAGGGCCATCGGTACGATCAGGCTGGAGACATAAAGCACCACCAGCATCGGCATGCCGCGCACGATCTCGATGAAGCTGGTGCTGACCAGACGCACGCCGCCCATGCTCGAACGGCGCCCCAGGGCCAGCGGAATGGCGATCAGGAAGGACGAGGCATAGGCGATCGTCCAGATCAGCATGGTCAGCGGCAGGCCACCCCAATCATTGGTCGAGACGATGACGCCGGAGAAGTAGCCGCGCAGCAGCAGGCAGGTGACCAGGGGCACCGCGATCCAGGCGAGGATCAGGCCCCGCCCCCAGAAGCGCGGAATGGTGCTGAGGCCGGCCAGGCCGAACATCAGGACCAGGCTGAGAATCGGACGCCAGAGGAGGTCGGACGGGTAGGTCCAGAACAGCATCAGCTTGAGATTGACGCCGACGAAAGCCCAGCAGGCGCCGCCATTGACCTGGCAATCCTGCGCGGTACCTGACCAGGTCGCCCGGATGAAGGCCCAGTCGATCAGATGCGAACCGACCCAGGCGATCAGGGCCAGCACCACGAGCGTAATGGTCGTGTTGAGGGGGGAGGAAAACAGGCCGGCCTTCAGCGTTTGCCAACGCCGGCTCGAGCGTATCCGCGCTGCATCGGGTAGGGACATCGAACTCATTTGGCGATGATCCCTCGCTTGGCCAGGCTGCGATTATAGAGGTTGATCAGGTAGGAGGTCGGCATGCTCACGGCCAGGAAGACGGCGACGAGCACGATGATGGTCTCGACCGCGTTGCCGGTATTGTTGGCGCTGGTCTTGATGATGGCGGTCACCTCAGTAAAGCCGATCAGGATGCCGAGCGTGGTGTCCTTGGTGAGGTCGAGATAGCTCGACGTCATCAGGGGCGTGATCACACGCATCGCCTGCGGCATCACGATGAGGCGCATGATGCGCCCGCGCGGCAGGCCGATCGCCCGGCCGGCTTCCCACTGGCCGATATTGACGGATTCGATGCCGCTGCGCACGCTTTCGGAGATACTGGCGGAATAGTAGATCGTCAGCCCGACGAGCATGGCGGCGAATTCCGGCGTGAGGGTGATGCCGCCGCGGATGTTGAAGCCCTGCAGCACGGGCAGATCCGGCGTGAAGGTGATACCGGCGAGCCAGATCCAGGCGAGGGCGATGGCGGGAAAGAGGGCAAGTACGCCAAGAAGGCCGAACGCCGAGAGGGGATGCTGCAGGCGGCGGATGAAGGCCCTGACCGCGACGGCGAGCAGCACCAGCACCGCGGCCAGCAGCCACAGGCTCTGGCCATTGCCGACCTCGACCCAGGGCAGGAAGATGCCGCGCACCGACAGGAAGGTCGAACCGAAAGGCTGCAAGGCCTGCCTGGTGGGGGGCAGGGCCTGGGTCAGGGCGATCCAGAAGAACAGCTGCAGGGGCAGGGGCGTGTTGCGGATCAGTTCGACATAGGCCTGTACGAGGCGGGAGAGCAGCAGATTGCCGGACAGGCGGGCAATGCCGAGTGTCGTGCCGAGGATGGTGGCGAACAGACAGCCGAGCACGGCGAGCTTGAGCGTGTTGAGCAGGCCGACCGCGATGGCGCGTCCATAGCTGTCGCCGGCCTGATAGACGAGCAGGCTCTCGGTGATGTCGAAATTGGCCGGCTGCCAGAGATAGTCGAGCCCGGGCGCCATGCCGAGACGGTGCATGCTGGCCAGGATGTTATGGCAGATGAGGCCAAGGAACAGCGCCAGGGCAGCGATCAGCAGGAGCTGGCCATAGGGATGGGCGCCCCACCACCGGCGGATCCTGCCGATGGGGCCGGGAACATCGGGGGAAGCTATGCTGATCGTGTCGGCCATCGAGGGATCCCAAGGGGGGCGGACCCGGAGTGTCGACCTTCAGGTCGACACCTGTTCGGCAGGGGTCGCGTGAGGAGAATGCCGGTCCGAAGACCGACACTCCGATTCCGGACTGTCCTCAACGGAAGGGAGGCGAATAGATCAGGCCGCCCTTGGTCCACAGATTGTTGAGGCCGCGATCGAAGCCGATCTTCGTGCTCTTGCCGAGATTGCGCTCGAAGATCTCGCCGTAATTGCCCACTTTCTTGATGATGTTGTAGGCGAATTTCGGGTCGAGGCCGATGGCCTGGCCGAGGGACGGATCGACGCCGAGGAAGCGCTTGATGGCCGGATCCTCGCTGGTGAGGAACGTATCGACATTCTGGCTGGTGATGCCGAATTCCTCGGCCTGGATGGTGGCGTAGACGGTCCAGTTCACGATTTCGAGCCAGCGGTCGTCGCCGCCCAGAACCGCCGGCGCCAGGGGCTCCTTGGACAGGCGTTCGGGCAGCAGCACATATTCGTCCGGGTTGGGCAGGGCGGCGCGGCGCAGGCCGAGGTCGGTGCCGTCCTGCGTCAGCGCGTCGACGCGGCCGGAGGTCAAAGCCTGGGTGAAGGTGGCGGTATCCTCGATCACCACCGATTTGTAGGTCTTGCCGGTCTTCTTGAAGAAATCGGCGATGTTCTGTTCACCGGTGGTGCCGCTCTGCACGCCGATGGTGGCGCCGTCGAGTTCCGAGGCCTTGTTCACGCCCAGCGACTTCTTCACCAGGATGCCCTGGCCGTCATAGAAGACCACCGGCCCGAAGTGGAAATTGAGCTTGAAGGCGCGCGTGATGGTCTGGGTCACAGCCGAAAGCAGGATGTCGAACTGGCCGGCCTGCAGGGCGGGCAGACGCTGCTGGGGCGAGGAATTGGTGAACTCGACCTTGTCGGGATCGTTGAACACGGTGATGGCGAGCGCCCGGCCGAAATCGACGAAGAACCCCTGCCAGCGGCCATTGGCGTCGGGCGCGAAGAAGCCGGCCTGGCTGCCGACGCCGACCTTGATGACGCCGCGCTCCTTGATCTTGTCGAGCGTGGGGCCGGCCTGGGCCGGCGCCGCGGCGATGAAGCCGGCCGCGAGTGCTGCGACGGCGAGGCCGGCGCCGCGCGTGAAGCCGCGTTTGACTGTGTTCAGCATGGAAGTCCCTTTCATTCCCCGCATGGTCGATATCCACGACAGGGCGCCCCGTTTCTCTCTCATCTCACAGGCCCGGCGGCATGCGCCGGCGCCTGTGGTTTCGGAAGGATGTCACTGCTTCCAGGCATGATCGGGCGATTATACCGCGATAGCAAGGTCGGCAGCGGCGCCCCCGATCTCTGTCAGCTGTTTCATCCATTCAGCAGAGCATGATCGTAAAATGAATTATTACACACTGTCCACTGGTTTATAAGTCAATTCACAAGCTGAAATTGGGTGTTACGCCTCGCTTCAAAGGCCGACATCGAAGAAGATCTGATCCATGGTCCGTCCCGGCTCGGCGCCCGGCGTGTCGCCGATGATGCGGGCCGGCACGCCCGCCACCGTCTTGTGCGGCGGCACCGACGCGGTCACCACCGAGCCGGCGCCGACGCGGGCGCCTTCGCCGATCTCGATATTGCCGATCAGCTTGGCGCCCGAGCCGATCAGCACGCCCTTGCGGATCCTGGGGTGGCGCTGGCCAGACTGTATGCCGCTGCCGCCCAGCGTCACCGATTGCAGGATCGAGACGTCATCCTCGATCACGGCCGTCTCGCCGATGACGATGCCGGTGGCGTGGTCGAAGAAGATGCCCCGTCCGATCGGAACGGCGGGATGGATATCGACCTGCAGCACCTCGGAGACCCGGCTTTGCAGATAGAGGGCGAAATTGCGCTGGCCGTTCCGCCACAGCCAATGGGCAAGACGGTGCAATTGCAAAGCATGGAAGCCCTTGAAATAGAGCAGCGGCTCCAGATAGCGTTGGCAGGCCGGATCACGCTCGAGCACGGCCTGGATGTCGGCCCGTATGCCCAGGCAGATGCCGGGATCGGCGGCGATCGCCGTGCGGAAGGCATGGCGCAGCACCGAGGCCGGCATGTCCGGATGCTCGATGCGCTGGACCAGGCGCTGGATCAGGGCATCTTCGAAGGAAGTATGATCGAGCACGCCGGCATAGAATTGAGTGGCGAGTTGCGGCTCGGCGGCGATTGCGGCCTGCGCCTCGTCGAGCAGCCGGTCCCAGATGAGGTCGGATACGGCGCCAGGCCTTCCGGTCCGGCGCGAGAGCTTGCGGCTGTTCGAGGCGTTCATGGCGGCCCCTCCGATCAGCGTGCGCCGGCTGTGCCGGTACGCTTGGCGAGTGAACGCTCGAGGCTGCCGAGCGCATCATAGATGAGCACGGCCAGGAGCGCGACGATGATGCCGCCCTGCAGGATGTAGGCGGTGTTGGTGGTGGTGATGCCGGCCATGATCACTTCGCCGAGGCTCTTGGCGCCGACGGTGGAGCCGATGGTGGCCGTGCCGAGATTGACCACGAAGGAAAGGCGTACCCCGGTCAGGATCACCGGGAGGGCGAGCGGCAGCTCGACCTTGGTGAGGCGCTGCCAGCCGGTCATGCCCATGCCGCGGGCTGCGTCGAGAGCCGTGGCCGGAACGCTCTTCAGGCCCGCCATGGTGTTTTCGAAGATCGGCAGCAATCCATAGAGCGTAAGGGCGAGCAAGGTCGGCTCCGCCCCGAAGCCGAGCGAGGGCACCGCGATGGCGAGCACGGCGATCGGCGGAAAGGTCTGGCCGATATTCACGATGGTCCGCGACAGCGGCAGGAACTCGGCGCCCGCCGGCCGCGTCACGAAGATGCCCGCCAGCAAGGCGAGCGCCCCGCCGATGAAGGTGGAGACGGCGACCAGGCCGAGATGGCTGAGGGAAAGGAACAGAAGGCTGCCCTGGCGATAGACCGCCGGCGCCCCATTGTCGTTGAGGCCGGCCAGGATCGGCGCGAACAGCTCGGTGTCGAGCAGCAGGAGCAGCAGCAGGATGAGGGCGAGCGCCCTGGCGCCGTAACCGAGCCATTTCATGCCGGGCTATCCTCGACGCGATGCGCATCGGCCCCGGCCAGGTCGAGGATGGCCGGCAGGGTGATGCGTCCGCGCGGCGTGCCGTCCGCCGCCGTGACGGGCAGGGCCTGCACCCGAGCCCACAGCAATTCGGAGAGCGCGTCGCGCAGTGTCGCATTTTCCTGCACGGGCTTGCCCTCTGCGGTGCCCGGCTGCACGGAATCGGCCACCCTGAGCAGGGAGAGCAGGCGCAGCGAACGGTCGGGTCCGCCGATCAGGCGCTCGACGAAACCGGGCGCCGGATGGGTGAGGATCTCGGTCGGCGTGGCGTATTGCAGGAGCTTGCCGCCATCCATCACGCCGATGCGGTTGCCCAGCAGCATGGCCTCTTCCATGTCGTGGGTGACGAGGACCACGGTGATGCCGAGCCGGCGCTGCAGGGCGAGCAGGTCCTCCTGCGCCTTGGCGCGGATGATCGGATCGAGCGCCCCGAAGGGTTCGTCCATCAGCAGCACGGCAGGCTCTGCTGCCAGGGCTCGGGCGACGCCGACGCGCTGCTGCTGGCCGCCGGACAATTGATGCGGCAGTTTTTCGGCATAGAGGGCCGGGTCGAGATCGAACAGGCGGAGCAGTTCGTCGACCCGCTTGGCGATCCGCCCCTGGTCCCAGCCGAGCAGGCTCGGCACGGTGCCGATATTGCGGGCCACCGTCCAATGCGGGAACAGGCCGTGCCCCTGGATGGCATAGCCGATGCCGCGCCGCAGTTCCTCGCCCGACAGGCCGGAGGTGTCCTGGCCGTTGATCAGCACGGTGCCCGTGGTCGGCTCGATCAGCCGGTTGATGATGCGCAGCAAAGTGGACTTGCCGCTGCCTGAGGTGCCGACCAGCACGGTGATCGTGCCGCGCTCGATGGTGAGCGAAACATTGTCGACGGCCAGCTGGGAGCCGAAACGGCGGCTGACTTGCCTGACTTCGATCATGCGTGCCGTCCTTTGAGTGTATCGACGATGGCATCGAGGATGATGGCCGCCGAAAAGGCGAGGGCGATGGTGGGGATGGCGCCGAGCAGGACGAGATCGATGGCGGTGGCGCCCATGCCGTTCTGCACATAGACGCCGAAGCCGCCGCCGCCGATCCAGGCCGCGATCGTGGCCAGGCCGATATTCTGCACCAGCACGATGCGCACGCCCGTCAGGATCACTGGAAAGGCCAGCGGCAGTTCGACCTGGAACAGGCGCTGCCACTGCGTCATGCCCATGCCGCGGGCGGCATCCACCACATTGGGAGAGACCGAATCCAGGCCGATCGCCGTGTTGGAGACCACCGGCAGCAGGGCATAGAGGAAAAGCGCGATCAGGGCCGGGGAGGAGCCGGTGCCGTGCACGCCGATGGCCTCGACGACGGGATAGGTTTTGGCCAAGTAGGTCAGCGGCGCGATCATCAGCCCGAACAGCGCCAGGGATGGGATCGTCTGGATCATGTTCAGCGCCGGCAGCACCGCGCCGCGCAGCCCCTGGTGGCGCTGGCAGAGAATGCCGAGCGGCAGGCCGACGACGAGGGCGCCGAAAAGCGAAGCCAAGGCGAGTGTGACATGCACCACGGCGTTGGCGGCGAAGCCGGAGCCGTTGGTGGCGTATTCCTTCATGATCGACAGCCCGCTCCAATGGCCGGAGAGCAGGAAGGCCAGGAAGACCGCCAGGGCGAGAACCAGGGCGACGACCCTCTGGAGCGGACGCAGCGCCAGCTTGACCAGCGCGTCGGTGAGCAGGATGGCAAAGGAGAAGGAGAGCAGCCAGAAGCCCGAGGCGGGACCGACCCGCGGCCGGGCACTGCCGGGTGGGATCAGGACTTGGGGGACCAGGCCGATCAGGATGGCAAGGAGCACCAGTGCACCGGCAGCCAGGGCGAGACGCAGGCGCGGCGAACTCCGGCGCAGGAGAGCGGCCAGGCAGAGGAGGAGCAGGGCGAGGCTGGCCCAGGCAAGCCCCGTGGGAAGCGCCTGGATGAAGCCGATGCCCTGGGCCTGGCCGATGCGGCTCGGCCGGAAATTGGCGAAAGGCAAGGCCAGCGCCGCGGCCGCGATCACAGCCATGACGGCGCCGAGCTTGTCGAAGGCCAGGGCATTTTTGCCCGTGGCGACGGGCGGCGCCGGGAAAGCGCTGTTGTCGGCCTGTACTTCCCCGGCGCTTGAACTCACTTCACCAGGCCCTTCTTCTTCAGATAGTCGGCCGCCACATCCTTGGCCGCCTCGCCATCGACCTGGATGCGGCCGTTGAGCTCCTGCAGCGTGGTGAGGTCGAGGCTGGCGAAGACCGGCTTCAGCCATTCGGCAATTTCGGGATGGGCCTTGAGCACGGATTCGCGAATGACCGGCGCCGGGGCGTAGACGGGCTGGACGGACTTGTCGTCGTCGAGCACCACGAGATTGCCGGCGGCGATGCCGCCATCCGTGCCATAGACCATGGCGGTGTTGACGCCGTCGGTCTGCTCGGCCGCCGCCTTGATGGTGGACGCGGTGTCACCGCCGGAAAGCACCACGAGCTGGTCGGAAGAGAGTTTGAAGCTATAAGTCGTCTGGAAGGCGGGCAGGGCGCCGGCGCTGTTGACGAACTCGGCCGAGGCGATCAGCTTCACCTTGCCGCCGCCCGTGACGAACTTGCCGAAATCGCCGAGCGACTTCAGCTTGTTGGCATCGGCCAGGTCCTTGCGGACGGCGATGGCCCAGGTGTTGTTGGCGGGAGCAGGATCGAGCCACACCAGCTTGTTGGCGTCGTAGTCGAGCTTCTTGGCCTCGGCATAACCCTTGGCGGCGTCCTTCCACAGGCTGTCGTCGGCCTTGTTGAAGAAGAAGCCAGCATTGCCGGTATATTCGGGATAGAGATCGATATCCCCGGCCACCAGCGCCTTGCGCACGATCGGCGTGGTGCCGAGCCCGACCCGATTGTTGACCGACAGCCCATGGGACTCCAGGACCTGCACGATCAGGTTTCCGAGCAGATTGCCCTCGGTGTCGATCTTGGAAGCAACGGTGACGTCGGCGGCCTGGGCGGCGCCGGCGGCCGCCAACATGGCCGCGGCGGCGGCCCAGGATGTCAGCCGTGACACTCTCTTGCCGAAGAGGGAGCGCAGGGGGGATGAGAATGGCATTTGTGGTCCTCTTGATGTCCTTTGAACGACCCCGGAAGCAGGAAGGACTGTGCCGACGGTCGATGATTCAGATTCTGAAGTTGAGGGAGACCCCGTATGTGGTTGATCCGACTCCGGAACTCGGGCCGGCCGTCATTGTTCAGGCATCTCGTGCCGTCCCCGTCGCGAGGCTGGCGCAGAGCGCCGCGACACCGATCCACAGGCTGGCCGACCAATAGGTGACGATCGCCAGAGGATGGGTGCTGCGGCACAGCGATCTTGCAAGCTGGCAAATATCGCTGTTGCTGACAAGGCAGAGACTGGCATCGGGAAGCGAGAGATAGTTGTAGCCGATCACATCCCGGTAGGTCATCCACCACCAGGCGAAGGACAGCGCGACGATGACAGCCCCGAAGATCTGCAAAAGGCGGGTGAATACGGGCAGGGCACTCATGAAAGGCTCAGCCCGAGCGCCTGCAGGATCTCCCGGCGCAGATGAACCAGTTCCGTATCGTCGCGGTGGCGCGGATAGGGCTTGTCGACGGCAAATTCCGCCTTGATGCGCGCGGGCCTGTCGGAGAACACGATCACGCGGGAGGCGAGCAGCAGGGCTTCCTCGACATCGTGGGTCACCAGCAGGGCGGTGAAGCCCGTGCGCTGCCAGAGCGACACCAGTTCGTCCTGCAGGGCGAGGCGTGTCAGGGAATCGAGCTTGCCGAGGGGTTCGTCGAGCAGCAGCAGGGACGGGTCGTGCACCAGCGCCCGCGCCAGCGAGGCCCGCTGCGCCATGCCGCCGGAAAGCTGGTGGGGATAGGCGTCGGCGAAGCGCTCCAGGCCGACCAGCGCCAGGGCCTGGCCGATGCGGTGGCGCTCGCGGGCGAGCACGCCGCGCGCCTCCAGCCCGGCCGCGACATTCTTGCGGACCGTCAGCCAGGGAAACAGGGTCGGGTCCTGAAAGACCAGGATGCGGGAGGGATCGGGGGCCATGACCGGCTGGCCGTCGGCCAGGATGGCGCCGGCGGCAGGCGGTTCGAGCCCGGCGATCAGACGCAGCAAGGTCGACTTGCCGCAGCCCGAGGGACCGAGCAGGGCGACGAACTCGCCGGGCTCGACCTTGAGGTCGACGCTGTCCAGCACGGGCAGATCTGCGCCGGAGAGATCGAAATGATGGCTGACGGCATGCACGTCGATGCCGATGCTGTGGCTCGATGCAGCCATCAGATGAAGCCCTTCTGCCAGGTAAGGAGGCGATCGCGCAGCACGAAGAGCAGCTTCACGATGCCGGCGCAGATGACGGACATGATCAGCAGCGTGGCATAGACATTGGCATAGCCCGAATAGGCGGTCTGGAACTGGATGTACCAGCCGAGCCCGTATTTGGCGCCGAGCATCTCGGCGACCACCAGCACCGCGAAGGAATAATAGAGCCCCATGAACAGGCCGACGAAGACATGCGGCAGGGAGGCGGGGATGGCGATGTTGCGGATCAGGTACCAGCTCCCGGCGCCGAAGATGCGGCTGACGTCGTAGAAGGCCCGGTTGACCGAGGCGACGCCGGAGGCTGTCAGGATGGCGACGGGTATGCCGGAGGCCAGCGCCACGATGAACACGCTCGCATCGAAGGTATTGGGGAAGAAATAGAAGGTGCAGGGGATCCAGGCCGTGGCCGGGACCGGGCCGATCAGCTTGAGGACGGGCATGCCCCAATAGCTGAAGCGCTTCGACCAGCCGAGCGCCACCCCGAGTGCATAGCCGACGGCGATGCCCGAGAGAAAGCCGGCTGCCCACAGGCGCAGCGAATAGGCGATGCAGATCAGGAGGCGCTGGCTCTCGGTGACATAGACGTGGAGCAGGCCGTGCGGCGGCGAGAAAAACGGCTTGGGCAGCCATCCGGTCTTGGCCGTCGAGAGTTCCCACAGCGCCAGCCAGATGCCGGTCGCCGCGAACCAGGGGCCGTAATGCAGGAGCGTGCGCCCCAGCCCGCCGAGGCGCTGGATGGTGAGGGCCAGCACGAGGAAGGCCAGCGAGGCCGTGCCGGCCAGGGCGGCGAACAGCCCAGCGCTACCCCAGGGCACCACGTCGGGCAGGCCGATGGTGATCGCGGCCGTGGCCGCGAATGTTGCCGAGGCCAGGAGCCCATGTTTCCACACGCGGTTCCAGAGCGCGGGCAGGGCGGCCCGTGACGGCGGCGTCGCCTCGAGGATCCCGGGAGGGGGTGCGCGCAGGGTGTCGCTCATCGCAAGGCCTCAGGCGAGCAGGTTGATGGTGACCCGCTCGGCGAACTCCTTGGGATCGGTGGTGGGATCGAGCACCTTGACCAGCTTGAGGTCCTCGGCGGCGAGGCGGATCTGGTCCACCAGAGGCTGGCCGATCGGATGGTTGTGATAGACCAGCGTTCCCAGGATTTCGGTGAGCTGGGCGGCCGTCAGGCCGGCCGGCTTCAGCGTTTCGAAATACCACTGCGCCACCTCGTCGGGATGGCTGGCGGTATATTCGTGGATCTCGATATTCGCCTCGGCGAGGCGGCGCAGGGCGTCCTTGTTGGCATCCAGGAAGGGCCCGCTGGCGCCGAGGACGCAGCAGGTGTGGCCCTCGTAGAAGCCGGTCTGGGTGTCGGCGATCTTGGTGAAGCCGAACTGCTTTTCGATGGCCCAGGCCCAGGGGTCGAGATGGGCCGCGAGCTCGACGTCGCCCCGGTTCAGCGTCTCGCCGACGAGTTCGAACGGCACGGCCTTCCAGGTCACGTCGGTTTCAGGATCGAGCCCGGCCTTGGCGAAGCTGACCTGGAAGGCGACCTGGGGCGGGGCGCCGATGCCATAGGTGGCGATGGTCTTGCCCTTCGCGTCGGCCAGCGTCTTGATGCCGGAATCCTTGCGCGCCAGCAGGCGTTGGCAGCCGCCATGCGAGCCGACGAACAGCTTGACGTCGAAGCCCTGTTCGAGCGGTTTCAGCCAGTCGCCGATCAGCCCGGCGCCGGCATCGGCCTTGCCGGTGGCAAGGGCCTGGATCAGCGTCTGGCCGCTGGCGCCCTGATAGAACAGCTCGACGTCGAGATTGTGCTTGGCATAGATGCCCTTGGCCACGCCGAAGCCGAGCGGCGAATGGCAGGCGGCCACCTCCGTCCAGGCCAGGCGGATCTTGGGCGCGGGCGCCGCGATGGCAGGCGAGAGGATCCGTCCGCCGACGGCGCCGAGGGAAGCGAGGGCACCGGCCGCTCCGGCCAGTTTGAGCGCCTTGCGGCGCGAGAAAGCGGGAAGTCTGGACATGGGTTCCATCCGGGGCCGGTGGGATGTGAGGAGCACTGTCATCCCCGGCGAGCGAAGCGAGGGAAGGGGATCCAAAGGATGACAGGCGCTATTCTCGAGCGATGTTTTAGGCCGCCTTGCGTTCTGCCGCGTCATGCTCGCCTTCGGCGGCGGCCAGGGCCTGCGTCAGGTCGGCGATGATGTCGTCCGGGTGCTCGATGCCGATGGAGAGGCGCACATAGCCGGGCGTCACCCCGGTCGCGAGCTGGTCCTCGGGCGTCAGTTGTTGATGGGTGGTCGAGGCCGGGTGGATGGCGAGCGAGCGGGCATCGCCGATATTGGCAACGTGGTAGAGCAATTTGAGCGCATCGATGAAACGCTTGCCGGCCTCTGTGCCGCCCTTGAGCTCGAAGCCGACCAGGGCGCCATAGCCGCCCTTGAGATATGCCTCGGCGCGGCGGCGATTCTCGTCCGACTGCAGGCCGGGGAAGATGACATGGCTGACACCGGGGTGCTTGGCGAGGAAGTCCGCCACCTTGACGGCATTCTCGTTGTGCTGGCGCAGGCGCAGCGGCAGGGTTTCCAGCCCCTGCAGCAGCTGGAAGGCGTTGAAGGGCGACAGGGCCGCGCCGACGTCGCGCAGGAGCTTCACCCGCACGCGCAGAATATAGGCGATCGGCCCGAGCGGCTTGGCGGCCTCGGTCCAGATCGCGCCGTGATAGGCCTCGTCCGGCTGCGTCAGCAGGGGGAAGCGGTCGGCATGGTCTTCCCAGGGGAAATTGCCGCCGTCGACGATCAGCCCGCCGATCGAGGTGCCGTGGCCGCCGATATATTTGGTTGCCGAATAGACCACGACGGCGGCGCCATGTTCGAGCGGGCGGGCGATCAGCGGCGCGGCGGTGTTGTCGACGATGAGGGGGATGCCCAGCGAGCGGCCGATATCGGCGATCTCGCGGATCGGCAGCACCTGCAGCTTGGGATTGGGCAGCGTTTCGGCGTAGAAGGCGCGGGTCTTGTCGTCGCTCGCCCGGCGGAAATTCTCCGGATCGGAGGGATCGACGAAGCGGACCTCCACGCCGAATTGCTTGAGCGTCGAGGCGAACAGGGTCCAGGTGCCGCCATAGAGGTCGGTGGAGGAGACGATGTTGTCGCCGGCCTGGGCCAGGTTGAGGATCGAATAGGCCGAGGCCGTCTGCCCCGACGAGACGGCCAGTGCCGCCGCACCGCCTTCGAGGGCGGCTATGCGCTGCTCCAGCGCGTCGGTCGTCGGGTTCTGCACGCGGGTATAGATGTTGCCGAGTTCCTCCAGAGCGAAGAGGCGGGCGGCATGGCCGGTATCCTGGAACTGGTAGGAGGTGGTCTGGTAGATCGGCACCGCGACGGCGCCGGTGGCCGGGTCGGCACGATAGCTGCCGCCATGCAGAGCGAGGGTCTCGAAATGTCGGGAATCGGTGGTCATGCCAAGGGCTCCTGAAGCGTGGCTTTGAAGATCGAACCGAAGATCAGTAGGCGGAGGCGACCTGCGCCGGCTTGCTGGCGTCGATGAGGTCGGGATGGTGGCGGCGGGCGACGTCGGGGTGGGAGCGCAGGCGACTCTTGAGATAGTTGCGCCCGGCCTCGCGGAAGAGCGGATTGAGCGGGTCCTGCGTCAGGCCGCGCGCCTCGACTGCCAACTCCGGTGCAAGCGTCAGCAGCGGTACCTCGGCGTCGAGATTGGCACCGAGGAAGAAGGGCACCGACAGCCGGTCGGTACCGGCCGGCGGAGAAACCACGCGATGGACGTTGGCGCGCAGATAGCCGTTCGACGCCAGTTCAAGGATCTCGCCGATATTGACGACGAAAGTGCCGGGGATGGGCGGGGCGTCGATCCAGCCCTGCTCGCCTTCGACCTGAAGGCCGCCCTGCACATCCTGCAGCAGCAGGGTCAGGAAGCCTGAATCCTTGTGGGCACCGACGCCCTGGTCGCCTTCGCCGGCATCGCGGCCGGGATAGCGCACGATCTTGAGGAGCTGGTTGGGCTCGGGCGTGTAGATCGGCTCGAAGGCATCGGCCTTCTGGCCCAAAGCGAGCGCGAAGGCGCTGAGGACGCGAATGCCGAGCTGGGTGATTTCCTGGAGATAGCGCAGCGTGATGAGCTGCAATTCGGGCAGCGCTTCCGGCCATTGATTGGGGCCTTGCAGGCGATGCCAGGCCGGCGCGCTCGGATCAAGGGCTCGAGCTCGCTTCTCGGCGCCGATGTCGACCTGCTCACGCCAGTCGGGCTTGCCGCGTGTATGCTCGAAGCCGGCCCGGTTATAGCCGCGGAAATGGGGGGAGTTGATCATCTCGATCGCCAGCTTGTCCCGTTCGGGCAGGTCGAAGAAGCGCCGAGACAGGCGCAGGACATCGTCGATCAGCTGCTGGGGAACGCCGTGGCCGGTGAGATAGAAGAAGCCAGGGCCGCGGGCCGCCGCGCGCAAATCCTTCAGGAAGGCCGCGCGTTCCGCCGTTCCGGTGTCGAAGCGGCGGAAATCGAGGATGGGCAGGCTTTCGGCTGACGTCGTCATGGCATTGGACCGTCTGGTTGAATCTCTGTGTGAAATCGACCATGGCGATATTTATAAGTCAACTGATTTTATAGACTATATAGAATTAAGGTGGCGATCTGCGGAGATAACAGCGTTACAACAGAGGGTTAGCTGCCGGTTCGGAATCACGCCGCGAGCCACCCTCACAGGGAGGAGCGGCGCAGGTCGTGGCTAAAATCACGCAGCTGAAAGAGACGAATTAATTATTGACTAAATCTATCAACTATTGGGATTATGGCGGCGGATATCCCTGAAGGAAGAATTGATGACTGCACTCTGGACCCGCCGCACCCTGCTTGCTGCCGCGCCCGCTCTCGCCGTGACCGCCGCCCTCGGGCCCGCGCGAGCCGCGACGAAGACGATCCGGGTCGGTTATCAGAAATACGGCACCTTCCTGCTGCTCAAGGCGCGCGGCAATCTGGAACGCAAGCTCGAACCTCTCGGCTTCGGCGTGACCTGGACGGAGTTTCCCGGTGGTCCGCAATTGCTGGAGGCCCTGAACGTCGGCGCCCTGGATTTCGGCATTACCGGCGAGGCCCCGCCGATCTTCGCCCAGGCGGCCGGCACTCCGCTGGTTTATGTCGCCAACGAACCGGCCGCCCCCCTCAGCGAGGCGATCCTGGTGCGCAAGGACAGCCCGCTGCAATCGGTGGCGGAACTGAAGGGCAAGAAGGTCGGGCTCAACAAGGGATCGAACGTTCACTACCTCCTGGTCAAGGCGCTGGAGAAGGCAGGAGTGGCCTATGGCGACATCCAGACGGTGTTCCTGACGCCCTCGGATGCGCGCGCCGCCTTCGAGCACGGCGACATCGATGCCTGGGTGATCTGGGATCCCTTCCAGGCGGCGGCCGAGATTGCTATCGAGGCGCGCCAGCTTGCCAATGGCGAGGGCCTTGTCGCCAACCGGCAATTCTATCTGGGCGAGCGCGCTTTCACCGAGGCCAATCCGGCCGCGATCGACGCTGTGCTGGCCGCCATCAACGAGATCGACCAATGGGCCAAGGACCATGTCGACGAGGCGGCGAAGGAACTCGCGCCCGCTGTCGGCATTCCTGCGCCGGTGCTCAAGCTGGCGCTCGGCCGGCAGTCCTGGAACGTGCAACCGATCACGGCCGAGACGGTGGCTGCCCAGCAGCAGATCGCCGACACCTTCCACAAGCTCGGCCTCATCCCCAAGGCGATCAAGATTTCTGACGCCTTGCGGCCCGGCGTGACGCTCTGACCGGGGAGGGGACAATGGCGTCGCGACGCATGAATGGGATGGCCCAACGCCTGATTCCCTGGCTGCTGCCGGTGCTGTTGCTGGCGGGCTGGGAGATCGCTGCCGATCTCGGCTGGCTGCAGGCCAGGGTGCTGTCGGCACCGAGCGCAGTGGCGCTCGCCTTCCGGCAGACCCTCCAGGACGGCACCCTCCTGCACAATGTCGGTGTCAGCGCCGGGCGCGCGCTGCAGGGCCTGGCCATTGGCGGCCTCATCGGCTTCGCGCTCGGTGTCGCCAACGGGGTGTGGCGCCCGGCCGAATTGCTGCTCGACTCCACCCTGCAGATGCTGCGCAACGTGCCGCATCTGGCCATCATTCCATTGGTGATCCTGTGGTTCGGCATCGGTGAGAGCGCCAAGATCTTCCTGGTCGTTCTCGGCGTGCTGTTTCCCGTCTACATCAATACCTATCATGGCATCCGCACCATCGATCCGCATCTCACCGAGATGGCCCGCGTCTATGGGTTGGGACCGGTGGCGAGGTTCTGGCGGGTGATCCTGCCGGGCGCCCTGCCGTCGGTCTTCGTGGGATTGCGCTATGGACTCGGCATCATGTGGCTGACGCTGATCGTAGCCGAAACCATCTCGGCTTCGTCGGGCATCGGCTACATGACCATGAACGCCCGCGAATTCCTGCAGACCGATGTCATCCTGCTCGGCGTGATCATCTATGCGGTGCTCGGCAAGCTTTCCGACACGCTGGTGAAGCTGCTCGAGCAGGCCGCCCTGCAATGGCATCCCACCTATGCGCGACCCCGCCGGGAGGCTCTGGCATGACCAACGCTCTGCTCCATGTCGAAGATGGCTATTTCGTTCCCGAACGGACCCGCAACAGCTTAGCACCTCCGGGTCGTTCCGTATCGCCGCCGCCGCCCAAGGGACTGTCGATCGAGCTGAAGGGGGCATCCAAGGCCTTCGATCACCGGGTCGTGCTCGACAGGCTCAATCTCGCCATCGAGCCCGGCGAATTCGTTGCCGTCGTCGGGCGCTCGGGCGGCGGCAAATCCACGCTTCTGCGCCTGATTGCCGGCCTCGACCGCCCTAGCGCCGGCGAGGTCGCGGTGGGCGGAGCCGCCGCGCAGGGAGCTCATCCCGCCGCCCGCCTGATGTTCCAGGATGCGCGGCTGCTGCCCTGGCAGCGGGTGATCGGCAATGTCGGCATCGCCCGTGGCCCGAACTGGCGCGACCTGGCCCAGGCCGCGCTCGACGAGGTGGGATTGGGTGACCGGGCCAATGAATGGCCGAGCGTTTTGTCTGGGGGGCAGAGGCAGCGTGTCGCCCTGGCGCGCGCTTTGGTCAGCCGGCCCGACATCCTGCTGCTCGACGAGCCCTTCGGCGCACTCGATGCCATGACGCGGGTCGAGATGCATCAATTGCTGTCGCGCATCTGGCGTGAGCATGGCTTCACCGCCATCCTGATCACCCATGATGTGTCGGAGGCGGTGGCGCTGGCCGACCGGGTGATCGTGCTGCGCGAAGGCGCTGTCGCGCTGGATCTGGCAGTCGACCTGCCGCGCCCACGCCGCGACGAGGACCGCAATTCGCAATTGGCGAGCCGTATCCTCTCCTATGTCTGATCCTGCCGCCGGTGCGAAAAAGGCTAGGGCAGCGCCGCTGACCTAGCCTTTTCATGTGTGCTGCACTCGATGTGCGGAGGCTCAGCCGCCGGAGAAGAAGGCGAAGCGCACCACGAACAATGCGGCGACCAGCCAGGTTGCCGGATGGACTTGCTGCGGGCGGCCGGTCAGGGTCTTCATGGCGCAATAGCTGATGAAGCCGAAGGCGAGGCCGTTGGCGATCGAATAGGTGAAGGGCATCATCAGCGCGGTCAGCGCGGCCGGAGCGGCCTCGGTGATGTCGTCCCACTCCACCTCGAGCAGTTCGCGCATCATCAGGCAGGCCACATAGAGCAGGGCCGGAGCGGTAGCGTAGACCGGCACGGAACCGGCGAGCGGCGAGAAGAACAGCGCAGCCAGGAAGAGGATGGCGATGACGATGGCGGTGAGGCCGGTGCGCCCACCGGCTTGCACGCCGGATACGCTTTCGACATAGGCGGTTGTGGAGGAGGTGCCGAGCAGCGAGCCGGCGAGAATGGCGGAGCTGTCGGCCAGCAGGGCGCGGCCGAGGCGGTTGGGCTTGTCGGGCTGGATCAGGCCGGCGCGCTTGGCGACGCCGATCAGCGTGCCGGTGGCGTCGAACACCTCGACCAGCACGAACACCAGGATGACGTGCAGCAGGCCGGCATGCATCGCGCCCACGAGGTCGAGCTGCAGGAAGGTCGGCAGGATGGAGGGCGGCATGGAAATGACGCCGCCGAACTTGCTGACGCCGAGCGCAATCGAAAGCGCGGTGATGACGAGAATGCCGATCAGGATGGCGCCGCGGACCTTCAGCACGTCGAGGGCGGCGATGATGAAGAAGCCGAGGATGGCCAGCAGCGTGCCGGTTTCCTTGAGCGAGCCGAGGGTCACCAGCGTGGCGGGGCTGGCCACCACGATGCCCGAGCTCTTGAGCGCGATGATGGCGAGGAACAGGCCGATACCGGCCGCGATGGCGGATCGCATCGAATGCGGAATGCCGGCGATCAGCCAGCTGCGCACGCCGGTGACGGTCAGCAGCAGGAAGATACAGCCGGAGATGAACACCGCGCCCAGCGCCTGCTGCCAGGTGAAGCCCATGGTGGCGACGACCGTGAAGGCAAAGAAGGCGTTCAAGCCCATGCCCGGCGCCATGCCGATCGGCCAGCGGGCGATCAGGCCCATGATCAGCGAGCCGAGGGCGGCGGCCAGGCAGGTCGCGACGAAGACCGCATTGCGGTCCATGCCGGTGGTCGACAGGATCTCCGGATTGACGAAGATGATATAGGCCATGGTGAGAAAGGTGGTGATGCCGGCGATCACCTCCGTCCGCACCGAGGTGCCCTGTTCTTTCAGTTTGAAAAACGCGTCCAGCACGTCTTGCTTCCTCTCTTGCGGCACCCGCACGACCAAAGTCGCGCGCCTGACCCTTCCCGGTGCAGCGATTGCGATCGCAGCCCCGAGCCTGGCCTCTGCCGAGCGTTATGACTCCCCTTGCGGAATCTTCGGCTTCATCGCTCGGACGAAACCAGGAAGTACCCGCATTTTCTCAAGATACAAGCAGATGATTTCGAGCAGGAAGCACGTTCCAACCTAAAAGCATTTGCTCGATCGGCCGCTTTTGCCATCCCGGACAGGGTGACGGCCACCGATCGTCTGACGTGGCAAGGTGCCAGCTTCAAACCATTATAATCTCTGCTGCTTTGTCTCGTGACACAAGGGATTCGGCAGCCGGCTAAGCTGGAAGGTCTTTCGCAAATATCTGTGAGAAGGGTGCAGTCGGAAAAGGGAGCCTGCCCCGCAAGACGAGAATTTCCTGCCAGGGCACCGTCATCGCGCCAGTGAAGGGCGCCGGCAGACCAATGCAGGGTCCTTCGTCGTATCTTGTCGACCGAAACCACGTAACTATGCCCGATATACGTCGGGTCTGCAATTTCGACTACTGGCCCGATGCACTGCCGCCCCAGTTCTGCGCCGATTGTCTGAACATTACGGCGGTTGAGTTCTGTCGCGCAGCGGTTTATGGAGGGCCGCAACGCTGTTCGGATGCTCGGTTGTGGACATCGAAAAAATCGCCGAACAACAGTTGACTAATTTTGTGGACTATTTATTTTTGTGTCATCGGCTTCTCAGGGAGTCGGTCGCGGGGATTTGAGCGAGCAGCTTGCGCCGCGTCATCAAACGCTAAAGCGCCACGGCTGATGTCGTGGGCTCCAGACAGGAAGTGACCCATGATCGTTGTCAGCGGAATGGATATCGAAAAACCGGACGGAAAGATGTGTCGCGGCTGCTGTTGTTGCTGAAGCCGGTCTGAACACATGTATTCCCTGTCATTTCGGAGCGCCACCAGGTGGCGGCTTTATCCATGTCCCATCCCTCCAATTCCGAATCCTATGTTATCGAGATCTCCGGTGCCGCGGTCGGCATCGTGGTGCGCGAACCGCAGGCGCGCCGCTTTGCGTTTCATGCCGCCAGCCGGCGCTTCAGCCGGTTCGACGGCATGACCTTCGTGGGTCCGCGTGATGCCGAACGCTATCTCTCAGGCCAGGTGGCCCGGCGCCTGCACTCCCTGCTGGAGGAGCTGGTCGCGTGAACGCACCTGTGAGAGTGGAAAGCCTGGCCTTGCCTGGTAAGGCGGAGGCCGGCGAGCCGATCGTGCGCTTCGAGCGCGTGTCTCGTTCTTTCGCCGCGCGCAAGGGCAGTGCGGCCGTGTTCGCGCTCGACGATCTCAGCCTGGAGATTCCGCGCGGCGAGATCTTCGGCGTGATCGGGCGCAGCGGTGCCGGCAAGTCGACGCTGTTGCGGTTGATCAACGGGCTTGAGCGGCCGACCGGTGGCCGCGTCGTCGTCGACGGTATCGAGGTCAATGCGCTCAGCGAAAGCGAATTGCGCCCGGTGCGCCGTTCCATCGGCATGGTGTTCCAGCATTTCAACCTGCTGTCCTCGCGCACGGTGTTCGAGAATGTGGCGCTTCCCCTGGAAGTGGCCGGCATCGGCGACGCTGAAATCCGCGATCGCGTCGAGCCGCTGCTCGACCTCGTGGGGCTGGCCGACAAGCGTAACCGCTATCCGGCGGAACTGTCCGGCGGGCAGAAACAGCGCGTCGGCATTGCCCGCGCCTTGGCGACCCGGCCCAAGATCCTGCTCGGCGACGAGGTGACCTCGGCGCTCGATCCGGAGACGACGGCTTCCATCCTGGCGCTGCTCGCCGATATCAACCAGCGTCTCGGCGTCACCATCGTGCTGATCACGCACGAGATGTCGGTGATCAAGGAAATCTGCCACCGGGTCGCGGTGCTGGAGGCCGGCAAGCTGATCGAGACGGGGCGGGCCTTCGAGGTGCTGACCCAGCCGCGTCACGCTACCACGGCCAGTTTCGTGCGTGGCGTTACCGGCGTCGAGCTGCCGGCCGATCTTGCCCGACGCCTCTCGGACCAGCCAAGCCCGGGAAGCCAGGCGGTGCTGCGCATCACCTTTACCGGCTCGCATGCCACGGCACCGGTGGTCAGCCGTCTCACCACCATTCTCGGCATCGACATCAACATTCTGGCAGGCCGCATCGACACCATCGGCGGCGAGCCCTTCGGCGCGCTCCTGGTGTCCGTCCCCGGCGACGAGGCGACCCGGCTTGCCGTGGTCTCGGCGGTGGAGCGGCTCAACCTGCAAGGGGAGGTGATCGGCTATGTCGCCTGAAATCCTCAAGGTCATTTGGAGCGCGACCGGCGATTCCCTGATCATGGTCGGCGTCTCCATCCTGTTCGGAACGATTTTGGGTCTGCCCCTCGGCATCTTCCTGGCCACGAGCCGGCGCGGTGAATTGCTGGCCGCTCCCAAGGTCAATGCCGTGCTCGGTGCGATCGTCAATGCCGTGCGCTCGGTGCCCTTCATCATCCTCATCGTCGCGATCATTCCGTTCACGCGGCTGCTGGTCGGCAGTTCGATCGGCCTGAAAGGCGTGATCGTCCCCTTGACCATCGCGGTGGCCCCCTTCATCGCGCGCATCGTCGAGAGCGCCATTCGCGAGGTCGATGCCGGGCTGATCGAGGCGGCGCGCTCCTTCGGAGCCACGCCGTTCCAGATCATCAGAAAGGTTTTGTTTCCAGAGGCCTTGCCGGGTCTGGTTCTCGGCCTCACGCTCACCACGGTGAGCCTGATCGGCTATTCGGCCATGGCCGGCGTGGTCGGCGGCGGCGGCCTGGGCGACGTCGCCATCCGCTATGGCTATCAGCGCTTCATGCCCGAAGTCATGGGGGCGGTGGTTCTCATCCTCATCCTGCTCGTGCAGGGCGTTCAGTCGGCGGGCGACCTGGCCGCGCGGAAGGTCAATAAACGCGTGCGACAGGACTGATATCATGTCTCGACGATGCCGAGCATCCGAGACCTGAATACCTCGCAATTTATCGAGCGAATGCAATAATTTGCGAGACGAAATCGGGAGTCATTGCCAATGCCTCCCGACAGGATTCAATATCTATCTAAAACAGGAAAGACTCTCATGTCCGCCTATACTCTGACGCGTCGCCGCCTTGCCGGCGCTGCCCTGGCCCTGGTCTTCGCCCTGGCTCCCGCCGGCGCGGCCTTTGCCGCCGAGAAGCTCAAGCTCGGCGTGATGGGTGGCGACGAGGAGCGCATCTGGGAAGTGGCCAAGAAGATCGCCGCCAAGGATGGCCTCGACATCGAACTGGTTTCTTTCTCCGATTACGCCATTCCCAACGAGGCGCTGGAGAAGGGCGATTTGGATGCCAACGCCTTCCAGCACAAGCCCTATCTCGACAGCCAGATCGCCGCCCGCGGCTACAAGATCGTGCCGATCGGCTATACGCTGGTGCAGCCCATCGCCCTCTATTCGAAGAAGCTGAAGGCTTTTGCCGATCTGAAGGAAGGCGCCGTCATCGGCATTCCCAATGATCCTTCCAATGGCGGACGGGCTCTCAAGCTCCTGGAAGCCAATGGCCTGATTAAGCTGAAGACCGCCGAAGGCCAGGTGCCGAGTGTGCTCGACGTCACCGACAATCCCAAGAAGGTCGAATTCAAGGAAATCGAGGCCTCGCAGCTCGCCAATCTGCTGCCTGACCTCGACGCCGCGGTGATCAACACCAATTATGCGCTTGGCGCCGGCCTGACGCCGGCCAAGGATGCATTGATCCAGGAAAGCCGCACCAACAATCCCTATGGCAACTTCATCGCCGTGCGCGAGGCCGACAAGGACAAGCCGATCTTCAAGAAGCTGGTCGCTTCCTACCAGAATCAGGAAGTGGCCGATTTTATCAACGCCAATTTCAAGGGCGCGATCCAGCCGGCCTGGTAAGGGCAGGGGGCGGCGGAAACCAAACCGAGGTCGAGCCGCCCCTCACCCGTCCCCTCTCCCCATAAAAACGGGGCGAGGGCGGCCTCGATGGCGAGTTCCATCTTGAAACGACCTCATCTCGCCCAACCGTCGGGCGAGATGAAAAGTATGAGTATAAACAGCGACGCTTGTGCCCCTCGCCCCGTTCTTACGGGGAGAGGGGACGGGCGAGGGGCAGCATGACGCCAAGGAGCGATGCGCGCCCGCAAAAGCGAGAGCCGAGGCTCTCATTTTTTCACCCATAAATTCTACAAAATCTATAGACATAAGATTTTTACTGTTGCACCATCCGCCCACGACGCGCCGTTGGGTGCCAGCGAAAGGGGAGGCCGAGCCTCCGCTGCTTTTTCGGATGACGGATACGAACATGAATATCGCCGTGAAATTGCCGCCGGTTACGGGGCCGAATCTGCGCGATGCCATGCGGCTGGTTGCCGGTGGCGTCAGCGTGATCACCGCGGGTGAGGGGGACGAGCGGACCGGCCTCACGGCGACCTCGGCGGTGTCGCTGTCGGTCGAACCGCCGACCATGATCATCTGCGTCAACCGCGACGCCTCCGCCTGGCCGGTCATCCGTCGCTACGGCCATTATTGCGTGAACATCCTGGCCGACCATCAGCGCCATGTCGCCGATCGCTTTGCGGGGCGGGGCGGCATCAAGGGAGCGGCGCGTTACGAGAACGCCAGCTGGCGCCGTCTGTTCACCGGCGCGCTCGCGCTGGAGGGAGCGCTCGCCTCCGTCGATTGCGAGGTCGAGGAGTTCATCGACCGCCACAGCCATTCCATCATCATCGGGGCCGTACGAGGCATCCGCACCGCCGATGGCAGGCCGCTCGTCTATGCCCAGGGCGGCTATGGCGGCTTCCATCCTGCCTGACTCAAGAAGACCGGGATCATCATGACCATTTCCGTTGCGCCGCCGCTCACCTCCGCGCCGCCCCAGTTCGACCTCGAGCCCCAGGCCCATGTCATCGCGTCCGACGCCGAGGCGATCGAGGTCGCCAAGACTTTGGCGGCTGAATTCGCGGCCGGGGCGGCGTTGCGCGATCGCGAACGCATCCTGCCGGCCGCCGAACTCGACCGTTTCTCCAAGAGCGGGCTTTGGGGCATCACCATTCCCAAATCCTATGGCGGTGCCGGCGTTTCCTGGGTGACGCTGACGGAGGTGATCAAGCTGATCTCGGCGGCCGATCCTTCCATCGGCCAGATCCCGCAGAACCACCTTGCCGCCGTGGATGTGATCAGGGCCACCGCTTCGGAAGAGCAGAAGAAATTGTGGTTCGGCCGCGTGCTCTCGGGCTACCGGTTCGGCAATGCCTTCTCCGAGGCCAAATCCAAGCATGTCGGCGCCTTCGAGACCACGCTGACCCCCGATGGTGACGGCTACCGGGTGAATGGTGAGAAGTTCTACGCCACGGGGGCGCTTTTCGCGCATTACATTCACATCGGTGCCGTCGATCCGGCCGGCAAAGTGAACCTCGCCATCGTGCCACGCGACGCCGAGGGCCTCGACATCATCGACAATTGGTCGAGCTTCGGGCAGCGCACCACCGCGAGCGGCAATGTCCGCATCGACAATGTCCGCGTCGAGCCCGAAGGCGTGATTCCGGCCTATCTCGGCGGGGAGAACCCCTCGACCAATGGCGCGGTCTCCCAGATCATCCAGGCTGCGGTCGATGCCGGCATCGCGCGCGGCACCATCGAGGACACCATCCAATTCGTGCGCAACAATGTCCGCCCCTGGATCGATAGCGGTCAGGAGCACGGCTATGAGGATGTCTTCACCATCGCCCAGATCGGCGACCTCAAGATCAAGCTTCATGCCGCGGAGGCCCTGCTCGAGAAGGCCGGGCGAGCGATCGATGCGATCGTGGTCGAGCCGACCGAGGAGGGGGTGACGGCGGCCGCTATCACCGTTGCCGAGGCCAAGGTCTTGACCACCGAGATCGCCATCCTCGCCACCAACAAGCTGCATGAACTGGGCGGCACGCGGTCGACCCTCGGCCAGTACAATCTCGACCGGCATTGGCGCAACGCCCGCACCCACACGCTGCACGATCCTGTGCGCTGGAAATTCTACCATGTCGGCAATCACGCTCTGAACGGGGTGAGCCCGCCGCGTCATCCCTGGAGTTGATTTCTCCAGGTGCGCGGGCGTCTCGCCCGCTCTTCTTTGCCGCCAGTGTTGAGTTTCCAAATTGCGGACGAGACGTCCGCGCACCCGGAATAGGACTTAGTTATGCCAACTGCCGCCGCCCTGACCGCCGATACACCACCCGAGCGCCTGGTTGCGTTCAGGGCACCGCCCTTGCGGGCCGGCAAGGCCCACATCATCAAGGACGATGCGGAGGCGCTCGCCGCTGCGCGCGCGGTCGCCGCCCGCATCGCCGAAACCGCGATCGAGCGTGACCGAGAGCGGCGTCTGCCCTATGAGGAGCTCGACTGGCTGTCGGATGCCGGCCTTCTCGCCATCACCGTGCCGAAGGCCTATGGGGGCGCCGAGGTGTCCTCGGGCACGCTGGCCGAGGTGATCGCGCTTCTTTCCGCCGCGGACGGCTCGATCGGCCAGATCCCGCAGAACCACTTCTTCATCCTGCATGCCCTGCGACTGGAAGGCAGCGAGGAGCAGAAGCGCTTCTTCTATGGCCGCATCCTGGCCGGGGAGCGCATCGGCAATGCCCTGTCCGAGATCGGCACCAAGACCGCCCAGGATCACAACACCCGTCTCAGCAAGGACGGACCGGTGCTGCGCCTCAACGGGCGTAAGTTCTATTGCACCGGCGCCTTGTTCGCCCATTGGGTGGCCGTTGTCGCCAATGACGACGAGGGGCGTTCGACCATCTCCTTCGTACCGCGCCAGACCCCCGGCCTCGAGGTCATCGACGACTGGGCCGGTTTCGGCCAGCGGGTCACCGGCTCGGGCACCACCACGCTCGACAATGTCGAAGTGCATCCTTTTTCGGTGATTTCGTTGAAGGCCGTGTTCGACCGGCCCACTTCGATGGGGCCGGTGGCGCAGATCATGCACGCCGCTGTCGAAGCCGGCATCGCGCGGGCCGCGCTCGCCGAGACGCTGAGCTTCGTGAAGAAGCATGCCCGCCCCTGGAAGGACAGCGGCCTCGATCACGGCTACGAGGATCCCTACACGATCGCCGGCATCGGTGAAGTGAAGATCCGCGTGGCCGCCTCCGATGCGCTGCTGGAGCGGGCAGGGCGCTTTTCCGACATCGCCGTGGCCGACCCCACTGTGGAGACGGTGGCAGCCGCTTCGGTGGCCGTTGCCGAGGCCAAGGTTGCCTCCACCGAGGCTTCGCTGCTGGCCGGCAGCAAGCTGATCGAATTCGCCGGCTCGCGCGCTACCCAGGCCCAGTTCGGCTTCGACCGTTTCTGGCGCAACGCCCGCACCCACACCGTGCACGATCCCGTGCGCTGGAAATACCGTGCCATCGGCGACTACTGGCTCAACGGCATCAATCCGCCGCGCCACGGCGCCATCTGACGAGGAGCCTATTGATGAATACGCGAGCCGAATTGGGCCGACCTCCATAAGCGCAGACTTTACGGCCGAAGGCGCCGGAGCATGGAGGGTCGATTTCCAGATCGACCGTCTTCGCGCTCCATCCCGTCCCGCGTTTTCAAGATGGTTGATCAGGAGATCGACCATCCAATCTATGACCAGAGACTTTACCATGCCCTATGATCTCGACCTGCCCCCGCCCGCCCAGGAAACCGATGTGCTCTGGTTCCTGCCGACCCATGGCGACGGGCGCTATCTCGGCAGCGAGCAGGGGGCGCGGCATGTCTCGCTCGGCTATCTCTCGCAGATTGCCAAGGCCGCCGACGACCTCGGCTATTTCGGGGTGCTGCTGCCCACCGGGCGCTCCTGCGAGGACAGCTGGGTCATCGCCTCCGCTATGGTGCCGCTGACCAAGCGCCTGCGCTTCCTGGTGGCGATCCGTCCCGGCCTGACCACGCCTGCCTTCGCGGCCCGCTCCGCGGCAACCCTCGATCGCCTGTCGGACGGGCGCCTGCTCATCAATGTCGTGACCGGCGGCGATCCCGTGGAATTGAAGGGCGACGGCGTTTTCCTCGACCATAAGGAGCGCTACGAGGTCACCGACGAGTTCCTCGACATCTGGCGCGAGCTCCTCCAGGGCGGCAAGGTCACCCGCGAGGGCAAGCATCTGCGCATCGAGGACGGCGTGCTGCTCTATCCGCCGGTGAACCAGCCCTATCCGCCGCTCTATTTCGGCGGGTCGTCGGATGCAGGCAACGAGGTCGCCGGCAAGCATGTCGATGTCTATCTGACCTGGGGCGAGCCGCCTCAGCAGGTGGCGGAGAAGATCGCCAATGCCAAGGCGGTGGCCGCCAAATATGGCCGCACGCTCTCCTTCGGTATCCGCCTGCATGTGATCGTGCGCGAGACCTCGGCCGAGGCCTGGCGCGCGGCGGATGAGTTGATCTCCAAGCTCGACGACGAAACCATCGCTACCGCCCAGAAGGTATTCGCGCGCATGGATTCGGTAGGGCAGAGCCGCATGCGGGCGCTGCATGGCGGCTCGCGCGACAAACTGGAGATCAGCCCCAATCTGTGGGCCGGCGTCGGTCTGGTGCGCGGCGGCGCCGGTACGGCCCTGGTCGGCAACCCGGACGAGGTTGCCGAGCGCATGAAGGAATATATGGCGCTCGGCATCGACCGCTTCATCCTCTCCGGCTATCCGCATCTGGAGGAGTGCTATCGCTTCGCCGAACTGGTCTTCCCCAAGCTCCCGCTGAAGAAGACCACCGGCAATGATCTCGGGCCGGCCCGCAATGCCGGCCCCTTCGGCGAGGTCATTGCCAATGTCGTCGCGCCCTCCCATCGCAAGACGGCGGCGGGATAGGTTTCTTACCCTCCCCTGGAGAGGGAGGATCGACACGCAGTGTCGGGGTGGGGTGAGAACTCTACCCGTGCTAGGTTTCCACCCACCCCGGCCTTTCAGGCCGACCCTCCCCCTGCGGGGAGGGTAAAGAAGCCGAGTGATGTCCAAACCCATCCGCTTCAACGCCTTCGAGATGAATTGCGTGGCGCACCAATCCCCGGGGTTGTGGCGCCATCCCCGGGATCGTTCGCGCAGCTATAACCGGCTCGACTATTGGCTCGATCTCGCCCGCATCCTGGAGCGGGGCCTGTTCGACGGGCTGTTCCTGGCCGACGTCTTGGGCGTCTACGACGTCTATGGCGGCAATGGCGAGGCCGCCCTGCAGCATGCCACGCAGATCCCGGTGAACGACCCCCTGCTGCTCGTGCCGGCCATGGCTGCGGTGACGCGCCATCTTGGTTTCGGCGTCACCGTCAATCTCAGCTACGAGCCGCCTTATGGTTTTGCGCGCCGCATGTCGACGCTCGACCACCTGACCGAGGGGCGTATCGGCTGGAACATCGTCACCGGCTATCTCGACAGCGCGGCCCGAGGCGCAGGCAGGGACAAGCAGACAGCGCATGACGATCGCTATGCCATCGCCGAGGACTATATGGCGGCCGTTTACAAATTGTGGGAGGGAAGCTGGGATGATGATGCCGTGGTCGCCGATGCCGAAGCCGGTGTCTTCACCGTTCCCGGGCGGGTGCGCAAGGTGCAGCATGACGGCCCGCATTTCCGCATCAATGCCCTGCATCTGAGCGAACCCTCGCCGCAGCGCACGCCCGTGCTCTACCAGGCGGGGACCTCGCCGGCCGGCCTCGGCTTTGCGGGCCGGCATGCCGAATGCGTCTTCATTTCGGGGCCGAGCCGCAAGGTGATCGCCGGCCGGGTGGCGGCGATCAGGCAGGCGGCTGCACGCCTTGGACGCAACCCCGCCGATATCCTGATCTTTACCCTGCTGACGGTGATCGTGGCGCCCACGGATGAGGAGGCGGCGGCCAAGTTCGCCGATTATCGCGGTTATGGCGATCATGAAGGGGCCCTGACGCTGATGTCCGGCTGGACGGGCGTGGATTTCTCCCGGCTCGATCCCGATGCGGTCGTGGAGCATGTTCAGAACGAGGCCGGGCGCTCGGCACTCGAGAACATCACCCGTGCCGATCCCGATCGCCGCTGGACTGTGCGTGAGGTCGCCGAGCATGTGGCGATCGGCGGCATCGGGCCGGTGGTGGTCGGCTCACCTGCCGGCGTGGCCGACGAGCTCGAGGCCTGGGTCGACGAAACGGGCATCGACGGCTTCAACCTGGCCTTTGCCGTGCGCCCGGAGACCTTCCGCGATGTCGCCGATCTGCTGGTGCCGGAGCTGCAGCGGCGGGGACGCTACAAGACGGCCTATGCCGAGGGCACCTTGCGCGAGAAACTGTTCGGCGGTTCCGCGCGTCTGCCGCAAAGTCATGCGGCAGCGGCTTATCGACATAGCGTCCTGCGATCCGACGGGATCGCGCCGGATCACCAAGACAACTCCAAACAAGAAGCTGGAGCTAAGAACGTTCACGCCTGAACCCGCTTCGCTCAAGTTTTGGCAGGCTTTGGAGACGGCATGAGTAGCAAATCAATCCTTTTGCTATTACCAGAAGGCTGAAGTGGATTTCCGAATCGCAGTCCGGGGGCCGCATGCTGACGAAAAAGGGCAAATACGGCCTCAAGGCGATGGTGCATCTGGCCGGCGCCGAGCCGGGCAAGCCATGCCTCGTTTCCGACATCGCTGAACAGAACGGCATTCCCAAGAAGTTCCTCGACACCATTCTAGGTGAACTGAAGAATGCGGGTTTCCTGCATTCAAAAAAGGGCAAGGGCGGCGGCTACGTCCTGGGCCGGCCGGCAAGCGAGATCCGCGTCGGCCATATCGTGCGCGTGCTCGACGGGCCGCTCGCGCCCATTCCCTGCGCCAGCCGCACGGCCTATCAGCGCTGCGACGACTGTTCCGACGAGAGCCAGTGCGCCGTGCGCCTGATGATGCTGGAAGTACGTCAGGCGATTTCCACCGTGCTCGACAACCGCACGCTTGCCGAAATGCGGGCGCTGGCCGATCTCGACGACCTGACCCTGATGTACCATATCTGACTGCGGCTCCGGCAGCGGGTTGGTTTGCGCGCGATCGGCTGATCGGGACAGCTTGCCGGCTGCACCTGTTTGATCTATCAAAAAGGTAGATTAATTGAAGCATGTGGCATGTCGACCAACCCGTCCGTCTCCTCCAGGCATATCATCGTCGTCGGAGGCGGAGCGAGCGGCGTCCTAATGACGGCTCATTTGCTGCGTCATCGCCATCCGGATCTGCGGGTGACCCTGGTGGAGAAAAGCCGGGAGCTTGGTGCCGGCATCGCCTATGGCACCAGCCATCCCGACCATCTCCTGAACGTACGCGCTGCCAATATGAGCGCCTATCCCGACGACCCCGACCATTTCTGGCGCTGGGTCGGCGAGCACAGCAGCATCCATTGCCCGGACGCTCAGTCCTTCGCCCCCCGGCGCCTCTATCGCGACTATCTCGCCGATCTGCTTTCGCCGCATCTCGTGCAGCGGCCGGGCAGCCGGCGCCTTGCCATCGTGCAGGACGAGGCGGTCGGCATCACCGAGACCGGGGAGGGCGCCGCCGTTCATCTGAGCGGGGGCGGGCGGCTCAATGCCGATATCGCCATTCTCGCCACCGGCAATGAAGGCCCCAAGCTGCCGCCGGCCCCCTGGCGTTTCGACGGCTGGTTCGATGCGGGGCCGGCAGCCTTTTCTTCCGATGCCGACGTCGTCATCGTCGGGACCGGCCTCACCATGGCCGACCGGGTCCTGTCGCTGCTGCATGCCGGGCATCGGGGCCGGATCACCGCCATTTCCAGGCGCGGCCTCAGCCCGCATGCGCACAGGCCGGTCCAGCCGCTGCGTCTCGATGCCGCCGACATTCCCTATGGCACGGGCATCACCTATCTCACGCGCTGGTTGCGCCGGCTCGTTGCAGAGCACCAGAGGGCAGGGGGCGATTGGCGGGCAGTCGTCGACGGGCTGCGCCCCTACACGCAGCCTCTCTGGCGCAGCCTGTCGCAGGAGGCCCGCCGGCGCTTCCTGCGGCACGCCCGGGCCTGGTGGGACATTCATCGCCATCGCATGGCGCCGGATGCCGCGGCGCGGATCGAGGCGGCGCGCCGGACGGGGCAACTCGCTATCGTAGCAGGGCGCGTCACCGGCTTCGATCCGCGGGGAAGCCGTGTGACGGTGCGCTACACCGCCCGCACCGGCGCGTCCGAAAGGCGGATCGACGCCGATGCCGTCTTCGAGTGCCGCGGCCGCGCGGCCGACGTCACGGCGACCGAGAATCCTATTCTGCGCCAATTGCTCGCCGAGGGCCTGGTGCGCCCCGACAGCCTCGGACTCGGGCTGGATGTCGGCCTCGACTGCGGCGTGCTGCGGGCCGACGGTACGGCCTCGCACCGGCTCTTCGCCGTGGGGCCGATCACTTCGGGCACGTTCTGGGAGATCGTGGCCGTGCCGGACATCCGCCAGCAGGTCGCCAAGCTGGCGCGCAATCTGCTGGAGGCGTCGCCTTAGAAATCTGTGACCTGTCACCGCTCTTGGCCACGGCAGGCAAGGCATCAGGGCTACCCACATTAGCCACTTTTCCAGGTGGTGCCGCCCCTCACCCTCTCCCCGTAAAAAACGGGGCGAGGGGGGCTTCGACCGCTCGTTTCATGCCGAGACAGTCCTATCTCGCTCAACCGTTAGACGAGACTGGGAGGCCGGAGGATCAATCGCGACGTCTGTGTCCCCTCGCCCCGTTTTTACGGGGAGAGGGTAAGGGTGAGGGGCGGCGTGACCTTGAAAAATCAAACGATGCCCTAAACGGTCAGGATCGCCTTGATCACGCCGGCCTCCGGCCTGGACCATTCCGGGATCAGGCCCGGCGCATCGTCCAGGCTGCCTTCATGGCTGGCGAGCGCGCGCAGGGGCACCTTGCCGTCCCGCATGGCCTGCAGCACGGTCTCGAAATCCTGCCGGACGGCGTTGCGGCTGGCATAGAGCGTGGTCTCGCGCTTGTGGAACTCCGGATCGTTGAAGGCGATGTCGGCGCGCACCAGCGACAGCAGCACATAGGCGCCGCCATGGCCGACGAGATCAAAGCCCTTCTGCATGGCGCCGGGGCTGCCTGTAGCGTCGACGACGCAATCGAAAAAGTCGCCGTCCGTCGCCTGTCCGAGACGGTCCCGGATATCGGCCGAAGCCTCGAAGACGGCGTCCGCCCCCAATTCGTCGGCGCAGAAGGCGAGGCGGCGGGGGTTCATGTCGACGACGCTGACATGCGCGCCCGCCACCTTGGAGAAGACGGCGGCCGCGATTCCGATGGGGCCGGCGCCGACGATGGCCACGCGCTGTCCCGGCCCTATGCCGCCGCGCGCCACGCCATGGGCGCCGATGGCCAGGAATTCGACCATGGCCGCCTGGCTCGCCGTCAGGCCGTCGGCCGGAATGACATTGGCTTCGGGCACCGCGATATAGTCGCAGGCACCGCCGTCGCGATGTACGCCCAGGACTTCCAGGTGCTGGCAGCAATTCGTCTTGCCCATCCGGCAGGCGCGGCAATGGCCGCAATAGATCGTCGGCATGATCGAGACGATCTGGCCGGTGCGCAGGGCCGATCCCGCCGGCGCGGCGACGACTTCGGCGCCGAGCTCGTGGCCGATCACCCTGGGATAGCTCAGATAGGGCTGGTTGCCATGGAAGATGTGGTAGTCGGTGCCGCAGACGCCGACATGGCGAATGCGCACCAGCACCTCGTTTCCGGCGGCGCGAGGCTCGTCACGCCGGATGATGCTCAGCTTGCCGGGTTCGTCGCAGCTCAGGGCTCTCATTTCTGCCTCCAGGATTGGGCGGCGTTCAGGACGCCTTGGGTGGCGATCGCCCGATAGGCCGCCTGCAGATCGTCGACAAAGCCCGCATCGCGCGGCAGGTCCTCCCCGAAAACCGCGGAGAGGCCGAGAAAAGCCTCGATGACCGCCTGCGGCGGGACATTGCGCTGGTCGGGCTGGCTGGTCCAGGCTTCGAAGGTCGGGTCGTTGAGGGGCAGGGGGCGGCCCTGGTCGTCGCTGCCCCCGCAGGAGCGGATCCAGGCGGCGACGGCGAAGACGAGCGGGCCGCAGGGCAGTCCCTTGGCGCGGCAATCGCGCAGGGGCGACAGAATGCGCTGGGGCAGTTTCTGCGAAGCGTCGGAGGCGATCTGCGCGGTGCGGTGATGCAGCGAGGTGTTCTCGTAACGGCCGAGAAGCTGCCTCGTATAGGCGAAGGCCCGGTCGACGGGGATGGCCAGGGTCGGGATCGCACATTGCCAATAGCGCTCGATCAGGTCGCGGATGACGGGATCGGCGATCGCCTGCGCCACGAAGTCATGGCCGGCCAGCCGCCCCACGGCGGCGATGGTGGAATGCGTGCCGTTGAGCAGGCGCAGCTTCATATGTTCGAAGGGTTCGACATCGTCTGTGAACTCCACCCCGCTTTCCTCCAGCCGCGGCCGGCCGGCGGCGAAGCGATCCTCGATCACCCACTGGCTGAACGGCTCGCCCAGCACCGGCCAGGCGTCTTCGAGCCCGAGCGAAGCGGAAATGGCCGCGCGATCGACATCGGTCGTCGCCGGTACGATGCGGTCGACCATGGAGGAGGGGCAGGGGATCTCGCCGGCGATATAGGCTGCCAGGTCCTTGTCCCGCAACGCGGCGAATTCCGTGAGCACGCGCTTCAGGGTGCGCCCGTTTTGCGGAAGGTTGTCACAGGACAGGACGGTGAAGGGGCGACTGCCGTCGCGGCGGCGACGCGCGATCGCCTCCACCAGGAAACCGAGGGCCGAGCGGGGCAGCTGCGGGTTGGCGAGGTCGTGGACGATGTCCGGATGGTCTTGCCTGAGGCCGCCGCTGCCGAGATCGACCGCATAGCCCTTTTCGGTGATCGTCAGCGTGACGATCCGGATGGCCGGGTCCGTAAGCTGGTCTAGGAGGGTGGTCGGATTTTCCGGCGCCACGGTAACGCCGAGCACCGAGCCGATCACGCGCAGCTCCTCGCGGCCGCTGTCACGGATGGCGAGCGCGTACAGGCCGTCCTGGGGGGCGAGGGCATCGCGCGTCTCTCTGCCGCGCAGCGAACTGCCGAGGATGGCCCAGTCCGTCTCGCCGCGGGCCAGGCTATCGTCGATGGCGACGGCCTGGTGCGCCCGATGAAAGGCGCCGGTGCCCAGATGCACGATACCGGGCCGAATGGCAGCCCTATCATAGCGTGGGTTGGCGATACCAGCCTTGAGCTGGGCGAGCGTGCTGTTGGTGAGCCGCATCGGTTACTCCGTTACATAGGGGCCATACTCGTCCGGCAACTGGGCAAGCATGGTGAAGATCATGTCGAGATGCCGTTCGAGCCGCTCGGCGGCCTCATTCGTCCTGCCGTCGTCGAGCGCATCGAGAACGGCCAGGTGCTCTTCCAGCACCAGGGGCAGGCGGGCCGGCGTGCCGAACAGCCGCACGAAGCGGGCGAGGCGGGCCCGGACCTGCACGATCGTCGGCCATACGCCTTCGCGCTCGGCAAAGCCGGCAAAGGCGTAGTGGAAACGCTCGTCCTGTTCGAAGAAGCGGTCCTTGTCGTCGGCGAGCATGGCCTGGCGCTGCGTCTCCACGATGGCGCGCGCCTCGGCGCTCTTGGCCGATGTCCAGCGGGCCGCCGCCTCGCGCAGCAAGGCCAGTTCCAGATGCTTGCGGATGAAATGGCTGTCGCGCACTTCCGCGAGACGAATGGGGGAGACGAAGCTGCCCTGCTGGGGATAGACGTCGATCAGGCCGTCCTCGCTCAGCCGCACCACCGCCGAACGCACTGGCGTGCGCGAGACGCCGAAATGGCGGCAGATGCGATTCTCGCTGATCGAGGTGCCCGGCAACAGCCGGACCGTGATGATGGCTTGCTTGAGTGCCTCGTAGATCTGGTCGCCGACGGGTTGCTTGCGGTTGAGGTCGACGGCAAAGCCCAGTCCGTCCTCGTCCGGCCCCGGCTGTTTACTGGGCAAGGCAGACATGAGCCGGCTCCTTCAAAAACCGCAGTGATCGCAACTGTGTGGCGCTCCATCCTGAATCGGGGTGGCAGGGGGGAAAAGCCAGCCTCACCACCATGATGTCGCAAACACTGTTGCATATGTCGAGCTTGGATCCTAGTATCCATGCCTGTCAAGCGGGCCGAGCGACACGAGGAGCGCCCGCGGCAGATCATGCCCCAGAGGGAGGGAATTTCATGTTCGTTCGACGTCAGCTCTTTGCTTGTGCAGCTGCGGCTGTCCTGTTTGCCGGCACCCTGCCGGCCTTGGCCGCGGACGATACCAAGGTGGCGTTGGTGCCCGGCGGCCCGCATCCCTATTTCGCCGCCTGGGACCAGGCCGGCAAGGACGCGGCCAAGGATTTCGGGCTCGGGGCGGCCGACTACAAGGTTCCGCAGAAATGGGAGCTCAGCCAGCAGAACGAACTGCTCGAAAGCCTGGTCACGCAAGGCTACAACGCCTTCCTGGTCTTCCCGGGCGATCCGGTCGGCTCGGTGGCGACCGCCAATGAGCTGGCCGATACCGGCGCACCGGTGATGGCGCTGGCCGGCTGTCTGAAGGACCCCTCCAAGGCTGCCTTCTGCCTCGGCACCGATACCGGCAATTCGGCCTATCTCGGCACCAAGGAACTGTTCAAGGCAATGGGCGGCAAGAAGCGGATCGCCCATTTCACCGGCTTCCTGGTCGATCCCAACACCCAGCTCCGCATCGACGCGGTGAAGAAGGCCGCCGAGGAAGAGGGCGGGCAGGTGGTGCAGGTCATCGCCGACATCGACGCCCCCGAGCCGGCGGAAGAGAAGATCAACGCCTATCTTGCCGCCCATGCCGGCGAGATCGACGGCATCGTCACCACCGCCTGGGTGCCGGCGGTGGTCGCCTCCAACGCTTTGCGCAAGATCGGCGACAAGCGCATCAAGATGGTGGGCATCGACCATGATGAGGTGGTGCTCAAGGCGATCAAGGACGGTTTCGTCAGCGGCACCATGCTGCAGAACCCCTATGGCCAGGGCTATATCGGCTCCTTCGCCGCCGACAAGCTGCGCAATGGCTGCACGGTGAAGGCCGATGCGCCCTGGAAGTCCAATGCGCTGACCAGCCACTTCATCGATTCGGGCACGGTCTTCGTCGATGCCTCCGGCGTCGACAACTACATCTCGGCCATGCAGGGCATCACCAAGACGCTGCTGGCGAGCTTCGAGAAGACCTATCTGACCTGCAAATAATGGTACTGGGCCGAGGCCTGCATCCCGTCCCGCAATACGGAGATGGAGTCTCGGCCCATTCCGACCTGTGTTTCTACGGAGCTCGAGACCGCCGATGGCCGGTGACGAATCCCCAACCGCAACGCTCGCCCCGGCGACCGGCAAGCCGATGCAAAGCGGCACGGTGCGCTTCTACCTGACCAACGAGTTTGGGCTTCTGGTCCTGATCGTGGTGTTCGCCTGCCTGTTCGGCCTTGCCACCAAGGGCTTCTTCTCCCCTTTCAACCAGTTCACGCTGGGTCGCGTGGCCGCCGTCAACATCATGGTCGGCCTGTCCATGATGGTTGTGATCGTCACCGGGGGCCTGAACCTGGCGGTCGGCGCCATCGGCGTCTGCGCCGCCATGGCCTTCGGCGCCCTGGTAGAGCTGGTGGGCCTGCCCTGGCCGGTTGCCGCGCTCGGCGCCATCGCCCTGGCGGCGGCGCTCGGCTGGATCAACGGCTTCGTCGTGGTGCGCTCCGGCCTCCACAGCTTCATCATCACCCTGGCCAGCATGAGCATCTTCTTTGGAACGATGATCTATTTGACCAAGGCTCAATCCTTCCGCGGCATACCGGCCGATTTCTCCAATTTCGGGCGGCTGCGCCTGTTCGGCCTGGTCTCGCCGCTTCTCGTCGTCGCCCTCCTCGTGGCGGTGGCGCTCGGCGTGCTCTATCGCTTCACCGTCCTCGGCCGCGAGATGCTGGCGGCCGGCGCCCGTCCCGAGGCCGCCGAGCTTTCCGGCGTGCGCGTCGGGCGTGTCTTCATCCTCTGCCACATGCTGTCGGGGGCGCTCGCCGCCATCACGGCCATGCTCGTGGTGGCGCGCACCGGCGCCGCCATTCCCTCGATGGCCGGACAGCTCGGGCAGGATTGGCTGCTGCCCGCCTTTCTCGGCCCGGTGCTGGGGGGCACGCTGCTCAGCGGCGGCCGTGTCTCCGTCAGCGGCACGGTGCTCGGCGCCATCCTGGTGACGATGCTCACCAACGGGTTGCTGCTGCTGCAGATCGGCGAGTTCTGGGTGCAGGCCTGCCTCGGCTGCCTGCTGCTCACCGCCGTGCTGATCGACAAGGCGCGCCGTTCCTATCTCGCCCATCGGAGGATGGTGTGATGCCCCGTTTCATGCAGACAGACTGGTTCGGCCCCCTGGCAATCGCGGTGGTGGCCATCGCCCTCATCGGCAGCTTCAACCCGTCCTTCCTGTCGCCGCTCAACATCCAGGTGCTGCTGCTCGCCATCACCGTGAACATGCTGATCGCCTTCTCGCAGATGATCATCATCGCCATCGGGCAGATGAACCTGGCGGTCGGCGCCATCGGCGGGCTCGCCGCGATCTCCTTTGCCGGCATGATGCAGGTCTGGGGCTTGCCGCCGCCGCTGGCCGCGCTGCTGGCGGCGGGGATCGGCCTCCTGGCCGGTATCGTCAACGGGGCCTTCATCGCCGGCACCGGCATCTCGGCCTTCGTCATCACCCTGGCCACCCTGTCGGTGTTCAAGGGTGTCAACCTCGCCATCACCAAAGCACAGCCCTTCTATGGCGTGCCGCAAAGCGTCAAGGATTTCGGCAACACCACCTTCCTGGGGCCGCTGCCCTGGCTGGTGATCCCGGCGGCAATCGTGTTCGCGGCGATGTGGTATCTGCTCAATCGCCTGCCGCTCGGCCGTTTCATCCTAGCCGTGGGCGGCAATGCCCATTCGGCCGAACTGTCGGGCATTTCGGTGTCGCGGACGGTGATATCGGCGCATGCCATTTCGGGGCTTCTGGCGGCCCTGGCCGGCATCGCGCTGGTGGCGCGGCTGGAGATCGGCCAGCCGACCATCGGTGATGATTGGCTGATCCTCTCCTTCGCTGCGCCGGTGATCGGCGGCGCCGTGCTGGCCGGCGGTCACGTCTCCAGTTTCGCCACGCTGCTCGGCGTGATCATCGTCGCCATCATCACCCAGGCGCTCGTGCTCTTCCATATCGACCCCTTCCTGGTGCAGGTCGTGCTCGGTGCGCTGATCCTGTGGGCTGTCGGCATGAACCGCTGGCGCGAGATCCGCGTTAACAGCGGCCTCAAGAGGATCTGAACATGGCGGCTCAGACTTCGGCACCGGTCTTCCAGGCGCGCGGCGTCAGCAAGTTCTTCCCGGGCGTGAAGGCGCTGGAAGGCGTCTCGATTTCGCTGCGCCCGGGCTCCATCCATGCTCTGCTGGGCGAGAACGGCGCCGGCAAATCCACGCTGATCAAGCTGATCACCGGCGTGCTCAGGCCCGACGAGGGCGAACTGGTGGTCGACGGACAGCCCGCCCATTTCGCCTCGACGCGCGACGCCATCGCCAGGGGCATCGGCGTCGTGCATCAGGAGCGCAACCTCATCCCACGCTTCTCGGTGGGCGAGAACATCATGCTGGAGCGCCTGAGCGCCAGCCTGTTCAAGCCGATCGACTATGCCGCGGTGAATGCCGAGGCGCGGCGCTGGCTCGACGTGCTCGGGCTCGACCTCGACCCGGCCACCCCGGTCTCGCAGCTCAGCGTCGCCAAGATGCAACTCGTGGAGATCGCCAAGGCGCTGTCCCTGCGCTCGCGCGTACTGCTGCTCGACGAGCCGACGGCCTCCCTCACGCCGCATGAGACCGTCGCCCTGTTCGCTTTGCTCAAGAAGCTCAGGAACGAGGGCGTGAGCATGCTCTTCGTCAGCCATAAGCTGGAGGAGGTGCAGGAAATCTGCGATCAGGTCACCGTGCTCCGCGATGGGCGCAATGCCTGCGACAGCCGCTCGATGGAGGGGCTCGGACGCCAGGACCTGGTGCGCCTGATGATCGGGCGCAGCGAGCAGATCCCGGACTGGAAGCCGCGCGACCATGCCGGGGCGGCGCCCGTTCTGCAGCTCGAAAAGGTAGCCACCCCCTTCGGCCATCGCGACATCGATCTCACCGTCCGCCGCGGCGAGATCGTCGGGCTCTATGGCCTGGTCGGAGCAGGGCGCACCGAGCTCGCCAAATCGATCATGGGGCTGCAGCCGGCGACGTCGGGCACCATCCGGCTTGACGGCAAGGAGGTCACCATCACCAGTGTCGGCGAGGCGATCCACACCCACCGCCTCGGCTATGTCAGCGAGGACCGCAAGCAGGAGGGGCTCATCCTCCTGCATTCGGTGCTGGACAATGCCGGCATTGCGATCTGGCGCAGGCTCGCCGGCTTTGGCGGCATGCTCACTGATCGCGCCGTGCGCAAGGCTACCGAGCCCTATATCCGCAAGCTGGAGGTGCGGACGCCCTCGCTGGGGCAGCTCGTCGGCAATCTCTCCGGCGGCAACCAGCAGAAGATCAGCGTTGCCAAATGGCTGGCCGCCGGGGTGCGGCTCCTGATCATCGACGAACCCTCGGTTGGAATCGACATCAAGACCAAGGCCTATCTGCATGAATTGATTCGCGAACTGTCGGATGCCGGTACCTCGATCCTGCTCATCACCTCAGACATGCCGGAGATGATCGCCCTTGCCGACCGCATCGTGGTGATGAACGGCTACCGTGTGGCCGGAGACCTGCAGAACAGCCGCGACTACGGCGCCATGAGCGAAGGCATCATGGACCTGATCCACAAGCTCGATGCGGCGTGAAGACCGGTTTGCGGTTGATGCACCGATCGGCATCGATAGCTGGTAACATGTCGGCCAGCTTGCTGTCGCCGGTTGCCCGACTTGGTTGATTGTCGCAACAAACTGGCGATAATGCCCGATGAATGCTTGCCGGTGCTCCGGCGATAGAAGCCTTGAACGGAGGAATTCCATGCGCGCCCTTGTCCTTGAACGCCAGCACGAATTGTCGTTGCGCGAGATAGATCTCCCGCTCGAGGTAGGGCCGACCGATGTGAAGATCGCGTTGCACACCGTCGGCGTCTGCGGCAGCGACGTGCACTATTACACCCATGGGCGCATCGGCAATTTCATCGTCAACGCACCGATGGTACTGGGCCATGAAGCGGCCGGCACCGTAGTCGAGGTCGGCTCGAAGGTGACCAATCTCAAGCCCGGTGACCGCGTCTGCATGGAGCCCGGCATTCCGGATCTGAGCTCGCGGGCTTCCAAACTCGGCATCTACAACGTCGATCCGTCCGTGACCTTCTGGGCGACGCCGCCGGTGCATGGCGTACTCACACCCTTCACGGTGCATCCGGCGGCCTTCACCTACAAGCTGCCCGACAATGTCTCCTTCGCTGAAGGCGCGATGGTGGAGCCTTTTGCCGTCGGCATGCAGGCTGCGGCGCGCGCCCGCATCGCGCCTGGCGACGTCGGGGCGGTGATCGGAGCCGGACCGATCGGTATCATGGTCGCGCTCGCCGCCCTGGCCGGCGGTTGCAGCAAGGTGCTGATCTCCGATTTCAGCAAGGAAAAGCTCGAGATCGCCGGCCGCTATGACGGCATCATTCCCGTCGACCTCACGAAGGAAACCTTCGCCGCCGCCATTGGGCGGGAGACCGACAAATGGGGCGCCGACGTGGTGTTCGAGGCGAGCGGCAGTGCCAAGGCCTATACCGGCATTTTCGACCTGGTGCGGCCCGGAGGCGCGCTGGTTCTGGTCGGCCTGCCGGTGGATCCGGTCAATTTCGACGTGCCCGGCGCCATCGCCAAGGAAGTGCGCATCGAGACGGTGTTCCGCTATGCCAACATCTATGATCGTGCGATTGCGCTGATCGGTTCCGGCAAGGTCGATCTCAAGCCGCTGATCACCGGCACCTATGCCTTCAAGGATTCCATCGCGGCCTTCGAGCGGGCTGCCAAGGCCCTGCCCACGGACGTCAAGCTGCAGATCCTGATGGAGGATTGACGGGCGAAAGGCCAATGCAGTTCACTTAAGCGTTTCGGGGTGCTCGACCTTTGTCATTGCCGGGCTTGACCCGGCAATCCAGCTCCCCGACGGTTCGTCCGTGCGGCTTCTGGGTAGCCGGGTCAAGCCCGGCTATGACAAATTCGGAGCGGTTCCTGCTTAAGTGAACCGCATTAGGGCGAAAGGCGAGGTTATTCAGCCTCGCCATACGTATCTCCCCGAAGCAGAAGGCGGCACCCTGCGGTGCCACATTCCACCTCGATGATGCGGTGGGAGGTGCCGCCGCAATTGGCTTGGAACACCGATGTGGATGCGGCGCGGTAGACCTTGGTGACCTTCGCCTCGACGCAGCCATTGCGCACCAGCACGCCGGCAAGCGCGCCGTCGCCGGCATTCGCGTGCGTGGAAGCAAGACCGGCGAACATTCCGGCTATCAAGAGAACTCTGCGCATTCCAAAACCTGCAGTGGTTCAGCGGCCCCCTTCGAGGGAAGGGGGCCGGTCGAGCCGGCGTTACTTCGCCTTCTCGATCTTGGTCACCGTCAGGCGCCCATTGACGCGGTCAGCCTCGAAGGAAACCTTATCGCCGGGCTTGACCGTCTTGAGCATGGCCGGATCGGCCACGGCGAACACCATCGTCATCCCTTCCATGTCGAGATTCTTGATCGGGCCGTGCTTGAGGGTGATCTTGCCCTGGGCCTCGTTGATCTTGGTGACTTCGCCCTTGACGGGCGCTGTTTGCGCCAGTGCCGATGTCGCGAGGACGGAGAAGGCGAGGGTGAGGAGGAGTTTGCGCATCAGAAGGCTCCTGTCTTCGCGGTGACGACGATCGTGCCGGTCATGCCGGCTTCGCGGTGGCCCGGGATCAGGCAGGAAAAGTCGAACTCGCCGACCTTGGTGAATTTCCAGATCATTTCGCCGGTTTTCTTGGGGTTGAGGCGCCGGGCGTTGGGATCGTCATGCTCCATATCCGGATTCTTCTGCATCTCGGCGCCGTGCTTGAGGTTTTCGGCCAGGGTGGCGAGTACGATCTCATGATCGATCTCGCCATTGTTGCGCAGGACGAACTTGATCTGCTCGCCCTGACGCACTTCGATCTTGCTGGGGATGAACATCATCTTGCCGTCGGTCTCGCGCATGGTGATGGCGATGGTGCGCGCCGGCTTTTTGGCATCGCCCGGCTCGCCATAGGCGCGCGCCTCGCCATGCGCGTGCCCGGCATCGGCCAGGGCCGGCCCGGCCGCGAGGGCCAGTGCGGCCGCAAATAGGATTTTCGAAAACATCCATGCTCCTTTCATCGGGAATCAGTGCTGATCGTGGTTGGAGCGCCGGCCGGGCTTGATCACGCGGACTTCGGCGGTGCTGCTACGGTTCTCGGGAGCGGAGGGCGCGTGGAAGGCGTTCTTCGACGCGCCGGTCCATTCATAGGAGACCGTGCCTTCCGGGTGCTTGAACCAACCCGGATCCTTGTAGTCCCCGGCGGCCAGGCCCTGGCGAACCTTGACGACCGAGAACATGCCGCCCATTTCGACCGCGCCGAACTGGGCGAAGCCCGTCATCATCGGCAGGGTGTTGTCGGGCAGCGGCATTTCCATCTCGCCCATGTCCGCCATGCCGGCGGAGCCCATGGGCATGTAGTCGGGCACGAGCTTGCGGATCTTGGCCGCGACAGCCTTCTTGTCGACGCCGATATAGTTGCGGACGTCGTGGCCCATGGCGTTCATGGTGTGGTGCGACTTGTGGCAGTGAATGGCCCAGTCGCCCTCGGCGTCGGCGGTGAAGTCGAAGGCGCGCATCTGCCCGACCGCGCAGTCGATGGTCACCTCCGGCCAGGCGGCTGCTTCGGGCACCCAGCCGCCATCGGTGCAGGAGACCTTGAAGTCATAACCATGCATGTGGATGGGGTGGTTGGTCATGGTGAGGTTGCCGAAGCGCACTCTGACCTTGTCGCCCTTGCCGCAGACCAGGGGATCGATGCCCGGAAAGGCCCGGCTGTTCCAGGTCCACAAATTGAAGTCCGTCATCTCCGCCACCTTGGGCACATAGGAGCCCGGCTCGATGTCGTAGGCGTTGATGAGGAAGACGAAATCCCGGTCGACGCGCCGGAAGGCCGGGTCGCGCGGGTGCACGACGAAGAAGCCCATCATGCCCATCGCCATCTGCACCATTTCGTCGGCATGCGGGTGGTACATGAAGGTGCCGCTCTTGCGCAGCTGGAACTCGTAGACGAAGGTCTTGCCGGGCTTGATATGCGGCTGGGTCAGTCCCCCGACGCCATCCATGCCATTGGGCAGCAACTGCCCGTGCCAGTGGATGGTGGTGTGCTCGGGCAGCTTGTTGGTGACGAAGATGCGCACCTTGTCGCCCTCGACGGCCTCGATGGTCGGGCCCGGCGATTGTCCGTTGTAGCCCCACAGATGGGCGACCATGCCGGGGGCGATCTCGCGCACCACCGGTTCGGCGACCAGATGGAATTCCTTCCAGTCGCCATTCATGCGCCAGGGCAGCGTCCAGCCGTTGAGCGTGACCACGGGGTTGTAGTCGACGCCGCTGGTCGGCACGAGCGGGGGCTGCATGCCGGCTTCCTTCATGGTGGGCGCTTCCGGGATGGCGGCGGCCTGGGCGCGGCTGGAGATGGTGCCGGCGCTGATTAGGGCCGCGGCACCGAGAAAGGAACGGCGGGATACCGTCATGAGGTCAGCTCCTGTGATCAATGCGCGGCGCCGGCAGCGGGCGCGGTGGCCATGGCGGTTTCCCCGCCCGATGACGGGGCCGAGCCGCCGCCGATGAGGGCAGCCTGGAAGTCCACGCCGGCGATGAGGAAATCCCGTTGTGCGCCGATTGCAGCCACGCTGACGTCGAGGCTTTCGCGCGTGGTGGTCAACAGGTCGAAGACGTCGATCAGCATGCCGCTATATTCGAGCACGGCCTGCTGGTTGATGGTCTTGCGCAAGGGCAGGATGCGTGCGCGGTACTGGCGCCAGATCTCGTGCCGGCCGCGATAGGTGAGAAAAGCGGTCCTTGCCTCGGAGCGCACCGTGACGGCCTTGTCCACCAGCCGGTTGACCGCCTGCATATAGGTCTCGCGCGCGTGCCTTACCCCGGTCTCGCCGAGATCGAAGAGCGGGATCTGCACTTCGAGCTCGAAGCCGCGCGGATAGTTGCGCTTCTTCGCGCCGTCCTCGCTGGCGCGGGTGTAGTTGGCCAGGCCCGTGAGATCGAGCAGGGAAACATAGCGGCTCGCCTGGGTCAGGCCGAGCTCGGCGGCCATGGCGTCGAGATCGAGCCGGGCTGCGATCAGGTCGACGCGCCTGCGGACGGCCTGCGCCTCGATTTCGCTCGAGGACGGCAACTTTCCAGCCGTGGCCGGCAGAACTCCCGGCAATTTATAGTCGGTTTCGTTCCCCCACAGGCCGAGCTGGCGGATCAGGGCCTCCCGCTCGATACCGGCCTGAAGCCTTGCTTCGGCGAGGCGGTTCGAGACCTCGGCATAAAAGGAGGCCGATCGCGCCTGGTCGAGCTTGGTGGCGCCGCCGGTTTCGCCGAGCTTGCGCGAGAGATCGCCGGCAGCTTCGGCGGAAAGCCGGGCCTTCTGCAGCAGGCCGACGGTCTGGCGGGCCGCCACCGCGCGATAATAGGCCCGGCGCGTATCCGCGGCGAGGCGGAAGGTCGCCTCGATGGCCCGGTAGCGGGCCGCCTCGAACTGGGTCTTGGCGATGTCGCGGCGAGCCGGCAGGGTCAGCAAGGAGAGGACGCTCGCCACCAGCCGGCGCTCAATGTCCAGCTCGCCGCCGGCCGCCACGCGCTCAAGCTGGAAGGTCGGACTCGGCGGCAGGCTTGCCGCGACATAGGCGGCCTCGGAAATGCCGAGGGTGTTGTAGTCGGCCTGGAGGCCGCGATTGTTCAGAAGCGCGATCTGCACGGCGCTGTCGGCCGTCAGAGGCCGGGCAAGCAGGTTGGTGATGCGGGCTTTGGCCTGGGCTGCCTCGGTCGGCGAGGTGATCTTGACGGCTTCCTTGCCGAGTTCGGATGCGACGCGTCCCTTGACGGGCATCATGCCGCCATCGGGTGTGAAGCTGGCGCAGCCCGCCAAGCCGAAGGCGAGCACGGTCAGCACGGCTAGCCGATTGGACCGGGCGATGAGAACTGGCAGGGCCATTATTGTCCCTCCCGCTTGGGAGCGACCCTGTCGTTCCTTTCAACCCAGGGCCTGGGCTCGACGGGGCGGAAATCGAGGGTGCCTGAGGTCACCGGCGTATAGTGCAGGCGCGGCACCGGCGTATCGGGATTGGACGGGTCAGGGCCGACGGCAAGCTTGGGCGGTGGCGCGCAAGCGGACAGGGCGACGGCGAGAGCCGTCGGAATGGCGATTTTCATGATGCTTCTCGGGCAGCAGCGTCCGGCCGCCTTCAAGGCAGCCGCAGGCGCACAGGTTTTGGAGACAAGGCAGAGTGCGAGGCGTCAATCGCCTCGAATTGCGACCGGTCGGCCGAGCCCGCGGGAGTTCCGGCGACGCAGGGGCGCCGAACGGAAGGCAGAAGGGGGACGATCAGCCGGCGGACGCGTCGGCCCGCCTGGGCGGTCTGTCGAGCAGGGACAGCATCGCCATCGGCAAGCCCGGTTCCATGAAGGCGAGCTTGATGGCGATGATGAAGGTGCGGGCGTTCAAGAGGGGAGCATCGGGTTCCACGGCGACATGACAGGCAAAGGCGCAGCAAGTGGAAGCGGCTTCACCAGCACCGTCCTCATCGCTGCATGGCGCCGGCGGATGACAGGACATCTCACCTGTCATCGTCGCCTGGTCATGATGCGGCGCGTCGGCCTTCTTGCCGGCAGCGTGATGGCTCGTGGCGAGATCGCCGGGCATGCGTGTGCTCGCCATCGCCCAGCCCACGGACGTCACTGCGAAAAGCAATGCGAGCATCAGGCACAGGAAAGGGCGAAAAAGGCGAATCATCGGGACCCTGTATGAAGGTTCCCATATGGGAAGGACAAGCAGCCATTTCGAGAGCTCGGACAAGCCGCTTGCCTGCAGGGGAGGCCGGCGGCAGCGACGGCGGCGCGTCGGCAGCGCCTCTCTTGAAGAGAAAACGCTCCGATCTCTCATGCCGTGCTTGACCCTATGCGAGCCTCATTGGCCTCATGCCAGACATTCGCGCGGCTCTTCCTTTTCTCGGAACAACTGCGGTGCCAGTTTCAGCGCGGCGAAGAAGCCGGGCAGGGCGATCGCGATGGCCAGGATGAACACGGTCAGCATGGCTTGCTGCAGTTGCGGGCCCGTGGTGGCAGAGCCCGCGCCATTGGCGTTGGCCACGAAACCGAGCACGGCGGCGCCGATGGCATAGGCTGCCGATTGGAGCGTGGGCAGCAGGGCCGATGTGCGGTTGCGCTCCTCCACCGGTGAGGCCTCCATCAGGCCCTGGCTGAGATAGCCCCAGCTCGCGCCGAAACCGGCGCCGATCAGGACCTGCCCGCCGACGAGCAGCACGATGTCGGTTTTCCAGAGCGCGGTGATGATGGCGACGAGTCCCAGCACCAGGAACAGCGGTCCCAGCCAAATCAGCCGGCGGCGGATCCTCTGCGAGGCCACGCTGGCCACGGCGATGGCGACGAGGCTCCAGCACACGGCCATCACCGCGTTGAGCGCTCCCGCCAGCGTCGCGCCATAGCCCCATAGATGCTGGATCAGGTAGACGAGATAGACCGAGGCGGCCGAATGCGCCATCGGCATCAGGAAGACGATCCACAGGCCGAGGCCGATGGGCTGGCCGAGCCGGAAGGCATCCTTGGGGAACAGCCGCGCAGGCGAGCGCCTGTCGCTGTAGACGGCACCGGCATAGAGCAGCGCGGCAAGCACCAGCAGCAGGATGGCGCCACTGCCGGCGCCGGCCATGTCGGCGATCATCACCGCCGCCATGCCGGCTCCGATGGCGCTGAGCTGGACGAGCGGAAGCGCCGCTGCCGTTTGCTGCCGGTCCGCATGCGGCACGACCTTGAGGACCAGGGCGATGAAGATCAGGGAGAGCGGCACGTTGACCAGAAAGGCGGCCCGCCACGACACGGTTTCGCTGATGATGCCGGCAACGGCCGGACCGCCGAAGGCCGCCGTGGCCCAGACCATCGCTTCGGCGCCGAATACCCTGGGAACCAGCCGGGAGGGGAATATCTCCGGGATCAGCGCATAGCAGATCGCGGCGATCAGGCCTTCGCCAAAGCCCTGCAGGGCGCGGCCGACCAGGAGCACGGCCATGGCCGGGGCCAGGCCGGCAAACAAGGTGCCGGCCGTGAACAACAGGGCGGCCCCGATCAGCGCAGCCCGCGCGCCATAGCGGGCCTTGAGGAGTGCCGCGATCGTGCCCCCGAGAATGGCGAAGATCAGATAGAGGCTGACGGACCAGGCGATCAGCGAAGCGCCGCCGAGTTCGTCGATCGCCGAGGGCAGGGCGGTCGAGACCAGGAAGCTGTTGAAGGCGAACAGGGCGACGCCAAGGCAGAGCGTGGCTGTCGCGCCGGCATAGCGGCCGACCGCAATCTCCCGCCAATGGGCTTGGGTTCCCGTGCTGACTTGCGCATCCATCTTCGACTCCAACTCGCGGCATCCATCTCGAACAAGGCCCGGCGCCATTTCGGCATCGCGACTTTGTCTGGCCTACAACCTCTACTTAAGTTAAGGTCAAGAGGTTTTCTGGGAGACGATCCATGGTTGAGATGAGCGTCGGCGATCTGGCTCATCGCAGCGGCGTATCGGTGACGGCGCTGCATTTCTACGAGCGCAAGGGGCTGATCCGCAGCCGGCGCAGCCAAGGCAATCAGCGGCGCTACGATCGGGCCGTGCTGCGTCGCGTGGCCCTGATCAAGGTGGCGCAGGAACTCGGCTTTTCGCTGGCGGAGATCGGGGCGCGCCTTGCCGAGCTTCCGGACGATCGTCCGCCCTCGCGCAGCGATTGGGAAATGCTCGCCACGCACTGGGCCGGCGAACTCGACCACCGCATCGCCCTGATGCAGAATCTGCGCAGCGAGCTGACGGGCTGCATCGGCTGCGGCTGCCTGTCGATGGAGCGCTGCACCCTGCTCAATACCGATGACCGCCTCGCCGGTGCGGGAAACGGGCCGGTCAGGCTGATGCAGGAGGCGGAGGCGTAGCCGGTCTTGAGTAAAATACGATTTTCCGAAACGTACTTTACTCACTCATTCTTTGTTTAGACGCGTTTTCTTAATCGAAAAGTCCATCAGCTTTTCTCGAAAGCGCTCTACTCCGCCGGCTCGAACGGCAGGTTGATCTGCCATGAGACGCCGAAACGGTCGGCGACCCAGCCGAACCGGCGGCTGAAGCCGTAGTCGTCGAGGGCCATGAAGACCGTGCCGTCCTGCGACAGGGCCGCGAAGAGGCGATCCAGCTCCTCTTTCGTCGCGCAATCGATGAAGAACGAAAAGGAGGGGGTGAAGGTGAAATTGTGCTGCACCGGGCTATCGATGCAGATCACGCTCTGGCCGGCGATGCTGAAGCGCGCCTTCTTGATCGAGCCCGGCAGTCCCATCTCGCCGGGGCCATAGCGCTCGACATCGAGGATCTCGCCATCGGGGAACAGGGAGACATAGAGGTTCATGGCGGCATCCGCCTGGCCGTGCCCCTGGAACATCAGGAAAGGCTGGACCGTCAGTTTCATCGGCATGTCCTCCAGGCGGTGGGCGTCCTCTTGCGGCATATTCAAGGATAAGGGCTTCTTTCGGCCCCGTCATGCTGCGCCCTTGCCCACTCTCCGTGAACGGCATGGGTGCCAATTTTGAGGCCAATGGGCAAGTAGCCGAAGTGCCGATCGCCTGATCGGCATCTTTTTCAGTGAGGCGATGGCGCCCGCCGGCTATGCCGATCTGGAGATCGGCGCGCCTGATCCGGTTTCAACTCCGGCAGGGCCGTCTCAACTATGAAGCCCCGGCGCCTCGTGGCCGGTGCGGGCGACATATTCGGTATAGCCGCCGCCATATTGGTGGATGCCGTCCGGCGTCAGTTCCAGCACGCGGTTGGAGAGGGCGGCCAGGAAGCGCCGGTCATGCGAGACGAACAGCATCGAGCCCTCATATTGCGACAGGGCCGCGATCAGCATCTCCTTGGTGGCGAGGTCGAGATGGTTGGTGGGCTCGTCCAGCACCAGGAAGTTCGGCGGGTCGTAGAGCATCTTGGCCATGACCAGCCGAGCCTTTTCGCCGCCCGAGAGGAAGCGGCATTTCTTCTCGATGTCGTCACCCGAAAAGCCGAAGCAGCCGGCCAGCGTCCGCAGCGAACCCTGGCCCGCCTGGGGAAATGCATCCTCGAGCGTCTCGAAGATACTGCGGTCACCGTCGAGCAGGTCCATGGCGTGCTGGGCGAAATAGCCCATCTTGACGCTGCCGCCCTGGACGACCGTGCCCTTGTCGGGCTCGGCGGTGCCGGCGACGAGCTTGAGCAAGGTGGATTTACCCGCGCCATTGATGCCCATCACGCACCAGCGCTCCTTGCGGCGGACCTGGAAGGTGAGACCTTCATAGATGCTGCGGTCGCCATAGGCCTTGTGCACGTCCTTCAGGCTGACGACGTCGTCGCCCGAGCGGGGAGCGGGCTGGAATTCGAAGGCGATGCTCTGGCGCCGGCGCGGCGGTTCGATCTTGTCGATCTTCTCCAGCTTCTTCACCCGGCTCTGCACCTGGGCCGCGTGGGAAGCGCGCGCCTTGAAGCGCTCGATGAACTTGATTTCCTTGGCCAGCATCGCCTGCTGGCGCTCGAACTGCGCCTGCTGCTGCTTTTCGTTGAGGGCGCGCTGCTGCTCGTAGAACTCGTAATCGCCCGAATAGCTGGTCAGCGTGCCGCCATCGATCTCCACCACCTTGGAAACGATGCGGTTCATGAACTCACGGTCATGCGAGGTCATCAAGAGGGCGCCCTCATAGCCCTTGAGGAACTCTTCCAGCCAGATCAGGCTCTCGATGTCGAGATGGTTGCTCGGCTCGTCCAGCAGCATCGCATCGGGGCGCATCAGGAGGATACGGGCCAGCGCCACGCGCATCTTCCAGCCGCCGGAGAGGGCACCGACATCGCCGTCCATCATGGCTTCGCTGAAGCTGAGCCCAGCCAGGACTTCGCGGGCGCGGCCTTCGAGCGCGTAGCCGCCCAGCTCCTCGAATCGCCCCTGCACCTCGCCATAGCGCTCGATGATGGCATCCATGTTGTCGGCCTGGTCCGGGTCGGCCATCGCCGCCTCGAGCTCCCTCAACTCGGCCGCGACCTCGCTGACCGGCCCGGCCCCGTTCATCACCTCGGCGACGGCGCTGCGGCCCGCCATTTCCCCGACATCCTGGTTGAAGTATCCGATGGTGACGCCGCGGTCGACCGAGACGCGACCCTCATCGGGCTCCTCCTCGCCGGTGATCATGCGGAACAGCGTCGTCTTGCCAGCGCCGTTCGGGCCGACGAGCCCGACATTCTCGCCCTTCTGCAGGGTGGCCGAGGCTTCGATGAACAGAATCTGGTTGCCGTTTTGCTTTGAGATGTTTTCGAGACGGATCATGGTGCGGTGCGGTCAATGCCTAGGGAACCGCGCTCTTACGCGATGCCGGGAATTTGAGAAAGGCCTCATCGCCTGGAGAGGAAAGGACGACGCGTCATCCTTGCTCGAGCATGAGACAGCACATCGGCTCATGCCCACAAGCAACTGACAATGTGAAGGAAAAGGAGAGAATGGCGCGCCCGAAAGGATTCGAACCTCTGACCCTCAGATTCGTAGTCTGATGCTCTATCCAGCTGAGCTACGGGCGCGCTGGGAAGCGACCGGCGCTTCCATGGGCGGTCTGATAACCAAGCCAAGCAGGGGATGCAAGCCCCCCTCGCGCTTTTTTTCACATTATCGAAACAAACCCTCGCCCTGCTCGTCGATCAGCTGCTTGCCTTTGGTCAGCGAAAACTGCACGGCATCGTCCAGACTGGCGAAACGGTCGGCCCGGATGAACTTATGGCTCTTGAGTTCGCCGCCGATCTCTTTTTCCACATAGCCGCAGGTCTGGTACTGGCCACCCTCCTTGTAAGGGGCGGGGCGGACGGTAAAGCCGTTATATTCCTCGCCATCCCCCTTGGGTGCCGGCTCGCCATCCGATTCGCGTTTGCCTCCGAACAGGGAGGAGAGGGATTTAAGGAAGGAGGCCACGGCAAAGTCCCGGTCTGATTGATCAAGGCCCGCACGATAGCTGCATTGACGCCTGTCGCCAATGGGCGCATCTTCCGCCCGGTTGTGGGAGGACGAGCTTTCGCGCGGAGGCTGCGGGGATTTGCTCCCGCCGGCGTGCTTCACTAGAATTTGCCGGCCGCAATGGGATGCGGCAGCGATTCCTGGGACACAGACATGAACAAGCTCATTCTCGCCAGCATGATCGTGATGGGTGGGTTCTATGCTGGGACAGGTACGGGACAGGCGGCCTCCCGCCCTCAAGGCGAGCGCTACGCCGACAATGCCAGGATCGAATGCATCCTGCCCTGGTACCGCTTCTTCGGTGCCTGCGACGAGGCGATCCAGGATCCGCCCGACGGCAAGAACGGGCACGAATGGGAGCATCGCGGCCATCGGCATCGCGGCTGGCGCCGCTAGAACATTGTGCCGAAAACGGAATTCCGGTTTTCGGCACAGCCGATGCGTTTGTAGAAAAGCCCCGGGCAGGCGTTGCCCCCGAACCTCGGCGCACCTCTCCAAAGCGCGGGTTCGCGTTTTTTTCCGCATCGGTCTCCATCCGGTGGCCTTGAAATTGCCGCGGGAAGACCAAAATCAAGGAGCCCCACAAGACGGCGGGAGCCGCGGGGGATTTCATTTTTCAGTTTTGCCGGACAAGGGAGCCGGCATCGGGATGGTCGATGGACCCGGCAGACGGGGCCCTCGGCATGCCTGATGTCGGCTCTCGTTGAACTATTGATTTTTCACCAGGGTCCACAAAGGGGCAGCAATGCGTGAAGGTAAAATGATACTAGAAAATTTGCGTGGCCGCGAGGGCGTCATCGGCACCCTGTTGGCCTTGGGGCTCTCGACCGCAGCGCTCGCCCAGAACGCGCCGCCTCCTGCCGTGTCCGTCGCCAAGCCCGTGGTGAAGGAAGTCGTCGAATATGACGACTTCATCGGCCGCTTCGAGGCTGTCGACCGGGTGGATGTCCGGGCTCGCGTCTCGGGTTATGTCGACAAGATCCATTTCGTCGACGGCGCCATCGTCAAGGCGGGGGATCCGCTCTTCACCATCGACCAGCGTCCCTACCAGGCTGCCCTCGAGGAGGCGCAGGCCGGCGTGGAGGCCGCCAAGGCGCGGGTGGATTTCGCCGCCGGCGACGTCAGCCGTGCCGAGAACCTGCGCAAATCCGGCAACATCACCGGTCAGATCTATGACGAGCGCACCCAGACCCTGGCCACCGCCAAGGCTGACCTCAACCGGGCGCAGGCAACCCTAAACCGCGCCAAGCTCGATCTGCAGTTCACCGAGATCAAGGCGCCGATCGCCGGGCGCATGTCGCGCCGGCTGGTCTCGCTGGGCAATCTCGTCAACGCGAACGAGACCGTCCTCACCAATGTGGTGTCGATGGATCCGATCAATTTCTACTTCGACGTCGACGAGCGTTCCTATCTCGCCTACCAGAAGCTCTCGACCGGATCGCTGCGCGTCTCGAGCGACGGCAATCTCAACGAGGTTCTGGTCGCCACCTCCAACGAGCGCGAGCCCATCCACAAGGGCCATATGGACTTCACCGATAATCGCCTGGATGCCGCCAGCGGCACCATGCGGGCCCGCGCCGTGTTCGAGAACAAGGATCTGGCCCTGGTGCCCGGCCTTTTCGGCCGCATCCGCATTCTCGGTTCCGACAAATACAAGGGCGTGCTGGTGCCCGAGGACGCGCTCGGTTCCGACCAGGACCGGCGCGTCGTCTATGTCGTCGGCGCCGACAATACGATCTCGCTGAAGCCGGTGCGTGTCGGTTCGCGCGTGGACGGCTACCGCGTCATCCGCGAGGGGCTCAAGGGTGACGAGACCATCGTCGTCAACGGGCTGATGCGGGTGAGACCCGGCATCAAGGTCGATCCCAAGCTGACGACCCTGCCGGCGACCGCCGTCGCAGCCGCCAACTGAGAGAGCGGTCCATGCGGTTTGCCCATTTCTTCGTCGACCGGCCGATCTTTGCGTCGGTTCTGGCGGTCGTGATCACCCTTGTCGGCGCCATCGCCTTTCTCGGCCTGCCGGTCGCGCAATATCCCGAGATCGCGCCGCCCACCATCGTGGTGCGCGCCAGCTATCCCGGCGCCAATGCCCAGACCGTCGCGGCCACCGTGGCCACGCCGCTGGAGCAGCAGATCAACGGCGTGGAGAACATGCTCTACATGTCCTCCTATGCCTCCAATGACGGCTCGATGTCGCTGACCATCACCTTCAAGCTTGGCACCGATCTCGATACAGCGCAGGTGCTGGTGCAGAACCGGGTCGCCATCGCCACGCCGCGCCTGCCCGACGATGTCAGGCGCCTCGGCGTCACCACGCTGAAATCCTCGCCCGACCTGATGATGGTCATCCACATGTTCTCCCCGGATGACCGCTACGACCAGCTCTACGTCTCAAACTACGCCCGCAACAATGTGCGCGACGACCTCCTGCGTCTCGACGGCGTCGGCGACCTCACCATCTTCGGCGAGCGCCAATACAGCCTGCGCGTCTGGCTCGATCCGGACAAGCTCGCCAGCTACGGACTGACCTCTTCCGACGTGGTGCAGGCGATCCAGGCCCAGAACGTCCAGGTTTCGAGCGGCGCCATTGGCCAGGAACCGACCACCTCGGGCGGGGCCTTCCAGGTCACGATCAACACCCAGGGGCGCTTCCAGGATGTCGCCCAGTTCCGTCGGGTCATCGTGCGTTCGACCCCGGACGGGCAACTCGTTCGGGTCCAGGACGTGGCGCGCGTGGAACTCGGCGCGCAGGACTACGTCACCAATTCCTACCTCAACGGCAAGCCGGCGGTGGCGCTGGCGATCTTCCAGCGCCCCAACACCAACGCGCTGCAGGCGGCCGACGAGATCATCAAGAAGATGGAGGAACTCAAGCAGTCCTTCCCGCCGGGAATCGCCTATTCGATCGTCTACAATCCCACCCAGTTCATCGCGGAATCGGTCAACGCAGTCTACCACACCCTCGGCGAGGCCGTGGTGCTGGTGGTGGTGGTGATCATCATCTTCCTGCAGAGCTGGCGCACGGCGCTCATCCCGGTGATCGCCATCCCGATTTCGCTGATCGGTACCTGTGCGATCATGGCCGCCTTCGGCTTTTCGCTCAACACGCTGACCCTGTTCGGCATGGTGCTGGCGATCGGCATCGTGGTCGACGACGCCATCGTGGTGGTGGAGAATGTCGAGCGCAACATCAGCCTGGGCATGTCGCCGCGCGATGCGGCGCACGAAACCATGGACGAGGTCGGCACGGCGGTTATCGCCATCGCCCTGGTGCTGGGCGCGGTCTTCATTCCCACCGCCTTCATCCCCGGCATATCGGGCCAGTTCTACCGGCAATTCGCCCTGACGATCGCGGTCTCGACCTTCCTCTCCGCCTTCGTCTCGCTCACATTGTCGCCGGCGCTCGCCGCGATCCTGCTCAAGCCGCACAGCCATGAGCCGCCGCGCAATCCCCTGACGAGGCTCGGCAAGAGGCTGGCCGGCGGCTTCAACCGCAGCTTCGACAGCCTGTCCAACGGCTATGCTTCCAGCGTGAACCGCGTCGTCCGGCGAAAGATCATCATGCTGCCGCTCTATGCGGGACTGCTGGCCGGCACGGTCTGGGCGGTGCAGAAGGTGCCGCAGGGCTTCATCCCCACGCTCGACCAGGGCTATGCCATCGTGGTGGTGCAGCTGCCGGACGGTGCCGCGCTCTCGCGTACCGATGCCGTCACGCGGCGGGTTTCCGAAATTGCGCGGGCAACGCCCGGGGCGCAGGATGCGGTGGCCTTTGCCGGCTTCTCCGGTGCCACCTTCACCAATGCCACCAATTCGGCCGCGGTCTTCGTGCCGTTCAAGCCCTTCGAGGAGCGTCTCAAGGAAGGGCTGACGGCGGACAAGATCATCAAGGACCTGTTCGGGCGCATGCAGGTGATCGAGGAGGCCTTCATCATCGCCATCCCGCCGCCGCCGGTGCGCGGTATCGGCAATGCGGGCGGCTTCAAGCTGCAGGTGCAGGAGCGGCTGGGCTCGGACATCCAGCGCATTCTCGCCTCGACCTATGAGATGATGGGCAAGGCGCGCCAGAACCCCAAGCTGTCGGGCGTGTTCACCACCTTCTCGGCCAACTCGCCGCAGCTCTTCCTCAATATAGACCGGCAGAAGGCCGAGATACTGAACGTCCCGATCACCAATATCTTTGACACGCTGCAGCAGAATCTCGGCACGGCCTATGTCAATGATTTCAATGCGTTCGGGCGTGTTTACCAGGTGCAGGCCCAGGCCGACCAGCGCTTCCGCAACGATCCCGAGCAGATCGGCGGCCTGCGTGTGCGTTCGGCGTCGGGAGCTCTGGTGCCGCTCGGCACGCTGGTGGAGGTGAAGGAGGTTTCCGGCCCGCAGCTGATCCAGCGCTACAACATGTACCCGTCCGTGCCGCTGCAGGGCAATGCCGGCCCGGGCGTCTCCACCGCCCAGGCCCTGGACGAGATGGAGGCTCTGGCCAAGGCAACCCTGCCGCAGGGCACCAGCTTCCAATGGACGGACCTGGCCTTCCAGGAGCGGGCGACCGGCAATACCGCGATCTTCATCTTCGCTTTGTCGGTTCTGTTCGTCTTCCTGGTGCTGGCTGCCCAGTATGAAAGCTGGTCATTGCCGCTCGCCATCATCCTGATCGTACCGATGGCCGTGCTCTCGGCTCTGCTTGGCGTGATGGCGCGTGGCATGGACAACAACATTCTCACGCAGATCGGCCTGATCGTGCTGGTAGGCCTTGCCGCCAAGAACGCCATCCTGATCGTGGAGTTCGCGCGCGAGGCGGAAGCGCGGGATGGAAAGAGCCCGATCGAAGCAGTGGTGGAGGCCTGCCGCCTGCGCCTGCGCCCGATCCTGATGACGGCCTTTGCCTTCATCCTGGGCGTGGTGCCGCTGCTGATCGCCACCGGCCCAGGCGCCGAAATGCGCCAGGCTCTCGGCACGGCCGTGTTCTTCGGCATGCTGGGCGTCACCTTCTTCGGCCTGTTCCTGACGCCGGTGTTCTACGTGACGCTGCGCATGCTTGCGCCAGGCAAGAAGAAGAAGGAGGCCAAGCCGGCCGAAGCGGTGCCGGCGGCAGAGTAGCGCCTGGAGTCTTTGCGCTTTCGCAGGCAAGAGGGCTTCCCGACCGTGGTTGGGAAGCCCTTTTTTGTCGCTTGCCCATGTGGTGCGGGAAGCGCAGGACCTGGGACCGCAGACGTGCCGTCCGCTTCTTCCCATCCCCAAGCGGGACGCTTCCAAGAGCGGACGAGACGTCCGCGGTCACAGCCGGCTGCCGCGCCGACCGGTCCTCGCAAGCAACCCTTGCCCTGACAAACGAAAAGCCCTCCATGCCGGGCACGGAGGGCTTTTCGTCTCCAAGAGGCGGACATCGCGACATGCAGGCATGTCGCTGAGACGTCCGCGCTCGCAGGACATCAATTGTCGAGGAAGCTCCTCAGCTTGCGCGAGCGGCTCGGATGCTTGAGCTTGCGCAGCGCCTTGGCCTCGATCTGGCGGATACGTTCGCGCGTCACCGAGAACTGCTGGCCGACTTCCTCCAGCGTGTGGTCGGTGTTCATGCCGATGCCGAAACGCATGCGCAGCACGCGCTCCTCGCGGGCGGTCAGCGACGCCAGCACGCGCGTGGTGGTCTCGCGCAGGTTGGACTGGATGGCCGCGTCGATCGGCAGGATAGCGTTCTTGTCCTCGATGAAGTCGCCGAGATGTGAATCCTCCTCGTCGCCGATCGGGGTTTCCAGGGAGATCGGCTCCTTGGCGATCTTGAGCACCTTGCGCACCTTTTCGAGCGGCATGGCGAGCTTCTCGGCCAGTTCCTCCGGGGTCGGCTCGCGGCCGATCTCGTGCAGCATCTGCCTCGACGTGCGCACGATCTTGTTGATCGTCTCGATCATGTGCACGGGGATGCGGATGGTGCGGGCCTGGTCGGCGATCGAGCGGGTGATCGCCTGCCGGATCCACCAGGTGGCGTAGGTCGAGAACTTGTAGCCGCGGCGGTATTCGAACTTGTCGACCGCCTTCATCAGGCCGATATTGCCTTCCTGGATCAGGTCGAGGAACTGCAGGCCGCGATTGGTGTATTTCTTGGCGATGGAAATGACGAGGCGCAGATTGGCCTCCACCATTTCCTTCTTCGCCTGGCGAGCTTCGCGCTCGCCCTTCTGCACCATATGCACGATCTTGCGGAACTCGGTGATCTCGAGGCCGGTCTCGGTGGCGAGGTTATGGATATCCTCGCGCATCGTCTTGATGGTCTCGAGCTCGTGGGCCACGAACTCCTTCCAGCCCTTGGAACCGAGCTTGGAGACGCGCAGGATCCACTTGGGATCGAGTTCGGAGCCCTGATAGGTCTTCAGGAAGTCCGACCGGTCGACGCGATAGCTCTCGGCCAGACGCATCAGGCGGCCTTCATAGCTGATCAGGCGCTTGTTGATGTCGTAGAGCTGTTCGACCAGAGCATCGATGCGGGCCTGGTTGAGCGAGAGGCTCTTGACGTTGACGACGATCTCTTCCTTCAGCTTCTTGTATTTGCGGTCCTGCGAAGGCGAGAGCGAACGGTTCTGCAGCCGGCTCTCGACATTCACATCCTGCAGGCGGCGCAGCTTCTTGTAGTCGTCGGCGATGCGGTCGAAGGTCTCGAGCACCTTGGGCTTGAGCTCGGCTTCCATGGCCGAGAGCGACACGTTGTTCTCCATGTCGTCTTCGTCCATCTCGCCGTCCATCGGCGGCAAGGCGTCGTCGTCCATCTGCTGCTGCTCGGGCTCCCCGCCCTCGGCATCGCCATCGCTCGCCACTGCCGGCGGGTTCTTGCCGTCGGGGCCGGCATAGGTCGCCTCGAGATCGATGATGTCGCGCAAGAGAATCTTGCCATCATTGAGCTCGTCGCGCCAGATGATGATGGCCTGGAAGGTGAGGGGGCTTTCGCACAGCCCGGCGATCATCGCCTCACGGCCGGCCTCGATGCGCTTGGCGATGGCGATTTCGCCTTCGCGTGACAGGAGCTCCACCGTGCCCATCTCGCGCAGATACATGCGCACGGGATCGTCGGTGCGGTCGGTCGGCTCCTTGGCCGTGGTGGTGGAAGCGATCGCGCGCGTCGAAGTGGCCTCGACGAGGTCGCCGCCTTCGGCTTCCTCCTCCTCGCCCTGAGCAGCCTCCTCGGACTCCTCGTTCTCTTCGTTCTCGACGACATTGATCCCCATTTCGGAGAACATGGCGAGCACGTCCTCGATCTGGTCGCCATCGACCTGATCGGAAGGCAGGACGTTGTTGATCTCTTCATGCGTGACATAGCCACGCTTCTTGGCGCGCTTGATCAAGGCGCGAACCGCGGCATCCGACAGATCGAGCAAGGGGCTGTCCTGGCTCGGCGCTTCGGTGTCCGGCGTTTCTTCCTTGTCAGCTTCCTTTTTCGCCATCGTTGCTTTCCCTCACTCGCTCAAGCAGGATTTCGCAGCTCGCCCCGCCGGGTAGAGCTCTGAAATCCCGCATCACGTCCCTGCCGGTCCGAAGCCGACAACTGTCAACTCACCCGGGCCACAGATTTTGGCCCGCAAGCACTGGCGCATCCGTGCACCCTGTGCCAAACCCGATGCGGAATTTCCTAGATTCGCCTGTCGGCGCGTCCAAGCAATTCCAAACAACTTCAAGGCTTTGGTGCATGGTCCTCGCCTCGATTGGGGACCCCGACCCAAAACCCGCACCCGGCAGGAGATTCCCGCCAAGGCCGACTGTTTGCCAACACCAAAAAGGGCAGCATCCGGTACCCGGAGCCACCCGACTTGTCGCCGCCTTGCTCCAGCGTCCTGGGAAAGACCTTCGATTCGTCTGCGTAACGCCTTGCAGCAACTGCCAGAATCGAAATTCCAGTTCCAGGAACTGGCGCTATCACTACCCGGGCAATGGCTAATCCGCCGTTAACCCTGCTAGTCCTACACGGCTCGCGAAGTCCGCCCGGACGAAGCTCCAAACCCCTCGATCATCGCCTCGGTTCCTTCCATCGCGGCGATCTGCGCCTTGATATTGGTGAGCCGAGCCCAATTCTCTTCGGTGAAGTCCTGGTCCATGGCCGCCTGGGCGAGCCTGAGTTCCTTATGTAGCGTGCGATTCTTATGATGCAAGGCCACTGCATGCACGAATCCGTCCCGAACGTCGGGAAACGCGGCGTCCCGTCGCACCCAAAAGTGGGTTGGACTGCTCAAAGCGGCGATATGCGCGAGCAAACGTTCGAATCCCTGGGTCATCAACTCGGCCTCGACCGCAACTGATTCGCGCAGCCCATGCGCCACGCAATCGATCAAGGCCTGGCGCAGGCGGCTCGCCTCGACATTCTCGAACTCGAGCCCCGCCAGCAATTCGCAATGGTCGTCCAGCAGATAGGGATGGGCCACCACGACGGCCAGGATGAGGGCCTCGCGCGCGGGAATGCTGCCATGGCCGCCCCGCATGCGTGCGCTTTCCCTGACCGCCGGCGTCACCAGATGCGTGGTTTGCGATGTTTCGCGCCGGCTGCCGCCCTGGCGCCAGGCCCGCTGCGGACCGCCCGCAAAGCCGGACTGGGCCGTCCGGGCCGGGGCAAAGAAGCTGCGCAGGCGGTTATCCATTTCCGCCCGATAATGCTTGCGCACCGTCTCGTCGCGGATCGGCGCCAGCGCATCCATCAGCTTGCGTTCGAGCGCGGCGCGCCGCTCCGGCGTGGAGAAGTCGCCGCTCTCCGTCTCGCGAGCCCAGAGAATGTCGGAAAGGGGCAGAGCGCCCTGCAGGACTTCCGACACCGCCGTGGCGCCAGAGCTGCGCACCAGTTCGTCCGGATCCTGCCCGCCCGGCAGCAGCGCGAATTTCAAGGTCTTGCCGGGGCCGATCTGCGGCAGGGCCACGTCGACGGCTCGATAGGCGGCGCGCCGCCCAGCCTTGTCTCCATCGAAGCACAGCACCGGCTCCTCGCTCATGCGCCAGAGCAGATTGAGCTGGTCTTCGGTAAGGGCCGTGCCGAGCGGCGCGACCGTATGCCCAAAACCCGCCACGCTCATCATGATGACGTCGACATAGCCCTCCACCGCGATGACGCCGCCCTTTTCATGGGCGGCCTTGCGGGCGCGATGATGGTTGTAGAGGCAGGCGCCCTTGTGGAAGAGCGATGTCTCGGGCGAGTTGAGATATTTGGCGGATGCCTCCTTGTCCATGGCGCGGCCGCCGAAGGCGATCACCTTGCCGCGTACATCATGGATGGGGAACATGATGCGGTCGCGGAAGCGATCATAGGGGACCTGGATGTCTTCGCCATGGATGAGAAGGCCCGCTTCGATCATGGCGTCGCGGTCGACGCCCTTGCCGGCGAGATGGTCGCGCAGGGCGAATTTCTCGTTCGGCGAATAGCCGATGCCGAATTCGGCCTGGATCGCCGGCGTCAGCCCGCGATCGGCGAGATAGCCGCGGGCGGCTGCGCCTTCCCGCGCCTGCAGGCGAGACTGGAAGAAGGCGGCGGCAAGTTCCATCACCTCATGCAGCGAGGCACGCTGCTCTTCGCGGCGGACATCCTCCACCGTCATCTTGGGCAGGGTGACACCCGCATCGTTGGCGCAACGCTCCACCGCTTCGGGAAAGGAAATGCCCTCCACCTCGCTCAGGAAGCGGAAGATGTCGCCATGCTTGCCCGAGGAGAAGCAGTGATAGAAGCCCTTCTGGTCGTTGACATAGAAGGACGGCGTCTTCTCGGCATTGAAAGGCGAGAGGCCGCGCCACTCCCGGCCCTGCTTCTTAAGCTTCACGCGCCGGCCCACCACCTCGGACACAGGCAGCCGGGCACGGATTTCGTCGAGCAGGGAGGGCGGGTATTTCATGGGCTCTTATGTGAGGACGTTGGCCACCGACGCAAGAGCCCTAGTCTAGCACGAAAGGCGTGAGTCGAATCTTTCCCCGTTGTCCTCAGGACGGCGAGATAGGCGCAATTTCCGGGTGCGCGGACGTCCCGTCCGCTTCTTGGACGTGCAGCGATTGATTAAGGAAAAGCGGACGAGACGTCCGCGCACCCGGGAGGACAACGGCCGGTATAAGAAAAGGCCCGGCATGGGCCGGACCTTCCCTCGTGCATCAACAGTTCGCGCGCAGATCAGAAGGTGCGCTTGATACGCACGCCGCCCATCCAGAAGTCCGACTTGGCGTCGCGGGCGATCGCCGCAACTCCGGCCGTCGGCACATAGGACAGGTTGTCGATGGTCTGGTGCGTGTAGGTGACTTCGCCGGTAACGGTCAGGCCTTTGACGATCGTGTAGATCACGTTGCCGGTCAGCGAGTATTCCTTGACCTTGCGGTCGCCCAGATTGCTGAACTTGTCATAGGTGGTGTCGATATAGGCGCCGACCAGGTTGGCACCCCATTGCGGTGCGAAATTGCCGCCGAGTTCGGCCGTCACCGACCAACCTTTGCCGCCGTCGAAGCCGCCATTGCTGTTGAAGAAGTAGTCCTGGCCCTTGAGCTTGCTGGAGCCAATGCCGAGATAATCGAGCGCACCATCGGCATACTGGCCTTCGATCACGAAGTGACCCTTGTCGATGACCGGGATGTTGACGAGCAAAGTGCCGCCGACCGCGTAACCCCACTTGTTTTCGCGCGGAACAATCGTCTCGGCCGTACGGTATTGATGGGCGGCTGCCTGGACGGCCACCGAGCCCCAGTCCTGCTTCAAGCGGATCTGGCCGACCACGTCTGGAATCTGCTGGCCGCCCTGCTGATTCTTGGCGAAGGCGTTCTGGCGATGGTCACGGCCATCTTCGATCGAGAGGGTCGCTGTGAAGCCGCTACCGAAATCAGCCGTATAGGCCAACAGGTTCACGACGTTGGACTGGGCATAATAGGGACCCCAGACCGTGTTGCCGAAGTCAAGGTCGTAAAAGCCGAAGAAGGAATGGGCGTAACCAGCGGTCAGGCCACCGAATTGAATGTAGGCATATTTGATCGAGAAGGTATTGCCGGAGGTATCCTTAGTAGAATCCCAGTTGATGGGATGGCTGATGCCTCGAATCTGGAAGAAGGAACGCAGCAGGCCAAACTCGGTCTGAGTGCGCGCATCGAAGGAAATGCGAGCCTCGGTATTGAAGGCGCTGGAGTGGATGTCACGATTCTGTTTGTAGAAGTCAGATCCGAAGTCGTTCTTGGTATTGGCCTTAATGCCATCGCCACTCTGGTTATAGAAGCGATAGTCGGCGCGGATTTCGCCGGCGATCTTGAGGCAGGTATCGCTGCCGGGGATGTAGAAGAAGCCGGGGCCGAAGGCGGAGCAGACCTTCACATATTCGACGGCTTCCCCCTTGGTCATGGGGAGGTCGGCGGCCTGAGCGGCAGCGAGAGCGGTGAGGCTGGCCGCGGCGCCGAGCAGAAGAGATTTGATCGTCATCAGATAGCTCACTGAGCAAATTGGGTTGGGTACATCGGGCTGGTTCGTTTCAGTGCCGAGCCCGACCTGTCGCCTTTTGAGGGCAATTGTGGCCGGATGCTCGTGAAGCGAGAGCCGAGGTGTCTTTGCGCAATTTTCTGAATATTCACAACATTGATGGAGAATAAATACTGACATGACATTCTTATAACTAATAACTGTCTCCGAAAAGCCACATTGAGATTTATAACAATTTCATGACGATATAGTTATATTTTATGAAGAATGAGAATAAACGTTGAGTGTGGAGACTTGTGCGGAGGAGATGATAATAAATTCCTCCGTGCTGGTGCCGTTGCTGACGATGGCGAATAACTGTGCTTGGCATCCGCCGATCATCAAGGCGTGCAAAGGGAGTGCGATGATAGTTCGGGTTCTCGTTTTATCTGCGCTTCTGAGGAAATGCCTCCACAAGTTGTGGAGGCATCATGCGCGAGATCATCAGCCGCGTGGCGGCACCTGATCGGCGACACCGCTCGCGACCTGCCTGAATACGCCCCTCAGCCAGGCGAGCAGGCGATCATGTTTGCGCGCAGCATGCCAGACCATGGTGATCTTCAGGACGGCTGGCTCGAGCGGGGGTTCCAGCAGTACGAGGTCCAGGGCTTCGGCGAACTGCCGAGCGAAGGCATGAGAGAGCACGGTCACCATGTCGGTCCGGGCAACAGCCATCAGGGCCGAGGTGAAATGGGGTGTGGTCAGGCCGATGCGCCGTTCCAGCCCCGCCGCTGCCAGCGCTGCATCCGCCTCCGTGCTGCCGTCCCCGAAGACGGATACGGTGACATGGGTGAGGGCAGCATAGGCGGCGAGGCTGAGCGGCCCGTTCCGAGCGGCCGGATGATCGCGCCGCATGATCAGCGCAAGGCGGTCATCCATCAGCGTCTCACTGTGAGTTCCGGCCGCGAGCGGGTAGTTGGCGAGGGCGAAGGTCAGGTCGATATCGCCGCTTTGCAGACGACGGGCGATGTCCGCTGAGATCGGCACCGCCCTGAGGTCGACATGCGGCGCTTCCTCGAGCAGTCGCACCATTACGCCGGGAAAGAGCAAGGTTGTCAGCGAATCGACCGCTGCGATCCGCAGCGTGCGATGCTCGGAGGACGGATCGAAACGCGGTTCGGCGACGAGGGCACGGATATCGGCCAGGATCTCCTGCACCTGCGGCGCCAAAGCCTCGGCGCGTGCCGTCAGCACCATGCCCGCGCCCGAGCGCAGCATCAGTTCGTCGCCGAACAGATGACGCAGGCGATCGAGTGCCCGGCTCATCGCCGGCTGGCTGAGGCCGATCTCGCGCGCCGCGCGGCTGACGCTGCGCTGGGAGAGCAGGGCGCCGAGCGCCGTCAGCAGGTTGAGATCGATCGCCTTCAAATGCACATCGCGCATATATTGAATATAAAGCATGCATTGGAGTTATGATAGGGCGCTTGCTAGCGTCTCCTCATCAAGGAGAACGCACTATGTCTGCCAAGATCATGATCCTGGGATACGGTCCCATCGGCCGCGCCATCGCACGGCAGCTTTCGGATGCGGGCCGAGAGGCGCTTGTCGCCCAGCGGCGCGAACCCGCTGATCTGCCGTCCGGCACGCGGTTCCGTGCCTGCGATGCCCTCGACCGAGCCAGCCTGACCGCCGCGCTGAAGGGGCACGACGTGCTGATCTGCACGGTCGGTCTCGCCTATGACGCCGCCATCTGGGAAAGGGACTGGCCCCGGCTGATGACCAATATGCTGGCGGCCTGCGCCGCGAATGGGACACGTCTGGTCTTTGTCGACGATCTCTACATGCACGGTCCCCAGCGCGGGCCGCTGCATGAGAACACGCCCCTGGACGCGTCCGGCCGCAAGGGCAGGGTGCGCGCTGCCATCACGCGTCAATGGCAGGCTGCCGGCGCGGTGAAGACCGCGGCCTTGCGGGTGCCGGATTTCTACGGTCCCGGCGTGATGCTGTCGGTGCTCGGCGAAGAGGTGATTGGCCGCCTGGCCGCCGGCCGCGCTGCGCGACTTGTCATCGCTGCCGACGAGCCGCATGCCTTTGCCTATGCGCCGGATGTGGCCGCGGCTGCGATCCTGCTCGCCGACGCTCCGGACGACGCCTATGGCCGGGCCTGGGTCATGCCCTGCGCGCCGGCGCGCACCCCGCGCGAGGTGATCGGCATGGCCGCCGCCACGCTCGGTGTGAAGCCGAGCTTGCAGGTGCTTCCGGGTTGGCTGCAGAGATTGATTGGGGCGTTCGTGCCGTTTCTAAGGGAGTGGAGCGAGACGTCCTATCAGCACGATCGTCCGTTCCTGGTCGATGGCAGCAGTTTCGAGCGTTATTTCGGCTTCCGGCCGATGCCGCTCGAACGCGGAGTTCAGGCCACCGCGGCCAGCTTCATCAAAACTTGAAGGCTACTGCCCGACGATCGCCTCGCCCAGCCGCAACGGAGTCTGCAGCAGCGTGCCGGCCGTGTTGACGACAAACAGCCCGGTTCGTGAGATCGGATTGCCGCGTGCTGCCGCCGCATCGCTCTTCGCCATCTGGTGCAGGGAAGGCAGCAGGCCGACGAACTTGCTGTGATTCATCGAATCCAGGCTCTTGGCATCCGACATGTCGATGACCCGCAGCCCGTAATGGGCAATGGCCTGCTGAGCCTCCTTGTTGTTGATGAGGACATTGCCGACACGCGGCACATCGCCCGCCAGCCGCTGCGAGAAGCCGAGCGCGCGATCGTCTCGCGAAATCGCCACGGTGATGGGCTGGTTGAGCTTGCCGATGGTGTCGAGCTGGGTGCGGAAGACGTCGATGTCGATATCTGGCGACATCAGGAAGACTTCGCCGAGCTTGGGAAGGAAAGCTGAGTTGCCGCGGATCCTGGCTTGACGGAGAGCCTCCACCGCCAGCCAGTTGCCCATGGAATGTGCGATGATGTGGATGCGCTTGACGCCCGGGGTGCGGGCGAGACCGTTCAGCGTCGTCTCCAGATAATCGCGCGAATAGGTGGTGCTCTCGCGATCGGCGACATAGCCGGTCAAGGTCCCGAGCGAGGGCCAGGCGAAGGCGACCACGGCACCGGGGAAGCCGCTGTCCTTCTCGAGCTGGGCAACCCGATAAACGGCTTCCTGATAGTTGGTGTTGTAGCCGTGCACGAACACGATGACTTCGCCGGTACCCTTGGTGTCCTTCACCACCGCCGCATCGAAGCGAGCCTGGTCGAGGGGGGCCGAACTGGTCACCACGAAGTTGACGGCCGGATTGCCGGGCGGCTTCTTCGGCCATTCGATATTGCCGGCAACATGGTTCGGCGGCACCGAGATCGTATAGGCTTCGTAGCTCAGGCCGAAATTGCGCTTGGCCGTGAAGTCGCGCTTGTCGATTTCGGAACGCTGGCGGGTGGTGGCGACCAGAATGTTGACCGGCGTGCCGACACCTGCCGATATCGAGACCGGATGCAGCATCAACGCACCGGGCCGGTCGGCGCAGGACGCCAAGCCGGCCAGGGCGAGCAGAACCACCGAAAACCGAACCAGGAAGCGTGGTGAAGGCGCCATGCCGGCCTCATCGTTGCAGCGGCCGGCAATCTAGCGGGCGCATCGGTCTCGGAAAAGCGCGGAGTTTGGACGTCCTTAACCGCCGAGTGCTTCCTTGACCAGCGGGCTGGTCTTGCCGAAGTCCATCTTGCCTGCGAAGCGCTCCTTCAGGACGGCCATGACCTTGCCCATATCCTTGACGCCGGCAGCGCCGATTTCGCCAACCACGGCGGCGATGGCCGCCTTGGTCTCGGCCACGTCCATCTGCTTGGGCAGGAAGGAGGAGAGGATCTCGATCTCGGCCTTGCTGGCCGCTGCCATTTCCTCGCGGCCGGCCTTGAGCGCGGTCTCCAGCGTCTCCTCGGCCTGCTTGATCATCTTCTGCAGCATGGACAGGATCTCGCTTTCCGGGATCTTGCCGTCATGCTCGCCGCCGCGGGCGGCGATATCGCGATCCTTCAGCCCAGCCTGGATCATGCGCACGACCGACAGGCGGGCCTTGTCGCCGCTCTTCATGGCGTCCTTGACGGCAGTGGTAAAATCGTCGCGCAGAGACATGATGCCCTACCTTTCCTGGAATCAAAATTGTTCACCGGGCGGCACGCGGCAGCGAAATATTTGGTGGGCTTGTCTCAAATCATTGAAATATCTTATGATTTTGAGCATCGCCAAGGGTTGACGGCAAGCCGTCCGCCCCCTACTTTCCGCCGCGTCTGCCGGGCGGAGCCGAGTATGCCGCCGCCATTCATCCGGCACTTAAGATGAAAATGACCGTCACACAAGCGAGCGCGAAGGACAGAGACATGGAAAATGGCTGGGCGGAACCCAAGGCAACCGCGCTCCTGGTCCTCGCAGACGGCACCGTGATCGAAGGCACCGGGCTCGGGGCTGTGACGAAAGCGGCGGGCGAACTGTGCTTCAACACCGCGATGACGGGATATGAGGAAATCCTCACTGATCCCTCCTATGCCGGGCAGATCATAACCTTCACCTTCCCCCATATCGGCAATGTCGGCGTCAATGACGAGGACATCGAGACGGTCAACATGGCCTCTTCCTCCGGCGTCAGGGGCGTGGTGCTGCATGCGCCGATCACCGAGCCTGCGAATTACCGCGCCAGCCGCCATCTCGACGCCTGGCTCAAGGCCCGCAACATCGCTGGCATTGCAGGCGTTGATACCAGGGCGCTGACCGCCCGGATCCGCGAGGGCGGCATGCCAAACGCGGTGCTCGCCTTCGATCCCGACGGCAATTTCGATGTCGAGGGCCTGAAGCGCGAGGCAGCCGGGCTTCCCTCGATGAACGGCCTCGACCTCGTGCCGCCGGTGACCACGGCGCAGCGTTTCGATTGGGACCAGACCACCTGGGAGTGGTCGCAGGGCTTCGGCAAGCAGGAGGCGCCCCAATATAAGGTGGTCGCCATCGACTACGGCGTGAAGCGCAACATCCTGCGCCTGCTGGCGGCGGCCGGCTGCGCCGTCACCGTGGTGCCCGCCACCACGCCGGCCGAGGAGATCATCGCTCTCCAGCCCGATGGGATTTTCCTTTCCAACGGCCCGGGCGATCCGGCGGCCACGGGCGAATATGCCGTGCCGGCGATCAAGACCCTGCTTGAAAAGGACATCCCGATCTTCGGTATCTGCCTCGGCCATCAGATGCTGGGCCTCGCCCTCGGCGCCCGTACGGCCAAAATGAAGCAGGGGCACCACGGCGCCAATCACCCGGTCAAGGATTTCACCACCGGCAAGGTCGAGATCGTTTCGATGAACCATGGTTTCGCGCTCGACCGCGACAGCCTGCCGGCCGGCGTGGTGGAAACCCATGCCTCGCTGTTCGACGGTTCCAACTGCGGCATCGCCGTCACCGGCAAGCCGGTATTCTCCGTGCAGCACCATCCCGAAGCTTCCCCCGGTCCACAGGATAGCCACTACCTCTTTAAGCGGTTTGTCGAAAACATGGCATCTCGCCATGGTGTTGCCGCAGTTGCGCAACACAACGCCTGATCGCAACCGGAGCAGTGTGCATGCGAGCAAGCGTCGCCTGTCTCTTCCTGATGGTTTCTTGCGTCACTGCTTCGGCGCAATCGGCAGATGGGACGCTGGTTCCTCTGCCGGATTACTTTCAGAAGAGCATCGCCGCGGCGAACGCCAAGCCGTTGCCGCCTCTCCAGCCCAAGCCCAACCAGATGCGAGCCATCAGGGCTTCGACGGGGCTGGAGGGCCTGCCGGACCTCATCGTCCATGGCGGCGTACCCACGCCGCCGGAGCGTCCTCGCCCCAATAATTCCACGGTGGTATCGGCTTATGCCGCCGACACGCCGTTGCCGCCGGAGCGGCCTGATACCGATATCGACATGGCAGGGCCGGAGCCCGAAGGGACGTCGACGCAAGCCGACGCCGCGCCGAATGCCAAGCCCGACGCGGCCTTGCCGCCGGGCACCCTGTCACATGCCTTCGTGCCTCTGCCCGTGCGCCGCCCCGGCGGTATCGACGACCGCATGACCACCAATCCGGGCTTCAATGCGCCGCCGCCGGAGACCAAGGTCGCCATGCTTGGCGGGTTGCCGGGCGCGGGCATCGCCATCAACAATCTGGCGCGCGCCGTGCCGGAAGCCGCCATCGTGAAGGGGGCCTGCAGCGTCGCGCAGCCTTATCGTCTGATGGCCTTGGGGCCGAGCAGCCGCACCACGCTGGTGCCGGCCGCCACCGTCGATTACGCCATGGTCAACGGCCTGGTGCGCTGGGAGGCCGGCATGCAGGCCGCCGCCAAGCAATATCTCGGCGAGAACGTCGTCGCCATCAAGGTGGCTGCCTCCTATGTCTGCCGCGGCATGAACAATATACGCGGCGCCAAGCTCTCCGAGCATGCCAAGGGCAATGCCATCGACATTTCCGGCTATATCACGGCCAGCGGCAAGGAAATCACCGTCCGTCATGACTTCAAGGGCGGGGGGGCCAAGGCTGCCTTCCTGAAGCAGGTTCATGGCGTGACATGCGGTGTATTCCAGGTCGTGCTGGGTCCTGGCTCGGATGGCTATCACGAGGACCATTTCCACATGGATCTCGGTCGCTGGAAGAGCTGCCGGTAAGGCCGTCTCAGACAGGATCGGTACTCCGCGTTTGGCGTGCCCTCGTCGGGCAGGTTTTGGGTTCATCTCAACGCGCAAATCCAGCGGTGCTGCGCTTTTTCGGCGGACGCGAGTTGAACTTGCTCCACGCCATGGCCAGAATGCCGGCTACACGGCCGGGGTTTGATACTTTCGCCGGCTCGCCGCATTCGCCCGCTTCCTCGCGGAGCTGCCCGCCCGCCATCCGTTCCGCGTCATCGGTTGCGACCAGGGGCGACAACGCAAGGCTAAGGCCCCTGGTCAAGCCGGCGGTTAGATAAGAATCCATCATGAAAATACCTCCTCACCAATTGCGTGAATCCGGTGATCTGATGGCTATTTTCAGAAAGTGTGAGCCGTTCGACAAACGAGTTCGGCTTGAATATAATGCACTACTTATAAGTTTTTCTTGTGAGTGGGACATATGGAGACGCTGCCGTCCCTGCCGGCTCTACGTGTGTTCGCCGTCGCGGGAAAGGCGCTCAGCTTCACCCGGGCGGCGCAGATGCTGAACGTCACCCAGGCGGCGGTGTCGCATCAGATCCGGGTGCTGGAAGACCAGCTTCGCGTGAAATTATTCCAGCGCACGACGCGCAGCCTGCAGCTCACCGCCGCCGGGCAGCAATTGCTGCCGGCGGCCACCGCGGCCTTCGGGGAACTCGAGCGTGCGGTCGCCGGCATCAGGCGCTCGCAGAGCCTGCTTTCGATCACCACCACGCCCTCCTTCGGGGCCCGCTGGCTGGCGCCGCGCCTGCCGCGCTTTGCCGAGCTCCATCCCGACATCGAGATCTCGGTGCGCCATACCGAGGCACCGCTGGATATCGTGGCCGAAGGCATCGACCTGGCCATTCGCGGTGGGCTCGGCAAGTGGCCCGGCTTGACGGCCGAATTGATCGGGCGATCCGCTATGCTACCGGTGGCCGCGCCCGACTATGTCGAACGCCTGCGCCTCATCGAACCGGCGGACCTTGCCCGCGCGCGATTGCTGCATGACCAGGACCGCAGCGATTGGCGGGAATGGCTGGCCGTCGCCCATCTCGATCCGGCCTTGGCGCAGGCCGGGCCGGCCTTCGACGATGAGAACGTGCTGATCGAGCTGACGCTCGCGGGGCAGGGGGTGGGTCTGGTTGTCGGCAGCGTGGTCGAAGGCCTGATCCGCCAGGGACGCCTGGTGGCGCTGTTCGATCGGCAAGTCACCCTGGGCTATGGCTATTATCTGGCCTATCCGCCGGGCGCACTGGCCCTGCCCAAGGTCGCGGCCTTCCGGCGCTTCGTGCTGGCGCAGGCGCGATGAGGGCAGGACCGCGGGCATCCTGTCCGCTCTTCGCCTCCTGCACGGGCGATTGCACTCGAAGAGCGCCTATTTCCGGAATCGATTTCGGCCTTACCTGCAGTTCAGCGCCTTGACCGGCTGCCCCGGCTTCCACTCGATATCATTACCGCTCCAGAAGCGCTCCTGCCTGTTCGGCGCATAGGTGCCACTGGCGTCGATCTGGCAGGTGAGGGCGGCGGAACCGGCCGGGACCAGCCCGACAGCGTGGTAGTCCTCGCCGCTCGCTTCGATGCGCAACACGTCTGCGCCAGGGGTGGCAGACACGGCGTCGCCTGCGCTGAGTGAGAAGCGTCCCCGCTGGTCCGTGCTGGTAAGCGTCGAGCGGCTTGGTAGGCGCGAGTTGGTCACACGGATCTGTGCTCCGGCGACAGGGCGGCCTTCGTCGAGAAGCACGCCTGTGACGCTGGAGCGGTCCAACGCGGATAATCCGGAGGGGCGGCAGGCCGCCAAGGCAAGGCAGGTGGCGAGCAAGGCAAATCGCGGCCCGATCATGCAAAGTCTCCGCAGCTGAAACACAGCAATAACAGGTGTGAGGGGCGATGATGGCGAAACGTGGCCGTTTCCAGGGTGACGCGGCATCATCATCTCCTATGGTTCCGAGCCAAAACCCTCCTCGAAAGGAAAGCCGATGGCCTGGGTCTTGATTCGCACCCTCGTCGCCGTGGGGCTGGTTGCCACATCTCTGTCGGCGCAGGCGGCCGAATCCTGCCGTGCGCTCCTGCAGCGCGAGGGCGAGGCGATCGACAGCTATGTCATGAACTTCGGCCCTGATGACACGCTCTACATCTACATCCTGCGTATGCCGGGCGGCCTAACGGCGGAATGCACGTCGCAAGAACCGCTCTGAAGGCCGGTCGACCCCTGGATTCCCTCTCGCGATCGTCACTTTCCGCAGCAGTCCGCAAACGGCCCCTTTCGCAAGACGCCAAAATGGTTTAGTCGAACCGCTCGATCCGCCCGGTGCCGTGGAGTCCCCTCCGCGGCTTTTTCATGCCGGCCCTCCCAAATCGGACGAGCGATGCCAAAACGTAGCGACATTTCCTCCATCCTGATCATCGGCGCCGGCCCGATTGTCATCGGCCAAGCCTGCGAATTCGACTATTCGGGAACACAGGCCGTCAAGGCCCTGCGCGAGGAGGGCTATCGCGTCATCCTGGTCAATTCCAATCCGGCCACGATCATGACCGATCCTGACCTGGCGGATGCGACCTATGTCGAGCCGATCACGCCCGAGATCGTCGCCAAGATCATCGAGAAGGAGCGCCCCGACGCGCTCTTGCCGACCATGGGCGGCCAGACCGCGCTCAACACCGCGCTCAAGCTCGCCGAGATGGGCGTCCTGGAGAAGTTCGGCGTCGAGATGATCGGTGCCGATGCCGACGCCATCGACAAGGCCGAGGACCGCGAGCGCTTCCGTGAGGCGATGGCCAAGATCGGCCTGGAGACGCCGCGCTCGCGCTTGGCCCACAGCCTCTCCGAGGCGCTGGAGGCGCTCGATTATATCGGGCTTCCCGCCATCATCCGTCCCTCCTTCACGCTGGGCGGTACCGGCGGCGGCATCGCCTACAACAAGGCCGAGTTCATCGACATCATCGAGCGCGGCCTCGACGCCTCGCCGACCACCCAGGTCCTGGTCGAGGAGAGCGTGCTCGGCTGGAAGGAGTTCGAGATGGAGGTCGTCCGCGACAAGGCGGACAATGCCATCATCGTCTGCTCGATCGAGAATATCGATCCGATGGGCGTGCATACCGGCGATTCCATTACAGTTGCGCCGGCGCTGACGCTGACGGACAAGGAATACCAGATCATGCGCAACGCCTCGATCGCGGTGCTGCGCGAGATCGGGGTTGAGACGGGCGGCTCGAACGTGCAGTTCGCCGTCGATCCGGCTACCGGGCGCCTCGTCGTCATCGAGATGAACCCGCGCGTGTCGCGCTCCTCGGCGCTGGCTTCCAAGGCCACGGGTTTCCCGATCGCGAAGGTCGCCGCCAAGCTTGCGGTCGGCTATACGCTGGACGAGATCGAGAACGACATCACCGGCGGCGCGACGCCGGCCTCCTTCGAGCCGACGATCGACTATGTCGTCACCAAGATCCCGCGCTTCGCTTTCGAGAAGTTCCCGGGCGCCGAGCCGATCCTGTCCACCGCGATGAAGTCGGTCGGCGAGGCGATGGCCATCGGCCGGACCTTCCAGGAGAGCCTGCAGAAGGCGCTGCGCTCGCTCGAGACGGGCCTCAACGGCCTGGACGAGATCGAGATCGAGGGCCTTGGCCAGGGCGACGACAAGAACGCCATCCGGGCCGCGCTCGGCAAGCCGACGCCGGACCGCCTGCTCAACATCGCCCAAGCCATGCGCCTGGGCCTGTCGGACGCCGAGATCCATGGCGTCTGCAAGGTCGATCCCTGGTTCCTCGCCCAGATCCGCGGCATCGTCGAGACCGAGCAGAAGGTGCGCGAGATCGGCCTGCCCAGGACACCGGGTGCCTTGCGTTCCCTCAAGGCGATGGGCTTTGCCGATCGTCGCCTGGATGCTCTGGCCGGCGTTCCGGAAGGAACGGTCAAAAACCTGCGTGCCGAACTCGGGGTGCATCCCGTCTTCAAGCGCATCGACACCTGCGCCGCCGAATTCGCTTCGCCCACCGCCTATATGTATTCGACCTATGCGCCGCCCTTCGCCGGTGCGCCGGCCGACGAGGCCAACCCGTCCGACCGCAAGAAGGTGGTCATCCTCGGCGGCGGTCCCAACCGCATCGGCCAGGGCATCGAGTTCGACTATTGCTGCTGTCATGCCTGCTTCGCGCTCTCGGATGCGGGCTATGAGACCATCATGGTCAACTGCAATCCCGAGACGGTATCGACCGACTACGACACCTCGGACCGCCTCTATTTCGAACCGCTCACGGCCGAGGACGTGCTGGAGATCCTCGAGATCGAGAAATCAAAGGGAAGCCTGCACGGCGTCATCGTGCAGTTCGGCGGGCAGACGCCGCTGAAGCTGGCGGCTGCGCTGGAAGAAGCGGGCATTCCCATCCTCGGCACCACGCCGGACGCGATCGACCTCGCCGAGGACCGCGACCGCTTCAAGCGCCTGCTCGACAAGCTCGGCCTGCGCCAGCCCAAGAACGGCATCGCCTATTCGGTCGAACAGGCGCGCCTGGTCGTCGCCGATCTCGGCCTGCCGCTGGTGGTCCGCCCGTCCTACGTGCTGGGCGGGCGCGCCATGGCGATCATCCGCGACGAGGTCGCCTTCGACGACTATCTGCTCGGCACCCTTCCGCAAATGGTGCCGCCGGAGATCAAGACGCGTTATCCCAACGACAAGACGGGCCAGATCAACACGCTGCTGGGCAAGAACCCGCTGCTGTTCGATCGCTATCTCTCCGACGCGGTCGAGGTCGATGTCGACGTCCTGGCCGATGGCAAGGATGTCTTCGTCGCCGGCATCATGGAGCATATCGAGGAAGCAGGCATCCATTCCGGGGATTCGGCCTGTTCGCTGCCGCCGCGCTCGCTGAGCCCCGAAATCCTGGCCGAATTGGAGCGCCAGTCCAAGGCGATGGCGCTCGCCCTCGACGTCGGCGGCTTGATGAACGTGCAATATGCCATCAAGGACGGCCTGATCTACGTGCTCGAAGTCAACCCGCGCGCCTCGCGCACGGTGCCCTTCGTGGCCAAGGTGATCGGCGAGCCGATCGCCAAGATCGCCGCGCGCGTCATGGCCGGCGAGAACCTGGCCTCCTTCGACCTGAAGGCCAAGAGGCTCGATCACATCGCGGTCAAGGAAGTGGTGCATCCCTTCGCGCGCTTCCCAGGCGTCGACACGGTGCTGGGCCCGGAGATGCGCTCGACGGGCGAGGTCATCGGCCTCGACCGCGACTATGCCGTCGCCTTCGCCAAGAGCCAGCTCGGCGCCGGCGTGACCGTGCCCTCCGGCGGCACGGTGTTCGTGTCGGTGAAGGAGAGCGACAAGCCGCGCATCCTCGATTCGATGCGCCTGCTCGCCGATCTGGGTTTCGCGATCGTCGCCACCGACGGTACGCAGCAGTTCCTTGCCGGCCACGGCGTCGAGGCCACGCGTATCAACAAGGTCCTGGAAGGTCGTCCGCATATCGTGGATGCCATCAAGAACGGCAGTATCCAGCTGGTGTTCAACACCACGGAGGGAGCCCAGGCCCTGGCGGATTCGCGTTCGTTGCGACGTGCCGCCCTCTTGCATAAAGTCCCATATTACACCACTCTCTTCGGAGCGGTGGCGGCTGCACAGGGGATCAAGGCCAATAAGGGCGGTGATCTGGAAGTGCGGGCGCTGCAGTCCTATTTCTGAAGGAGGGCGCCTTCTCCCGCTGGGGCGAGGGTACCGTAGTATTGCAAATCCGATATGTCAGCCGCGCCGGGGAAGTCCGTCCGGCGCGTATCTTTTTTGCGTTTGGAAAGAGAAGACGAAGCAATGGACAAGATCCCGATGACGCCGGCAGGTCATGCCGCGCTCGAGGCAGAATTGAGGGAACGGCAGCAGATCGAGCGGCCGCGCATCATCGCGGCGATTTCCGAGGCACGTTCCCATGGCGACCTTTCCGAGAACGCCGAATACCATGCGGCCAAGGAAGCACAGGGCCACAATGAAGGCCGTGTCGCCGAACTCGAAGACATCTTATCGCGCGCCGAAGTGATCGACGTTTCCAAACTGTCCGGCGATACCGTCAAATTCGGGGCTCACGTCACGCTGATCGACGAGGACACGGAAGAAGAGAAGACCTATCAGATCGTCGGCGAGAGCGAGGCCGATGTACGCTCCGGCAAGATCTCGATCGGCTCGCCGCTCGCCCGCGCGCTGGTTGGCAAGAAGATCGGGGTTTCCGTCGAGGTCAACACGCCCAAGGGCCCCAAGGCCTATGAGATCGCCAACGTCGCCTGGCGTTGAGCCGACGGCGGGTTTCAGACCCTTTCTGACAAGGCGCCGCATCCCACCGGGTGCGGCGTTTTGCTGTCGGATGCACTATCGTCGAAGACATGCGACATGGTCGCGCGAATTTGCTTCGATCGGCGGCGCGGCGCGTTCTATAGAAAGCAAATATCGCGAGCAGGAGGCTATCATGACTTCGGGACGTGTCGGGCGCAGAGGCTTCCTGGCCATTGGCGCAGGTTTGTTGCTCACCGGTTGCGCCACTTCCTACGCCGATAATCCGGCCATTCCGGTCATCCGCAGGGTGCAGGTCAGCGGCAGCGGCAATCTCTGGCTCCAGCGCATGCCGCCTTATCTCCAGCGCAATCTCGTCCGGCAGCTCGGCTCGCGCTACCAGCCCGGCGCGAAGGGCGGCGCGACATTGTCGGTGGCACTCACCGACATCAGTTTTCCCGTGGATTCGGATGGCGGCCTGATCAGCATCGACAGCGTCGACACGCTCGATGGCCGCGTCACGCTCTTGTCGTCATCGGGCGGCGTGATCAAGAGCTTCCCGCTCTTTGCCACCACGAGCTCGGTGGATGCCGCTCCCGAAGTGCCCGACCCGACGCCGCGCCGCTATGACTGGCTGGCATCCAGCTATGCGCATTGGCTGCTGAGCAAGCTCGTTTAGGCCCCTTCGCTCACATCGAGTTCGAGGGGAACGATCGGGTCGTCCTTGATGGAACGCAGGGTGAGCGCGGTCTTGACGTTGCGTACCGCCGGCCCGGCCGTGAGCTCCGCCACGAAGGCCTGGAAGGAGCGCAGGTCCTTCGCCACGCATTTGAGCACGAAGTCCACGTCGCCGGACAGCATCCAGCATTCGCGTACCAGGGGCTGATTCTTCACATAAGTTTCGAAGGATTGCAGATCCGCGCCCGCCTGCGAGGTCAGGTTGACCATGGCGAAGATGGTAATCTCGTAGCCGAGCGAAGCCTCGTCGAGCAGGGTGCGGTAGCCCTTGATCACACCGGCATCTTCGAGGGCGCGCACGCGCCGCAGGCAGGGGGGCGCGGAGATGCCGACGCGCTTGGCCAGTTCCACATTGGTCATGCGGCCATCGGCCTGTAGTTCCTGCAGGATTTTCCAGTCAACAGCATCAAGGCGTGCGCGCACGATAAGCTTTCCGATTAATAGCGGTTACGCCGTCCTAAACCGGCGAGAACAGTCAAGCAAGCATCTTTGTTACCCAATCGGCCTTGCTGCGTGAAACAAACTTGCGTGTGCGGAAAGCCGGCGGGGCCAGCATTGCAGGAATTGCCCTGCTGGCCCCTGGAACCTTGCCCGATACTGGGAGAGGCGCGGAGGATCAGTCTTCCAGCTCGAAACGCGCGGATACGGTGACGTTCAGCGTGCTCTCTCCGGACTCGATCGGCACCGAATCCTGCACGGCCTTGGCGCGATAGAGGCCGCCGCCGATCGGGCCGGTATTCTCGCTCAGATCCACCAGCTTGCCCAGGCGCAGGCCGGAGGCCCTGGCATAGATCTCCGCCTTGCGTCTGGCATCGTCCAGGGCCGTCTTGCGGGCGCCATCCAGCAGGACCGACTGGTTGGAGACGATGAACTGGATGCCTTCGATACTGTTGGCGCCGGCGCTGACCGCCTTGTCGAGGATGTCGCCGAGCTTGGGCAGGTCGCGCAGCGTCACGTTCACGGTGTTGGAAACGGTATAACCCGCGATGGCGGGGCCGTCCTCCGAACTCGATGAGAACTTGCCGTCCTGCTGGCTCGCCGGCTGCACGCTGAAGCCCGAGGTCTGCAGGTCCTTGGCATCGATGCCGGCTGCCTTGAGCGCGGCGAGAACCTCGCCGGTCGTCTTGGAATTGGCGGTCAGCACCTCGCGCGCCACCTTGCCGGCGCTCTGCACGCCGATGCTGACATAGGCCAGGTCCGGCTTGGCACCGACCGTCGCTTCGCCGTTGATGGCGACCACGCGCTTGAAATCCTCGGCTTGGGCGGCACCGAGCGCGCCAGCCAGCAGCAGGGCGGCGAGGGCGGGTCGGGCGAGGAAGGACGGTAGCATCGATGAACTCCAATGAAGAAAATTGCGAGCGGAACCTTGCAATCGAAGGCGGCGGGATGATGACGGGATCTAAGGCAGGCGTCGCAATTGCGGAAGCCGATTGAACCTTGACGAGACTCTGCCTATAGATGCGGCGTCTGGCACAGCCGGGCCTGTAGCTCAATGGTTAGAGCCGGCCGCTCATAACGGTCTGGTTGGGGGTTCAAGTCCCTCCGGGCCCACCAGACAAAACCCCACTGGCTACGACGTTTTTGAAGCATTTGCCCCCGAATCGTTGAGGCGTGGGCAGCCAGATCACGTCGCAGAGCGGAGCATGCCTACCCAAATGCCGTTGGCGCCGGGCTTTGATCTTCTTGGCCGACTCGTGCGAGGGCGCACAGCATTTGGGCGGCGAACACACCATGTCGATGCCGTGGCTGGCGGCGTGATGCCCCAGCCGGCCTTCCCGTCCTGGTGCTGAAATGTTCTTCGAAATCGTCCGGTTCGGCTTGATCCATGCCGCCGCCCTCATTGCTGTCGCGGCGCTGACCTGTCGCGATCAGCTCGTCCTGCGCGCCCTCCTGGTCGTCTCGACCCTGCTCTACATTCTCTATTATCTGGTCGTGCCCGAGATCATGCTGTGGGACGCGCTGTTCTGGACGGTGGTCAATCTGGGCGTGAATCTCCTGATGATGGCCAGGCTGGTCCTGGCCCGCACCCAGTTTCGACTGAGCGCCGAAGAGCGCCGGCTGTTCGCTGCCCTCGGCGGGCTATCGCCGGGCGAGTTTCGCTCCTTGATGAAGATCGGTCATTGGCGGCGCAGCGAAGGCAACGACACCCTGCTGAGGGAGGGAGAGGCAGTCGAGAAGATCTATTACGTGCTCGAGGGGCGATCCCATGTGGAAAAGGCCGGGCGCAGCCTGGTTCTCGGGCCGCAGTCCTTCGTCGGCGAGGCCGGCTTCCTGCGCCGCCAGCCCGCGTCGGCCACCGTGACGGTGGAGCCGGGCACCTGCTATGTCGAATGGCCGGTGACTGCCCTCAACGCCCTGCGGGTGCGCCGCCCGCTGATCAAAGTCGCGCTCGACGGCCTGCTCGCTTCGGACATGGCGGCGAAGATGGCTGCCGCCTGAATCCCTTGCGGGCAGCGAGAGATTGCCTCTTTCCGCTGCCTCTGGATATTGGTATGACAAATGGAAATCCGGCGGGGCGGGGTGATGCCCGGCGGACGGCTGGACCGCTCGGACATCATGCCACGCGCCTGGAAACGCTTTGCGAGTTGACGGACTCGGCCTGACTCGCAAAGACGCTTGGAACCAAGGAGCCGGAACAAGGCGCATCCATTGCTGAATGGTGCCTTGCCCCGGCAGGAAACGAGACCGAAATGACTTCCCTCCGCCAGGCCGGCATCGGGGCCGCAAGCGTCGGCATGGGCATTGCGCTCTATCTCATCGGCGTGTTCCTCTTCGCCCTGAACGATGCGCTCGGCAAATGGCTGGTTGCGGACTATTCGGTCGGCCAGTTGCTGCTGTTGCGCTCCGTCGGTGCAGCCATCGTCCTCGCGCCGATGGTCTGGCACCTGAAGGTCGATCTCTTCGATTTCGGTCAGTGGCGGCTCCAGGTCCTGCGCATCCTGTGCATGGCCGGCGACACCTTCTGCTTCTATTTCTCGACGCGCAGCATGCCCCTCGCGGATGTGATGACGTTCTACATGGCGGCACCGCTGATCATTACCGCCCTGTCGGTTCCCCTGCTCGGCGAAAGGGTGGAGCCGTTCCGCTGGGGCGCGGTGATCGCCGGCTTCATCGGCGTTCTCGTGGCGCTGCAGCCCTCGGCGGAACTGTTTTCCTCCGCCTCGCCCATCGCCCTCATCGGCGCCATCATGTTCGGCTTGGCGGTTACCGTGACGCGGCGCCTGCGGCGTACGCATTGGCTTCCCCTCGTGGTCTGGCAGTTCGCCGGCGCGGGCGTGATCGGCGCGGCAACGATACCGTTTGCCTGGGTCACGCCGGGCTGGTTCGATCTTGCCCTGATGTTCCTCGTCGGCATCGTTGCGATGGTGTGCTTCATATGCATCACGCGCGCCTTGGCCATGGCGCCAGCGGCGATGCTTGCCCCGTTCCAATATTCGGCCATGGTATGGGCGACGCTGATGGGCTGGATCGTCTGGCGCGACGTGCCGACGCTGCCGATCGTCGTCGGCAATTGCATCATCATCGGCAGCGGATTGTTCGTCTTCTATCGCGACCGCACGACCGTGTCGGCGCCGGCCGAGTAATCAGGGCGCGGGCGGTACGGTCGAGCCGCGGAAGACGAGGTCGACCGGCCAGATTTCCGCGGCGGCGGCGGGATCGGCGCCGTTCGACAGGGCCATGGCGATCTCGGCCACGCGGACACCGGCGGCATGGATGGACGAGAAGGTCGTGGTGAGGGCCGGCGTCAGCGTTTCCGGCCGGATGGCGTCGAGGCCGTCGTCATGGGCGATCAGCGACAGGTTCTTGCCGACGATCCGGCCCGTTTCCCGGGCAGCCCGCATGGCCCCGAGCGCCAGGAAGATCGACGAGCAGAGCAGGGCGGTCGGCGGGTCCGGAAGGTCGAACAGGCCTCGCGCCATGCGATAGCCGTTTTCTTCCGTCATGCGGGCGCCGCCCTCGAGTTCGGGAGGGGCGGGGAGGCCCCTGGCGGTCAGCGCCCGGCGCCAGCCTCGCGAGCGATGCGTGGCGAAGGTGAAGTGCAGGTTTTCGTTGAGCAGCCCGATCCGGCGATGGCCCAGATCGATCAGCAATGTGGTGGCCTTGTCGAAGGCTCCCTCATTGTCGATGTCGAGATAGGGATAATCGAGGCCGGTCTGCGTGCGCCCATGCACCACCAGAGGCATGCCCAACCGCTGCAGCATGCCGATGCGCGGATCGTCGACCGTCGGCGAGGACAGCAACATGGCATCCACCGAGCGGACGCGGGCAAGGCGCCGATAAGTGCCGGCCTCGTCGCCATGGGCCGAGGAGACCAGCACGTCATTGTCGGATCGCGAACATTGGCTGGCGACGCCCGCGAGAAAATCGGTGAAGATCGGATCGAGCAGCATGTTGCGATCGGACGAGAATACGATGCCGATCGCTCCCGCGCGGCCGGTGGCGAGTTTGCGCGCGCTGGCGTTGGGGCGGTATTGGAAGGTCTCGGCCGCTTCCAGCACACGCTTGCGGGTCGCTTCGCCAACTTCCGGGAAGCCGTTGAGCGCGCGGCTGACAGTCGTCTGGGACAGGCCCAGATGCTGTGACAGTTCTTTCAAGTTCACCGCAACGTTCCTTCCGGGGCCTTGTCGTTTCTCTCGATGAACAGAAGCAAGCCCGTCATGCCACGGATCGGAGCGAGACGCTTGTCGGGTACGGCGAATAGCTCGCGATACTGCGTACCCGTCCTGGTAGTCTCCCGATCGCAAGCAGCGATCAGACCGCATCTGTTCATTAAAGCGCTTTGGACTGGCGCTTTCTATTATTTTTTCTGAGTCACCTTAATTCTTTCCCGGCAAATAGGTAGCGCAACCGGCATATTTGTTCGGAAATTCACAAGTTTCTCACGCAATCGCTCAAAGCCATCAACGGTTCCGAATTTCAATCAAATTATTTGAATGGAGCATGCTACTTTTGGAGGATCTGCTCAGGCGCCTTAGTTGTTACGCAGTTTTGCCACGGGGTCGCCTTGACAAAGGCAAACTTTTGTCGGAATGAGAATTCAAAGCGCTTTGAAGTAGATTATAGAAGCTCTGCCAAAAGGGACTTCGAACGAGGAAATGTCGGTTGCCTATGCTGACCTGCCATAGAGGAGGCAGCTACGGCACATAAAAGGGAGGACGACCGCATGTTCATGCGTTGGGCTTTGGCCGCGACTGCCTCTATCGCTCTTACGAGTTTCGCCAGCGCTGCCGAGGTCGCGATTTCCTGCGGCGCGGTCGGCCAGGAATTGGCGCTGTGCAAGAGTGGTGCGGAAGCCTGGGCCAAGAAGACCGGCAACACCGTCAAGATCGTCTCGACACCCAACGATACCAATGAAAGGCTGGCGCTCTATCAGCAGCTGCTGTCGGCCGGCGCGAGCGACATCGACGTCTTCCAGATCGACGTGATTTGGCCCGGCATCCTCGCCAATCACTTCATCGATCTGGCGCCCTACACCAAGGGCGCGGAGAAGGAGCATTTTCCCGCGATCATCGACAACAACACCGTAGGCGGCAAGCTCGTGGCGATGCCCTGGTTCACCGATGCCGGCGTGCTCTACTACCGCAAGGATCTCCTGGAGAAGAACGGGCTGAAGCCGCCGACCACCTGGCAGGAAATGACCGAAGCCGCGGCCAAGGTCCAGGAGGGCGAGCGCAAGGGCGGCAACGACAAGTTCTGGGGTTTCGTGTTCCAGGGCAAGGCCTATGAGGGCCTGACCTGCGATGCGCTGGAGTGGATCGACTCCTTCGGCGGCGGCACTATCGTCGACGCTGAAGGCAAGATCACCATCAACAATCCCAAGGCGGCCGAGGCGGTGACCCTGGCTTCCTCCTGGATCGGCAAGATCTCGCCGGACGGCGTGCTCAACTATGGCGAGGAGGAAGCGCGCGGCGTCTTCCAGTCCGGCAACGCGGCCTTCATGCGCAATTGGCCCTATGCCTGGTCGCTGGGCAACGGCGCCGACAGTCCGGTCAAGGGCAAGATCGGTGTCGTGGCCCTGCCCAAGGGTGGCGCTGACGGCAAGAACACCGGCACGCTTGGTGGCTGGCAGCTCGCCGTCTCCAAATATTCCAAGAAGGCCGATCTTGCTGCAGACCTCGTCGTCTACCTGACCTCGAAGGATGAACAGAAGCGCCGTGCCATCGAGGGGAGCTACAACCCGACCATTGCCGGCCTCTACGAGGATGCCGATGTCCTCAAGGCCGTGCCGTTCTTCGGCGATTTGAAGGCGACCTTCACCAGTGCGGTCGCCCGTCCCTCCAAGATCACCGGCGCCAACTACAACGAAGTTTCGAACGCCTTCTGGAACGCGATTGCCAGCGTGTTGTCCGGCAAGGCCAAGGCAGAGACGGCTCTCGAGGACCTTGACGGCGAACTCGCCAACATCAAGGGCTCGGGCTGGTAGGATCCTCCCCGACTGCGCCGCGAACCCTCAGGTTCGCGGCGCTCTTTCCTCCCTTCTATCATCCCTCGCGATCTGGCCGACCCGGCCTGGTTCCTGATGTCAGGAGCAGCGTGCGCCATGAGGGAGCACCTGTCTGCTCCGGCTCGGTGTTTCCAAGCCGATCCGGCGGATTGGCCAGGGCGTCCTTGCGGTTCGAGCTGACTGCTCAGAGCGCAAAACGCCCCGGGCCTTCGCCGGCCGCCGGGCACGTATGGATTTCCCGCGTTTCGACTGGAGTGGCGGCTGACATGCCGGCCAACTCTTCCTGCCCTTCTGGGAGTCCCCGATGGCAAGTCAATCAGAACTGACACGGACAAGGGTTCGGTCGGCATGGCTGTTCCTGCTGCCCATGCTGGTCGTGCTGGCGATCGTCGCCGGATGGCCGCTTCTTCGCACCATCTGGTTCGGCTTCACCGATGCCAAGCTCAGCAATCCCGGCAATTACAAGCTCGTCGGCTTCTCGAACTATCTCGCCAACGTCGACGGACGCTGGATCGGCCTGCTCGCCAACAAGGTGTGGTGGCTTTCGGTCTGGAATACGGTGTGGTTCTCGCTGGTTTCCGTGGCGCTGGAGACGGTGCTCGGAACCATCGTCGCGCTGGTGCTGAATGCCAATTTCAAGGGGCGCGCCATCGTGCGCGCCGCCGTGCTGATCCCCTGGGCCATTCCCACCATCGTCTCGGCCAAGATGTGGCTGTGGATGCTCAACGATCAGTTCGGCATCCTCAATCACATCCTGCTCAGCCTGCACATCATCTCGGCTCCGATCGCCTGGACCGCCAATTCGGAGACGGCGATGTGGGCCGTTATCATGGTGGACGTCTGGAAGACGACGCCTTTCATGGCCCTGCTCATTCTGGCGGCGCTGCAGATGATGCCCTCCGATTGCTACGAGGCGGCCAAGGTCGACGGCATTCACCCCGTGAAGGTGTTCTTCAAGGTGACGTTGCCGCTGATCCGCCCGGCCTTGATGGTCGCCGTGGTGTTCCGCGCCCTCGACGCGCTACGCATCTTCGACCTGATCTATGTGCTGACCTCGGGTAGCCGGGACACCATTTCGATGTCGGGCTTTGCCCGGCTGCAACTGGTGGACTTCGCCAAGACGGGCCTCGGCTCGGCGGCGGCGACGCTGCTGTTCCTGGTGATCGGCCTCATCACCGTGTTCGCCATGACGGTGGGCAAGGTGCGTGTTTCGGAGGATGGAACGAGATGAGCAAGGTCCTCAAGCCGATCGGATTCTGGGCGCTGGTCGCCGTCATCGTCCTCTATGCCGTCTTCCCGTTCTACTATGCCATCCTCACCTCGATGCGGACCGGTCAGGCGCTGTTCTCGACCTCGCTGCTGCCCGATAGCCTGGATTTCTCCAATTATGTCGGTGTGTTCGAGCAGCAGCCCTTCGCCTGGAACATCTGGAACTCGATCGTCGTCGCCGTCACGGTGGTGCTGATCTCGCTTTTCCTCGGGGTAACGGCTGCCTATGCGCTCGGGCGAGTTCATTTCAAGGGCAGGGGCCTCCTGCTCATGACCATCCTCGCCGTATCGATGTTCCCGCAGGTCGCGGTGCTCTCGGGCATGTATGAGGTGGTGCGTGCCTTCGGCCTCTACAACACCATGCCGGCCCTGATGCTTTCCAACCTGATCCTGACCTTGCCCTTCACGGTGTGGGTGCTCACCACCTTCATGAAGGAACTGCCGCGGGAGCTGGAGGAGGCCGCTTTCGTCGACGGCGCCAGCCCCTGGACGGTGGTACGCCGCGTCTTCATGCCGCTGATGTGGCCGGCCATGGTCACGACCGGCCTGCTCGCCTTCATCGCGGCGTGGAACGAGTTCCTGTTCGCGCTGACTTTCTCGCCGGACAACCGCACCGTGCCGGTGGCGATCGCCTCGATGAGCGGCGCCAGCCAGCAGGAGCTGCCCTGGGGCAACATCATGGCCGGCTCGGTCATCGTGACGCTGCCCCTCATCGTCCTCGTCCTCATCTTCCAACGCAAGATCGTCGCGGGTCTGACCGCTGGCGCCGTCAAGGGTTAAGCAAATGGCGAGTGTGACACTCAAGAATATCCGCAAGGCCTTCGGCCGGATCGAAACCGTACACGGCGTCAACCTGGACATCGAGGACAGGGATTTCGTGGTTTTCGTCGGCCCGTCCGGCTGCGGCAAGTCCACCCTGCTGCGCCTGATCGCGGGCCTGGAAGACATCACCTCGGGCGATCTCATGATCGACGGCCAGCGCGTGAACGAGAAGACGCCGAAGGATCGCGGCATCTCGATGGTGTTCCAGTCCTATGCGCTCTACCCGCACATGAATGTCTATCAGAACATGGCGTTCGGCCTGGAACTGGCGAAGACCGACACCCAGACCATCGACCAGAAGGTGCGCGAGGCCGCCAAGATCCTGGAATTGACCCCGCTGCTCGAGCGCCTGCCCAAGCAGCTGTCCGGCGGCCAGCGCCAGCGCGTCGCCATCGGCCGCGCCATCGTGCGCAATCCCAAGGTCTTCCTGTTCGACGAACCGCTCTCCAACCTCGACGCGGCGTTGCGCGTTCAGATGCGAATTTCCATCGCCAAGCTGCACAAGCAGATGGGCGCCACCATGATCTACGTCACCCACGACCAGGTGGAGGCGATGACCCTGGCCGACAAGATCGTGGTGCTCAACGCCGGCAATGTCGAACAGGTCGGAGCGCCGCTGGAGCTCTATCACAATCCGCGCAATCTGTTCGTGGCCGGCTTCATCGGCTCACCCCAGATGAATTTCATCGATACCGAAGTGCAGGGCGCCGACGCGTCCGGCGTCAAGGTCGCGTTGCCGGGCGGCGGCAGCGTGATCGCCAAGGTCGACGGCACCGGCGTGAGCGCCGGCGACAAGGTGAAGCTCGGCATCCGGCCCGAGCATCTGCAGGAGACCGGTGGAGAGGCCTCCTTCGCCGGCGATGTCGAGGTCGTCGAGGAACTGGGCGAAAGCCACTTCCTTTATGTGCGTACGGCGGATGGCCGGCTGGTGACGCTGCGCCACGCCGGGGACGCGCCCGTGGTCGCCGCGACCAAGGTGAATATCGGAGTGCCTGGAGATCTTTCCCACGTCTTCAAGGCAGACGGCACGGCCCTGCGGCGGCTGCCGGCCTGAACAGGGCGTTGCCGAGCCGTTCTGAAGGACCGGTTGGAGCCTTGTCAGAGAGCGCCAAGGGCGCCGCGAGGATTGGTCCCGGCGGTTCTCGCCGGGCCAAAAAATAGATCCACAACCCGCTTCAATCACCAAGCCGGATGTGGCAGAGCTTTTTGTTAAAGCGCTTTGAATCGCCGTCGTCGGCAAAGGAAATTTCGATATGACCATCCGCGCACTCGTCTGGAACGAGAACCGGCATGAGCAGACCAACGCCCTGGTGCGCCAGCTCTATCCCAAGGGCATCCATGGCGAGGTCGCGGCGGCGCTCGAAGAGGCTGGCGGCATCAGCGTCGGCACCGCGACGCTGGATGAACCCGAGCACGGCCTGACCGCCGAGAAGCTTGCCAATACCGATGTGTTGCTGTGGTGGGGCCACACCGCGCATGGCGAGGTCAAGGACGAGATCGTCCAGCGCGTGCAGGAGCGCGTCTGGGAGGGGATGGGCCTTATCGTTCTGCATTCGGGCCATTTTTCAAAGATCTTCAAGCGGCTCATGGGCACGCCCTGCGCCCTGTCCTGGCGCGAGGCCGGAGAAGTCGAGCGGCTGTGGGTGCTCAACAGGAACCATCCGATCGCCGAGGGCCTGCCCGAATATTTCGAAATCGAGCACGAGGAGATGTATGGCGAGCCCTTCACCGTGCCGGAGCCGATGGAGACGCTGTTCATTTCTTGGTTCGAAGGCGGCGAAGTCTTCCGTTCGGGACTGACCTATCAGCGTGGCGCCGGCAAGATCTTCTATTTCCGCCCGGGCCATGAAGCCTATCCGACCTACCACAATGCGACCGTGCGCAAGGTGCTCGGCAACGCGGTGAAGTGGGCCTACAATCCGGCGACGGCCTGGAAGCGGGTCAACGAGGCCCCCAACACGCCGCATGACAAGGCCCCGGTGCCCCTGGAGGTCAAGGGTCCGCGGCTTCACCAGGATGGGGAAGAAGGCTTCCGGTAACCCTGGGATCGCGGACGTCCTCGTCCGCTCTTCCTTCCAAACAAGCATCGCGTTTCCGAGAGCGGACGAGGACGTCCGCGCTCCCAGGATCTCTTCCATGTCCAAGATCCGCATTCTCGTGCTCGGCACCGGCAATATGGCGGCCAACCACGCGCGGCATTTCCAGGCTTCTCCCGACGCCGAAGTGGTGGCGGGCGTCGACATCGACGAGGCGAGAGCCCGTCAGTTCAGCGACGAGCATGGCATCCCTCATTCCTTCGGCGACCTCGACGAGGCGATCGCCTGGGGCGGCTTCGACGCCGTGGCCAACGTCACGCCCGACAGGTTTCACCATCCCACCACGATGAAGCTGATCCTCGCCGGCAAGCATGTTCTATGCGAGAAGCCGCTGGCCGAAACCTTCCCGCAGGCCGACGAGATGGCCACCGCCGCCGAGGCCGCCGGCCTGATCGCCATGGTCAACCTGTCCTACCGCGACGTGCCCGCCCTTCAGGCCGCCCATGGCATCATTGCGCGCGGCGAGATCGGCGAGGTCCGCCATGTCGAGGCCTCCTATCGCCAGAGCTGGCTGGTGGGCAATCACTGGGGCGACTGGTCGACGGAACCGCGCTGGCTCTGGCGCCTGTCCGAGGAACATGGCTCGAAGGGCGTGCTGGGCGATGTCGGCATCCACATCCTTGATTTCGCCAGCTATGCCGTGAGCATGACGCCGGTCGCCCTGCAGGCTCAGCTGGCGACCTTCCACAAGGCGCCCGGCGACCGCATCGGCGACTATCCGCTCGACGCCAACGACAGCGCGGTAATGTCGGTGCGCTTCGAGAATGGGGCGCTGGGCGTGATCCACACCAGCCGTTTCATGACCGGCTATGCCAACACCCTGAAACTCAGCGTCTTCGGCACCAAGGGCGCGATCGAGATCAACCACGGCCCTTATACGAGCCTGCGCATCTGCACCGGCGACGGGATCCACAGCCAGGCCTGGCGCGACCTCCACGCCGATCCGGTGAAGACCAACTACCAGCGCTTCATCGCGGCCGTACAGAGCGGCGAGAATGCCGAACCCAGCTTCCGCCACGCCGCCAATCTCCAGCGCGTGATCGATCGCTGCTTCGACAAGGATATCGCTTCGGCCCCGCCGATCGCCTGATCATCGCGGGTGCGCGGGCGTCTCACCCGCTTTTGGAAACATAGCTCGAGTGGTAAGAGGCGGGCGAGACGCCCGCGCACCCGGGATGACGATCAGATGGCATCGAGCGCTTTCAGGAAGCGCCCGAGTTCGTCGCCGGCGATGGTGACCAGCTGATTCGGTGCCGGGAAGGCGCCGTTGACGACGTCGGCATTGTATTCGGAGAAGGCGGCGACGCGTTCCTTCTGCAGGCGCTCATGCTCGCCCCGGAAATTGCGATAGACCTTGGCATGGCGGGGATAGTGTCCGTCATGGGCGCCGAGAACGTCATCGGCGAACAGATATTGCGCATCGCATCCCCCGCCCGCGCCCATGGAGATCATGAACAGGCTGGTCCGCCGGCTGATTGCGGTGGCGACCTCTTCGGGAACCACTTCGATCTCTGCGGCGAAGGCTCCAGCTTCTTCGAGAGCCTTCACCTGCTGCCAGACCTGCCAGGCTGTCTCGAAGGTCTTGCCGACCGCCTTGAAGCCGCCGGTCCACGTTCGGTGCGAGGGGATGAGGCCGACATGGCTCACCACGGGAATACCCTCGTCGCGAAGCCGCCGGATGGTGGCCAGGCTGGCGGCGCAATAAACGGCGTCCGAACTTTGCTGCCGGACGAGAAAGGCGGCCCGCAGATAATCCTCGGCCGTGACGTAATGGCCATACTCCAAGCCGGTGACCACGAAGGCCGTCGGCGCGGCGTCACGGAAAGCAGGCTCGGCGATCAGTGCGGGCGGAACCGAAAGCATGCCGATGCCGGCGCGTTCGGCCGCCTCGGCTTCCTCGAGCGTGGTGACTCTCAATTTGGCGACCTGCCTCTTGCCGCGAAGGGCAAGCAGGTCGGCAACGGTCGGGCGAAGGCGGGCCATGACGATCTCCATGCTGTCCCGGGGCTCATCGCATCGTCAGACCACCGGGCGCGTTAAGGCGTTTTGCGATTTGACGGCATTGCCGGAAAGCGCAAAGCAGCGTTGAAACAAAAGGCAGAGCAAAGACGCTGATAGGCGCTTGGATTCAGGCAGCGAGAAGGGATTTGAGGCGGGTATTGGGATCGCCAAGCCTGTCCCTGTTAGGATGGGCGCGCTTGGCGATCAGCATTTCACAAAGCCGGATATCCTTGGCGATCGCATTGCCGGGGCCGATGCCGCTGGCGGCGACCAGGCGTCCGTCATCGGCGAGATGGCAGAGGATGAAGGAGCCGTCGGCACCGTCCCGGCGAATGGTGTGGCGTCCTTCGTCGACCAGTCCGGCGACCTGCAGGGACAGGTCATACTGATCCGACCAGAACCAGGGAATGGCGTCGAAGGCCATGTTCTCGCCCAGCATGGCACGGGCGGCATGGGCACCCTGTTCCTGGGCGTTGCGCCAGGATTCCAGACGCACCCGCCGTCCTCCATAGACAGGCAGGGGGAAGGAGCAGCAGTCGCCGGCGGCGAAGACGGCTTCGTCGCTGGTGCGCAGCCTGGAATCGACGGCGATGCCGTTGTCGATCGCAAGGCCTGCAGCCTCCGCCAGCGCCGTGCTGGGCGAGGCGCCGACGCCGAGAACGACGAGATCGGCGAGGACCAGTTTGCCGCTGGTAAGGCGGACGGCGAGGCCGTCGGGCTCCTCCTCGATGGCGGCGATGCCTTCACCGCACAGCAAGGTGCAGCCCGCGGCGCGATGACGCTCCTGCACGACCTCGGCGATATCGGCCGGCACCCCCCGGCTGAGCAGGCGCGGAAGAGCCTCGATGATGGTGACCGCCGCGCCGCGCTGGCGAGCGCTTGCCGCGAGTTCCAGGCCGATGAACCCGCCGCCGATGATGGCGATCTCCGCGCCAGGACGAAAGCGTTCCCTCAGATGCAGGGCGTCCTCGAAGCGCCGCAGCGTCACGCATCCGGGCCGGTTTGCGCCGGCCAGCGGCAGCCGGCGCGGCGCGGCGCCGGTGGCAAGAAGCAGCTTCTCATAGGCGAGGGTATTGCCGTCATCGAGCCGGACCAGCCGACGGTCCGGCTCGATCGCCACCACGCTGCGCTTGGCCAGATGGAGGATGGCTTCGGCCTCGAAACGCGCCTCGGCGACGATATAGCGCGGGGAGGGGCCGGCCTCGTCCAGCAGCGCCGCCTTCGACAGGGGCGGGCGCTCATAGGGGGCGTGGGCTTCGTCCCCGATCAGGGTGATGGAGCCGGCCCAGCCATTCTCGCGAAGGGCGAAGGCTGCCCTGGCGCCCGCCTCGCCGGCGCCGACGATGACCATGCCCGGCTGCATCGCATCACCCCAGCTGGATCTGGACCTTGCCGCCGGCGAGCCGGACGGCATAGGTCTTCAAGTTGATGCAGACCGGCGCGCCCTTGGCTTCGCCGGTCTTGTAATTGAACCGGCCATTATGCTTGGGGCATTCGATGATGTCGTCCATCACCAGGCCATCGGCCAGATGGATCTGCTCGTGGGTGCACAGCCCGTCGGTCGCGAAATATTCGTCGTCCGGACTGCGATAGAGCGCATAGGTGCGGCCGGCGTGGTCGAAGCGCAGGACGTCTTCCTGCTCGATATCGTCGGCATCGCAGGCATCGATCCAGTTGCTCATAATCTCCTCCCGATGTGGTTTTCAGTCTTGTGTCCGTCAGTGGTGCTGGCCGGCAAAGCGGGCACGCGGATCGTCGGGCATGACCACCTCGCCATGAAGGTCGGGGCGATAGGGGCGGGCGCTCGAGGGCAGCACCCGGCGCACGAAATATTCCGGATCCTTCATCTGGCGCCGCAGGGCCGGGATGATCTCGCGATAGGCCTCGATCGTGCTGCGATAGGGCGTCGGCGTGTCGGCGAGCATGGCCTTATGCAGTTCCGGGAGCGCGTGATAGGGCACCATCGGGAACATATGGTGCTCGACGTGATAGTTCATGTTCCAATAAACGAAACGGAAGAACGGATTCATGTAGACGGTGCGGGAGTTCAGCCGATGGTCGAGCACGTTCTCGGCCAGGCCCGCATGCTGCGTCAGCCCGAAATAGAGGGTCAGCCAGCCGCCATACATGGTGGGCAGGACCCCCACGAACATCATCGGCAGCCAGGATTGCAGCGCCAGCGAAAGTGCAAGGGTAGCGACATGGATGGCGAGCCAGATGCGCGCGACCAGATAGACCTTGCCGCGTTCCATCTCCGGCACGAAGGTCTCTTCCTCTTCGCTGAGCCGCCCGGTGGCGTGCAGCATGAGGCCCTTGAGGGCAGCCCAGGTCGAGGCGATCGCGAAGATATTCGATATTAGGCGCAGGATTGCCGGGGGGCGCATCGCCGCGATCTCGGGGTCGCGGCCGACGATGATGGTATCGGTGTGATGGCGCGTATGGCTCCAGCGCCAGATCGTCGGCTCGCGCATGATCATGAAGCAGGCGATGTGATAAACGATGTCGTTCATCCATCGGGTGCGGAAAGCCGTGCCGTGCCCACATTCGTGCCAGCGCGAATCCGAGGCCGAGCCGTAGAGAATGCCGTAGAGCGCGAAGAACGGCACGCACCACCAAGTCCCCCACAGCAGCCCGGCGGCGACGCCGCTTGCCAGCAGGCCGGCCAGCCACAGCGCGGTGTCGCGGATCGCCGGAGCGTCCTTGCGCTGCATCAGTTCCTTCATGCGCTTGCGGGGAATGTCGCAGCGATACCATTCGGCTGCGGCAAGGCCGCTCTCGACGGCGGCCTGGGCATCGCGCCCGATCAGACTGTAGTCGCGCCGGGTCGGCCTCATTGCAAGCTCCCCTAGGCAAAACGCGTTCAAGCGAGAACGCTTATTTGCTCACATTCTTTATTTCCGAACCGATCCGACGGATTGGCTCGAGCGTCCAGCCTGGTTGCGGCCGGGCTTCATCCTTGGCGCCGATGCTATGTCGCACCGGTTCCGGGCTCAATGGGGCGTTGACAATTTCTATCAAAATGCATCAGAACGACTATCATCATGATGTAATTCCATCAGGAATGACCATGGGCAGGCCGACGATCCAGGATGTCGCCAGGGAGGCGGGTGTCAGCCCCGCAACGGTCGACCGCGTGCTGAACGGCCGGCTCCCGGTCCGGCCGGAAACGGCCCGGCGGGTGGCCGAGGCAGCCAAGGCGCTCGGCTACTATGCCGCTGGCCTGATCCAGCAGCGCCTCGATCGCGATGTGCCGCATTTGCGCCTGGGTTTCCTGCTGCTCAAATCCGCCTCGCCCTTCTACAGCCTGCTGGCGCAATCCATTGCGGAGGCGGCTGCCTCGGCGCACGGCTTTCGCATCTCCGCCCTCATCGAGCACCACGGGGATACCTCGCCGGCGGCCGTGGCCGAGCGGATGCACAGCCTCGGCGAGCGTTGCCAGGCCCTGGCGGTCGTATCGGTGGACCACCCCCTGATTACTGGGGCGGTCGCCGAGTTGAAGGCCCGCAACGTGCCCGTCTTCGCGCTGCTGTCCGATTTCGCAGCCGAACATCGCGCCGGTTATGTCGGCCTCGACAACCGCAAGGCCGGGCGCACGGCGGGCTGGCTCATTGCGCGCACCGCACGCCAAGCCGGCAAGATCGGCATCATTCTCGGCAGTCACCGTTTCCACGGCCATGAACTGCGCGAGATCGGGCTGCGCAGCTACTTCCGCGAACATGCCCCGGAGTTCGAAGTGCTGGACAGCCGCGTCAACCTGGAGGAGTCGAGCATAGCCTATGAGGCGACGTTCGGGCTCATCAGGCGCTATCCGGACTTGGCCGGCCTCTATGTGGCCGGAGGCGGCATGGAAGGGGTTATTGCCGCCCTGCGGGAAGAGAAGGCGAAGGGACTGGTGGCCGTTTGCCCGGAACTGACGCCAGACTCGCGGCTTGCCTTGAGCGAAGAGGTGATCTCCTTCGTCATCGCGACGCCGCTGCCGCAACTGCCGGTGGAACTCATCCGCGTCATGGCTCAGGCATGCCTCGCCGGTACCGTGGAAGGAACCGGACAGATCTTCCTGCCTTTCAACCTCTATCTTCCGGAAAATATCTGAACCGTTCGACGGTCGCTCCTGACCCGTGTCCTTGTTCACGAGTTTTCCTGCCTCCCACGCTTTCCCAGATCGAGGGGAGGATGTCTCGGCGCCGGCAGCGACTTCGCGCGAGCCAGCAGGACCGAAATGCGTACTTGACAGGGCAGTGCAAAAATAGAATATTAATTCCAATTAAGGTAAAAAACGGTCCAATCATTCCATTTTGATGACTGGTACCGGAGAGCATATGGCGTCGGAAAAAGCGCCTCCGAGGTTGGAAATAGGGCGCTCACGCCTGCAAGGAGTGTTTCATGACAAGCGGAGCCGAACCCTTCGCTCTCAACCATATGACCGCGCCGAAGCTGCGGCCTGCCGAGTTCTTTGCGCTCGCCCGCAATCTGGGGCTCGCCAGGGTCGAGATCCGCAACGACCTCGCCGGCAACGCCATCCTCGACGGGACGCCTGCGGCCTCGGTGAAAGAAGAGGCGCAGCGCGCCGGCATCGACATCCTTTCAATCAACGCCCTCCAGCGCTTCAATGACTGGACCGCGGCACGCGCGTCGGAAGCTGAAGAACTGGCCGACTATGCGGCCGCTGCCGGCGCCAAGGCTCTGGTGCTCGTGCCCCGCAATGACGGTGAGGGGCGTGGCGACCATGAGCGCCTTCCCCGTCTGATCGAAGCCTTGCAGGCGCTCGAACCGATCCTGTCGGCACGCGGGCTGATCGGCCTCGTCGAACCTCTCGGTTTCGAGATCTGCTCCCTGCGCCTGAAGTCGGAGGCCGTCGCCGCCATCGATGCCGTCGATGGTGCGCGGACCTTCAAACTGGTGCATGATACGTTCCATCATCATCTTGCGGGCGAGGCTGCGTTGTTCCCGGACCGCACAGGGCTGGTTCATATCTCCGGCGTGGACGATGCGTCCGTCGCGGTGGGGGAGATGCGGGACAGCCATCGCGGCCTTGTCGGGGCGGATGATCGTCTTGGCAATATCGATCAGATCAGAGCGCTGCGCGCCGGCGGCTATGGCGGTGCGCTCTCCTTCGAACCCTTCGCCGAAAGCATACAGCAAATGGACGCCAGCCAGATCCGGGACCGCCTTGCCGCGAGTATGGCGCTGGTAGCGGCAGGCCTGGCGTCCTAGGGCAAAGCGCGTTCGGGCGTGAACGCTTTTTGCTCCAACTCTTTGTTTCCAGGCCAATCCAGCGGATTGGCTGAAGCGTCAAACGCTCCAACGATCCACCAATTCCCCGCAAGGGGATTATCCGGAAAATGACGGGTGCTGCCGGACATCCGACCCAGGGAGGAGACACGATGAAACGGACCCTTTTCGCGCTCGCCGCAACGGCTTTGCTGTGTGGCACGGCCTATGCCGAGAATATCGGCGTCAGCATGGCCAAGTTCGATGACAACTTCCTCACCGTGTTGCGCAACGGCATGACCGACTATGCCAAGACCAAGTCCGGTGTGAATCTCCAGATCGAGGATGGCCAGAACGACGTCAACAAGCAGCTCAGCCAGATTCAGAACTTCATCGCCCAGAAGGTCGATGCCATCATCGTCAACCCGGTCGACACCGACGCAACCCCGCAGATGACCAAGCTCGCCACCGATGCCGGCATCCCCCTCGTCTATGTCAACCGCATGCCCTCCGAAGAGAAGCTGCCGGAGAAGGTCGCCTTCGTCGGCTCGAACGAGGTCGATTCCGGTACGCTCGAAACCAAGGAGATCTGCAAGCTCCTCGGCGGCAAGGGCGATATCGTGGTGATCATGGGCGAATTGTCGAACCAGGCCGCCCGCCAGCGCACGCAGGATGTCGAGGACGTAATCGCCAAGGAGCCCTGCACGGGCATGAAGATCCTGCAGAAGCAGACGGCCAACTGGGACCGCACCCAGGCGATCGACCTGATGACCAATTGGCTGACCTCCGGCATCAAGCCGGCTGCCGTGATCTCCAACAATGACGAAATGGCCATCGGCGCCATCCAGGCCCTCAAGCAGGCCGGCCTTGCCGGCGGCAAGGTCCTCGTCGGCGGCGTGGACGCCACGCAGGATGGCCTGGGCGCCATGAAGGATGGCGATCTGCAGGTCACCGTGTTCCAGAACGCCGCCGGCCAGGGCCAGGGTGCCGTCGATACGGCGCTGAAGCTTGCCAAGGGCGAGAAGGTCGACCCCATGGTTTGGGTGCCCTTCGAGCTGGTGACCCCGGCCAATATCGACAACTACCTCAAGAAGAACTGATCGAACGGCGCGGAGCCCCTCCGGCTCAGGAAGCCGGAGGGGCGCGATTTTCTCGTCAGACGCGGCAATGTCCGGACCCCTGTTCCGGGCCGATGAAACACGTCGGCAGCTCCGGCGCAAGCATGAGGGAGAATGACGATGGCTGTAGTGCAATCGGCGGCGCCGAGCCGCGGTACCACGGATTCTGCTTATCTCATCGAGGTGGAAGGCGTGCGCAAGGGCTTTCCCGGCGTGCTGGCGCTCGACAATGTCTCCTTCAAGCTGCGCCCCGGCACGGTGCATGCCCTGATGGGCGAGAACGGCGCCGGCAAGTCGACGCTGATGAAGATCATCGCCGGCGTCTATCAGCGCGACAGCGGCGTGATGAAGCTGCGCGGGCAGGAGGTGCAGTTCTCCGGCCCCCTCGATGCGCTCCAGCAGGGCGTCGCCATGATCCATCAGGAACTCAACCTGATGCAATATATGACGGTGGCGGAGAATGTCTGGATCCGACGCGAGCCATTGACTCGGCTCGGCTTCGTCGATCATGGCGAGCTCAACCGGCGCACCGCCAAATTGTTCGAGCAGCTCAAGATCAAGATCGACCCCGCCGTGCCCGTCGGATCGCTATCGGTGGCTAACCGCCAGATGGTCGAGATCGCCAAGGCGATTTCCTACAATTCCGACGTACTGATCATGGACGAGCCGACCTCGGCCCTGACCGAGACTGAAGTCGCGCATCTGTTCGAGATCATCCACGACCTCAAGGCGCAGGGTAAGGGCATCGTCTACATCACGCACAAGATGAACGAGCTGTTCGAGATCGCCGACGAGGTCTCGATTTTCCGCGACGGCAAATATATCGGCACGGACCTGGCCGCCAACCTCACGCGCGACGAGATCATCCGCCGCATGGTCGGCCGCGAGATCACCCAGATGTTCCCCAAGGAGACGGTGCCTATCGGCGACGTCGTCCTGTCGGTGAGGAACCTGACGCTCGACGGCGTCTTCCGCGATGTCTCCTTCGACTTGCGTGCCGGCGAGATCCTCGGTTTCGCCGGGCTGGTCGGGGCAGGTCGCTCCAATGTGGCGGAAACCCTGTTCGGTGTCACGCCGGCCTCCTCCGGCACGATCGAGGTCTTCGGCAAGCCCGTCTCCATCTCCTCTCCTGCCGTCGCCATGCGCCAGGGCATGGCGTTCCTCACCGAGGACCGCAAGGACACCGGCTGCTTCCTCATTCTCGACATCCTCGAGAACATGCAGATGGCGGTGCTGACGCAGCGCTACGTCAGGGCCGGCTTCGTCGCCTCGGGCGAGGCAACGCCGGCCTGCGCCGAGATGAGCGCGGCGCTGCGCGTCAAGACACCCAACCTGCATGAGCGCATCGAGAACCTGTCCGGCGGTAACCAGCAGAAGGTCCTGATCGGCCGCTGGCTCCTGACCAAGCCGAAGATACTCATCCTCGACGAGCCGACGCGCGGCATCGATGTCGGCGCCAAGGCTGAAATCCATCGCCTGATCAGCAAGCTGGCGGGCGAGGGCGTGGCGGTGATCATGATTTCCTCGGAACTGCCGGAGGTGCTGGGCATGAGCGACCGCATCCTCGTCATGCATGCCGGCCACGCTACCGGCATCCTCGACCGGGCGGAAGCGGACCAGGTCAAGATCATGGAACTGGCCGCGCGCTGAGGCGCGGTCCCTGGAATTGGAAGAACCCCGATACGGCGCGCCGTGAGGCGCTTAGCGATAGAATTGGAGGATCCCATGTCCGCGAACGAGGCTGCCGGCAAATCGCCGCAGATATCCAGCGTCAAACCGCATCGCAGGCTGCCGCAGGAACTGAGCATCCTGGCGGTTCTCGCCGTCATCGTGGCGATATTCGAGCTCATCGGCTGGCCGCTGAAGAGCCAGAGCTTCTTCTTCAATGCGGGTCGCCTGAGCATCATCTTCCTGCAGGTGGCGGTGATCGGCATCATCGCGGTGGGCGTGGCGCAGACCATCATCACCAGCGGCGTCGACCTGTCCTCCGGCTCCGTGGTGGGCGCCACCGCCATGATCGCCGCCTCGCTCGCGCAGGTGAGCACGGCCCGCTCCGTGGTCTATCCGCATCTCACCGATCTGCCTTTCATCATTCCCGTGCTGGCCGGGCTGGCGACGGGACTGCTGGCCGGCGTCATCAACGGCGCGCTCATCGCTTACGCCAATGTGCCGCCCTTCATCGCCACGCTCGGCATGATGGTCTCGGCGCGCGGCTTCGCCACCTGGTACACCAATGGCCAGCCCGTCAGCACCTTCACGCCCTCCTTCCGCGTCATCGGTTCGCCCGTGGAACTCTTCGGCTTTTCCATCGACGTGCCGACGGTGATCTTCCTGGTGGTGGCGCTGATCTTCCACATCGCCATGTGCTACACGCGCTATGGCAAGTTCACCTATGCCATCGGCTCGAACATGCAGGCCGCGCGCGTTTCGGGCATCGACGTGAAGTGGCACCTGGTCAAGGTCTACGGCTTCGCCGGCCTGCTTTCGGGCCTGGCCGGGGTGGTGCAGATCGCCCGTGCGGGCTCGGGCCAGGCCGGCGCAGGCCTCGGCTATGAGCTGCAGGCCATCGCGGCGGTGGTGATCGGCGGCACCTCGCTCTCCGGCGGCGTGGGACGCATCACTTCCACGGTGATCGGCCTCCTCATCCTCTCGGTGGTGACCTCAGGTTTCACCTTCCTCGGCGTTCCCGCCTCCCTGCAGCAGATCGTGCTCGGCGCCATCATCGTGGGTGCCGTGGTGATCGACCAGTATCGCCGGCGCCGGAAGGTCTGAGGCGAGCAGCACTACGATCGAACGGCCCGTCCGCCAGGGCGGGCCGTTGTCATTTGTCCGCATCTGTCGCTGCCCTGGAAGGCCTACACGATTGGTTGCAATCATGTGTGCCCTCGCGAACAGGCCCGTTGCCTCGCTGCCGGCTTGCTATATGTAGTCTATCCCAGTGCCTGTTGACGGCCCGTCGGCCTGGTGCTTGTCGGGTTGGGGCGGCACGGAAGATCGAATGACACCATGGTCCATGCGGCACGAATGTTCCCCTGGCCAGGAAATGAGGGGTGAGAGGCTCAACGCGTCCGGCCGGTGCCGGCAGGGCGTTGAACCTGGCGAGACTTGATGAGCAGCAACACCACGGTCTATCTTTTTCCGCATATCCTGAAATGCGCCGGCCTGAGCGTCAGGGATTATCTCCTGCACGACGTCCCGCCGCGCGGCTCCGCCGTGATTTATTCCAAGCCCGAGCAACGGCCCTGGCTCGATCCGAAGGTCCGCGTGCCCCAGGCCGATCGCGACGAGATCCGCATCCTGTTCGGCCACAGATTGCCGCGCACCGCCGCCAAGGGCTTCGAAGGACGCGTCATCCGGGAGGTCGGGCTGCTCCGGGAGCCGGTGTCCTTCTACGTCTCGCTCTACAATTTCCTGCAGAAGACGCCGGAGAGACATCGGGTCGTGGGCATGTCCTTCGAGCAGTGGTATCCGACCAACAAACACAACCGCATCAGCCGCTTCTATTTCCGCCACTATTTCGGCCTGTCCTCCCTGGGCATCCGCAAGATGAGCCAGCGCCAGAGATTCGAATTTCTCTCCAGGCAGTTCGAGACATTCTGGTTCGTCGGCGACTATCGCAACTGCGATGCGGTGATGGAGCGGATTACCCAGGATATCGGCTGGAAATTCGAGAAACTGCCGCATGAGAATGCCGCGCCTACCAATGCGCTGCGCAGCCAGGATATCGGCGAGGACCTGCGCCGGAAAATCCGGGAGGACAACGCCCTCGACCTGGCGCTCTACGAAACCTGGAGTGAGCGCAAATGGGGGGACAATCCGACCCTCGAGCGCGGCCAGGGCCTGAACAATCGCTGGACCTGGCAGTAGCGGCGGCAGGGCGGGCCAGCGCCCGGTCGGGGCATCATCCCGAGAGGATGACTGACAATCGGTGCGGCGTTTCAAACTCTTGCCCCGATCCCATGCTATGCAGGCGTCAGGTCGGCGTTCGCGAGGCTTGCGAAGAGCAATCCTCGGCTTCGATCGGACTGCCGGCCGGGCTCGAGCGCATGGATCTGCCCATGGCCCACGCGCCCGGGCCGATGACCCCAACCAAACTTCGCTCCCCGATCAGAAGGGCAAGGTTCTTTCTGACCGGGGATTTGTCGAGCGCTCCGCGACGGAAATGCGTAAGGGGGTGGCGTGTCGGTCCGCTGGCGGACGTTGTCCGTCAGTTCAGGTTCAGCCCAAATTGGCGGCTCATCAGCTTGTCCTTCCATCGGTTTTCGAGCGCGATGATCTCGTCTACCGTCGTCGACAAAGACGCCAGTTCCAAGATGGTGACCTGAAAATCGCTGCTCCTATGGGCTTTCATGCCGACGTTGCCGCCGTGACCAGTCGCAAGATATTGTTCCCATCGAGCCCAAAAGCCACCCGCACCGTAGGCTGATCCGACGTAACGCTGTCCAGTCGAACGGCAGACCATCAGGTAGACACCTGATACCGCCGACAGTGCCTGGCGCCACGCCACCGGCACAGCCGCCAGATCGCGGATCCGCCAAGTGAAAACGCCGAAGCCTGGAAAGGGTGGGTCGACGACAGTACGGCGGATCTCGATGATGGGCTTGTCCTGGCTGCTGGCGTTCTGAACCCATGCCAAGAAGCCCCGTCCCCAATCGATTATGACTCGCCCGCGAAAGTCGGCCAGCAACGGCGAAAGCTGCAGCTCGTACAGGTGCTCATTTTCATCGACCAGCTTGCCGTCGAGCGGATAATGCGTCCCTGGGGGCACTGCCGCGGCGGCGCCGACCTCATAGATGCCGGCGAATAATGTCTCGCCGAGCGGTGTAGCCACGAAGGATGCGATCCATTTGGCACCATCGAATCGCCGCCGGCTTTGAATGCGCTGGAAAAGCTCAAACCGTCCATCTGCTGCCCGCCAAAGATCGTATGGAGATCGGCCCTTCTCGGCACGATTGTCTTGGTGCCGGACAATCTTCGTACTTGCAAGGTCGATGCCGGTGGCGGTGAGGAGAGAATTGAAGGTGAGCATCTCGGGGCACCATTTTAGAGAAAATGGACAATATTTGGCGGCGCCTCAACGCAAAATGCACGCCAAAGGGCGCGTGCTGCGGGTAATCGCGGGTCTCATCAGATGGAGTACCGTCGCAGCTTAGTCGTTTCGATGCGGTTGCTGGTAGGTAGCCATAATGGATGTGAAGGCATTCCAAGAAGGCCAAGCATTACTATGACAGTGGATATTACTGCGAGCACTTCATTTTGCTCATCCCACGCGCAATAACGCGCAATACGATCCAGCCGCATGGACCCGCGGTGTCGTCAGTCAAAATGTACGAAGGGAAGAGGAGATGGTGCCTAGGGGCGGAATCGAACCACCGACACTGCGATTTTCAGTCGCATGCTCTACCAACTGAGCTACCTAGGCATCCGGCGAGTCAGCCGAGGCCGCCGCGAGACCGCGGGTGTATAGCCAGCGCCTCCCTGGTTGTCCAGCCCTCTTGCGCGGAAAAAATAAGCCGGCTGCAAAAACACCGGTACGCACGCTGTTCCCACTGGTACAGATGGTGAAATCTCTCTGAATCATGATTGCCGCCGAACCGGGGCGCCCTTAGTCTTGCAGGCTCGGTGGTCCGTTCCCTGTGCATATCGCGTGACCTGGGCGTGCCGTCAGTTATCGACTGGGTTCTCCCGCATAACTGACGACACGCCCAGGTCACGCCGGCGCGCTAGCGTGGAAGGGGACCGCCGCATAGGCCCAGGGGCGGGTAAGAGGGACAGGGAACATGGTCAGGCAGGCAGCGCGCCAAGGCGTCTTCGTGCGGTTCTTCTCGGCATTCGTGCTCATGCTCGCCGTGCTGAGCTGGGTGGCTGCCAGCCCCGCGCAGGCGGCCCCGCGGTTTCAGGTGGATAGCTATTCCTACGCAGCCGACAGCTACAAGGACAGCATCGCCAAGCTGGCCAAGACCATGAAGAAGAGCGCGCCGCAGCTCCAGGAGGAGCTGAAAGCGGCCATCGGCTCCGACAACGCGCGCAACACCGCCGTGGTGGTGGAGCAATTCATCGCCCTGTCCCCCAATGACGGTGCGATGTGGAAGCGCCTCGCCGATTTGCTGCTGGTGGCGGAGCCCTTCAACAGCCAGGACGGCTATGAACTGCCCTACAAGGCGCTCGGCGCCTCCATCAGGGCCTATCAGCTGGCCAAGACGCCGCAGGAGCAGGCCGACGCGCTCAACGACGTCGCCCAAGCCTTGGTCAAGCGCGAGGACTGGCGCCCGGCCCTCAACGCCTATCGCGCCAGCCTCGATCTGGTCGACAATGCCGAGATCCGTGAAGCCTATGAGGAAGTACGCAAGGATCACGGCTTCCGCATCACCGACTATACGGTGGAGAGCGACGCGCCGCAGCCGCGCCTGTGCTTCCAGTTCTCCGATCCCCTGAGCAACGCGGTCGCCGACTACGCGCCCTATTTCAGCCAGGAGCCGGGTCCCGTCTCGGCCGTTACCGTCGACGGCACCAAGCTGTGCGTCGAGGGACTGAAGCATGGCGGGCGCTACAAGGTCACCGTGCGCCAGGGCCTGCCTTCGGCTGTGGATGAGAGCCTCCTCAAGAACGCCGACTATGAGATCTATGTGCGCGACCGCCTGCCGTCCGTGCAGTTCGTCGGCAAGAGCTATGTCCTGCCGCGCACCGGCCAGAACGGCATCCCTCTGGTCTCGGTCAACACCACCCAGGCCAAGCTCGCGCTCTACCGGGTCGGCGACCGCAGCCTGATCTCGGCGGTGATCGATTCCAATTTCCTCGACCAGATCTACGGTTCCCAGGCCAGCGAGATTGCCCGCACCAAGGGCAAAAAGGTCTGGGAAGGCACGATGGACCTCACCAGCACGCCGAATCAGGACGTCACCACCGCCTTTCCGGTCGACGAAGCGCTCGGCAAGATCGAGCCTGGCCTCTATGTGATGACGGCCCAGGCCGGCGAAGTGGCGGAGGACGAGGACAGCCAGCTCGCCACGCAGTGGTTCGTGGTCTCCGATCTCGGCCTGTCGACGCTGAAGGGCAAGGACGGCCTGCACGTCTTCCTGCGTTCGATCGCTTCCGCCGAGCCGCTCGCCGATGTCACGGTGCGCCTGCTCGCCCGCAACAATGAGATTCTGGGTTCGGTGAAGACCGGGGTCGATGGCGCCGCCTTCTTCGATGCCGGCCTCACCAAGGGCAATGAGGGCCAGGAGCCAGCCCTCGTGGTGGCCTCAGACGAGAAGAACGATTACGCCTTCATCGACCTCACCCAGCAGGCCTTCGACCTCACCGATCGCGGCGTCACCGGGCGCGACCCGCCGGGACCGGCCGATGCCTTCGTCTATGTCGAACGCGGCGTCTATAGGCGCGGCGAAACGGTGCATGCCGCCATCCTGCTGCGCGACGGCAATGCCAATGCCCTGGCCGACGTGCCCGTCACCATGGTGGTGCAGCGCCCCGACGGCGTCGAATATTCCCGTACCGTGCTGAAGGACCAGGGCGCGGGCGGCCGTACCGCCGATATCGCCATCATTCCCTCTGCCGCCAGCGGCACCTGGCGCGTCGTCGCCTATACCGATCCCAAGGCGGCGCCGGTCGGCGAGACCACCTTTCTGGTCGAGGACTATGTGCCCGATCGCATCGAGTTCGACCTCGCCACCTCCGGCACGCGTATCGACCGCACCAGCGGCGCCAATCTGAAGGTGGACGGCCGCTATCTCTTCGGCGCCCCCGCCGCCGGCCTCGATATCGAGGGCGACGTCTCGGTCTCCATCGACAGCCAGCCCTTCCCGCAATGGAAGAACTATGCGTTCGGCCTGTCGGACGAAAGCGTCGACACGGTGCAGAACACCGTCGATGATCTCGCCCAGACCGACGACAAGGGGCACGCCGAATTCACCGTGCCGCTGCCGCAGCTGCCGACGACCACCCGTCCGCTCAAGGCCAATTTCGTCATCCGCATGAAGGAAGGCGGCGGCCGCGGCGTGGTGCGCAGCGCCTCCCTGCCTATCGCCGCCACCGGCCCGATGCTCGCCTTGAAGCCCGGCTTCGCCGAAGGCACGGTGCCCGAGGGCCAGCAGGCCCTGTTCGACGCCGTTGCCGTCGATCCCCAGGGCAACCAGGTGGCGGCCAAGGGCGCGACCTGGACCCTCAAGCGCCTGACCACGACCTATCAGTGGTACAAGAGCAATAATCGCTGGAACTATGAGGCCGTCACCACCGCCCGCAAGGTCGGCGGCGGCACGGTCGACCTCGCGGCCGACAAGCCCGCCCAGATCTCCGCGCAGGTGCAGTGGGGCCAGTACCGTCTCGAAATCTCAGCGGATGGATTGGCTTCCTCCTCCAGCTCCTTCTATGCGGGCTATTACACCAGCGAGAAGGCGGACACGCCCGACATGCTGCCGGTCGCCCTCGACCAGACCAGCGTCAAGACCGGCGATACGCTGCAGGTGAAGATCGATGCCCGTTTTGCCGGCAAGGCCTCGGTGCAGGTGGTCGGCGAGAAGCTCTTGTCTTCCACCCTGGTCGACGTGCCGGAGAAGGGGACGACCGTTCCCGTGACCGTGGGCAAGGACTGGGGCACGGGCGCCTATGTCGTGGTCACCCACTTCCGGCCGATGGACGTTGCGGCCAAGCGCATGCCGACCCGCGCGATCGGCCTCGCCTGGTTCGGCATCGACCGCAACGAACGCACGCTCAAGGTCACGCTCACGCCGACCGAGCTGATGAAGCCGCGCCAGCCTCTCAAGGTGCCGGTGAAGATCGAGGGCCTCGCCGGCGAGAAAGCCTATGTCACCCTGGCGGCCGTCGATGTCGGCATCCTCAACCTGACGGGCTACAAGCCGCCGGAACCGGAGACGTTCTATTACAGCCAGAAGCGCCTTTCGGCCGAGCTGCATGATCTCTACGGCCAGTTGATCGACGGCATGGAAGGAGCGAAGGGGCGGATCCGCACCGGCGGCGACGGCGGAGCCAATTTCAACAGCCCCCCGCCGACCCAGGCGCCCCTGGCGCTGTTCTCCGGCATGGTCGAGGTCGGTGCCGACGGCACGGCCGAGATCAGCTTCGACATTCCCGCCTTCAATGGTTTGGTGCGGGTGATGGCGGTGGCCTGGACCCCGACCAAGGTCGGCCATGGGTCGGCGGACGTCAAAGTGCGCGATCCGGTGGTGATTGCCGGCACCTTGCCGCGCTTCCTTGCGGTGGGTGACCAGTCGCGCTTCCGCCTCGACCTCGTCAACGCCGAGGCCGCGCCCGGCGACTATACGCTCGCCGTCGACGTGGCGGGGCCGATCGGCGCCCAGCCCTCGGCCCTCTACCAGACCGTGAAGATCGGGCCCGTAGGCTCGCGCACGCCGGTGAACATTCCCATTACCGCGAACGGCATCGGCACCGGCAAGCTGGTCGCCACCCTGGCGGGGCCGGGTAATGTCGCCATCGACCAGAGCTTCACCCTCGGCGTTCTGCCGGCCAATCCGCCGGTGACGCGCCGCACGATCCAGACCATCGCCGCCAATGGCGGCGGCATCACCGTCAATGCCGACCTCGTCTCCGACATGGTTCCCGGCACCGGCGCGGTCTCGCTTTCGGTGGGGCCGTTCAGCGCCCTCGACGTGCCCGGCCTGCTGCGCGATCTCGATCGCTATCCCTATGGCTGCTCGGAACAGCTCGTCAGCCGCGCGCTGCCCTTGCTCTATCTCAGCGAGCTCGGCGGCAATGCCATCGATCTCGACGGCACGGTGAAGGAGCGCCTGGGCGATACGGTGCAGCGCCTGCTCGCACGCCAGGATTCGAACGGCGCCTTCGGTCTGTGGAATGCCGATAGCGGCGAGTTGTGGCTGTCGGCCTATGTCACCGACTTCCTGCTGCGCGCCCGCGAGAAGGGCTTCGCGGTGCCGGAGCTGGCGCTCAACCAGGCGGTCGACTATCTGCGCAACCGTGTCGGCAACGCGCCCGACGTGGAAGAGGGCAAGGGCGAGGACGTCGCCTATGCCCTCTACACGCTGGCCCGGGCGGGCAGGGCGCCGGCGGGCGATCTGAAATATCTCGCCGACACCAAGATCGGCCAGTTCGGCAGCGCCATGGCGCGGGCCCAGATCGCTGCTGCCCTCGGCATGCTCGGCGACAAGCCGCGGGCCGGCGAGGCGTTCGGCTCGGCTGCCGAGGCGCTCCAGAAGGAGACCAGCGATACCAGCCTGGCCTATCGCAATTACGGCTCGCCGCTGCGCGATGCCGCGGCGGTGGTGGCGCTTGCCGGTGACGGCAATGCCGGCCTGCCGGTGATCAAGGCGGCGCTCAAAGTCATCACCGATGCGCGATCGAAATCCCGCTATGCCTCGACCCAGGAGATGACCTGGATGGTGCTCGCGGCTCGCAGCATCGCTGACCAGGCCCGTTCCCTCAAGCTGACCGTCGATGGCTCGGAACAGCAGGGCGCGTTCTACAAGGTCTATCGCGGAGAGGCCCTCAAGACCCCGCATTCCGTCTCCAACCCCGGCGCTTCGGCCCTGCAGGCCGTGGTTGCGGTTTCCGGCTCGCCCGTCGTGCCCGAGCCCGCCGCCAATAACGGCATGAACCTGACGAGGAGCTATTTCTCGCTCGACGGCAAGGCCGTGGATCCCACGCAGGTGAAGCAGAACACCAGGCTGGTTGTGGTGTTGAGCGCCAGCCGCAGCGGCGACAACCAGACCGGCAACTTCCTGCTCGTCGACCGGCTGCCCGCCGGCTTCGAGATCGAGAATCCGAATCTGGTCGTCACCGGCGAGACCGGCAGCATGTCCTGGCTCAAGGATCTCACCGAGGTGACCCATTCGGAGTTCCGCGACGACCGCTTCGTCGCCGCGTTCACCGACCAGGCCGCCAAGGTTGCCTATGTCGTCCGCGCGGTAGCGCCCGGCCGCTACATCCTGCCCGGCACGACGGTGGAGGATATGTATCAGCCTGAGCGCAATGCCACGCTGGCCACCGGCATGCTGACGGTGACGGAGAAATGAGGAGAGGGCCGTGCTATACCCTTCCCCTCGAGGGGAGGGTGAAGTCGGAGACTACCCCGCCATGACCGCCCGGCGCGTCCATATTCTCTGCGCGTTTCTGTTCACGGCTGTCATTGCCGTGAACGCCGGCGGCTTTGCGCTGTCGGAGGCGCTCCGGCGCCTTGGCCCGGTGCCGCTGGGCGAAAGCGTGACCTATTCGCCCCTGGTGGTGGACCGCGACGGCAAGCTGCTGCGCCCCTTCACCACGGCGGACGGCTATTGGCGCCTGCCGGCCAGGCCGGAGGAGATCGACCGGCGCTTCCTGTCTATGCTGGTCGCTTACGAAGACAAGCGCTTCTATTCCCATCACGGCATCGATCCGGTGGCGATGGTGCGCGCCGCCTGGCAGATGCTGAGCCGGGGGCGCATCGTCTCCGGCGGATCGACCCTGACCATGCAGGTTGCCCGCCTACTCGAGCCGCGTCCCGATCGCACTTTCGCCGACAAGGCGGCGGAAATGATCCGCGCCGTCCAGATCGAGAACCGGCTGAGCAAGGAGCAGATCCTCGGCCTTTATCTGGCGCTGGCGCCCTATGGCGGCAATCTGGAAGGAACGCGGGCGGCGTCGCTGGCCTATTTCGCCAAGGAACCCAAGCGCCTGTCGACGGCGGAGGCGGCGATGCTCGTAGCCTTGCCGCAGGCCCCTGAATCGCGCCGCCCGGACCGGGCTCCCGCTGCGGCCAAGGCAGCCCGAAACCGGGTGCTGCGGCTTCTCGCCGGCAAGGGCGTGCTGCATCCCGACCAGGCCGAGGCCGCCACGCTTGAGGCAGCGCCGCTGGGGCGCAAGCCCTTCCCGATCCTGGCCGCCCATGTCGCCGAACGGCTGGTGCGCCAGGACCTGCTGCTTCAGGCCCAGGCCGGCAAAAGCGAGCCCAATCCGGTGGTGACCACCACGATTGCACGCTTCCTGCAGGAGCAGCTCGAGAACCTGGCGCGCGAGCGAGCGACCGCCTTGGGCGGCGGCGTCTCGGTTGCCATCGTCGCCGTCGACAATGCCAGCGGGGAGGTGAGGGCACATGTCGGCGGCGTCGGCTATTTCGACAAGGCGAGGGCCGGGCAGATGGATCTGGCCGAATCCTCGCGCTCGCCGGGCTCCACCCTCAAGCCGTTCATCTACGGCCTCGCCTTCGAGGATGGCCTCGCCCATCCCGAGACGCTGGTGGATGATCGTCCCGCCCGTTTCGGGGTCTACAAGCCCGAGAATTTCGACGATGCCTTCCAGGGCACCGTCACCATGCGCCGCGCCCTGCAGCAATCCCTCAACGTGCCGGCGGTGATGCTGCTCAATTCGATCGGGCCGAACCGGCTGATCGCACGCATGAAGAATGCCGGCGCCGAGCCATCCCTGCCGCCCGACGCGGTGCCGGGGCTTGCCGTCGGCCTCGGCGGCGCCGGCGTCAAGCTCACCGATCTCGCCACTCTTTACCTCGCGCTGGCCCGTGAGGGAGAGGCGCTGCCGCTGATCTGGCGGCCGCAGGACCGGTCGATCGGCGCGCAGCCCCATCGCCTGTTCGAGAAGGCAGCGGCCTGGCAGGTCGGCAATGTCCTGATCGGCGCGCCGCCGCCGGAGAACGCGGTGGGCGGCAAGATCGCCTACAAGACCGGCACGTCCTATGGCTATCGCGATGCCTGGGCGGTCGGGTTCGACGGCGCCAACACGGTCGCCGTCTGGGTCGGGCGGCCCGATGGGGCGCCCGTCTCGGATCTCGTCGGCCGCAAGGCTGCCGCTCCCATCCTGTTCGATGCCTTCCAGCGCATCGGCGAGAAGCGCGTGCCGCTCAAGCCTCCGCCATCCGGCGTGGTGTTCGCGCGGACCTCCGAACTGCCGCCGGCCTTGCAGCGCTTCCGTCCCGGCGCGTTGCCCGAAATTGCCGCCGCTGGTTCGGGCGATGCCCCGCTGGTGATTTCCTTTCCGCCCGATGGCGCCCGGGTCGAGGTTTCCGGGGGAGAGCCGGATGCCGCTTTGGCTCTCAAGGCGATGGGGGGCGCGCCGCCCTTCACCTGGCTCGCCGACGGCCTGCCGATCGTGATCGGCGAAGAACGGCGCGAGGCTGTCTGGGACAAGCCCGGCAAGGGCTTTGCCCGCCTCTCGGTGATCGATGCCAGAGGGCATACGGCCAGTGTGCAGATCAGGCTGGATTGATACCCGGCTCTCGTAAGGGATCAATGACCTAGGACCAGGTTTTTTACCCGGAACCATAATATTCCTGTCAAGATGCGGGCCTAGTCTTGGACGCAGCACATTCCAACGATTGGCAGAAATACATTTCCGGGAGAAGCGTGGTGAAGGCAGGGCGTTATGTGATCAAGCAAGGAGACACCTTGTGGGGGATCGCCGGCCGTTACTATGGAAATCCGGTGCGCTGGCCGGAGATCTATGCCTATAACAACGAGCCGGCTGTCGTCGCCAAGACCGGACACGGCATCGTCAATCCCGATCTCATCAAGGCCGGGCAGGTGATCTACCTGCCGAAGCAGCATCGCCGCGTGGTTTTGCGCGGTACGTCGACGACAGGCCCGGCTCTGGCGGCGAAGCCCCAGCCGGCCAACCCGCCCGCACCCGGCTCGCCCACGCCTGCTCCTGCCCCGACAAGGGCCGGCACGAGCCCGTCCCATCCTATGCGCACACCGCCCGATGCTGGAAGCAACCCGGCGGCCAGGACGCTCGCGAACAATTTCGGTTTCGGCTACCAGCTTGACGACCTGCCGATCATCGAGATCAAGGGCAATGGCTTCTCGGCCAAGGTCAAGCTGAAGGGGGCGATCTTCCTGCAGCCGACCGACAAGGTGCCGCTTCTCGTCTACAGCAATAAAGGGCTGGAGTCGCAGGCGCGCCAGCAGACCTCGACGGTGCTTGGCGAATTGGTGTCCGGCGGCAAGTTGAGCTGGGACCGCAAATCCAACAGTGTTACCTATGAATGCCAGCTGACCCTGCGAGCCAACGCGCATTCGCCGGGCGCCCAGTTTTCGGCCGGGATTTCGAGCACGGGCGAGCCGGTGCTCAAGGCGACGCTCGCCTATCCGCGCCTGACCGGGCGTATCCGCGACTATGTCTATGTCGCCGGCGAGTTCAAGGTCGAGATCGAGCTGAAGCCGGATCAGCATCTGCGCCCACCGCTGCCCGAGCCGGTGCTGGCGCCGAGCTATCGTCCGGTTCCCGATGCGACGCGGGTGTGGCGACCCCAGCCCGTGCACAGCGATCGCAGGTCGCCCCCGTCCCCGGAGCCGTCTTCGGGCATTCATTGGGGCAAGGCAACGGTGGCCATCGTCGGTGCCGTGGTGATTGTCGGCTTGACCCTGCTCGAGGACGCGGCGACCGCTGGGGGCGGCGTGGCCGATGATCCCGCGAGCTTCGCAGCAGCCGGCGCCCTGCTGCGCTGGGGGTTGCGTCGGGCGACCGTGCAGGCGCCGGCACGATTGGCGCCGGCGCTGGCCTATTGAGAACGATCGAACTTACCGATTTTCGAGCACGAAATGCGTTCTTCGATGCGGTTTCAGGACCTACGGGCCGGGCAGCAACGCTGACCGGCCCTTTTCTTGTTGTCGGTGCGTCAATCGAGATTGCGTGTTAGACAGGGGCGAGTCAGGCAAGAACGATGTTCGGCCATCGAATGATGGAGTTGCGGACGCGCCTTTGCGATCCCGCCCAATCAAGCAAAGCGGGTACAGTCGGAAAGACTGCTTTGCCTGGTGTTTGTAATGCCGTGTCCTTGCGGCTCTTGGTCAGTCCACTGAGCCGCAAAGCGCCTTTGCCTGAAAATATCTGGTGCCGCATGTCTTCTTCCTTCTCTCCCGACCAGAGTGCCGATCGCCCCGAACCAGCGGAAAACGCCGAGGTCGAGCGGCTGATCGATCATCTGCTGCGCAAGGGACGCCTGGAAACCGAAAGCCCGACGGCGCTGTATCGGCGCTTGCAGGATGCCCTGCGGAGCGCGATTTCCGAAGGCGTCGTTTCGGCGGGCGCGATGATTCCGGGTGAACGCGAGCTGGCTCAGCGCCTCGATCTGTCGCGCGTGACCGTGCGCAATGCCATTAAGGGGCTGGTCGAGGAACGGCTGCTGGTGCAGCGCCACGGTGCGCGAACCAGCGTCGCGCTGCGCCTGGAAAAGCCGATGACGGTGTTCACCAGCTTCTCGGAGGACATGGTGGCGCGCGGCCGTGTTCCCGGCACCACCTGGCTGCGCCGGGAGGTTGGCATGGCAGACGGCGCCGAAGCCATGGCCCTGGGCCTGTCGCCGGGGGCCGAGGTCTGCCGTCTGCACCGGCTGCGTTTGGCCGATCGGGTGCCCATGGCAATCGAATATTCGGTGCTGCCGGCCGAATTCCTGCCGAGCCCCGATCTCATCAAAGGCTCCCTCTATGCCGCCCTCGATCGCCGGGGCTGCCAGCCTGTGCGGGCGTTGCAGCGGGTGAGGGCCGATGTGGCGACCGCCCACGAGGCGCGCCTGCTCGAGATCGAAACAGGCGCTCCCATCCTCGAAATGGAGCGCCGCTGCTCGCTCGAAAACGGCCGGGTGGTCGAGCTGACCCGCAGCCGCTACCGTGGTGACGCCTATGATTTCATGGTCGAACTGGCCCGGCGTGGTTAAAGCACGGAGGATTGCGCCACTGGTATTAAACAGGTTGCATTCTGGTCCCATTGATGTCAGGCTTCCTCAGCAGCAAACGAGGAGCATGGGTTGGCAACCGCAGTTGAACGATCGCTCGACGGATTGATCGTGTCCTGCCAGCCGGTGATCGGCGGCGCCATGGACCGGACCGAGATTGTCGTCGGCTTCGCATTGGCTGCCGCGGCAGGCGGCGCGGCAGCGTTGCGCATCGAGGGGCTGGCCAATGTCAGGGCTGTGCGCGCGGCAACGTCGCTGCCGGTCATCGGGCTGGTCAAACGCGCCGAAGCGAACACGCCCGTATTCATCACTCCCTTGCTGCAGGATGTCGCCGATCTGGCGGACGCCGGTGCCGACATCATCGCATTCGATGCCACGCAGCGCGTGCGCCCGGTCTCCGTGCCTGCCCTGATCGCCGCCATTCATGCCGCCGGGCGGCAGTCCATGGCCGATTGCGCCGACCTGGCGGATGCTGTCGCCGCCGCCGAGGCGGGCGCATCCGTGATCGGCACCACCCTGTCCGGCTATGTCGGCGGGCCGGTGCCGGAGGAGCCGGATATCGGCCTCGTGCGCCAGGTCGCGGTTCTCGGCAGGCCAGTTTTCGCCGAGGGGCGCTATCGTACGCTGGCACAGGTGCAGGCGGCACGTCAGGCCGGCGCAGATGCTGTGGTGGTGGGCTCCGCCATCACTCGCCCCGAGCACATCACGAGCTGGTTCGTCGAGGCGGTGAAGTCGCCCTCTGCTCCATCCTCCTAGGAACGCCCATGCAACGACGGCCTGTCCTTGCAATCGATATCGGCGGCACCAAGACCCTCTCGGCCTTGGTCGACGGCGACAGGGTGGTGGCGCAGCGCCGTGTCGAGACCGCACGCGAGGGCGGCCCGCAGGCCTGGCTGGATGCCGTCGCCGCGAGCATAGCCGATTGGAGCGGACGCTATGCTGCCGCCGGCATCGCCGTCACCGGCCGGATCGCAGGAGGCCGCTGGTCGGCACTGAATCCGGCCATCCTGCCGGTGCCGGATGGTTATCCTCTCGTTGAGGTCCTGACCGAGCGCCTCAAGGTGCCCGTGACGGCCGTCAACGACGCCCAGGCCGCGGCTTGGGGCGAATATCGCTTCGGCGCGGGGCAGGGCACCGACATGGTGTTCCTGACGGTATCGACAGGCGTCGGCGGCGGTCTCGTGCTGGGCGGGCGTCTGTTGACCGGCCGTAGCGGGCTGGCAGGGCATGTCGGCCGGATCCTTACCGATCTCTCGGCAGGCGAGCAGCGATTGGAAGACATTGCGGCCGGTTCTGCCCTGGCGCGGTCGGCCGCCGGCAGCGGACGATGGTCCGGCCCGCCGGCCTTGCTGGCAGCCGCCCGCGGCGGCGATCCGGAAGCGGAAGCCCTCGTCGACGGGGCCGTGCGCCCCTTGGTCCGTGCCGCCCGCACCCTGCAGATGCTGATCGATCCGGATTGCTTCGTCATTGGCGGCGGCCTCGGTCTGGCCGAGGGCTTCCTCGACCGGCTGCGCCGACAAGCCGCTGGGCTTCCTCCCCATTACCGTCCCGAATTCCGTGCTGCCGCGCTCGGCGCCGAAGCGGGACTGATCGGCGTGGCCGATCTCGTCGACCTATAACCAGAAAGCGCACCGGAGGTGGATCCATGTCTGAGATGAAGCGAGGCCGAAGGAACAGATGCAGAGCGCTGCTGGCCGGTCTGGCCCTGGCGTTGGCGGGCAGCACCGGCGCCATGGCCGACGTTACCGTTCTCGGCTGGCCCGGCGGGCCGGAGGAAACGGCTCTCCGGGCGACCGCCAAGGCCTACAATGAGCGCTCCGGTCTCGCGGAGGTCGACAAGGTCAGGCTGATCTTCTTCAACCGCGAAGGGTTCTGGGACAAGCTGCAGGCCGATCTTGCGGCGGGGTCGACCGAGTTCGATCTCAACCTGATCGCCACCTATTCACTCGGCAAATATGCGCCCTTCATGCAGCCGGTGGACCTACCGGCCGACAGCGCCAAGGTCTTCGGCGAAAAGGTGCTGAAGACCATGCAGTTCGACGGCAAGCAATATGGCGTGCCGACGGACCTGTCCTTGCATTTCATGTATGTGCGCAAGGACCTGATGGAAAAGCTGCTGGCCGATGACGGCTGGAAGAAGACCTATGGCGAGATCGCCCAGAAATATCTCGGCAAGCCGCTGCAGCCGGTAAAGCCGGACGAATGGACCTGGGACGACTATGCCGCCACGGCCCTGTTCTTCACCAAGAGCATCAATCGCGCCAGCCCGACCCGCTACGGCACGGTGCTGCAGATGAAGAACCTCCTGTTCAACATGATGGTGTTCCAGACCATGGCGCGCTCCTATGGCGCCGATTGGCAGGACGCCACCGGCAAGATCACTGTGGATTCGCCCGCCTACCGTACCAGCCTGGAGCTCTATAAGAAGCTCTACGATGCCGGCGCCAGCCCCAAGGATTCGCTCTCCTACGAATATGCCGAGGCCAACGCCGCCTTTGGTGCCGGGCAGGTCGCCACCATGTTGCAATGGAACGCTGCGGCGGCCGATCTCGACAATCCGGCCAAGAACGCCGCGGTGGCGGGCAAGATCGATGCGCTGGCTCCCCCGAAGGGGCCTGAGGGGCGCACGACGCATATTCACGGACTTGGCTTCGGCCTCAACAAGGCCTCGACCCATAAGGAGGGCGCGGTCAAGTTCCTGCACTGGCTCGCCGGCGCGGAGGCGATGAAGATCTATGCGGAGGCGGGTGGTTCGCCGGCGCTCGATGCCAGCCTGACGTCCTCCCTGCCGAAGCGGCCGGACCTCGCCAAGATCGGTGACTTCGCCGGCCAGTACGGTTTCGTGATGACGGGAGGGACCTCAGCCGGCGCCTTGCAGGTCTACGAGGCCCAGGCCAAGGCCTTCACCGGCTATTGGGCGGGACAGGCCGACCTTGATGCGACGCTGAAGGAAACGACCGCCAAGATGCAGGAATTGTTGAAGAAATAGCGTTTGCATCGAGTGCCCGTCATAGGGCGCAATCCCGGGAGCGCAGGTGACGCGTCCGCAGGTGCTAACTTAAGCGGCGGGCTTACGCTGCCCCTGGTTCTTGCGTTCTCCCCGTACAAACGGAGCGAAAGAGCGTTTGGCGTCACGCCTCTCGCCTTAGGTTCGCGTCTTCGGACGGGGACGTCCGCACTCCCAGCAACGCCCGGAGACAGCCTGATGGCGCTCGCCAAGAGCAAGACATCCTATCTGCTCATCGCTCCGATGACCGGATTCCTGATCTTTCTGGTGGCGCTGCCGCTTTGCATCGACATCGTCTACGCGCTCTCGAACGTGACCTTCGAAACCCTGCGCAGCCCGAGCCTGCAGGGTTTTGGCAATTTCCTAGGCGTGCTCCAGGATGGCGCGTTCTGGAAGGCCATGGGCTTCTCCCTTAAATTTGCCGTTGCTGCGTCGATCGCCCAGATCCTGCTTGGCCTGTTCCTCGCCATCTTTCTCAGCCCCTTATTGGCCAAGCGTCCCTGGCTGATGGCCGTCCTGATGCTGCCGATGATGCTGGCCCCGGCCCTGGTCGGCCTGATGTATCGCCTGGTGCTGCAGGAATTCGTCGGCGTGATCCCCTATTATTTCCTGCTCTTCACCGGTGACAGCCCCGCTTTCCTCAGCCCGGACAATGCCTTCGCCACGCTCGTCACCATCGAGGTCCTGCAATGGACGCCCTTTGCCCTGCTGATCCTCTATTCGGCCTACCAGGCGATCCCCATCGAGATCAGGGAAGCTGCCGCCATCGATGGCGCCGGTTATTTCCGACGGCTGCGCTGGATCGACCTGCCCTATATGGCGCCGACCATCGCCATCACCTTCTTCTTCCGCTTCATCGACAGCTTCCGGGTGTTCGACAATGTCTATGTGCTGACCGGCAGCGGCTCCGGCGGCAGCACGACCACAATTAGCATTTATATCTACGAGGCGTTCTTCCGCGGCAGCAATATCGGGATGGCCGTCGCCGCGTCCCTCATCCTGCTGGTGATGTCCTATGTCGCGGTGGCTGGGCTGATGAAGCTGGCGGAGCGCCGCGCATGACACGGCTTCTCACCCTCCTGCGCTGGATCGTCTTTCTCCTCGCGGCTTTCGCGCTGAACTTTCCGTTGATCGCGACCCTGATCGCGGCCTTCAAGAGCGAATCCGAAATAGCCGAGAACCCGTCCTTGCTGATCGAGGCGCCGACGCTGGAGAATTTCGCCAGGGTCTTCGAAATCTCCGACCGTTTCGACATCGCGCATTATCTCGTCAACAGCCTGGTTGCCGCCTCATTGGGCTCGCTGTTCGCAATCCTGCTCAGTTTTCCGGCAGCCTACGCCATCGTGCGCCATGGCATCGGCCAGCGCTGGCTGCTGCCCGGCGTGACCAATCTGCGCGCCGTCCCGCTGATCATCTTCTCCATCCCGATCTATTTGATCTACCAGCGCCTGGCCTTGCTCGACACCCGGTTCGGGCTCGCCTTGATCCTGTGCCTCGTCAACCTGCCGCTGGTGCTGGTGCTGATCGCCAACGCGGTCAGGGACCTGCCGATCGAGATCGAGGAGGCGGCGCTGGTCGATGGCGCCGGCACCTTCTTCGTGCTGTGGCGGGTGGTGCTGCCGTTGACCGCGCCCGCCATCGCCTCCTCGCTGATCCTGGCCTTCATCTATGCCTGGAACGAATTCCTGTTCGGCCTGATGCTGACCACGCAGAGCGCCGTGCCGATCACCGTCGGCGCCTCGTTCTTCTTCGCCGCCAGCGGTGGCGGGGTGCAGTGGGGCACAGCGGCGGCGGTGATGGTCCTCTCCGTGCTGCCGCCTCTGCTGCTCAGCCTGCTGGCCTATCGCTATATCGGGCGCTCACTGACCGCCGGTGCCGTGAAGGGCTAGAGTGTTTTCCAGAGAAGTTGACAGACATTTTGATTAAGAAAACATGTCAAAACAAAAGGTTAGAGCAAAGTGCAATTCGGAGAAATCGCACTTTGCTCTAACAGGCTGTTGAAGAAGTCGCCCAGGGAGCGGCTTTGAAGCTGGTTTCGTCGCCGTTGCGCCAAGATATTTCGCCGAGGAGCGAGCCGTCATCCTGGAGCTCCGCCCAACCGTCGCCGCTGACCTGGTCGCCTTCGTCGGAGCCATCCCAGTTGAAATCAAAACCGCTCTGCGTGTAGGCACAGTCGAGCGCGGCAGTCAGGGCGCCGAAGGCCATTTCGCCCAGGCCGCGCTCGTCGATCTGGATGTATGCCGGCTCGACCAGATCGAGATAGTCTTCGTCGAAAGCCTCCAGTTGAATGATCCGCCACTTGCCTTTCAGCGTCATGGCTGCGCTCCAACCAGCTTGGGCAGGCGAACCAGATTGTAGGCCGCCGCGGCGAAGGCGAATGCCCATCCGACCCTGTCTCGTCCTTTGAACCTTGTCTTGCGCTGGCCGGCCACGGTCTTGATCCAGCCGAACGCTTCCTCGATCCGCTTGCGGATCTTCTGGCTCATCGCGTAGCTGGCGTGGCGGGTCGTGCGCCGATCGATGGCCGAACGCCGGCCGTTGTCGTTTTGGGTCACGTGTGGGCGCACGTTCATCGACCGCAGTTCATTGACGAAGTCCTCGGCGTCATAAGCCTTGTCGGCGCCCAGACTGATCGCGTGCGGCCGGTCCGCGCGCGGCTCGATCATCGAAAGGGCCGCATGGCGCTCGCCATGGCCGTCAGCCTGTGTCAGTCGGGTGTCGACGACCAAGCCAGATCGGTTCTCCATCAGAGCGTGGCCGATAAAACACAGCTTGGCTTCCATACCAGAACCCTTGCGATAGAGCCGGGCGTGGGGATCGGTCGTGCTCTGATGGGTCTCATTGGAGCGCTTGTGACCTTTGAAATCGACCTCGCCATTACGGCCACCCGATGCGGGTGGATCTGCTGGCGGTCCTCCCTCACCATTGCCCGCCTTGGGCCTGAAGCTCTTCATCGACGCCCAGGCCTCGATCAACGTGCCGTCGACACTGAAATGATCGCTGGACAGCAGCCGCTTCACCTTCGGCTGGGCCAACACTGCCGCCAAGAACTTCGCCGCGATCTCCCCTTCCAGCAACCGATCACGGTTCTTGGAAAAGCTCGAGTGATCCCAGGCCGTCTCGTCAATGCCCAGGCCGACGAACCAGCGGAACAACAGGTCGAACTCCAGCCGCTCCATCAACTGTCGTTCCGAGCGTATCGAATAAAAGGCCTGCAATAGCATCGCCCGCAACAGCATCTCCGGCGGGATCGACGGGCGGCCCATTCCCGAATAGAGCCGTGAGAAATCTTTGCTCAGTCCCTCCAGCGCATCATCGGCAAACACCTTGATCCGTCGAAGCGGATGATCGCTGCGCACCCGCGCCTCCAGATCAACATAGGAAAACAGCGATCCCGAGCGGTTGTCCGAACCTCGCATCCACCACCTCGCCGCATCAACGAGTGAATGAATCATACTCGGTTCGGCCGCGCCACAGACTTCTTCAACAGCCTGCTAACCCGGGCGCTGGCTGTTCTTGCGCAGGATCTCCAAGGCTTCCATGCGGGCCTTGGAAAGATCCCACAGCGTCTTGGTGGCCGCAGCCATCAAGGCCTCGATGATCGCCAGGATCGCCGCGTTCGAATCCCAGTTCGACGGCACGCCTGTGCGCGCTGAAATGACATGGCGGGCAAAGCGGGCGATCGGCGATAGCCATTGGTCGGTGAACAGCACGATGGTGGCGCCGCGCTCGGTTGCCTCCTGCGCGAGCAGGATGACATCGTCCTGGTAGCGCCGGATGTCGAAGACGATCAGGACGTCACGCTTGCCGAAATCGATGACCTGGTCGCGCCAGGTTGCCGCCTGTCCCTCAACCAGCGTGACATCGGGGCGGATGACCCTGAGATGGCGCACGGTATAGAGCGCCACGGCCTCGGTAAGGCGACCACCGACGACATGCAGCCGGCGCTTGGTGTCGGTGATAATGGCGAGAATCGCATCGAACTCGGCCGGCGCCATCGCCTCGAAGCTGTGCGTAATGTTTGCGACCACAGCCGCCGCGAACGCGGAGAGGGGGGTCGGGTTCGCCTGTTCCGGCGCCTGCTTCATCAGCGGCGACTGCAATTGTGCTTCGAGTTCGTCCTTGAGATGACGTTGGAAATCGGCGTAGGCCCCGAAGCCGAGGCGGGCAATGAAGCGCAGGATCGAAGGTGCCGAAATGCCGGCGCGCGAGGCAAATTGCGCAACGGTTTCAAGGCCTGCGAACGGATAGTTCGACAAGAGGACATGGGCGGCGCGGCGCTCGGTGGGGGTCAGCGAACCGAGCCTGCTGCGGATGGTCGTCGCCAAGGTCTGATCGCTTGCAGTGGCCGCCGCGTCTGGGCTTTTGGTCATCAGGCGACTCCCTCCGGAAAAGCGAGAGTGGAAGGTGGACACAATTTTCACAATTGACAAGTCGGCTACGGCTGTACTCAGAATAACACTCAATACAAAAACAAGCCCGGACGTAATGAATGTTAGAATCGCTCGCCGAGAGAGCTGCCGGAGGAACTTCGGGCGGGGAAATCCAGCCGGATTCTGCCATTGTCGATAACGGCCGAGGCAGGGGTGAATATGTCCTCGTCTGCGAGCATGCATCCAATTTCGTTCCTCCGCGTTTTGGCAAGCTCGGCCTGTCGGATGCCGACCTGCAACGCCATATCGCCTGGGATCCGGGAGCGCTCGGCGTGGCACGCGTGATGGCGCGCGAGCTCGACGCGCCCTTGGTGTCCTGCGCGGTGAGCCGGCTGGTGATCGATTGCAATCGCGATCCGTCGGTTTTCGACGCGATCACCCTCAAGAGCGAGGGCACCGTCATTCCCGGCAATGCGGATCTCAGCGATGCCGAACGCGCACGGCGGATCCAGGAGGTCTATGAACCGTTCCATGCGGGGGTTGCCGCGGCGGTGGCCGCCAAGCGGCACGCTGGACCGGCAGCGATCATCGGCATTCACAGCTTCAATCCGGTCTATAACGGCGTCCAGCGTCCCTGGCATGTCGGTATTCTCTTCGATCGCGACGAGAGCCTGTCGGGCCCGATGATCGCGGCTCTGCGCGAGGATGCGAGCCTAGTGGTCGGGGTCAACGAGCCCTACAGCCCGGGAGACCGCGTCTATCATACGCTCGATCGCCATGGCCAAAGCCAGGGTCTTCCCAGCGTGATGATCGAAATCCGCAACGATCTTCTGGCAACGCCGAATCAGCAGGAAGAATGGGGCATGAAACTTGCTACCATCCTGCAGCGGATCGGCCTGCCCGGAGACGATTCGCCAAAATGAGAGAGCCGGAACGAACGGCCGGAAACGATAGCTGAGTGAAAGGTAATATCCATCGGTCCACGGTCTATCGGTCCACTGTCGACCGATCCTGGACCACAAGTCGGGGGACTTTCTATGAGCGGATCGACTGACGAGGACGTCAAAGTCCTCCACTCCATGGGCTACGCGCAGGAGTTGGCGCGCCGCATGGGCGGCTTTTCGAATTTTGCGATCTCCTTTTCCATCATCTGTATCCTGGCGGGCGGCATCACCTCATTTCCGCTGGCGATGGCAACCGGTTCGGGCTTCGAAGCGACGATCGGCTGGGTCATCGGCGGCGTGTTCGCTCTCGTGGTCGCGGCCTGTCTCGGACAGATCGGTTCGGCCTATCCCACGGCGGGCGGGCTCTATCACTGGTCCTCGATTCTCGGCGGTCGCGGCTGGGGCTGGGCAACCGCCTGGATCAACCTGCTCGGCCTGATCTTCGTGGTCGCATCGGTCAATGTCGGCGTCTGGCTGCTGTTCCGGGATCTCGTGCTTTCGGGCGTCTTCCATGTCGACGTGACGGCATGGACTTCCGTCACGACCGACCCCTTGCCGTCAGGCATGACGGCCGAACAGGCCAAAGCGATCAATAGTTCTGCCTACACCGCGCAGGTGGTGGCCGTCTGCCTGATCACGCTGGTCCAGGCGCTGATCAACCATTTCGGCATCAAACTCACCACGCTGCTGACCGACTTCTCCGGCTATCTCATTCTGGTGGTTGCCGTGGTGCTGACCCTGACCTTCCTGGGGTGGGGAGCCAGCTGGGACTTCTCGCGTCTCACCACTTTCGTGAACAATACCGGTGATCCGGGCGGCAATTACGTGCCGGAAGCACGGCCTGCCTTCATCGCCTTCCTGGTCGGCTTGCTCTACCCGCTCTACACCATCACCGGCTTCGATGCTTCGGCGCACACCTCCGAGGAAACCCAGAATGCCCGTGTCGCCGTGCCCAGGGGGATGATTCATTCGGTGTTCTGGTCGCTGGTGTTCGGCTTTGCCATGGCGGTGTCCTTCGTGCTAGCCAGCCCGGACCTGGCCCAGACCGCCAAGGATGGCGGCGCCGGCTGGTTCAACCTGTTCAACAACCTGCCCGCGCCGGGCCTGCTCAAGGACGTGCTGGCCATCGGCATCGTGCTGGCCAATTTCATCTGCGCCCTGGCCGGCCTGACCTCGACTTCGCGCATGATCTATGCCTTCGCCCGTGACGGCGGCCTGCCGGCCTCCGGCGTCTGGAAGGGTGTGAGCCCGACCTGGCGCACACCCGTGGCGGCGATCTGGCTGGGAGCGGTGCTCTCGGTTGCGGCCACCCTCTATTCGCCCGCCTTCGCCGCGCTGGCGGCGGGCTGCGCGCTGTTCCTCTATGTCTCCTATGCCATGCCGATCGCCGCAGGACTGCTGGCGGAGGGCAAGACCTGGACCGAGTTCGGACCTTTCCGCCTCGGTATCTGGTCCAAGCCTCTCGGCGCGATCGCCGTACTCGGTGTGCTCGTCCTGATGTATGCCGGTATCCAGCCGCCCTTCGACATCCTGATCAACTACGCCATTGGCCTGCTGGTGCTGCTCCTGGTGTTGTGGTTCGGCATCGAGGCTCGTCGGTTCAAGGGCCCGCCGATCGGCGGTGACATCGCCAAACGGGCCAGCGAGATCGCCGAAGCCGAAAAGGCAGTCGGCCAGAGCACCTGATCGTGGCGTCGGCCGGCCCGGGTCGCTGCCCGGGCCGGTCACCGGCACGCGAAGAACTATCCACGAAGAACAAACCTAGAGAGACGGAACCAGCGGATCATGGCGAACCCAGCGAGACCGACCAATGCAGCCGAGGCGATAGCCTATGTCCGAGAACACGGCTTTTCCGATGTGAAGGTCGGTGTCTTCGACATAGACGGCGTCTTCCGCGGCAAATACATGGCTCGCGAGAAGTTCGAGAGTGCGCTCGAGAAGGGTTTTGGTTTCTGCAACGTCGTGCTGGGCTGGGATTCGAACGACCAGCTCTATGACAACACCAGCTTTGCGGGCTGGCACAACGGCTATCGCGATGCCGAGGCCCGTTTTCTGCCTGAGACCATGCGTATCATCCCGCTCGAAGACGGCATGCCGCTCTTCATCGGTGAGTTCGCCGGCGATGCCGAGGCCTATTGCCCCCGCGGCACATTGCGCCGGGTGATCAGGCGTGCAGCCGACATGGGCTATAAGGTTTCGGCGGCGGCTGAGTTCGAATTCTTCGTCTTCGACGAAACACCCCATAGCGTACGCGAAAAACGCTTCCGTAATCTGAAGAACATCACGCCAGGCTTCTTCGGCTATTCCATGCTGCGCGCCGGCGTGCATGCCGACTTCTACCAGGATCTCCTGCAGATGTGCCGGGAGATGGACATGGAGATCGAGGGCCTGCACACCGAAACCGGCCCCGGCGTGCTCGAGGCGGCGATCAAGGTCGATGAGGCCCTGGCCATGGCCGACAAGGCCGCCTTGTTCAAGACCTACACCAAGATCCTGGCGCAGAAGCGCGGCTGGATGGCGACTTTCATGGCCAAGTGGTCGCATGATTGGCCGGGGCAATCCGGACATCTGCACGCCTCGCTCTCGGATCTGAAGACCGGCAAGGGCGTGTTCCACGATCCGTCCAAGCCCCATGCGATGTCGGACGAGATGCGCTGGTTCGTCGGCGGCCAGCAGGCGCTGATGCCTGAATTGCTGGCGATGATCGCCTGCACTGTGAATTCCTACACCCGCCTCATTCCCGGCTTCTGGGCGCCGACCGATGCGAGCTGGGGCGTGGAGAACCGCACCTGCGCCCTGCGCGTCATTCCAGGTTCCGAGAAGTCCCAGCGCGTCGAGTATCGCGTGGCGGCTGCCGACATCAATCCCTACATAGCCCTGGCGGCGGCGATCGGTTCGGGCCTGTGGGGTATCGAAAACCGCATCGAGCCCGACGCGCCGGTCGAGGGCTCGGCCTATGACAAGAAATTTCCCAAGGCGCGTCAGTTGCCGCGCTCGCTCTGGGATGCGGCCCAGCGCCTCAAGGCTTCCAAGGCGGCCCGCTCGCTCTTCGGCGACGCCTTCGTCGAGCATTATGCCGCCACCCGCGAATGGGAGGAACGCGAGTTCCGCCGCACGATTTCGGATTGGCAGCTGGAACGCTACTTCGAAATCATCTAGATGTGATCACAAAGAGGGTGACCCCGGACACTCCGGGATCACACTTTCATTCTCCAATGGAGGCTTCGTCATTGCGAGCGCAGCGAAGCAATCCAGTCTTTCAAGCGGGGCGAAGCTGGATTGCTTCGCTGCGCTCGCAATGACGGTGCGCCAGGCCGTCCGGGGTTTCAATCATGTCCGATATCGTCTGTATCTCTCCCATCGACGGCAAGGAGCTGGTGCGCCGCCCGGCGGCCAGTGCCGCCGAGATCGAGGCGGCGTTGGCCGCAGCCCGCAAGGCCCAGAAGGAATGGCGCCGGCTCTCCATCGAGGAACGCAGCGCCTATGTCCTGAAGTTCCTCGACGCCATGCTGGCGATGAACCAGGAGGTCGTGCCGGAGCTTGCCCAGCAGATGGGCCGGCCGGTGCGCTATGGCGGCGAATTCCGCGGCTTCGAGGAGCGCGTTCGCTATATGGTGCGCATCGCCAAGGACAGCCTGGCGCCGACCATTCCCGATGACGACCGCCCCGGCTTCAAGCGCATGATCAAGCGCGAGCCGCTCGGTCTGGTCTTCGTGGTGGCGCCCTGGAACTATCCGTTCATGACGGCCGTCAATACCATCGCTCCCGCCCTGATCGCCGGCAACGCCGTGATCCTCAAGCATGCGGCGCAGACCATCTTGGTCGGTGAGCGTTTCCAGAAGGCGATGGATGCGGCCGGCCTGCCCAAGGGCGTGTTCCAGAACCTCGTGCTCACGCACGAGCAGACCAGCGACATTCTGGCCAAGGGACTGGTCGACCACACCAATTTCACCGGTTCCGTCGCGGGCGGCCGCGCCATCGAGAAGGCCGCTGCCGGCACCTTCATGACCCTTGCGCTCGAACTCGGCGGCAAGGACCCGGCCTATGTGCGGGCCGACGCCAATGTCGAGCACGCCATCGAGAACCTGGTGGATGGCGCCTTCTACAATTCGGGGCAGTGCTGCTGCGGCATCGAGCGCATCTACGTGCATGAAACCCATTACGACCGCTTCGTCGACGGCTTTGCCAATCTCACCAGCCAGTATGTGCTCGGCAATCCGCTCGACGAGGCCACGACGCTCGGCCCGATGGCCAATCTGCGTTTCGCCGACTGGGTGCGCAAGCAGACCGCGGAGGCCCTGGCCAAGGGCGCCAAGGCTCATATCGACACGGCGAAATTTGCAGCCGACGCCGCCGGCACGGCCTATCTCGCCCCGCAAGTCCTCACCAATGTCGATCATTCGATGTCGGTGATGATGGAAGAGAGCTTCGGCCCGGTCGTCGGTATCATGAAGGTGAAGTCCGACGAAGAGGCCGTCGCGCTGATGAACGACTCGCCCTACGGCCTGACGGCGGCGATCTGGACCCAGGACCTCGGCGCAGCCGAGCGCATCGGCGCCGAGATCGAGACAGGCACGATCTTCATGAACCGCTGCGACTATCTCGATCCCGGCCTGACCTGGACCGGCGTGAAGGATACCGGCCGCGGCACGGGGCTTTCGCGCCTCGGCTATGACTCGCTCACCCAGCCCAAAAGCTATCACCTCAGGACGATCTGACCGGCATTGTTCCCGACCCATGCCGGTCTGAAGACCGGCACACCGAATCCCGCATCCATTTCTCGGACACCGCCCATGACCACGACGTCTCCACGCGCCAACTGGAGCTATCCCACCGCCATCCGCTTCGGCGCCGGCCGCATCTCGGAACTGGCGGAAGCCTGCAAGAGTGCCGGCATCAGCGCGCCGCTGCTGGTGACGGATCCCTTCCTCGCCACCCAGAAGATGACCAAGGATGCGCTGGAGAGCCTCAGGGCCGCCGGGCTGCATGCGGCCATCTTTTCGGATGTGAAGCCCAACCCGGTGGAATCCAACGTCTATGCGGGCCTGGAAGTGCTGCGCAAGGGCGGGCATGACGGCGTCGTTGCCTTCGGCGGCGGCTCCGGCCTCGATGCCGGCAAGGTCATCGCCTTCATGGCCGGGCAGAAGCGGCCGATGTGGGATTTCGAGGACATCGGCGACTGGTGGACCCGGGCCGATCCCAAAGGCATCGTGCCGATCGTCGCCGTGCCGACCACCGCCGGCACCGGCTCGGAAGTCGGCCGGGCAGGGGTGATCACCCAGGAAAAGACCCACACCAAGAAGGTGATCTTCCATCCCCTGATGATGCCCAAGGTGGTGATCTGCGATCCCGAGTTGACCGTCGGCATGCCCAAGCACATCACGGCGGGCACAGGTCTCGATGCGCTGGCCCATTGCCTGGAGGCCTATTGTTCGCCCTTCTACCATCCTATGGCCGAGGGCATGGCGGTGGAGGGCGTTCGCCTGGTCAAGGAGTTCCTGCCGCGCGCCTATAAGGACGGCACGGATCTCGAAGCCCGCGCCCATATGATGTCGGCCGCGGCGATCGGCGCCACCGCCTTCCAGAAGGGCCTTGGTGCCATCCATGCGCTCTCCCATCCGGTTGGCGCGCTCTACGATACCCATCACGGCCTGACCAATGCGGTGTTCATGCCCTATGTCATCGCCTTCAACAAAAAGGCTGTGAAGGAGAAGATCGAGCGTCTCGCCGCCTATATCGGTTTGAAGCCGCGCTATTCGGCTTTCCTCGACTGGACTTTGGCGCTGCGCGAGGAACTCGGCGTGCCGCACACGCTGGCGGGCCTCAAGGTCGACGATCAGAAGTTCGACCTGATGTCCAAGATGGCTCCGAAGGATCCGACTGCAGGCGGCAATCCCGTTACCCTGACGAAGGCCGGCGCTCTCAAACTCTATCGCAAGACGTTGGAAGGGGCTATCTAGCCGGATCTGACGGTGTTCGGCCGGGGGCGGCGATAACCTTCCGCCTCCGCGACGAAGCGTCGGCAATCGTGCAGCAAGGCGCGTCACTCGCACGCGCTTTGCTTTCGGTGTCCGGGAGGGCCGATCCTGCAGCGCCTCGTTTGAAACAGTCATGCCGAGAAAGCCTGATCTTCACGACCGTCTCGCAGCTCTGCCCTTGTGGGACGGTCCCATCGCTGTCGAGCCTGTGGCTGGTGGGCTGACCAACCGTAATCTTCTGATTACAGCGCGGCATGGTCGCTTCGTGGCTCGCATCGCCGGCGACAATGCGGCGCACGACATCGACCGCGCGACCGAGCAGGCTGCCACCCGTGCCGCTGCCGCATGCGGGCTTGGGCCCGAGCTGGTCTGGGCGGAACCCGGGCTGATGATCCTGCGGCATATCGAGGGACGCACACTCGCCAGCGCTGATTTTCGCGACCAGACGAGGTTTCGACACGTGCTGGCGTTGCTGAACAGCATCCGGCGAACGGTGCCGGAACACTATCGGGGATCATCGCGCGACAGGACCCCGCTCACCATCCTCGGCCGTTACCTTCAGAAATTGACCGCGGAGCCCAATCGTTGGCAGCGAGCCGCCGATCGTTACCGGCCGCTGCTTGGCATCCTGGAACCACGGCTCGCCACCGTACCCGCGGGCTTTGCTCATAACGATATCCATGGCGACAACATCATCGATGATGGCCAACGCCTTTGGCTGCTCGATTGGGAGTATGCCGGGCAGGGCCAGCCTTTGGTCGATCTCGCCAGCTTTTTCAACAATGCCGGTTTGGATGACGGAATGGCCCGCATCTGCCTTGCCGACTGGCTGGGGCATCTACCGACAGGGGAAGAGAAGCAGGGTTTCGCGGCCATGCGTCTGGCGGCGGCGATGCGCGATCTGTTCTGGGGCTATGCCCAGGACGGCCTGGTGGCAAGCCAGCCGGGCAAACTCGACGACTATATCGCCATCAACGAACACCGGGTGAGCATGGCTGCCGCGGTCCTTTGACCTGTGATCCCGGGGCACTGGCAAGATGGCACTCGGTGTCTTCCAAAAAATCGATGGGTCTGTTTTTCGTATTTGGTTTTCTCACAAGAAGGTGACGAAAGCGGTGCCAGTTTACCGCTTCAATATTAAGTGATGCCTATGTGAATAGGGTTCTTTCACATTGTGTGAGGCGATTAATTTCGTTATTCGTGGCAGAAATATATTGATTCATAGCCATGTAACTATCGAAAATCGAAAACTCTTGAAAATTCAACTTTTAGTTGAGTTTTCTAATTTTTCAGAATTACGAATTCATTTTATAATTCTATTGTGAGCAGTGTCGTGATGAAAAGGCCTAGTATTCTTATCGCCTGCGTATGTGGAAACCGCTTTGTCGACATCGATGCCGTACGCTCTTTCCTCAGCATCGCCTTGGATTTGAAAGAGCGGAAAGTCGAAGTCGACTTTCTCGGGCAATCGGGCATTCCACATCTGGAACATGCGCGCAACGCAGTCGTCAGCTATTTCCTCGAAGGTCGCAGCGACTATCTTCTTTGCTTGGACTCGGACATGGAGATATCGCCCAAGACGATAGGGCGATTGCTTCAGTTCAGCCAGCTCCATGACAAGCCTTTCACGGCCGCGCCCTATGTGTCGAAGGGCTACGACAATGAGAAGACCAGCAAGGTTTTCGCTCGCGATCTCGAGGATTTTCACGCCGCCGTGTCGCGCTGGAATGTCGTGTTCGAAGACCCGAAGGCGCTGACGGGGCAGGGGCGGCTGGACCTGCGCAACGGCTTTGCGCGCGCCCTGCGGGTCGGAGCGGGCGCCATGCTTTGCCGTCGCGACATGCTGGAGACGATGGTCGCCCGCTACAGGGACCAAGGCTATTCCTATCACAACGTGCCGTTCCGCCTGTTCCCGCTGTTCAACATTCCGGTGGTGGACGGCGAGGCGGTTGGCGAGGACTATGCTTTTTGCGATCGTTGGCGTGCGTGTGGTGGCGAGCTATGGGTCGATACCATGGCAACGATCCGACACAATGGCCATCATTCCTATCGGGGCAATCTTGCCGAAACCCTCGATCTGCGCCGGCGTGCCTTGCCCCAGCTTTAGTCGTTCAATCTCCAAGCTCGAGCGGAGCCTGGGGCATTCGCCTTGTTCACCCACAGGTGGGTGAACAGCGGCGCTTGGGCCTGTTCGCCGGAATTCACGCCGAGGCAAGGCCTGTGCTCCCGCGAAAATTCACCCCGATGAATGTCATGTGGTGGATCGGGCGCGACATCGGCGGGACCGCGACGCAATCCCGCCATTTCGGCCTTTCCCTGTTCGATGCTCGCTAAACGTGCGAATGGAATTTCTTGTAACTTTAAGTATAGGATCCTTCAATTATAGCAACCAAACTTATACGTGCAACGAATTTGTCCTAAATTTGGCAAATTTATGAGATGTGCAGTCGCTTCCTTAGGTTGATTGAATAAGAAAAGCACAACTTTTGATTGATTTATCCATACTGCGACCCCGCTGTGCGGTGAAAGTTGTGTCTTTTGGGTGACATGTATTAGGCAAAACGGTGTGAGTGCCTTGGATTTGGTCGTTTTCACGTTGTGGAATGACGGCGACTGCCGCACTGTCACTTTCAACGATTCACGCAATGGGTCGTCTCCGGGCCGCCGCCAGAGGTTGGGGCCGGGGTCTCGCGAGCCGGTCGGAGAGGTCAAGTTTCCGGCCGAGTAAAAATGTCTTGGAGGTCATCTCATGACGATGAAATCAGTTCTTCTCGGCGCAGCCGCCGGTATCGCCGCCATCGGCGCTGCCCAGGCCGCCGATCTGCCCATGACCAAGGGCGAAGCCGTTGAATATGTGAAGGTCTGCTCGGCCTTCGGCGAAGGCTTCTTCTATATCCCCGGCACCGACACCTGCCTGAAGATCGGCGGCGAAATCCGCGCCAAGTACTATGCCTTCGGCGGCACCGGTTATAACCGCAACGACAATCGTTCGGCTTTCGACACCCAGGCCCGCGTCTGGTTCGATGCCCGCACCGAGACCGATTGGGGTCTGCTGCGCTCCTACTTCCAGATCAACGCTGACTCCAATCGCTTGGTCGGTCGCGGCGGCGGTGACGGCGCGCGGAACGACTTCACCATCGACAAGGCCTTCATCCAGTTCGGTGGCCTGACCGCTGGTTACGCCCATTCGTTCTTCGGCTTCTACGATAACGAATATGGCGATACCCTTGAGGGCAATTACTACGCCCAGACCAAGACCGTTAACCTGCTCGCCTACACCGCCCAGTTCGGTGGCGGCTTCAGCGCTACACTGGCGCTCGAAGATGGTCGCGACCATCGTGTCGGCAGCGGACCATCCACGCCGGTCGACATCAATGGCACCCTTTATGGCTATCGTGACGGCGGTCAGCAGGTTCCCGATGTCGTCGCTCAGCTCCGCTGGGATCAGTCGTGGGGTTCGCTCGCCGTGCAGGCGGCCGGTCATCAGTCCCGTTCGGGGACAGGCTATAGCGTTGACACGAACGATGACGGTATTGCCGATACGGACGTCGTCGTTCGGCGCAGCAACAAGTATGGCTATGCTGTCGGCGCTACCGGCTTGATCAAGATCCCCGCGATCGATGGCTGGTTCGTCGTGGAAGGCCAGTATGCGGACGGTGCCTTGGATTATCTGGGCGCGGGCAACACCTTCGTTTCTCAATCCGACCGTTTCGTGAACGCTGCGGGGCGCGTCGATGCCGGCAAGGGCTGGTCGATCACCGGTGAATTGGGCGGGCGCATCACGCCGCAGTTGCAGGCCGTCCTGGTCGGCAGCTATATCGATACCACCTATGACAGGTATTCTGACCTTGGCGATTTGGGAATCAAGGAGTTCACCATCAGCGGCAACCTGACCTATACGATCGTCAAGGGTCTGAAGGTGGCCGGCGAGGTTGGCTATACCCATGGCAAGGTCGATCATCGGGTAGTTGATCCGGTGCCTGGTCATAACGACTACGACAACTGGCTGGCTGGCATGCGCATCACGCGCCAGTTCTGATCATCCGGATCGAATATCCAAGGAAAGGCCCGGCGAAAGCCGGGCCTTTTTTATGACGGGCACACTTTGATCGCCTCGTGAGTGAAAGTCGTCGATTCAGCCCTTCTTTCAATAGCTGACATTAACACTGGCTGCCCTGTCATAGGCGTGAGCTCGTTTCAATGGGTAGTCGTTGGGGGAATGAGGCGAGGGCAACATCGCTTCCACGCGATCACGCCCGGCATGCATGCTCATTCCGGGGCAAGCTCCAATCTCCGATGGCGTGCCAGCTTGCTCAACGAGTGGCTCGTTCTGACCTGATTCTTCCGAGCAGGCTTTGCCTGAAATCCTGCTTCGATCGATCGTGCCGAGGCAGGTCATTCGACGGTTATGAGTCCAGATCAATGTCGGGATAGCGATAAATCGATCTGAAATGGCCGCTTCAAAGAGGCGCAAAGCGGTTTCGCTTCCCTCGAGCGTTGGGAGGCGTCATGGCCGATTGCCTCACCCAGAGCCCTGACTCCATCCTGCGAAATTATGTCATTCGAACGGAAGATGGCTCGGAAAACCAGGATTTTCGCCCAAACTCGACCCAATTGTGGCGAAAATGCTGCGTGTGTCCTTTTTGCTACACAGCTTTGCCAAAATATCACGACCCCAGGTTGTTGGGTGCAATCGCTATTGTACAACCAGAGGCAGTGAAGCAATGTCATGACAACGATTCACTCGATGGGTCGTGTCCAGATTGCAAGTTAAACGTGTGATCGGGGTCTCGCGAGTCGGTCGGAGCACCAAGCGGCGCTTTCGATCAAATAATAACTGTCTTGGAGGTCATCTAATGACGATGAAGTCCCTTCTCCTCGGCGCCGCTGCTGGTATTGCCGCCATCGGCACTGCCCAGGCTGCCGATCTGCCCATGACCAAGGGCGAAGCTGTTGAATATGTGAAGGTTTGCTCCGAATTCGGCGCTGGCTTCTTCTATATTCCCGGCAGCGACACCTGCCTCAAGATCGGCGGTGAAATTCGCGCCGACTACCGCGTCTTCGGCGGCACGGGTTTCAGCCGCGACGACAACCGCTCGGCTTTCGGGACCCAGGGCCGCATCTGGTTCGATGCCCGCACCCAGACCGACTGGGGCCTGCTGCGTTCCTACTTCCAGATCAATGCCAGCGGCCGCACCGCCAGCCGCTCCGGGCTCGGCGATACGAACAAGTTTGAAGTCGATAAGGCCTTCATCCAGTTCGGTGGTCTGACCGCCGGTTATGCCCATTCGTTCTTCGGCTTCTACGACAACGACTACGGCAACACCATCTGGGCTCCCTACTACGCTCAGTCCAGCACGGTGAACCTGCTCGCCTACACCGCTCAGTTCGGCGGCGGCTTCCAGGCCACGCTGTCGATCGAAGACGGCCGCGATCATCGCTCCACCGGCGGGTTCGCTCCCTTCCAGAACGCCAATGCTGTTTGGGTTGGCTATAACCAGGGCGGCCAGCAGTTCCCGGACGTTGTCGGCCAGTTGCGCTTGGATCAGTCGTGGGGCGGAGTGGCCGTGCAGGCCGCTCTCCATCAGAACCGTTCGGGTGAGAACTTCCTGTTCGATGTCGATGGTGATGGTGACCTCGATCCTGTTGTCAACCCGCACAAGAGCAAGGTGGGTTGGGCTGTCGGTGCCACGGCGCTGATCAAGATCCCGGCGATCGAAGAAGGTCACTTCATCGTTGAAGGTCAGTATGCCAACGGTGCCCTGCACTATCTCGGTACCGGCAACACCATCAGCAGCGGTGCCGACTACTATCTGGCGCCCGTTGGCCTGCTCGGCCAGGGCAAGGCTGGCAAAGGCTGGTCGATCGTCGCCGAAATCGGCGGCAACATCACGCCCGTCCTGAATGCCAACTTGGTCGGCAGCTATATCGACACCAAGTATGACAACTCCTGGGGCCCTGGTAACCCGGACTTCGGTATCAAGGAATACACGATCGCCGGTAACCTGACCTACACGATCGTCAAGGGCCTGACCGTCGGCCTCGAAGTGGCGTATACCCGCGAGCAGCGCGATAACGACCTGATCAGCGCTGGCGACGGTGAGACGGGACCCGTGTTCGATGACGTGAAGCGCAATGTCTGGCAGGCTGGTGTCCGCCTGAAGCGCAAGTTCTGATCCTGGCGATCGGATCGCATTGCAAACTCGGAAGGCCCGACCTCACGGTCGGGCCTTTTGCATAAGAGGACGACGTTTTGCGTATGGAGCCTCTCTATTGCGTCGCGAGCCTCGTGAAGTATTGCTCAAGGGCAGTGCGTAAACGCCCCTCGGCCTCTGCCGGATAGTCAAGCTCCTTGGGCGAGGTCGACAGCAGATTCATCGTCGCATTGGTCTCAAAAATCAGCACATCGCCGTCGTCGGTCACGTCGAAATCCATGCCGAAAATTTCGAGGGGCATCAATTGGGCGATCCGATCCAGTCTTTCAAGCACGCCCCGGCCAAGCTCCGCCTCAGGATGTCGCACGATATTGTTGGCATGCTGCAGCAGATCGGGGCATTTACGATAGAAGCCCTGCTGATGAAGCTGGCGACGAGCGCGGACATTCCATGTCTCACTATAGTCAGCGCGGATGATGAGGGAGCGTCCTTCCACGAAGGCTGCGCGCAGGGAGCGAAAGAGACCGTCGCGGTGGCGGTTCAGGACATAGGCAATGGCATAGAATTGCGTACCGTCAAGTCGATTGAGAGCTTCTGTGAGTTCCTGTCGCTTCTCGACAAGCCAGGTTCCGATGCCCATTTGCTGGAACACCGTGCGAATAATCACGGGATAGCCATATCGATCTTCGATATCCGCGATCAATTCGCTTTGCCGGGCCTTGTCGCTTCGATAGCGCTGTGTATCAGGAAAGATGATGCCCGGTTGGCTGGCAAAGCGTGCCGCGTTCTTTTGCCGTGTCGCCTGCACCGCGAGGCGGGGGTGATTGATCACCTTGACGCCGAGACTATCCGCCAAAGAACTCACGAGCTGCAATCTATCCTCGACCATCAACTGTTCGGCGTTAGCGAAATTGTTCAGAGCAAGCGCCGGGCGTGGCAAGCCGCGTAACGCGTCGACGGCCGTCGGCGCGTCCGCTAGGATCGAGAGGAAGCGAAAGCGATCGGAGAAACTCTGCGCCAATTGCGTAGGGAAGTTCCCGCTGTAATGAAGTTGCTGGGGATGCCTGAAATCGCGAATTAATTCGGGCGACTTGTTGAGAACGGCCAGCACGAATTGCTGCGATGAGTTCGCCTCGGCGAGCAAGCTTGGCATTGCTGCAGCAAAACGCCGACTATGTTGCTCGCAGGCTGCGAAATCCCCACGTTCATGAGCGAGCGCCGCACGGGCGGCGTGCAGATTAGGCAGGTCCTCGCCTACGTCGAAATCTCGATCGAGCAGCTTGGCTGCCTCGTCCTTTTGGCCGGCCTCGTGAAGCAGTTCGGCCATCAGCAAGATGAAATCGACATCTGTCCGAATCAAGCCCAGGAGCGGGGTGCCGATGGCGAGAGCCTCGCCCGCAAGGCCGACATCCTTGAACGCACTGATTAGGCTGATGATCGTTTCCTGTTCGATATCATCAGGTTGGCGATTGAGCGGCCAGGCGCCGGGTAAATGCTCCTGAGCTAAGGTTTTGGCATCTTCCAGTCGCCCGGATTCGATCATCATACCGAGCAAATTGTTGAGGTTCCGAAAGGTGAGGGGAACGGAAGTTCGGTCCCGGAGACTGAGCCGGAGCAATCGTTCGGCCTCGTCAAGATCGCCCGACTGTTCGGTAGCCACGCCGAGGAGGCCGAGAAGATCGGAATTGTCGGGATCCTGCGTAAGCAGCGCCCTATAGGCTGCCATGGCCTCGGTGATTTGTCCGCTGCGGTGCAGTTCGACTGCCCAATCACGACCGGGCGATAGCGAGGTCGGCATGAAAATTCCTCTGACTCTTATAGAATTTGGTGGACGCACCTCCGGCGGTGCGAGGGGTTTCTAAGCGGGTTGTGTATAAAGCAAGAGTGCACGCTATACGATATTCGGGAAAGAGGACGCCCGTGAAGCTGCCATGGCCCGATGCTCCTGAAATGCTCGATCCTCCCGTTGCCATCGGCAATACGCCCTGGCTTCATCTCAGCGTAACGTTGAATGGTATCGAGCATGAAATACGGCTGAAGGAGGAGTATCGGAACGCCTTCGGTTCGATAAAGGATCGGGTGGCCTGGAAGCTTCTCGCCGATGCCATGGTGACGGGTACCTTGCGCCCTGCGGGGAGGGTGGTCGACGCATCGTCCGGCAACTATGGCATTGCTCTTGCGGCCCTGGGCACGCTCTACGGGGTCGATGTCGAGATCGTCGTCTCCGAAGGCATTCCGGAGACGACGGCGGCAAGGATTCGGGAAGCCGGGGCTTCGTTGCACATTGCCCGGCGACAGGGAGATGAAACCCTGCATGCAGCACGTATCTCCCTGGCCGGCGAGCTCGCGAAACGCACGGGCGCCGTGTTTCTCGACCAGTACAACAATCCCGGCAATCCAGCCAGCCATCGCGATTGGACGGCACCGGAGATCTTTACTCAAGAGCGGCTGGATGCTCTGTTTTTATCGGGATCCTCTGGAGGTACGGCCGCTGGTGTTTCCCAATATCTTATCGGTAAGGCGATTGCTTGCCAGTTGTTCATCGTTGATTCCCCGGCCTCCGATATCCTCTCCAGCGCCGAGCGTCCCGAAGCCAGCCTGCTGGTGCCGGGTATGGGTTCGAAAAGGCGGACGAGGTTCCTGCCCGTCCCCGGTAGCTATTCTCTTCTGCGCGTTTGGGACCATCAGGCGTTTGCCTGTTATCGCCTGCTGAGAGAGGCGGATGGGTTGTCGTTGGGCCTCTCGAGTTGCGGGGTTCTTGCTGGTGTCATCGATTGGCTGTCTGGCCAGGATCGTCCCCGCAAGATCGCGATGCTGGGCACGGACCGCCACGACAAATATCTCAACCATGTGGAGGCTTGCCTGAAGGACGCCCAGGTCCTCTCCAGGGTCGAAGGTTATATGATTGGCTATGATGGGATCCTGCGCTCGATGCAGGGGCTGTGGCGACCGACCTGAATGTGTCTCGACAACGATGTCGCGGGCCGCTAACGGCGCTATTGCAGAATAATCGTCAACTCGATTCTGGCTTCGCAACGCGGACACTGACAGAAGAGGCGTGCTCTTTTGGCAACGCGTTGCTTGAAAGTCGGCCCATGGCGGCACGACCTGCGGCATTTCATTGAGTTGCCCCGGCTTTTGCCGCACTCTGCAGCTGGAGGTTGTGCGGCTGGGGACGGGCCGTCACCTTGGGGAAGAACGATGAAGGCAGCGGTGGTCGGCATTGCCGGCGCAATCTTGGGGGCTGGTGTGGCCCATGCGCAGGATTTGCCGGTCAGCAAAGAAGCTCCGGAGAGCTACCTTCAGGCCTGCGTCGAGATGGGTGTGGGTTTCTGGCAGCTGCCAGGCAGCGATACCTGCGTGAAGATCAGCGGTGAAGTGCGGGCCGACTATGTCGTCACTCGCCAGAGAACCCGTGAGGATGACTTCACCGGCTTCGTCACGCGCGGCCAGATCGGTTTTGATGCCCGTACCAACACCGATTATGGCCTGCTGCGCTCCTTCTTCCTGATCGATGCCTATGTCGGTCCGGCAGCGAGGACGGAATTCGTGGTCGACAAGGCCTTTCTGCAGTTTGGCGGCCTGACGGCAGGCTATGCCCATAGTTTCTTCGGCATCTACGACCTCGACTACGGCAATGATCTCCTGCAGCCCTATTTCGGCTATGCCGCCACCACCAATCTGATCGCCTATACTCAGGAATTCGGCGGCGGTTTTTCGGCGACATTATCGCTCGAGGATGCCCGCGGCACGCGCAGCGATGTGCTGAACTTCTTCGGTTTTCCCGAGCCGCGACGCCCGGCGGGTGGAACCGCAATGCCCGACATCGTCGGCAATCTCCGTCTGGACCGCGATTGGGGCACCCTGGCCGTTTTCGGCGCCGCCCACCAGATCCGCTATCCCGGTCCACCGCAGATCGGTGGTTCCGACTATGGTTATGCCGTCGGTGGGGCATTCGCTCTCAACCTGCCGATCCGCTCCGGGGCCCACATCGCGGTGGAGGGAACCTACGCCGATGGTGCTTCCTCTTACCTTGGCTGGCAGCAGGTCGATGCGGCCTATGAGAATTTCAGCCGGCGCAAGGATCTCGGCCGTGGCTGGACTGTTACCGGCGAAATGGGTGTCAACGTCACGCCGGCGCTCACCGTGAACCTGCTCGGTTCCTATCTCGATTACAGCGCAGCGACCACGCGGGACTATGTCAATCCGGCGGCCCCGGATGTAAGGGGATGGGTCGCAGGCGGCAACGCCGTCTACACGGTTACGCGCGGTCTCTCCTTCGGCATCGAGGGGTTTTATTCATCCTATCGGGCCAAGGGCGGACAAGACTTCTTTCCCTATGAAGAGGACATTCGAGGCTGGACCGGCGTGCTACGCGTTCGCCGGACATTCTGAGCCGGGAGCCTGCTCCAAGTCCCGAAGATGCCGACGCGCCCGAGACTTGGCCGCTTCGCAATTTTCGATCTAAAGTCAAGAGTTTGGCGAAAGGCGCCTCTGGGTATCACCGGCTTTTGCCGCGGAGATCGGCCTCGATCAGCAAGGAGCTCTTAGTATCGAGGCGTGAGCGGTAGACCTGCACGTTTTCCAGCACGCGCTGCACATAGTTGCGCGTCTCCGTATAGGGAATGCGCTCCACCCAGTCGATCGGATCGACCTTCGGATCGCGCGGGTCGCCATAGGCCTTGACCCATTCGGCAACCTTGCCGGGGCCGGCATTGTAGGCGGCGAAGGTCATGACATAGGAGCCGCGGAAGCGGCCGATCAGATCGCCCAGATGCGCCTCGCCCAGGCGGGCATTGTAGACGGGATCGCTGGTCAGCTTCCTGGCATCGAAGGCGATACCGGCCAGGCGTGCGGTCGCCTTGGCGGTCGAGGGCATCACCTGCATCAGGCCGCGGGCACCGGCGGTGCTGATGACTTCATGGCCGAATTCGCTTTCTTGCCGGGCGATGCCGTAGACGACGGCGCGTTCGACATTGCCCGAGCTCTCGAAGCCGGGAATGGCGCCGATCGGAAAGGCGATCGCATCGAGCGGCAGGCCGCGCTGCGTGGCCGATTTGCCCACGGTGAGTGCCGTCTTGGTGTCCTGATTGTCGAGAGCAATCTGGCCGAGCAGGGCCAGCTGCTGGCTGTCCTGGAGTTGCCGTCCCATGTCGGTGACGAGAATGCGGGCATAGTCGCGCTTGCCGAGTGTGTAGAGTTGGTTGATGGCCCGCACCGCCGGAAGCTCGTCGAAGGCCGCACGGCTGGCGGGCGTGGCCTCGGGCAGGGCATTGAGGTCGAGCGTCCGCAGCCCAAGGCGAGCCCGGGCGATCTGGCCGTAATAGGTGATGGGATAGCGCGCGGCCGCCTGGTAGAACCCGGTCGCCCCGGCCTTGTCCCCGGCCGCTTCGGCAGCGCGGCCCTGCCAATAGGCGCCGCGCGCGACCGAAATCGGCCGCTGGGAATCGGCGCTTAGATTGGCGAAATGCCGGGCGGCGGCCCGGGGATCGTTCAGAAAGCGCAGGGCGATCCAGCCGCAATGGAACTCGGCTTCCATGCGGGTGGTGTCGCTCTCGGCCGTAAAGCCGGCAGCCACGGCATAAGCGGTGCGCGCATCACCCTGGTCGAGCAGGGCCCGCGCCACCAGGCGCCGTTCCGTCCACCATTGGTCGGGGCGCACGAGTGCGACGGCGTCGCGCGGGGCCTTCAGCAACAGGGCGGCGGCATCCCGCGGCTTTTTCTGGCGCCGGAGATAGACGACACGGGCGAAGACATAGGCCGGATCGTTCGAAACATTGGCGGCCAGCAGGGCGCCGGCGTTCCTGGCTTGTCGGGCCACGGCAATGCGCTGCTTGGCAAGCGTCACCACCTCCGGGCCGGCCCGGGCGGCGACACGCAAGCCATCATCATAATTGCCATCATAGATCAGGCGATCGGCGCGATATTTGTGATCGGCCGGCGAGAGCAAAGCCCCGTAGTCCCGCAGGATATCGCCCTCGAGCTGACCGGACAGGCTGTCATTGCGATAGGCATCGCGAATGAGGGCGGCAGCTCGGTCCGGGTTGCCGTCGCGCTGCAGTACGGCGGCGAGGGCGACCTTGCCCTCATCGGTCTCCGGCTGGGACGAGGCGAAGAAGGCGCGCACGGTGTCGGCATCCGCTCCCTCATTGTAGAGTGCCTCTTCCCCACGCCGCCGGATCAAGCCGTTGCCGGGCCAGCTCGGATAGGCAGCGAGGAAGGCTTTGATTCGGGCGAGCCCGATATGGCGCGCGGCGCTGCGGATGGCGATCCACTCTGCCGCGGCCTGGCTGGCCGGATCGGTGAGAGAGCGGGCGAGGCTGTCGCCGCCTGAACGGTCGCTGCTCTCATAGGCGGCGATCGCCTGGCGCAGGATGTCGAGCTGATTCACCAGCGGCGGCGGAACGAGGATCGAACCGGTGATTTCGGTATCGGAGCGAGCTGAATCGGCCGGGGCGACGGCATCGGTGCGCAGGGCGACGGTGCGTGCCGGATGCTTGAGGGTGGCATCGCCAGGCCGCGTGACCGGGGCGGCGAGTGCGCCGGTCAGCACCGCAACGAAGAGGGATGTACCCGTCATGAACCGCAAGAGCATTGCCGCCACGCCAATCCAGGTGACCCAGTTCGGCGATTGTCGCGTCCTCTGATTGACGAAGCGTGAATGACGACGTTGGAATGCCGCATTCTCGCCATCAGTGAGGCACGAGGAAAAGGTGATTTTCAAGGCCCGAAGGCGGCGGATTCGCGGCTACTGCCTTAAAAAGCGGCAATCCGAGTCTGACTCATTCCATTAACCAGAGCGATGCGAAGATCATCCCGTTGAAATGGGGGGCTTTCGGCCGCAAATCGCTGTCCATGCTCTTTTCGTGACCGGGTGGCTCGTATATGTCTGGCGCCCGGCTGAGATCACCGAGGCAGCCGTCCGGCAAAGCGTTTTGCGATCTGGTGGAATCACCCCGAATTGCAAAAATGCGTCGAACCAGAAGTTAGAGCAGAGTGCGTTTTCGCCGAAACGCGCTTTGCCCCAGGGATCGTGGAGTTGAAATGATGTCGAAGGCAAAGTTCAGAGGGTCGCTCACCGCCTTGGTGACGCCGTTCCGCGACGGCGCCATCGATGAGAAAGGTTTTCGTGACCTGATCGACTGGCAGATCGCCGAAGGCACCAGCGGCCTGGTGCCGGTAGGCACCACCGGCGAGAGCCCGACGCTCAGCCACGCCGAGCATCACAGGGCAGTGGAGATCTGCATTTCCCAGGCCAATGGCCGCGTTCCCGTGATTGCCGGTGCCGGTTCCAACAATACCGTCGAGGCCATCGATCTGGCGCGCCATGCCGAAAAGGCCGGGGCGGATGCCGTGCTGGTGGTGACGCCCTATTACAACAAGCCGACGCAGGAAGGGCTCTACCAGCACTTCAAGGCTGTCAACGACGCAATCGGCATTCCGATCTTCATCTACAACATCCCGCCGCGTTCGGTGGTCGACATGTCGGTAGAGACGATGAAGCGCCTCTATGAGCTCAAGAACATCGTCGGGGTGAAGGATGCCACCGGCAATCTCGCCCGCGTATCCCAGCAGCGCCAGCAACTCGGGCCGGATTTCATTCAGCTCTCAGGCGAGGACATGACGGCTCTCGCCTTCAATGCAGCCGGTGGCCAGGGCTGCATCTCGGTGGTCTCCAATATCGCGCCGCGGCTGTGTGCGGATTTGCAGGAGGCGACGCTGCGCGGAGATTATGCCTCGGCCCTTGAAATTCAGGACCGCCTGATCCCACTTCATGGTGCGACCTTCCTGGAGCCGGGACTCGCCGGGGCCAAATGCGGCCTGGCCATGCTCGGGCGCCTGAAGGAAGAGGTGCGCCTGCCGCTGGTGCCGGTGACGGACGCGGCGCGTGCCCAGATCCGGCACGCGATGGTGCATGCCGGACTGCTGAATTGAAACATCGAAGCGGAGGAGGCCGGCCCTCTCCGTCCAAAAGGACGGACTGTGGGCTCGTCCCGGAAAACGCTTCCAAAACAAGAAGGTAGAGCCCATTTTCGAGCATTTCGCTCGAAGGCTCTCTTTGGGTGATACGTGGCGGACAAGAAGGACGGTGCTCGCAAGCTGGTTGCCGACAACCGCAAGGCTCGGTTCAACTATGAGTTGCTCGACACCTTCGAGGCCGGGATCGTGCTGGCCGGTACCGAAGTGAAATCCCTGCGCCTCGGCAAGGCGACGATCGGCGAATCCTATGCCGGGCCTTCCGGCGAGGAACTGCTGCTCTTCAACGCGGATATTCCCGAATATCTCCAGGCCAATCGCTTCAACCATGAGCGTAAGCGTCCACGCAAACTGCTTTTGCACAAACGCCAGATCAACAAGCTGATCGGTGCCGTGCAGCGTGACGGCCTGACCATCGTGCCGACCAAGCTCTATTTCAACGGGCAGGGCAGGGCCAAGATCGAACTCGCGCTCGCCCGCGGCAAGAGCCTCGGCGACAAGCGCGAGACCGAGAAGAAACGGGACTGGCAGCGTGAAAAGGGGCGCCTGCTGCGCGATAAAGGCTGATCGTCCCGAGGATGCGCTCAACGTTCGAGAATGGCGCGGATCGTCTCGAAGACAGCTCGGAACATCGGCGTGGTCAGGCGGCCCGTATTGGTGTTGTAGCGAGAGCAGTGATAGCTGTCGACGAGCGTCAGCTCGCCGATCTGATGCTGCGCGTGATGGGCAAAGGGAAAGTGGGCGGGCTTGCGGCCGAGGGCCGTGACCATGCTGTCATGCCCGATCTTGCCGAGCGCCAGGACAACCTTGAGGTTTGCCATTTCCTCGATCGTATTGGCCAGGAAGGGGCGGCAGGTGGCGATTTCGCTGCCGGTCGGCTTGTTCTCGGGCGGCACGCAGCGCACGGCATTGGTGATGCGGCAGTCGACGAGTTCGAGGCCGTCATCGGGCCGCTCGTCATAAATGCCGGTGGCAAAGCCGAAATCGCCCAATGTTTCGTAAAGCAGGTCGCCGGCCCAATCGCCCGTAAAAGGCCTTCCTGTGCGGTTGGCGCCCTGGAGCCCCGGCGCCAGTCCAGCGATCAGCAGCCGGGCAGCGGCGGGACCGAAGCTGGGAACCGGCGCGTTGTGCCAATCGGGATGCCTGGCGCGTGCCTGCAGACGGAAGGCGACGAGCCGTTCGCAGAGCGGGCAGTCGCGCCCAGGTTCTTGGAATTGACTGGCGATCATCGATTACTCGAGCAAGGGGCGTTTTGAAGAGAACGCAGCTTGCTCCAGCTCCCTGTTTCCAAGCCAATCCAATGGATTGGCCAGAGCGTCTTTGCGGCTGTTGCCGATTCCGTCAAATCGCAAAACACCCGGGCCCCGGAACGAGACAGCGGCGCTGACGCAGCCGCCCATGCGGGATCTGCCAAGAGAGAAGGCCGAGCGCGCGAGGCAATGTTCTTGGCCTACTGATCGTCGGATTGGCCGGTTGGACTCGCCGACATGAAGCCCGGGGTCTGGCCGGCGAAGCCCTGCTGGGGAGGCTGGCGCGTCGGCGCGGGACCGGCCGGGAAACTTCCGCCGGCCTGTCCTCGCACCGCACGTTCGGAAGGATCACGGCCAATCTTGCTTTGAAGGGTGACGAGGTCGACGAACTCGTCCGCCTGGCGGCGCAACTCGTCGGCGACCATCGGTGGCTGTGTCGAAATGGTGGAGACCACGGAAACGCGCACTCCCTTGCGCTGCATGGCTTCGACCAGGGAGCGGAAATCACCGTCGCCGGAAAAAAGGATCATGTGGGAAATGTGGTCGGCCAATTCCATGGCATCGATAGCGAGCTCGATGTCCATATTGCCCTTCACCTTGCGGCGGCCGGTGGAATCGACGAATTCCTTGGTCGGCTTGGTGACGACGGCGTAGCCATTATAATCCAGCCAGTCGATCAGCGGGCGGATCGACGAATACTCCTGGTCCTCCACCAGGGCGGTATAATAGAACGCTCGCACCAGATAGCCGCGGCTGTGGTACTCCTTGAGCATTTTCCGGTAGTCGATATCAAACCCCAAGCTTTTCGCCGTTGCGTAAAGATTGGCGCCGTCAATAAAGAGAGCGATGCGTTCCTGGGTGTTGTTCATTCTTCTGCCAGTTGAGGTTCGTTCTGCTGATGCTCGGTTTGATCTGAGGCGATTGAAATCGGTCTAAATTACAGTCTAGAATTAATCCCAAGGGCAACATCGAGAAGGGGCTCTCTGTGTAATCCCAGCGGAACGGCAGCAACGGCAAGTTTAGGCCCGATACATTCAGCTTGTGCCTATCGCGGTATAGAATGTCAAGGTTGTCAGCATTGTCGTTAGATTGAGTGTTTTCCAATGAGAGTGTTTACAGGATTATTGCAATATCGAGACGAACAGCCTCGATATATAAGTCGAATGAGGTAGAACTTGCGGTCAATCTCGTCGCCTCGAAGGTGGGAGGATATCACGGATCGGCCTTTTGGGGTTGCACAAACTTGGCTGACGGTGTAGTTGGCGCGCTTGATCCCAAAACACGGTACAGAAAGGCGTCGCCATGGCCCGCGTCACGGTGGAAGATTGCATCGACAAGGTCGAGAACCGCTTCGAGCTGGTTCTGCTGGCCAGCCATCGCGCCCGCATGATCGCTGGCGGTGCGGCGCTGACGGTCGATCGCGATCGTGACAAAAACCCGGTGGTGGCTCTGCGCGAGATCGCGGATGAAACCCTGACCCCGGATGACCTCAAGGAAGACCTGATCCACTCGATGCAGAAATATGTCGAGGTGGACGAGCCCGAATCGGATCCGGCCGCTCTCACCGCCGGCGATTCCGACGACAATGTCGCCTTCGACCGCATGTCGGAAGAAGACCTGCTGCGCGGTCTGGAAGGGCTGGTGCCGCCGGCCAACAACGGCTCGGACGACGAGGAATAAGCTCTCCGCTTCCTCCCAGGCGATTTCAGCGGGCCGGCACCACCGGCCCGCTTTTCTTTTGCGCTGCACCCGTATTGAATAGCGTAATGCTTCGGTTCGACCGAAGCGCGGTAACGAGGTGAGCCGGGCGCGGCAACGCTGCCGGCGGGAGACTGTGAGTGACGGCGCCATTTCGCCTGATGCGGCAATATGAACTCGTGGACAAGGTGCGGGCCTACAACCCGGCCGTGAACGAGGATCTTCTCAACGCCGCCTATGTCTACGCCATGCAAAAGCATGGTGCCCAGTTTCGCGCCTCCGGTGATCCCTATTTTTCCCACCCTCTGCAGGTGGCTTCGCTTCTCACCGATCTCAAGCTCGACGATGCCACCATCGCGGCCGCCCTGCTGCATGACACCATCGAGGACACCGATGCCACGCGCGGCGAGATCGAACGCCGCTTCGGCAAGGAGATTGCCGCGCTCGTCGACGGGCTGACCAAGATCAAGAAGCTCGATCTGGTTTCCAAGGAAGCCAAGCAGGCGGAAAATCTGCGCAAGCTTCTGCTGGCCATCGTCGAGGATGTGCGTGTCCTTCTCGTCAAGCTGGCCGACCGCCTGCACAATATGCGCACGCTCAATTTCATGAGAGCCGAGAAGCGCGCCCGGATTGCCCAGGAGACGCTCGACATCTACGCCCCGCTTGCCGGACGCATGGGCATGCAGGACATGCGCGAGGAGTTGGAGGACCTCTCCTTCCACGAATTGCAGCCGGCCCATTACGAAACCATCGTCCGCCGCCTGGAAGGCTTGAAACGCCGCAATGGCGCGCTGATTGCGGAGATCGAGAACGATCTGCGCGAGCGGCTGCAGGAGCGCGGCATCGAGGCGACGGTCAAAGGGCGTGAAAAGCGGCCCTATTCGATCTTCAAGAAGACCGAGCAGAAGCAGGTCGCCTTCGAGCAGCTTTCCGATATCTTCGCCTTTCGCGTATTGGTGAACAAGGTGGAGGATTGTTACCGCGCACTCGGCCTCGTTCATACCAAATGGCCGCTCGTGCCGGGCCGCTTCAAGGACTACATCTCCACGCCCAAGCAGAACGACTATCGCTCGCTGCACACCACGGTGATCGGTCCGGGCCATCAGCGCGTCGAATTGCAGATCCGTACCGAGGAGATGCATCGCATCGCCGAGTTCGGCATCGCCGCCCACGCCCTCTACAAGGAGAACAAGGCCGGCGACAGCCTGCGCCTGGAAGGGGAGAGCCGGGCCTTCGCCTGGCTGCGCCGGACCATGGCAATGCTGGCCGAGGGCGACAATCCGGAAGAATTCCTCGAGCACACCAAGCTCGAACTGTTCCAGGACCAGGTGTTCTGCTTTACGCCGAAGGGCAAGCTGATCACCCTGCCGCGCGGTGCCAACGCCATCGATTTCGCCTATGCCGTGCACACCGATGTCGGCAATACGGCGGTGGGCTGCCGCGTCAATGGCCGCACCACCCCCCTGGTCTCCGAACTCTATAATGGCGACGAGGTCGCCATCATCACGGCCAAACAGCAGACGCCGCCTGCGGCCTGGGAAACGCTGGTGGTGACCGGGCGGGCGCGGGCCGCCATTCGCCGTGCTACCCGCTCGGCCGTCCGTGCCCAATATGCGGGGCTTGGCCAACGTATCATCGAGCGCGCCTTCGAACGGCTGGAGAAGACCTATAGCCCGGACGCCCTGCAGGGCGCGCTCAAGCGGCTGGCCCGCAAGAGCGTGGACGACGTGCTCACCGCCGTCGGTCGCGGCGAAATGCGGTCGCAGGACGTGGTGCGGGCAGTGTTCCCGGACTTCAAGCTCGAACAGTCGAGCCATGCCGCCGCCGGGCTCGACGAGACCTGGTTCGGCCTGCAGGGTGGCCAAAACCTGCGCTTCAAGCTGCCGGGCGGCGGCGATCCTGCCAAGGCCGCCATTCCCGTACGCGGCCTGATGGGCGATCTGCCGGTACGCTTTGCCGAGGGCGGGGCGGTGCCTGGGGATCGCATCGTGGCCATCCTCACGCCGGGCGAGGCGATCACCATCTATCCGATCCAGTCGCAGGCGCTGGCCGATTTCGAGGACAGGCCCGAGCTCTGGCTCGACGTGCGCTGGGATCTGGAGGCGGCGCGCGCCGAGCGCTATCCCGCCCGGATCCAGGTGGTTTCGATCAACGAACCCGGCACGCTTGCCCAGATCGCCCAGGTGATTGCCGAGACAGACGGCAATATCGACAATCTCGCCATGCAGCGCCGCTCCTTCGACATGACGGAGATGATCATCGATCTCGAGGTCTACGACCTCAAGCACCTGCTCGCCATCATCGACGGCCTGCGTGCCCGCAAGGTCGTGAGCGAGGTGCAGCGCGTCATCTAACTCCGGGAGCGCGGACATCCCAGCGACATGCGTTCATGTCGCGATGGCCGCCTCTTTCTTTCCGATAAGCGGAGAGGCGGACAGGATGTCCGCGCTGCAAGCGCGTGCGACGGCGTCAGCTGCATTGTCCGCCGATGCTGGTCATCCCGATCACCCGACCGAACATCAGGCTGACGAGGACGGCGCAACTGCGATCATAGGCGAGGCCATATCGCGCCAGCATGCGTTTCTGCTCGACCACCGGAAGGGGCGGGGTGTCGCCACGCTGGCGGAAGTCGAGACGATTGCCGAGATAGACCAGGCGAATGGCGCCTCCTTCCTCCGAGCGAAAATCGGGCTTGCCGTAGCGCTCGACGAAAGCCTGTTCCGAGGAGCCCATCGAAAAGAGCGGCCGGAGGCCGCCGTCGCCGATCGTGCATCCGGCGAGCAGCAGCGCGAGGCAGAAGATCAATGTTCTCACGGCACTCGCACTCCGTATCTGGGCAACAACGGGAAGTCGGCGGCTAAACCGTGTTGCGATTAGACGAACTCTCCGGGAATCGCAAAGCCACCTTTGAAGCTCCCGTCAGCCCAAGGGCGGGGCACCGGGGCGGCATTTCGTGAAATTTTCTCCCTCCGACCGGTGTCGGCCATTGATCTGCACGTCCCGGAAGCGTAGCCCGTACAACCGGAAAAATCAGGAGATGATGATGACGCAGGATGAGGTGCTGGCGGAGTTCCGGGCGGCGGGAGCATTGCTCGAAGGACATTTCATCCTGACATCGGGGCGCCATTCGGCGGTCTATCTGCAGAAGAATCTCGTCTTCATGGATCCCCCGCGCACCGAGCGCCTTTGCCGGGCCCTGGCCGAGCGCATCCGCGCCGCCTATGGTCCCATCGACATGGTGGTGTCGCCGGCCGTGGGCGGCATCGTGCCGGGTTACGAGACCGCGCGCGCCCTCGGCGCCAAGACGGTGTTCGTGGAACGCGAGAACGGCCAGTTCCAGCTTCGGCGCGGCTTCGCCATTCCCAAGGGCGCGCGCGTGGTCATGGTGGAGGACATCATCACCACCGGCCTGTCCTCGCGAGAATGCCTGGCCTCCATTGCCGACCAGCCCGGCGAAATCGTGGGCGCGGCCTGCCTGATCGACCGCTCGGGCGGCAAGGCGGAGCTCGGCAAGCCCCTGGTGGCGCTGGCGACCCTGGACATTCCGACCTTCGAAGCCGACAAGCTGCCCCCCGAACTGGCCGGCCTGCCGGCCGTCAAGCCCGGCAGCCGCGCTCTTGCAGGATAGGCCTGAACATGAGCGAAGCCGTTCTGCCCAGGGCCCTCCGCCTCGGCGTCAATGTCGACCATGTCGCCACGGTGCGCAATGCGCGCGGCGGCCTGTGGCCGGATCCCGTCCGCGCCGCCCATCTGGCGGTCGAGGCTGGCGCAGACGGCATCACCGCCCATCTGCGTGAGGATCGCCGCCATATCCGTGATGCCGACATCCGGCGCATCCGGGCGGAGGTGAAGGCGCCGCTGAATTTCGAGATGGCGGTGACCGACGAGATGCTTGCGATCGCGCTTGATGTGAAGCCCCATGCCGTCTGCCTGGTGCCGGAGAAGCGCGAGGAGCGGACCACCGAGGGCGGGCTGGACGTCAGGTCGGCCGAGGCCAACCTGCGAACGGCGATCCCGCGGCTCAGGGGAGGCGGCATCCGTGTCTCCCTCTTCGTCGAGCCGGACAGGGCGGTTCTGGAGGCTTGCGCCGCTCTGGGAGCCGATATCGTGGAATTGCATACGGGTACATGGTGCGAAGCCGTCGCCTCGGGCGAGACCGGCCATGCCGCCGCCGAGTTCGAGCGTCTGAAGCTCGGCGCATCCATCGCTGCCGGCCTCGGCCTCGAAGTGCATGCCGGGCACGGGCTTGATTTCGAGACTTCGGAAACCCTGGCTGCGGTGCCCGAATTCGCCGAGTTCAATACCGGGCATTTCCTGATCGGAGAGGCGATTTTCGTCGGGCTCGCCGAGAGCATCCGCACCGTCAAGGCGGCGATGGCGGCTGGCCGGAGCCGTGCCGGATGATTATCGGCATCGGCAGCGATCTCTGCGACATCCGGCGAATCGAGGATGCACTCGCCCGCTTCGGCGAGCGCTTCGAACGGCGTTGCTTCACCGAAGGCGAACGTGCCAAGGCGGCCGGCCGTGCCGACAAGGCCGGTACGCTGGCCAAGCGCTTCGCCGCCAAAGAGGCCTGCTCCAAGGCTCTGGGAACCGGCATCAACGGTAGGGCGGGCATTCACTGGCACGATATGGAAATTCTCAATGCCGAGAGCGGCCGGCCCGAATTGCGGCTGAGCGGCGCGGCCTTGCGCTGCCTCGGCGGCATGCTGCCCGAGGCGCATGAGGCCCATCTTCATCTCAGCCTGACCGACGAGCATCCACTGGCGCAGGCTTTTGTGGTGATCGAGGCCCGACTGCGCGCTTGAGTGGAAAGGTGGTCGGCCGCCGTGCAATTGCCGAAATCGTGCTGTTTGTGACGAAGGTCATTCCGGCGAATGATCGATGCCACCGGGCGTTTCGTCAGGCATGGTACGGCGCCAGACGAGGACGGGCCCCGCTCTCATCCGGTGTGTGACATGCCTCACCACGCGCGCTGGCGGCAGGCTCTGTCGTTGCACCCTCTATCCGCAGGGGCTATAGCAGCCGCAACAGAGTTGTTTCGTTACAAAGCTTCCGGAGCTTGCCCCAGGGCCGGCTCCGGAAGCTTTGCGTAATTTCAAGGTTCTCGCGGGATCTTGGATCGGGGCAATGTTTCGAGGCTCCGGTCCCACCGAGGACCGCCTCCAAAGATGGAAGATCGATGAGCGTGGCCAGCCAACCGAACAAGACGCCCGACACCAGCGGCGCCGCCAAGAAAACGTCGAAAGATGGCGGTATCGGCGAGCTCATCAAGATCATCATTCACGCGCTCATCATCGCGCTGGTGGTCCGCACGGCCCTGTTCCAGCCGTTCAACATTCCGTCCGGCTCGCTGATCCCGACGCTGCTGGTCGGCGATTACGTTATGGTCTCGAAATACAGCTATGGCTGGTCGCGCTACTCCGTGCCGGTGATCTCCAGCATCCTGCCATCGGGCCGCCTGTGGGCGGGCGAGGGGCCCAAGCGCGGCGACATCGCCGTCTTCAAGCTGCCGAAGGACAATTCGACCGATTTCATCAAGCGAGTCATCGGTCTGCCCGGTGACCGCATCCAGATGCGCCAGGGCCGGCTGTTCATCAACGGTACCATGGTTCAGCGCGAGCAGGCCGGCAGCTATCTGGTCAAGGATGAGTTCGGGCGTGACAAGGAAGTGCCGAAATATATCGAGACCCTGCCCAATGGCGTGAAGCACGAGGTCATCGAGATTCAGGGCGATACCGGCTATTACGACAATACCGACGAATATGTCGTGCCGCCGGGCAACTATTTCATGATGGGCGACAATCGCGACAATTCCGATGATTCGCGCGACCTCGCCGCCGTCGGCTATGTGCCGCTCGACAATTTCGTCGGCAAGGGCCAGATCATCTTCTTCTCCGTCGCCGACGATGCCTCGCCGCTCGCCTTCTGGCAGTGGCCGTGGACCGTGCGCGGCAGCCGTTTGTTCTCGCTCATTCGATAATGGCCGATCGGACCACGTCTGACGGGATATTGCGTCGAATTCGGCCACATGCGAGCCGCCACGGCAGAGTGCTGCTTGCCGGCGGTGTTCTGCTGCTCGCCTCTTGCTGCAATCTCTCCATGCCGAGTGGTTCCAACATTCCGACGCTGCTGGTGGGCGACATCGTGATGGTGTTGCCCAACACCGATGAATATGTCGTCCCGGCCGGCCATTACTTCGTGATGGGCGACAATCGCGACAATTCCGACGATTCGCGTGATCTCGCCGGTGTCGGCTATATTCCGCTCGAGAATTTCGTGGGCAAGCCCTGGCGGGTCCTGTTCTCGACAGCCAAGGCACAAATGCGTCTGCTTAAGATCATACAATGAGTTCGAAGAAGAAACCCCCGCTCGAAACACTGGAAGCTGCGCTCGGCCATGTCTTTGCCGATCGCTCTCTTCTGGAGCGGGCGTTGACGCATATCAGTTTCCTCGACGGGCCGGGCCGGCTGGCGAGCTATCAGCGCCTCGAATTTCTGGGTGACCGCGTGCTCGGCCTGGCGGTTGCCGACATGCTCTATCGTGCCTTTCCCGATGACGAGGAAGGCGCCATGTCGCGCCGGCTTTCCGACCTCGTGCGCAAGGAGACCTGCGCCGCGGTTGCCACTGACTGGGGGGTTGGTCCGCATGTCAAGCTCGGTCTGGGCGAGGCTCATTCGGGCGGACGCAAGCGCGTCACCACGCTGGGCGATGTCTGCGAGGCCCTGATCGGCGGCGTCTTCGTGGATGCCGGTTACGACAAGGCGCGCGCCGTGGTCGAGAAGGCCTGGCGCGAACGGCTCCATGCTCCGGTCCGGCCACCGAGCGATGCCAAGACCGCCTTGCAGGAATGGGCCCAGGCCCGTGCCCTGAAGGCTCCGACCTATCGCCTGGTCTCACGCACCGGGCCCGATCACAATCCACGCTTCGTGATTGCCGTCGATATCGAGACGCTGACCTCGGCCGAAGGCGAAGGCAAGTCGAAGCGCCTGGCCGAGCAGGCCGCCGCTGCTGCCTTCATGGCACGCGAGGGGATCTCCCTGGAGGGGCGCCACGGCTGATCGGGTCGACGGACCACTCCCTCCATAAGCCTTGGGCTCGGTCGATCTCCCGGGAAAACCAAGAATAAACCGACCGCTGCTCGGCCTCGGCCAATCACGCCGTATGTCGGCACGTCAATGTCTGCTAGAGCGAAGTGCGGTTTCTGCGAACCTCACTTTGCTCTAGCTCCATGTTTCGACGCGTCCTTGCGATTTGAAATAATTCCCTCAAATGGCAAAACGCTTTAGAAAGCTGAAATGAACCAGACCTCAAACACCAGATGCGGCTTCGTCGCCCTGATCGGCGCCCCCAACGCCGGCAAATCCACGCTGATGAACGCCATCGTCGGCGCCAAGCTGTCGATCGTCACCCACAAGGTCCAGACGACGCGCGCGATCGTGCGCGGTATCGCCATGACCGGTGACGCGCAGATCATCTTCGTCGACACGCCGGGCATCTTCCAGCCTAAGCGCCGGCTCGACCGGGCCATGGTAACCACCGCCTGGAGCGGCGCGGCCGATGCCGATGCCGTCTGCCTGCTCGTCGACGCCCAGCGCGGGCTCGACGAGGGCAATGAGGCGATCCTGGAAAAGCTCTCCGCCACCAAGCAGAAGCGCATCCTCATCCTCAACAAGATCGATGCGGTGAAGCGCGAGAAACTGCTGGAGCTTGCCCAGGCCGTCAACGCACGGCTGCCTTTCGACGAGACCTTCATGGTGTCGGCGCTGACCGGCAGCGGCGTGGAGGACCTCACCAAGCATCTCGGCTCCATCATGCCTGCCGGGCCCTGGCTCTATCCCGAGGACCAGATTTCCGATGCGCCCCTGCGCTCGCTGGCGGCCGAGATCACGCGCGAGAAGCTGTTCCTGCGCCTGCATGACGAACTGCCCTACGAATCGACGGTGGAGACCACGGCCTGGACCTCGATGAAGGACGGTTCGGCCCGTATCGAGCAGACGATCTATGTCACGCGCGAGGGGCACAAGAAGATCGTCATCGGCAAGGGCGGAGAAACCATCAAGGCGATTTCCATGGCGGCCCGCAAGGAAATCGCGGCCATGGCCGAAGCGCCCGTGCATTTGTTCCTGTTCGTGAAGGTGCGCGAAAACTGGTCTGACGATCCCGAGCGCTATCGCGAAATGGGCCTGGAATTCCCGGTGGAGAAGCCCTGAGGCGGGCTCCCTTTATGAGTGTCGGCCAGGAGGCCGACACTCCAAGCCATGCGCTCCTTGTTAGGGCGGGCAGTCCGATGGAATGGATCGACAGCGGTTACATATTGGGCGTGCGCCGCCACGGCGAATCCAGCGTGATCCTCGAGGCGATGACCCGGGACCACGGCCGTCATCTCGGCATGGTGCGGGGAGGGCGCTCGCGGACATTGCAGCCGGTGCTGCAGCCCGGCAATGAGGTGCAATTGACCTGGCGTGCCCGGATCGAAGGTCATCTCGGCCATTTCGCCGTCGAAGGGCTGACATTGCACGCCGCCCGCTTCCTCTCCTCCCGGCAGGCCCTGTTCGCCATGACGCATGTGGCGGCACTGGTTCGCCTGCTGCCCGAACGCGATCCGCATCCCGGCCTTCACGAAGCGCTCGGCCACCTCGTCGAGGTGCTGGGAGAGCCCGATTTGGCGCCGGCGCTGATCGCCCGCTTCGAACTCGAGGTCCTGTCGGACCTCGGCTTCGGCCTCGATCTGGCCGCCTGCGCCGTTACCGGCCGGCAGGACGACCTCATCTATGTCTCCCCCAAGAGCGGCAGGGCGGTTTGCCGGGAGGCCGGAGCCCCCTGGCATGACCGGTTGTTGCGCTTGCCGGCCTTCCTGCGCGGCGAGGACGGCATGCCCGCGGCTGGCGATATCGCGGATGCCTTGCGGCTGACCCAGTATTTCCTGGAGCGCGATGTCTTTGCGCCGCGCGGCCTTGCCATGCCGGAGGGGCGGCGCGTCCTTCTGGAGAGTCTGGTGACGGGGCAAGAAAAGGGTTAACCAATCCTTATTCCGCCAAAGTCATTGGCTACGAGCGGCGGATGAAGTTTTCGAGGATGATGCCGTGACCATCCGTCCCGTTTCCCTGCTGGCAATTGCGCTCTCTCTTGCCGCCATCCCCCTGACGCAGGCCCAGGCGGGCTGGCGCGACGCTCCCTTTTATGGTGATGGGGGCTGGGGCAGCGAGTTCGAGGCGCCCATGGGCCCTTACCATCCGGGGACTGTTTATCGCGAGGACGAGGGCGGCTACGAGACCCGCAGCTTTTATCCGCGCCCCGCCTATCCGCGCCCTTGGGTGAGGGGGCCGGTTTATGAGCCCGATATCGAAGGGCCCTACGACGTCCTGCCGGAGGAGCGCGGACCGGGGATGCGTTCGCTTCGCCCGCCGCGCAACGTCGTCGGAACACCGCAGACCCTGCCGCGCCCAGCTCTGCCGAAGCCGCGCAACGCGGCCTTGTCTGCGCCGAAGAAGATCGATCCGGCGAAGACCCTGCCACCCGCCGCTGCCCCGAAACCGCGCCCGGAGCCGGTCCAGGAGGCGAGAGCGCTGCCGGTACCGCGGCCCAATCTCGAAAGCATGGATTTCGAGCCCGCGAAATAGAAACGCCTCGATGCTTGCGGTTCGCGGTGCCCCGAGGCAAACCGCAGAGAGGTATCAGGCCGGTATTTTGGCCCTCGCCACATAGAGTGCGAGCGCCGCAGCGTTCGAGACGTTCAGGCTCTTGATCGCGCCGGGCATGTCGAGGCGGGCCAGGGCATCGCAGAGCGAGCGTGTGCGCTGACGCAGGCCCTTGCCCTCGGCGCCGAGTACGAGCGCCAGCGGTCCGCCGAACGCCGTACCCTCCAATGTCGCCGGTCCTTCCGAATCGAGGCCGATTCGCGTCACGCCGCTTTCCCCCATTTCATCCAGCGTATCGCCGAGATTGCGCACGGAGACGACCGGCACATGTTCGAGACCGCCCGAGGCCGATTTGGCAAGCACGCCGGTGGCGGCGGGGGAATGGCGCTCGGTGGTGATGATGGCGGCCACCCTGAAGGCGGCGGCCGAGCGGATGATGGCGCCGACATTGTGGGGATCGGTGATCTGGTCGAGCACCAGCACGATATCCTGGGCGCCGAGTTCCCCGAAGGCGGGGGCGGGCAGGGGGGCCGCTTCCAGGTAGAGCCCCTGGTGAATCGAATCGGGTGTGAGCAGGCGGTCGATGTCGCCAGGTCGGACGGTTTCGGCCTTGATTCGCGTCTCGACCTTCTCGTCGGCGAGCCTTTTCAGGGCATTTTCGGTGGCGAGCAGCCGCTTGAGCTTGCGCTTGGGGTTCTGCAGCGCTTCGCGCACCGGGTGCCAGCCATAGATCACCACGGTGTCGGGCGTTGCTTCGCCGGCATAGCCCCGATGGTGGCCGCGATGGCCCCTGCGGTCCCTGTCCTTCATGTTTTTCTCCGTTCCGGAGACTGCCATGGCATGCCCGGCGTGCCAAAAAAAGCCCCGTCGGTGATTAAGTGCAAAAACTCGTCGTCAATCTTCGCCTTTTGGGTTGACAGGCACCGATCCCCTCACCATAACGGCGCCCTCTGAACGAAGCGGTCGCGCCACTTGGCCGCTTCGATTTCGCAGCGGCTTCACAGCGTTGCGGAAGGACGTTTTGGAGGGGTGCCCGAGTGGTTAAAGGGGACGGACTGTAAATCCGTTGGCTCAGCCTACGTTGGTTCGAATCCAACCCCCTCCACCAAACGTCCAAAGAACCCTGTGTTTGGTTTGCGGGTGTAGCTCAATGGTAGAGCAGCAGCCTTCCAAGCTGAATACGAGGGTTCGATTCCCTTCACCCGCTCCATTCCCTTCCGGTCGGATTTCGGGCCACCCAAACCTCGCGCTCCATTCTCTTCTTGCGCGTCGGCGCAAAAACCCCTATCGAGCCGCCCGATATTTCGCACCGGCGAAATACCCAATCCTCCAATGCTGGAAACGGGGCTATGGCCAAAGAGAAATTTGAACGCACGAAGCCGCACTGCAACATCGGCACGATTGGTCACGTTGACCATGGCAAGACGTCGCTGACGGCAGCGATCACGAAGGTTCTAGCCGAGACGGGCGGTGCGACGTTCACGGCGTATGACCAGATCGACAAGGCTCCGGAAGAGAAGGCTCGTGGCATCACGATCTCGACGGCGCATGTGGAGTACGAGACGAAGAACCGTCACTATGCGCATGTGGACTGCCCCGGCCACGCCGACTATGTGAAGAACATGATCACGGGCGCGGCGCAGATGGACGGCGCGATCCTGGTTGTTTCGGCGGCTGACGGCCCGATGCCGCAGACGCGCGAGCACATCCTTCTGGCGCGCCAGGTCGGCGTTCCGGCGCTGGTGGTGTTCCTGAACAAGGTCGACATGGTCGACGATCCGGAGCTTCTGGAGCTGGTCGAGCTGGAGGTTCGCGAGCTTCTGTCGAAGTACGAGTTCCCTGGCGACGACATTCCGATCACCAAGGGTTCTGCGCTGATGGCGCTGGAGAACAAGTCTCCGGAGATCGGCCATGACGCGATCCTGAAGCTGATGCAGACGGTTGACGAGTACATCCCGCAGCCTGAGCGTCCGATCGACCAGCCGTTCCTGATGCCGGTTGAAGACGTGTTCTCGATCTCGGGCCGCGGCACGGTGGTGACCGGCCGTGTCGAGCGCGGCATCGTCAAGGTTGGCGAGGAAGTCGAGATCGTGGGCATCCGCGCCACGCAGAAGACGACCGTGACGGGCGTTGAGATGTTCCGCAAGCTTCTGGACCAGGGCCAGGCCGGCGACAACATCGGCGCGCTGCTGCGCGGCACCAAGCGCGAGGACGTGGAGCGCGGCCAGGTGCTGTGCAAGCCGGGTTCGGTGAAGCCGCACACCAAGTTCAAGGCCGAAGCCTACATCCTGACCAAGGAAGAGGGTGGCCGTCATACGCCGTTCTTCGGCAACTACCGTCCGCAGTTCTACTTCCGCACGACGGACGTGACGGGCGTGGTGACGCTGCCGGAAGGCACGGAGATGGTGATGCCGGGCGACAACATCGCCATGACGGTGAACCTGATCGTGCCGATCGCCATGGAAGAGAAGCTGCGCTTCGCCATCCGTGAAGGCGGTCGTACCGTCGGCGCCGGCGTCGTCGCCGCCATCATCGAATAAGCCCGGGCGAAAGCTCGAGGTTGAAGCGGCGCAGCCTTGGCTGCGCCGTTTTTGTTTGTATTGGTGGCTCCACCCGCATTCGAGGAAAAGGTCATGATCGTCGTCACCACCAATGATCTCCCAGGCTACCGCGTCGTGAAGCATTTCGGCGTGGTGCGGGGCATCACCGTGCGTTCGCGCAGTGTGATCGGCAATATTGGCGGCGCCATCCAGTCGGTGTTCGGCGGCAAGCTGTCCGTCTATACCAATCTGGCGGAAACCGCCCGGCAGGAAGCCTATGAGCTTCTGGTGCGCCACGCCGAGGAGCTGGGCGCCAACGCCATCATCGCCATGCGCTACGATGCCAATGAGATCATGGATGGAATCACCGAGGTGCTGGCCTATGGCACCGCGGTGGCCGTCGAGCCGGTCTGAGCGGAAAGCGATGTCATTCCGGATGCGCTGCACTATCCGGTGGTGCGGCGCGGATCCGGGCCCGCGAGCGGAACGAGGCTGGCCTTCAGCGCGGTCCCGCGTCTGCGGCGCAGCATTGCATGCCGCACGGCGCGCGGGATGACCCTTCACCCGCTGGAGGCATGCAATTTTTCACAGTCATCCCCATCTGTGGGATTGCGCCAAATCATTTGCGCGGCTATGTAGGCGCCGCGCGAGCAACGCGTAGGGGTATAGCTCAGCTGGTAGAGCGACGGTCTCCAAAACCGTAGGTCGCGGGTTCGATCCCTGCTGCCCCTGCCAATTTACGCGGATGAGGCGTTCAGCTTTTTTCGCTCTGTCATGAAAGCCGGGGGATGGGGCTTGGCCGCACCCTCGGTTTTGTGTTGGCAAAAACGGCCGGACAGGATTTGCACGCCCGCTGGGCGGATGGCAAACCCTGCGAGGTTCACAGTCGTCGCAGGGCCTGGCTGGTCGGATCATTTCCGCATCATCCATGCTCCGCTCAGGCTCTGTCTTGCATTTGCGAGGCAGGATTTCGAAATGAGTGCCGGAACAATCCTGTTTCGGTCAAGGCGGTAGGACGATGGCAAAGACGACTCCGATGGAGTTCTTGCGGCAGGTTCGCAATGAAACGAACAAGGTTACCTGGCCTACCCGCCGGGAGACCATGATCACGGCCCTCATGGTCGTCATCTTCACTGTTCTCATGGCGATCTTCTTCGCAGTCGCGGATTGGTTCCTGCTGCACGGAGTCGCTCTCATCGTAAGTCTGGGCCGCTAGGGAAATCCATAATGGCCAAGCGCTGGTACATCGTTCACGCCTATTCCAACTTCGAGAACAAGGTCGCGCAGTCGATTCGCGAGCAGGTCGCCCAGCGTGGGCTTTCCGATCTGTTCGAAGAGATCCTGGTGCCGACCGAGAAGGTCGTCGAGGTTCGCCGCGGCCGCAAGGTCGACACCGAACGCAAGTTCTTCCCCGGCTATGTGCTGGTGAAGTGCGATCTGACGGATGAGGTGCATCACCTCATCAAGAACACGCCGAAGGTCACCGGCTTCCTGGGCGCCGACAAGGCCAAGCCCGTGCCGATTCCCGACCGCGAGGCCGAGCGTATCAAGGGGCAGGTCGCCGATGGCGTCGAGCGTCCCAAGCCTTCCGTCAGCTTCGAGGTCGGCGAGCAGGTCAAGGTGGCCGATGGCCCCTTCGCCTCCTTCAACGGCATCGTCGAAGAAGTCGACGAAAGCCGCGCCCGCCTCAAGGTGGCGGTTTCCATTTTTGGCCGGGCAACCCCGGTCGAACTCGAATACGGGCAGGTCGAAAAGGTCTGATCCCGTACGCGGGAGGGGAAGCAGGGCCATCGCCGCCTTGCGGAACCGAACCGCGAAACTCCGGCCATCGGTTCGATGGCTTCCGGTCATCGTCTTGGTGGCCACTAACCGCGGGGCAACCCGCATAGGAGCAACAAATGGCGAAGAAAATTACGGGCTACGTCAAGCTTCAGGTTCCGGCCGGCGCCGCGAACCCGTCGCCGCCCATCGGTCCTGCGCTCGGTCAGCGCGGTCTCAACATCATGGAATTCTGCAAGGCCTTCAATGCCAAGACCGCGCAGATGACCAAGGGTATGCCGATCCCGGTCATCATCACGGCCTATCAGGATCGTTCCTTCACCTTCGAACTGAAGCTTCCCCCGGTGTCCTACTGGGTCAAGGAAGCTGCCGGTATCAAGTCGGGTTCGCAGACCCCCGGCAAGGGCGCCAAGGCTGGCAAGATCACGATCGCCCAGATCCGTGAGATCGCCGAGAAAAAGCTGCCCGATCTCAACTGCGATACGGTTGAGGCCGCCATGGCCATGGTGAAGGGTTCCGCCCAGTCGATGGGCCTCGAGATCGTCGGGTGATATGATGGCACATCAAGGAAAGCGTATCCGCGCGGCCAAGGAAGGCATTGACCGCATCAAGCTTTATGGTCTCGACGAGGCCGTGGCCCTGATCAAGGACCGCGCCAAGGCCAAGTTCGACGAGACCGTCGAGATCGCCATGAACCTGGGCGTCGACCCCCGCCATGCCGACCAGATGGTCCGCGGCGTGTGCAACCTGCCCAACGGCTCGGGCCGCACCCTGCGCGTGGCCGTGTTCGCCCGCGGCGCCAAGGCTGACGAAGCCCGCGCTGCCGGCGCTGACGTGGTTGGCGCCGAGGATCTCGTCGAGATCGTCAACGGCGGCAAGATCGAGTTCGATCGCTGCATCGCCACCCCCGACATGATGCCGCTGGTCGGCCGTCTGGGTAAGGTGCTCGGCCCGCGCGGCATGATGCCGAACCCGAAGGTCGGTACGGTGACCATGGACGTCACCGGTGCCGTGCAGGCTTCGAAGGGCGGCGCCGTCGAGTTCCGCGTCGAGAAGGCCGGCATCGTGCACGGCGCCGTCGGCAAGGCTTCGTTCTCGGCCGAAAAGCTCGCCGAGAACATCAAGGCTTTCGCCGATGCCGTGGTCAAGGCCAAGCCGACCGGCGCCAAGGGTACCTATGTCCAGCGCGTCGCCCTGTCCTCGACCATGGGCCCGGGCGTGAAGATCGATCCGGCCAGCGTGCTCAGCGCCTGATCGACCTGACAGGTTGAAGTCAAGAACCCCGCCGAAGCTGCTTCGGCGGGTTTTTTATTATCGCGCTGGTCTGGACGCAGCCTTCTCGCGCCATGAGGCGAGATCCAAGAAGGCCGGATCGTCCCCATCCGAATAAGTCCACCAACCATCCGCCTCTTCGGCCAGGAGACGCAGCAGCTGCGCCTGTCTCTCGGTTATCGTGCCGTGCCCGTATGAGGTGTCCGGCGCGACTTGCCAAAGATCATATTCCAGATCCGACATCCAACCGGCATAGTAGCATTGCTCGCTGATACCCGTCATCAGCGCCAGCAAACCGAGCGCAGCGCCGTTCCGTGGGCTTTCCGTAAAGAGGCAATTGATCGTCGCTTGCGGGATTTCCAACTTGTACCTCCCAACCGCCCTGTTATCCTGGGGCAGGAAGGGGCCGCGATATTGGCCTGTCAATACGCTTCGTTGCGCCTTGAAAAATTGGGACAGTGATCAAATTCCCCCTTGGCAATTCGCCCGGGAGGGACTATATCGCGCTTCTCACTGAACTGATCAAAGGTTCATGACCCTGGGATGTGTAAACAGCCCGGGATTTTTGCTGTCCGAAGCAATTTGGACGGCAGACTGGCCGTAAAGGTTTTCGAACCTCTTCGGCTATGTCCTGTCCGAGACTGCGGGCGCAGGGAAACCTGCTTAATTGCCGGGAGAGGCCCTCAAAAGCGCTCCTTTTGGCCTGCATAGACGGGGAAGACCGGTTTTCGGTGTCCGCCTCGCGGCTGCCTCGTGAATTGGTTCGATCCGACTCACTCGCCCTCACGGCCTGTGTCATTTTGACGCATATGTGATGATGAGGGACAGGCAATCGAGCGTCGCCTTCGCCAAGGTACCGGCTCGCCGGCACCCGGAAGGCGGCAAGTGCAACGGTCGGCTTTCCTATGAATTCTGGAAAGCTGCAACCGGAGAGAGCAACGTGGAAAGAGCGGAAAAGCAGGAGTTCATCGGCTTTCTCCAGGAGGTCTTCACGACCACTGGGGTTGTCGTCGTAGCTCACTATTCCGGCCTGACCGTCGCCCAGATGCAGAACCTGCGCAAGCAGATGAAGCAGGCTGGCGCGACTGTGAAGGTCGCGAAGAACCGCCTCGCCAAGATCGCTCTTGATGGCACGGATGTGGCCTCTATCGCGCCCCTCATGAAGGGCCCGACCCTGATCGCTTATTCGAGCGATCCGGTGGCTGCACCCAAGGTCGCCGTCGACTTCGCCAAGGCCCACGACAAGTTCGTGATCCTGGGCGGCGCGATGGGCAAGACCTCTCTGGACCAGAACGGTGTCAAGGCGCTCGCGACCTTGCCGTCTCTGGACGAACTGCGCGCCAAGCTCGTCGGCCTCATCCAGGCCCCGGCTACCAAGATCGCTCAGGTCGTCAACGCCCCGGCTGCCAAGCTGGCCCGCGTGTTCGGAGCCTATGCCAAGCAAGACGAAGCGGCGTAAGGCCGTTCGCAACCCGATTAAACCGGTACGAACCAAAACCAAGGATTATGGACAATGTCCAAGATTGAAAAGCTTGTTGAAGACCTCTCGAGCCTGACCGTGCTTGAGGCTGCCGACCTCGCCAAGGCCCTGGAAGAGAAGTGGGGCGTTTCGGCTGCTGCGGCCGTCGCCGTTGCTGCTGCTCCGGCTGGTGGCGGCGCTGCTGCTCCGGCTGCTGAAGCCCAGACCGAGTTCACCGTCGTTCTGGCCGCTGCCGGCGACAAGAAGATCGAGGTCATCAAGGAAGTCCGCGCGATCACCGGCCTCGGCCTCAAGGAAGCCAAGGACCTGGTCGAAGCTGCTCCGAAGCCCGTCAAGGAAGCCGTTGCCAAGGAAGAAGCCGACAAGATCAAGGCCGCCCTCGAGAAGGTCGGCGCCAAGGTCGAGCTCAAGTAAGAGAGCTTGCTTCAGGCGTTCTGGCTCCGGGGTTTCCCCCGGGGCCTTTTCGGCGTTTTGGGCTGGACTCCATTTGGACCTGGCTCGGGCGTCGGAACGGCGGACCAGAGAATCTTCGAGGTTTGGGTCTTTGGACTTGGGCCTCCCGGGATTTTCCGGTCTGCCGTGACGAGAACGGAAAAGGCCGGCACGCCGGCCGGAAGTTTCAGCGTCGATCCCGCGTCAAGCGGCACGGCGCCGGGTGGGGAAGGCACATCTTCCCCGCGCAATCAAATGCCTGCAGGAGCGGTGCGATGGCGCCGGGCTTGCTTGAAAGGACGAGGACCACATGGCTCAGACGACCAATGCCCGCAAGCGCGTCCGCCGGTTTTTCGGAAAGATCCGCGAAGTCGCGACGATGCCGAACCTGATCGAGGTTCAGAAGGCTTCCTATGACCAGTTTCTGCAGGTCTTGGAGCCAGAAGGCGGGCGGACGGATGAGGGATTGCAGACCGTCTTCAAGTCGGTCTTCCCGATCTCGGACTTTTCCAACAAGGCGATGCTCGAATTCGTCCGGTACGAATTCGAAGCGCCGAAGTATGACGTCGACGAGTGCCGCCAGCGCGGCATGACCTTTGCCGCTCCGCTCAAGGTGACGCTGCGCCTGATCGTGTTCGATGTCGACGAGGAAACCGGCGCCCGCTCCGTGAAGGACATCAAGGAGCAGGATGTCTATATGGGCGACATGCCGCTCATGACCTCGAACGGCACCTTCATCGTCAACGGCACCGAGCGCGTCATCGTCTCCCAGATGCACCGTTCGCCGGGCGTGTTCTTCGATCACGACAAGGGCAAGACCCATTCGTCGGGCAAGCTCCTGTTTGCGGCCCGCATCATTCCCTATCGCGGTTCCTGGCTCGACATCGAGTTCGACGCCAAGGACATCGTGCATGCGCGCATCGACCGCCGCCGCAAGATTCCGGTTTCTTCGCTGCTCTTTGCCCTCGGCATGGACGGCGAGGACATTCTGCGCACCTTCTACAACTCCATCACCTATGTCCGCGACAAGGACGGCTGGCGCGTTCCCTATGACTGGAACCGTCTGAAGGGCGTCAAACCGACCACCGACCTCATCGATGCCGATACCGGCGAGATCGTGGTCGAGTCCGGCAAGAAGCTGACGGCGCGTTCAGCCCGCGCGCTGGCCGAGAAGGGCCTCAAGGCCCTGCGTGTCACCGACGAGGACCTGATCGGCCGTTATGTCGCCGAAGACATCGTCAATCTGAACACCGGCGAGATCTACCTGGAAGCCGGCGAGGAACTCAGCGAGAAGAATCTCAAGCTGCTCGGCGACGAGGGTTTCGATGAGATTCCGGTGCTCGACATCGATCACGTCACCGTGGGTGCCTATATCCGCAACACGCTGGCGGTCGACAAGAATAACTCGCGCGAAGAGGCTCTGTTCGACATCTACCGCGTGATGCGTCCGGGCGAGCCGCCGACCATCGACTCCGCCGAGGCGATGTTCCAGTCGCTGTTCTTCGATGCCGAGCGCTACGACCTTTCCTCGGTCGGCCGCGTCAAGATGAACATGCGCCTCGACCTCGACGCCGAGGACACCGTGCGCGTTCTGCGCAAGGAGGACATCCTGGCCGTGGTCAGGACGCTGGTGGACCTGCGTGACGGCAAGGGCGAGATCGACGACATCGACCATCTCGGCAACCGCCGCGTGCGCTCGGTCGGCGAACTGATGGAAAATCAGTATCGCGTCGGCCTGCTGCGCATGGAGCGCGCCATCAAGGAGCGCATGTCGTCGGTCGACGTCGACACCGTGATGCCGCAGGATCTGATCAACGCCAAGCCGGCGGCTGCCGCCGTGCGCGAGTTCTTCGGTTCCTCGCAGCTCTCGCAGTTCATGGACCAGACCAACCCGCTGTCGGAAATCACCCACAAGCGCCGCCTGTCGGCGCTCGGCCCGGGTGGTCTGACCCGCGAGCGTGCCGGCTTCGAAGTGCGCGACGTGCATCCCACGCATTATGGCCGCATCTGCCCGATCGAGACGCCGGAAGGCCCGAACATCGGTCTGATCAACTCGCTGGCGACCTTCGCGCGCGTCAACAAGTACGGCTTCATCGAGGCGCCCTACCGTCGCGTCCGCGATAGCAAGGTCACGCCCGAGGTCGTCTATCTGTCGGCGATGGAAGAGGGCAAATACTACGTCGCCCAGGCCAACATTCCGGTCGACCAGGAAGGCCGCCTGACGGAGGACTTCGTAGTCTGCCGTCACGCCGGCGAAAACGTCATGGTCACGCCCGATCGCGTCGACTACATGGACGTGTCGCCCAAGCAGCTCGTCTCCGTCGCCGCGGCTCTCATTCCCTTCATCGAGAATGACGACGCCAACCGCGCGCTGATGGGTGCGAACATGCAGCGTCAGGCCGTGCCGCTGGTGCGCGCCGATGCGCCCTTCGTCGGCACCGGCATGGAGAGCGTGGTGGCCCGTGACTCGGGCGCCGCGATCGCCGCCCGCCGCACCGGCATCGTCGACCAGATCGACGCGACGCGTATCGTTATCCGCGCCACCGCCGATCTCGATCCGACCCAGTCGGGCGTCGACATCTACCGCCTGATGAAGTTCCAGCGCTCCAACCAGTCGACCTGCATCACGCAGAAGCCGCTGGTGCGCGTGGGCGACGTGGTCCGGAAGGGCGACATCATCGCAGACGGTCCTTCGACCGAGCTCGGTGAGTTGGCGCTCGGCCGCAACGTTCTCGTCGCCTTCATGCCCTGGAACGGCTACAACTTCGAGGACTCCATCCTGCTCAGCGAGAACATCGCCAAGGAGGACGTGTTCACCTCGATCCACATCGACGAGTTCGAAGTGATGGCCCGCGACACCAAGCTGGGTCCGGAAGAAATCACGCGCGACATCCCGAACGTCTCGGAAGAAGCGCTGAAGAACCTGGACGAAGCCGGTATCGTCTATATCGGTGCCGAAGTGCAGGCGGGCGACATCCTGGTCGGCAAGATCACGCCGAAGGGCGAGAGCCCGATGACGCCGGAAGAAAAGCTCCTGCGCGCCATCTTCGGCGAGAAGGCTTCCGACGTGCGCGACACTTCGCTGCGCGTGCCCCCGGGCGTCACCGGCACCATCGTCGAAGTGCGCGTGTTCAACCGCCACGGCGTCGACAAGGACGAGCGCGCCCAAGCGATCGAGCGCGAGGAGATCGAGCGCCTCGCCAAGGACCGCGACGACGAGCAGGCGATCCTCGACCGCAACGTCTATCAGCGTCTCGTCGAGATGCTGGAAGGCAAGGCGGCGATCGGCGGGCCGAAGGGCTTCAAGAAGGAGACGGTGCTCACTGCCGACGTGATGCAGGAGTATCCGCGCTCGCAGTGGTGGAACTTCGCCGTGGCCGACGACGCTCTGATGGGCGAAGTCGAGGCCATGCGCAAGCAGTACGACGAATCCAAGAAGCGTCTCGAACAGCGCTTCCTGGACAAGGTCGAGAAGCTGCAGCGCGGCGACGAACTGCCGCCCGGCGTGATGAAGATGGTCAAGGTCTTCGTCGCCGTGAAGCGCAAGATCCAGCCGGGCGACAAGATGGCCGGCCGTCACGGCAACAAGGGCGTGGTTTCGCGCATCATGCCGATCGAAGACATGCCCTTCCTCGAGGATGGCACTCCGGTCGACATCGTGCTCAACCCGCTCGGCGTGCCGAGCCGCATGAATGTCGGTCAGATTCTCGAAACCCATCTGGGTTGGGCGGCTGCCGGGCTCGGCAAGCTCGTCGGCCAGGCCATCGATGCCTACAAGAAGGGCAAGGGAGCCAGCCAGCTCAAGAATACGCTCGAGCGCATCTACGGCAACAACGAGGAAATCGAGTCCATGGATGAGCGTGAGCTCGTCGACATGTCCTCGACGCTTCGCCGCGGCGTGCCGATCGCGACCCCGGTCTTCGACGGTGCCAAGGAAAGCGACATCGTCGACTTCCTCAAGATGGCTGGCCATGACGCTTCGGGCCAGGTGCAGCTCTATGACGGGCGCACGGGCAACCCCTTCGACCGCAAGGTGACAGTCGGCTACATCTATATGCTGAAGCTGCACCATCTGGTCGACGACAAGATCCACGCCCGTTCGATCGGTCCGTACTCGCTGGTCACGCAGCAGCCGCTGGGTGGCAAGGCGCAGTTCGGCGGCCAGCGCTTCGGCGAAATGGAGGTGTGGGCCCTCGAAGCCTATGGCGCCGCCTACACGCTGCAGGAGATGCTCACCGTCAAGTCGGACGACGTGGCCGGCCGTACCAAGGTCTACGAGGCCATCGTGCGCGGCGACGACACCTTCGAGGCGGGCATTCCGGAATCGTTCAACGTTCTGGTCAAGGAAATGCGGTCGCTGGGGCTCAACGTCGAGCTCACCGGCCTGCGCAACGCCGATCAGATGCTGCCGCCGGCCGAGGCTGCCGAGTGACACTGCCCGGGAGGCGGGTCTATGGGCCCGCCGCGACCGTGCCGCGAATGAGGCGGGTCTGAAGACCCGCCCCCCATTTTTATCCGCGCGGGCAGGGGCGTTGGCCCCGCCTTAGCGCAAACCTGGAGACGGCCATGAACCAAGAGGTCATGAATCTCTTCAATCCCGTAGCGCAGCCGCAGACCTTTGATCAGATCAAGATCTCGATTGCTTCGCCGGAAAAGATTCTTTCCTGGTCCTACGGCGAGATCAAGAAGCCGGAAACCATCAATTACCGCACGTTCAAGCCCGAGCGTGACGGCTTGTTCTGCGCGCGCATCTTCGGACCGATCAAGGACTACGAATGCTTGTGCGGCAAGTACAAGCGCATGAAGTACAAGGGCGTCATCTGCGAGAAGTGCGGCGTGGAAGTCACGCTCTCGCGCGTCCGCCGCGAGCGCATGGGCCATATCGAGCTCGCCGCGCCCGTCGCCCATATCTGGTTCCTGAAGTCGCTGCCGAGCCGCATCGGCCTGCTGATGGATATGACGCTCAAGGATCTCGAGCGCATCCTGTACTTCGAATATTACGTGGTGATCGAGCCCGGCCTCACCCCGCTGAAGGAGCGTCAGCTCCTCTCCGAGGACGAGTATGCGCGCGCCCAGGACGAATATGGCGAGGACTCGTTCACCGCCATGATTGGCGCCGAGGCCATCCGCGAGATGCTGCGCGCCATGGATCTGGAGAAGATCGCGGCGGACCTGCGCGTCGAGATCGCCGAGTCCACCTCGGAGCTCAAGCCCAAGAAGCTCGCCAAGCGCCTGAAGATCATCGAGGCCTTCATCCAGTCCGGCAACAAGCCCGAATGGATGATCCTGACCGCCGTTCCGGTGATCCCGCCGGATCTGCGTCCGCTCGTGCCGCTCGACGGCGGCCGCTTCGCGACCTCGGATCTCAACGATCTCTACCGCCGCGTCATCAACCGCAACAACCGCCTGAAGCGGCTGATCGAGCTGCGTGCGCCTGACATCATCATCCGCAACGAAAAGCGCATGCTGCAGGAAGCTGTGGATGCGCTGTTCGACAACGGCCGCCGCGGCCGCGTCATCACGGGCGCCAACAAGCGTCCGCTGAAGTCGCTGTCCGACATGCTGAAGGGCAAGCAGGGCCGCTTCCGGCAGAACCTGCTCGGCAAGCGCGTCGACTATTCCGGCCGTTCGGTGATCGTCGTCGGTCCCGAGCTGAAGCTGCATCAGTGCGGCCTGCCCAAGAAGATGGCGCTGGAGCTGTTCAAGCCCTTCATTTATTCGCGCCTCGACGCCAAGGGCCTGTCGGCCACCGTCAAGCAGGCCAAGAAGCTGGTCGAGAAGGAAAAGCCGGAAGTCTGGGATATCCTCGACGAGGTCATCCGCGAGCATCCGGTGCTGCTCAACCGCGCTCCGACGTTGCACCGCCTCGGCATCCAGGCCTTCGAGCCGGTGCTGATCGAAGGCAAGGCCATCCAGCTGCATCCGCTGGTCTGCACCGCCTTCAACGCGGACTTCGACGGTGACCAGATGGCCGTGCACGTCCCGCTGTCGCTCGAGGCGCAGCTGGAAGCGCGCGTCCTGATGATGTCGACCAACAACATCCTGCATCCGGCCAATGGTCAGCCGATCATCGTGCCGTCGCAGGACGTCGTGCTCGGTCTCTATTACGTGACGCTGATGTCGGACGGCGAGCCCGGGCAGGGCATGGTGTTCGGCAATATCGGCGAGCTCGACCATGCGCTCGACAACAAGGTCGTCACGCTGCACTCCAAGATCAAGTGGCGCTGGAAGGGCGTCGATGCCGAGGGCAACGAGGTCACCAAGATCTACGACACCACGCCCGGCCGCGTGAAGCTGGCCGAGCTGCTGCCGAAGAATCCGAAGATTCCCTTCGACGCCGCCAACAATCTGATGACGAAGAAGGCGATCTCCGCCCTCATCGACGTCGTCTATCGTAATGTGGGTCAGAAGGAAGCGGTCATCTTCTGCGACCGCATCATGACGCTCGGCTTCTCCAACGCCTTCAAGGCCGGCATCTCCTTCGGCAAGGACGACATCGTCGTGCCGGAGAACAAGTGGAAGATCGTCGCCGAGACCGATGCTCTCGCGAAGGACTACGAGCAGCAGTACAATGACGGCCTGATCACGCAGGGCGAAAAGTACAACAAGGTCGTCGACGCCTGGGCCAAGTGCGCCGATCGTCTCGCCAAGGAGATGATGGATCGCATTTCGGCGGTGAAGAAGGATGAGAGCGGCCGCGACAAGCCGATCAACTCCATCTATATGATGGCGCACTCCTCGGCTCGTGGTTCGCCGGCCCAGATGCGTCAGCTCGGTGCCATGCGCGGCCTGATGGCCAAGCCGTCGGGTGAGATCATCGAGACGCCGATCATCTCGAACTTCAAGGAAGGCCTGACCGTGCTCGAGTACTTCAACTCGACCCACGGTGCCCGTAAGGGTCTGGCGGACACCGCCTTGAAGACGGCGAACTCGGGCTACCTGACCCGTCGTCTCGTCGACGTGGCCCAGGACTCGATCATCACCGAGATCGATTGCGGCTCGGAAGGCGGTATCGGCGTGCGCGCGATCGTCGATGCGGGCCAGGTCGTGGCGTCGCTCGGCGTTCGCGTCCTCGGCCGTACCGCGGCCGAGAACATCACCGATCCCTCCACCGGCACCATCATCGTGCAGAAGGGAGAGATGATCGACGAGAAGGCGGTCGACCTGATCAGCGCCTCGGGCCTGCAGGAGATCAAGATCCGTTCGGTGCTCACCTGCGAGACCAAGAACGGCGTCTGCGCCACCTGCTATGGTCGCGACCTGGCACGCGGCACGCGCGTCAACATGGGCGAGGCTGTCGGCGTCATCGCGGCGCAGTCGATCGGTGAACCGGGCACGCAGCTCACGATGCGTACCTTCCACATCGGCGGCGCGGCGCAGATCAACGAGCAGTCGAACATCGAGTCGACCTTCGAGGGTACGGTCAAGATCCGTAACCGCAACGTCGTGCGCAATTCGGAAGGCGAGCTGATCGCCATGGCCCGCAACTTGGCAGTCGTGGTCCTCGACCATGACGGCACGGAGCGCTCGGTCAACCGCGTCCCCTATGGTGCCCGCATCAAGGTGGACGACGGCGACAAGATCAAGCGCGGCCAGCGCATTGCCGAGTGGGATCCCTATACCCGCCCGGTGATCACCGAACTCGACGGCGTGATCGGCTACGAGGATCTGGTCGACGGCATCTCGGTCAACGAGAGCGCCGACGAGTCGACGGGCATCACCAAGCGCGTCGTCTCCGACTGGCGGACGTCGAGCCGGTCGGCGGATCTGCGTCCGGCCCTGGTGATCAAGGGTGCCGACGGCAAGATCGCCAAGCTGTCGCGCGGCGGTGACGCCCGCTACTTCCTGGCGGCGGAATCCGTCATCTCGGTCGATCCGGGCTCGAAGGTGAACGCAGGCGACGTCATCGCCCGCGTGCCGCTGGAAAGCGCCAAGACCCGCGACATCACGGGCGGTCTGCCGCGCGTGGCGGAGCTGTTCGAGGCGCGTCGTCCGAAGGATGCGGCCATCATCGCCGAGATCACCGGTACGATCCAGTTCGGCCGCGACTACAAGAACAAGCGTCGTCTCGTGATCCAGCCGCATGAGGCTGATCAGGAGCCGGTCGAATATCTGATCCCGAAGGGCAAGCACATCCATCTCCAGGACGGCGACGTCGTCGAGAAGGGTGACTTCATCGTCGACGGCAACCCGGCTCCGCATGACATTCTGGCGGTCAAGGGCGTCGAGGAACTGGCGGCCTACCTGGTTAACGAAATCCAGGAAGTCTACCGTCTGCAGGGCGTGCAGATTAACGACAAGCACATCGAAGTGATCGTCCGGCAGATGCTGCAAAAGATCGAGATCACCGACGCCGGTGAGACCGAGTTCCTGCCCAGCGAGCAAGTCGATCGCATCGAGTTCGACGCAGCCAACCTCAAGGCTGTCGAAGAAGGGCGCAAGCCTGCGGCCGGCCACCCGGTGCTGCTCGGCATCACCAAGGCCTCGCTGCAGACGCGTTCGTTCATCTCGGCCGCCTCGTTCCAGGAGACCACCCGCGTGCTTACCGAAGCTGCCGTCAACGGCAAGTCGGATACGCTGGAGGGCCTCAAGGAGAACGTCATCGTCGGCCGTCTCATCCCGGCCGGCACCGGCGCCCAGATCGCGCGGGTCCGCGAGATCGCCAAGCGCCGCGACGACCTCATCCTGCAGCAGAAGCAGGCTGAGGCCGGCACACCGGCCGGCGATGCCGAAGTCGTGGCTCTGCCGGCGGCGGAATAAGAAAATTCAACCGAGCGGTTGAATGGAAGGGCGGCTCGCGAGGGCCGCCCTTTTGTCTGTGATGGGGTCATGTTCAAGTCGCGGGGGAGGGCTCCCTCGAACCCGAAGCCATGCAAAACGGCAAAGGGGCTATGCAGAAGGTCCTATCGGCTCGAAAACCGCATCTATTGGCAATTTTGACACGCTTCGTGCTTGACGGGAGGCGAGTCGGCAGTTAAAGACCACCTCACTTTCAGGGCGGGCCGTAAGACGTATTGTTCCTGCAGTCGACGAGACGCGGAACTGAGTTCTTAAACGCTGCCTCCGGACTACCAGACACAGTTCCGGTCATGATCGTTGCGCCCCGCGTTGCGATCCTCTGTGGGTGTCGCGCTTGCATCCCCAAAAAGGGAAGCTGGCGCGGTTTCGTTTTGCGTGGATGCTCACGCAGGGCAAAGCAGTGCGTTCGTAAGGGCGTACTAATCGATGTTGAAGGGCGAACGATGCCAACCATTAGCCAGCTGATCCGCAAGCCGCGCGAACCGAAAGTGTATCGCGAGAAGGCGCGCCACCTGGAAGCATGCCCGCAGAAGCGCGGTGTGTGCACTCGCGTGTATACGACGACCCCGAAGAAGCCGAACTCGGCTTTGCGTAAGGTTGCCAAGGTGCGTCTCACCAATGGCTTCGAGGTCATCGGCTACATTCCCGGCGAAGGCCATAACCTTCAGGAGCATTCCGTGGTCATGATCCGCGGCGGCCGCGTGAAGGACTTGCCCGGCGTCCGCTATCACATTCTCCGCGGTGTCCTCGATACCCAGGGTGTCAAGAACCGTAAGCAGCGCCGTTCGAAGTACGGCGCGAAGCGTCCGAAGTAAGGGAAGATTTCACCATGTCCCGTCGCCATCGTGCAGAAAAGCGTGAGATCATTCCGGATCCGAAGTTCGGTGATCTCGTCGTGACCAAGTTCATGAATGCCATCATGTATGATGGCAAGAAGTCGGTTGCCGAAAAGATCGTCTACGACGCTTTCGACACCATTGAAGCCAAGGCCAAGCAGAGCCCGATCACGGTGTTCCAGGCGGCCTTGTCGAATGTCGCTCCGGCGATTGAGGTTCGTTCCCGCCGTGTCGGTGGTGCGACCTATCAGGTCCCGGTCGAAGTTCGTCCGGAGCGCCGCCAGGCTCTCGCCATCCGTTGGATCCTCAGCGCGGCTCGTAACCGCAACGAGAAGACCATGGAAGAGAAGCTGTCGGGCGAGCTGCTGGACGCCTCCAACAATCGCGGCAACGCCGTGAAGAAACGCGAAGACACGCACCGGATGGCCGAGGCCAACCGCGCCTTCTCGCATTACCGCTGGTAAGGCTGGAAGCAGGATCGAGGATCATACGATGGCCCGTACGCACGCGATCGAGGACTACCGCAACTTTGGTATTATGGCGCACATCGACGCCGGTAAGACCACGACGACCGAGCGGATCCTTTACTACACCGGCAAGTCCCACAAGATCGGCGAAGTCCATGACGGCGCCGCCACGATGGACTTCATGACCCAGGAGCAGGAACGCGGCATCACCATTACGTCCGCCGCGACGACCGCTTTCTGGCAGGGCAAGCGCCTGAACATCATCGACACTCCCGGCCACGTCGACTTCACCATCGAAGTCGAGCGTTCGCTGCGTGTGCTCGACGGTGCGGTGTGCGTGCTCGACTCGAACCAGGGCGTCGAACCCCAGACCGAGACCGTCTGGCGCCAGGGCGACAAGTACAAGGTCCCGCGCATCGTCTTCGCCAACAAGATGGATAAGACGGGCGCCGACTTCTACAAGTGCCTGGACGACATCGTGAAGCGCCTTGGCGCCAAGCCGATCGCCATTCAGCTGCCGATCGGTTCGGAGTCGAACTTCAAGGGCGTGATCGACCTCGTTCGCATGAAGGCCGTGATCTGGTCGGGTGAATCGCTGGGCGCCGAGTTCGATGCCAACCTTCCGATCCCGGAAGACATGGTCGAGAAGGCGAACGAATACCGCAACACGCTGATCGAAGCTGCTGTGGAACTCGATGACGACGCCCTCGCCGCCTTCTTCGACGGCCAGGAGCCGGACGAAGCGACGCTGAAGCGTCTCATCCGCAAGGCCGTCCTCACCGGCGCCTTCTACCCGGTGCTTGCTGGTTCCGCCTTCAAGAACAAGGGCGTGCAGACGCTTCTTGACGCGGTGGTTGACTATCTGCCGTCGCCGGTCGACGTGCCTGCCATCAAGGGCATCGATCCCAAGACCGAGGCGGAAGTCGAGCGCAAGTCCTCGGACTCCGAGCCGCTGTCGCTGCTCGGCTTCAAGATCATGGACGACCAGTATGGCGTCCTGACCTTCTGCCGCATCTATTCCGGCAAGCTCGAGAAGGGCATGTCCCTGCTCAACTCCAGCCGCGAGAAGAGCGAGCGTGTCGGCCGCATGGTGCTCATGCACGCCAACAATCGCGAGGAAATCTCGGAAGCCTATGCCGGTGACATCGTCGCCCTGGTCGGCCTCAAGGATACCCGCACCGGCGACACGCTGTGCGATCCCGCGCATCCGGTCATCCTGGAGCGCATGGAGTTCCCCGAGCCCGTCATCGAGATGGCGATCGAGCCCAAGACCAAGGGCGACCAGGAAAAGATGGCGCTTGCGCTGATCAAGCTCGCCTCGGAAGATCCGTCCTTCCGCGTGTCGACCGATCAGGAGTCCGGCCAGACCATCATCAAGGGCATGGGCGAACTTCATCTCGACATCAAGGTCGACATCCTGCGTCGCACCCATAAGGTCGAGGTCAATGTCGGCGCGCCGCAGGTGGCCTTCCGCGAGAAGATCACCAAGCAGGCCGAAATCGACTACACCCACAAGAAGCAGACCGGTGGTACCGGCCAGTTCGCCCGCGTCAAGTTCATCGTCGAGCCGAACGAAGCCGGCAAGGGCTTCGAGTTCGAATCGAAGATCATCGGCGGCGCGGTGCCGAAGGAATATATCCCCGGCGTCGAAAAGGGCCTCCAGTCGGTTCTGGGTGCGGGCATCGTTGCCGGCTTCCCGGTCGTCGACGTCAAGGTCACGCTGATCGACGGTGCCTTCCACGAAGTCGACTCGTCGGCGCTCGCCTTCGAAATCGCCTCGCGTGCGGCCTTCCGTGAAGCCCTTCAGAAGGGCGGTTCGGTTCTGCTCGAGCCGATCATGAAGGTCGAGGTCGTGACTCCGGAAGAATATACCGGCTCGGTCATCGGCGATCTCAACTCCCGGCGTGGACAGATCCAGGGCCAGGACATGCGCGGCAACGCGAATGTCGTGAACGCCATGGTTCCGCTCATGAATATGTTCGGCTACGTCAACCAGCTGCGCTCCTTCACCCAGGGCCGCGCCAGCTACACGATGCAGTTCGATCATTACGAACAGGCGCCGTCCAACGTCGCTGCTGAAATCCAGGCGAAATACGCCTGATCCCTTTGATTTGAGTTTCATCCGCCGTTTCGGCGACAGGTGAAGGAGGCCCCGATGGCCAAAGAGAAATTTGAACGCACGAAGCCGCACTGCAACATCGGCACGATTGGTCACGTTGACCATGGCAAGACGTCGCTGACGGCAGCGATCACGAAGGTTCTAGCCGAGACGGGCGGTGCGACGTTCACGGCGTATGACCAGATCGACAAGGCTCCGGAAGAGAAGGCTCGTGGCATCACGATCTCGACGGCGCATGTGGAGTACGAGACGAAGAACCGTCACTATGCGCATGTGGACTGCCCCGGCCACGCCGACTATGTGAAGAACATGATCACGGGCGCGGCGCAGATGGACGGCGCGATCCTGGTTGTTTCGGCGGCTGACGGCCCGATGCCGCAGACGCGCGAGCACATCCTTCTGGCGCGCCAGGTCGGCGTTCCGGCGCTGGTGGTGTTCCTGAACAAGGTCGACATGGTCGACGATCCGGAGCTTCTGGAGCTGGTCGAGCTGGAGGTTCGCGAGCTTCTGTCGAAGTACGAGTTCCCTGGCGACGACATTCCGATCACCAAGGGTTCTGCGCTGATGGCGCTGGAGAACAAGTCTCCGGAGATCGGCCATGACGCGATCCTGAAGCTGATGCAGACGGTTGACGAGTACATCCCGCAGCCTGAGCGTCCGATCGACCAGCCGTTCCTGATGCCGGTTGAAGACGTGTTCTCGATCTCGGGCCGCGGCACGGTGGTGACCGGCCGTGTCGAGCGCGGCATCGTCAAGGTTGGCGAGGAAGTCGAGATCGTGGGCATCCGCGCCACGCAGAAGACGACCGTGACGGGCGTTGAGATGTTCCGCAAGCTTCTGGACCAGGGCCAGGCCGGCGACAACATCGGCGCGCTGCTGCGCGGCACCAAGCGCGAGGACGTGGAGCGCGGCCAGGTGCTGTGCAAGCCGGGTTCGGTGAAGCCGCACACCAAGTTCAAGGCCGAAGCCTACATCCTGACCAAGGAAGAGGGTGGCCGTCATACGCCGTTCTTCGGCAACTACCGTCCGCAGTTCTACTTCCGCACGACGGACGTGACGGGCGTGGTGACGCTGCCGGAAGGCACGGAGATGGTGATGCCGGGCGACAACATCGCCATGACGGTGAACCTGATCGTGCCGATCGCCATGGAAGAGAAGCTGCGCTTCGCCATCCGTGAAGGCGGTCGTACCGTCGGCGCCGGCGTCGTCGCCGCCATCATCGAATAAGAGCTTTCCAAAGCGCGTCCTTCAGGCGCGCCGTCCTTCGGCGCGCCATTTCATTTCGGAGTCAGGGCAATGAACGGCCAGAACATCCGCATCCGTCTCAAGGCGTTCGACCATCGTATTCTCGACACGTCGACCCGCGAGATCGTTTCGACGGCCAAGCGCACTGGCGCCGCCGTCCGCGGACCGATCCCGCTGCCAACGCGGATCGAAAAATACACGGTGAACCGCTCGCCGCACGTGGACAAGAAATCGCGTGAGCAATTCGAGATGCGCACCCATAAGCGCCTGCTCGACATCGTAGACCCCACCCCGCAGACCGTGGACGCGCTCATGAAGCTCGACCTCGCCGCAGGCGTGGACGTCGAGATCAAGCTCTGATCAGGCTCCTCTAGGCTTAGGAACGAACGCCATGCGTTCTGGTGTCATTGCACAGAAGATCGGCATGAGCCGCGTCTATAACGACGCTGGCGAGCATGTCCCGGTCACGGTTCTCCGTCTCGACGATTGCCAGGTCGTCGCTCACAGGACCAACGATAAGAACGGCTATACCGCGCTTCAGCTCGGTGCCGGCCTCGCCAAGGTCAAGAACACGACCAAGGCGCAGCGCGGCCACTTCGCTGTAGCCAATGTGGAGCCCAAGCGTAAGGTCGTCGAATTCCGCGTGCCGGAAGCCGACCTCATTCCGGTTGGCGCGACGATCACCGCGGACCACTTCGTCCCCGGCCAGTTCGTCGATGTCACCGGCACGTCGATCGGCAAGGGTTTTGCCGGTTCGATGAAGCGCTGGAACTTCGGCGGCCACCGCGCCAGCCATGGTAACTCGATCACGCATCGTGCCCATGGTTCGACCGGTCAGCGCCAGGATCCGGGCAAGACGTTCGCCGGCAAGAAGATGGCGGGTCACATGGGTGACGAGCGCATCACCACCTTGAACCTCAAGGTCGTGCGCACCGACGTCGAGCGCGGCCTGATCCTGGTCGAGGGTGCCGTTCCCGGCGCCAAGGGCGGCTGGATCCTGGTGCGCGACGCCGTGAAGAAGCAGCTGCCGGAAGCAGCGCCGAAGCCCGGCGCGTTCCGCTTGCCCGAAGCTGCTGCTGCAGCGGCCGGCGAGTGAGGAGGAGCCGATGAAACTCGCAATTACCACTCTCGAAGGCTCCGAAGCCGGTTCGGTCACGCTGTCTGACGAGATCTTCGGTCTCGAGCCGCGCGCCGACATCCTGCAGCGCGTCGTGCGCTGGCAGCTGGCCAAGCGCCAGGCCGGTACGCACAAGACGCTGGGCCGGTCCGAAATCAACCGGACCAAGAAGAAGCTGTACAAGCAGAAGGGCACCGGTGGTGCTCGTCACGGTGCAGCCTCGGCTCCGCAGTTCCGTGGCGGTGGCCGCGCCTTCGGCCCGGTCGTGCGTTCCCATGCGCATGACCTGCCCAAGAAGGTCCGCGCCCTCGGCCTCAAGCATGCGCTTTCGTCCAAGGCGAAGACGCAGCAGCTGATCATCGTCGACAAGGCGGTCGCTGAAGCGATCAAGACCAAGGCACTGAAGGAAACCTTCGGCAAGCGGGGTCTGGCCAACGTGCTGATCATCGACGGCGCCGAACTCGACCAGAACTTCGCACTGGCCGCCCGCAACATCCCGAACGTGGATGTGCTGCCGGTCCAGGGCATCAACGTCTACGACATTCTCCGCCGTGACAGCCTCGTGCTGACCAAGGCGGCTGTCGATGCGCTGGAGGCGCGCTTCAAATGAGCACCGATGTCAGGCATTACGACGTGATCGTGTCGCCGGTGATCACCGAGAAGGCGACCGCTCAGTCGGAACATAACCAGGTGGTGTTCCGGGTTGCTCCGGATGCGACCAAGCCGCAGATCAAGGCCGCCGTCGAAAAGCTGTTCAACGTCAAGGTGACGGGCGTCAACACGCTCGTTCGCAAGGGCAAGACCAAGCGTTTCAAGGGCATTCTGGGCACTCAGAGCGATGTCAAGCGTGCGATCGTGACTCTGGCCGAAGGCCACACGATCGACGTGACGACAGGCCTCTGAGGCGCGGGCCGGAAAGGGAGAGAGACCAATGGCTCTCAGGAAATACAAGCCGGTTACGCCGGGCCTGCGCCAGCTCGTGCTGGTCGACCGTTCCGCCCTGTACAAGGGCGCTCCGGTCAAGACCTTGACCGAAGGCCTGACCAAGTCGGGTGGCCGCAACAACACGGGCCGCATTACCTCGTTCCGCAAGTCGGGCGGGCACAAGCGCGCCTACCGCATCATCGACTTCAAGCGCCGCAAGCTCGATGTCGAAGGTACGGTCGAGCGGATCGAGTACGATCCCAACCGCACGGCGTTCATCGCGCTCATCGACTATACCGACGGCGACAAGGCCTATATCCTGGCTCCGCAGCGTCTGGCTGTCGGCGACAAGGTGATCGCGGCCGCTTCGGCCGACGTGAAGCCGGGCAACGCCATGCCGATGTCGGCGATGCCGGTGGGCACCATCGTCCACAATGTCGAGCTCAAGCTCGGCCGTGGCGGATCGGTCGCCCGTTCCGCCGGCAGCTACGCCCAGATCGCCGGCCGCGATGGCGCTTATGTCATCCTGCGCCTGAACTCGGGCGAGCAGCGCTTGGTTCTGTCGAGCTGCTTTGCCACGGTGGGCGCGGTGTCGAACCCGGACCACATGAACATCTCGCTCGGTAAAGCGGGTCGTTCGCGCTGGCTCGGCATCAAGCCGTCCGTCCGCGGTGTCGCCATGAACCCGATCGACCATCCCCATGGTGGCGGCGAAGGCCGTACCTCGGGTGGCCGTCACCCTGTCACGCCTTGGGGCAAGCCGACCAAGGGCAAGAAGACGCGTTCGAACAAGGCGACGAACAAGTTCATCGTCTCGTCCCGTCACGCTAAGAAGAAGTAAGGAGACCACCCGTGTCCCGCTCAGTCTGGAAAGGCCCGTTTGTCGACGGGTACCTCCTGAAAAAGGCGGATGCCGCGCGCGGCTCCGGCCGCAGCGAGGTCATCAAGACCTGGAGCCGTCGCTCCACCATTCTGCCGCACTTCATCGGCGTGACTTTTGGCGTCTACAACGGCCAGAAGCATGTCCCGGTGCAGGTGACCGAAGACATGGTCGGCATGAAGCTCGGCGAGTTTGCTCCGACCCGGACCTTCTATGGTCACGCGGCGGACAAGAAGTCGAAGAGGAAGTAAGTCATGGGCAAGCCGAAGTCCGAACGGGCCCTGCCTGACAATGAAGCGAAGGCGGTAGCGCGCATGCTGCGCGTTTCGCCGCAGAAGCTCAATCTCGTCGCGTCTCTGATCCGCGGCAAGAAGGTGGACTCGGCTCTGGCCGACCTGACCTTCTCGCGCAAGCGCATCGCCACCGACGTGAAGAAGACGCTGCAGAGCGCCATTGCCAATGCCGAAAACAATCATGGCCTCGACGTCGACGATCTGATCGTCTCCGAAGCCTATGTCGGCAAGGCTTTCGTCATCAAGCGTTTCCATGCCCGCGCCCGCGGCCGGGCAGGGCGCATCGAGAAGCCCTTCTCCAACCTGACGGTCGTCGTCCGCCAGGTCGAAGCCAAGGCGTAAGGAGCAAGCGATGGGACAGAAAGTTAATCCGATCGGCCTGCGTCTGGGCATCAACCGGACCTGGGATTCCCGCTGGTTCGCCAACAAGGGCGAATATGGCAAGCTGCTGCACGAGGACATTGCGATCCGCCAGGCGCTGATGAAGCTGCTGAAGCAGGCTGCCGTGTCGCGCATCGTCATCGAGCGTCCGCACAAGAAGTGCCGCGTCACGATCTACTCGGCTCGTCCGGGCATCGTGATCGGCAAGAAGGGCGCCGACATCGACAAGCTGAAGAAGGCCGTGTCGAAGCTCACCTCTTCGGAAGTGCACATCAACATCGTCGAAGTGCGCAAGCCGGAAGTGGATTCGACCCTGGTTGCCGATTCGATTGCCCAGCAGCTCGAGCGCCGCGTGGCGTTCCGCCGTGCCATGAAGCGGGCCGTTCAGTCGGCCATGCGTCTGGGTGCGGAAGGCATTCGTATCAATTGCTCGGGCCGTCTGGGTGGCGCCGAAATCGCTCGTCTGGAGTGGTATCGCGAAGGTCGCGTGCCGCTGCACACGCTGCGCGCCGATGTCGATTACGGCACGGCTACGGCTTACACCACCTTCGGTACGTGCGGCATCAAGGTCTGGATCTTCAAGGGTGAAATCCTCGAGCACGATCCGATGGCCCAGGACAAGCGCCTGGCGGAGGCCGACAGCGGCCGTTCGTCTTCGCGCCCCCGTAACGAAGCTGCGTGAGCGGCTCGCGGGAGTTGAGAGAATAGAACCATGTTGCAACCCAAGCGCACCAAATTCCGTAAGCAGTTCAAGGGCCGCATTCACGGTGTGGCCTCCTCGGGCGCGCTCCTGAACTTCGGCCAGTTCGGCCTCAAGGCCCTGGAGCCCGAGCGTATCACTGCCCGCCAGATCGAAGCAGCGCGTCGTGCGATCACCCGCGAAATGAAGCGTCAGGGTCGCGTGTGGATCCGCATCTTCCCGGATGTGCCGGTTTCGGCAAAGCCCGCGGAAGTGCGCATGGGCTCCGGCAAGGGCGCGCCCGACCATTGGGTCGCGCGCGTCAAGCCGGGCCGCATCATGTTCGAGCTGGACGGTGTGAGCGAAGAAATCGCTCGCTCCGCCCTGACGCTCGGCGCCGCCAAGCTGCCGGTCAAGACCCGCGTCATCCAGCGCATCGCTGAGTGAGGAAAACACCATGAAGATCCAAGACATCAAGGTGCTGTCCGACGACCAGCTTGCCGATGAACTCGCCAAGCAGAAGAAGTCGCAGTTCAACATGCGCTTCCAGAAGGCCACGGGTCAGCTCGAAAACACGGCCGAGGTGCGCAAGGTTCGCCGCACCATCGCCAAGATCAAGACGGTTCAGAGCCAGAAGGCCGCGACCAAAGCCAAGGCTTGAGGAGATAATTCATGCCCAAGCGCGTCCTGCAAGGCGTCGTCGTCTCTGACAAGAACGACAAGACGATTGTGGTGAAGGTGGAGCGCCGCTTCACCCATCCGCTGCTGAAGAAGACGGTGCGTCGCACCAAGAACTACCATGCTCATGATGAGAGCAACGGCCATAAGGTCGGTGACGTCGTGTGGATCGAAGAGGGTCGCCCGATGTCCAAGCTGAAGCGCTGGGTCGTCGTCGACCAGGCGGCGGAAGCAGCCAAGGCCTGATCGTCTGGCAGGGCAGGGGGCGTTTCAGCGCCTTCGTGCCGACACGGTAAAAATAAAAGCCGGCGGAAGCCGGCTTTGTGCTTGTGGTCGACCGAAGGAATCGCTAGAAGACCGGCTTTCCTGGAGCGTCGGCGAAAGGGGTGGAGGTCTCCACCGCCTTGGCCGCGCTTTCGTGCTTGTTAGTGATTTGCCTGCCGCAAGGCTGGCGAAGTGGGTTCAAAACCGAGCAGGTGGCGAGCTTCACGGCGGTTGGGTTTCGATCCTGCTGCCAAACCCGAGGTTGGGCCGGGTCCGCTGCGAGCGGATACCAGCCTGCGAAGAATAAGAGGGTACGTCATGATTCAGATGCAATCGAATCTCGACGTCGCGGACAATTCTGGTGCCCGACGCGTGATGTGCATCAAGGTTTTGGGCGGCTCGAAGCGGAAATATGCTTCCGTCGGCGACGTTATCGTCGTTTCGATCAAGGAAGCCATTCCGCGCGGGCGCGTCAAGAAGGGTGATGTGATGAAGGCCGTGGTCGTGCGTACGGCCAAGGACATCCGTCGTCCCGACGGTTCCGTGATCCGCTTCGACCGCAATGCGGCCGTGCTGATCAACAATCAGAAAGAGCCGATCGGCACCCGCATCTTCGGGCCGGTTCCGCGCGAGCTGCGCGCCAAGAACCACATGAAGATCATCTCTCTGGCTCCGGAGGTGTTGTAACATGGCCGCCAAGATCAAGAAGGGCGACAAGGTCGTCGTCATGACCGGCCGTTCCAAGGGGCGTGTCGGTGAAGTGATCCAGGTGTTCCCGGAAGAAAACCGCGCGATCATCCGCGGTGTGAACATCGTCCGTCGCCATCAGCGCCAGACGGCGAGCCAGGAAGGCGGCGTGATCTCGAAGGAAGCGCCGATCCACCTGTCGAACGTCGCCATTGCCGATCCCAAGGATGGCAAGCCGACCCGTGTCGGTTTCAAGGTTCTCGATGGCGGCAAGAAGGTTCGCGTCGCCAAGCGTTCGGGAGAGCAGATCGATGGCTAAGTCCCCAGCCACCGCCGAGACCGCGAATGGCGATGCCTATTCGCCGCGTCTGAAGGCCTATTACAATGACGTGGTTCGTCCCGAACTGATCAAGCAGTTCGGCTACAAGAACCCGATGGAAGTTCCCTCGATCTCCAAGATCGTGCTGAACATGGGCGTGGGCGAAGCCACCGCCGACACCAAGAAGGTCACCGTTGCGGCCGCCGATCTCGCTTTGATCGCGGGTCAGAAGCCGGTGATCACGCGGGCTCGCAAGGCGATCTCGCAGTTCAAGGTGCGCGAGAACATGCCGATCGGCGCGAAGGTCACCCTTCGCAAGACCCGCATGTATGAGTTCTTCGATCGCCTGGTGACGATCGCGCTGCCGCGCGTCCGTGACTTCCGTGGCCTGAACCCGAAGAGCTTCGATGGCCGTGGCAATTATGCCATGGGCTTCAAGGAGCACATCGTGTTCCCCGAGATCAACTACGACAAGGTCGATCAAGTCTGGGGTATGGACATCGTCGTCTGCACCACAGCCAAGACCGATGAAGAAGCGCGTGCGCTTCTGAAGTTGATGAACTTCCCCTTCCGGCAGTGAGGCGGTTGATCCGCCCTCAAACGCGGAACGTTGGAGACCTACATGGCTAAGAAAAGTTCGATTGAGAAGAACAAGCGTCGCGAGAAGCTCGCCAAGCAGTATGCTGGCCGGCGCTCCCGCTTGAAGGCCATCGCCAACGATGAATCGTTGTCGATGGAAGAGCGCTTCACCGCTCGTCTGAAGCTCTCGGAACTGCCGCGCAACTCCGCCAAGGAGCGCGTGCGCAACCGTTGCGAAGTGACCGGCCGTCCGCGCGCCGTTTACCGCAAGCTGAAGATGTCGCGTATTGCTTTGCGCGAACTCGGTTCCAAGGGGCTGGTTCCCGGCCTCGTGAAGTCGAGCTGGTGAGGAGATATCGTCATGGCGATCAATGATCCTGTCGGCGATATGCTGACCCGTATCCGTAACGCGCAGATGCGCCGTAAGACCAGCGTGACCACGCCCGGTTCCGGCCAGCGCGCTCGCGTTCTCGATGTGCTGCAGGCGGAAGGCTATATCCGCAACTACACCGTTACCGATTTCGGCAACGGCCGCAGCGAATTCGAGATCGAGTTGAAATATTATGATGGCGCACCGGTGATCCGCGAGATCGCCCGCGTCTCGAAGCCCGGCCGCCGCGTCTACGTGTCCGTCAAGGATATTCCGCGCGTCGCCAACGGACTGGGCGTATCCATCGTTTCGACCCCGCGTGGTGTCATGGCCGATCATCAGGCTCGTGAATCCAATGTCGGCGGCGAAGTGATCTGCACCGTATTCTGAGCCGGGGGAGAGTTAGAATGTCTCGTATCGGTAAGAAGCCGGTTGCCGTTCCTGCTGGCGTCACTGCCAGCCTGGATGGCCAGACCGTCAAGGCCAAGGGCCCCAAGGGCGAATTGTTCTTCACCATCCCCGACCTCATCTCGGTCGAGTTCAAGGACGGTGCGTTCAAGGTCGACCCGAAGGACGATTCCAAGCTCGCGCGCTCCCAGTGGGGCATGTCGCGCACCATGGTGTCCAACATCCTGGTGGGCGTCACGCAGGGCTTCGAGAAGCGTCTCGAAATCAACGGCGTCGGCTACAAGGCCGCCGTTGCCGGCAAGGTCGTCAAGCTGTCGCTCGGCTATTCGCACGACGTCGATTATCCGATTCCGGAAGGCATCACCGTGGTGACGCCCAAGCCGACGGAAATCGTCGTGTCGGGTATCGACAAGCAGAAGGTCGGCCAGGTCGCGGCTGAGATCCGCGAATATCGCGGCCCCGAACCCTATAAGGGCAAGGGCGTCAAGTATGCTGGCGAATTCATCTTCCGCAAGGAAGGCAAGAAGAAGTAACGGAGCCAATCCATGGCAAATGCAAGGCAAGCTCTTGAGCGCCGCAAGGCGCGTGTCCGCCGGCAGCTGCGCTCGGTGGCGAACGGACGGCCGCGCCTCTCGGTTTTCCGCTCTTCCAAGCACATCTACGCTCAGGTCATCGACGATGCGAACGGCAATACGCTGGTTTCCGCATCGACCCTCGAAAAGGACCTGCGCGGCAGCTTGAAGACGGGCGCCGACATCGAGGCCGCGAAGGTAATCGGCAAGCTCCTTGGCGAGCGTGCGATTGCCAAGGGCGTCAAGGACGTCTTTTTCGATCGCGGCGGCTACATCTTCCATGGGCGCGTCAAGGCGCTCGCTGATGCGGCCCGCGAAAGCGGCCTCAACTTCTAAGGAACGGATTCTATGGCTCGTGAACGTGAACGTGATCGTCAGCGCGAAGAGCGCGACAGCGAGTTCGTGGACCGCCTCGTCCACATCAACCGCGTTGCCAAGGTGGTGAAGGGCGGCAAGCGCTTCGGTTTTGCGGCGCTCGTCGTCGTCGGTGACCAGAAGGGCCGCGTCGGCTATGGCCATGGCAAGGCTCGCGAAGTGCCGGAAGCCATCCGCAAGGCGACCGATCAGGCCAAGCGTGGCCTGGTGCGGGTGTCGCTGCGCGAAGGTCGTACCCTGCATCATGACGTCAATGGCCGTCATGGCGCCGGCAAGGTCGTCCTGCGCGCCGCTCCGGCCGGTACCGGCATCATCGCCGGCGGCCCGATGCGCGCCGTGTTCGAATCGCTCGGCATGCATGACGTCGTCGCCAAGTCGCTGGGGTCTTCCAACCCCTACAACCTGGTGCGCGCCACTTTCGACGCCCTGAAGCATGAGGACAGCCCGCGTTCGGTCGCGGCGCGCCGCAGCCTCAAGGTGTCGCAGATCCAGAGCAGGCGTCAGGGTATCGACGCCGAGTCGACGGACTGATCGGAGAGGGATGAGCGATGGCTAAAACCAAGACCGTCACGGTCGAGCAGATCGGTAGCCCGATCCGCCGGACCGCGGACCAGCGCGCGACCCTCGTCGGCCTGGGCCTTAACAAGATCCGCCGCAAGAGCACGCTGGAAGATACGCCGGCCGTGCGCGGCATGATTGCCAAGCTCGGCCACCTCGTCCGCGTGGTCGAGGCCGAGTAAGGAGACGCGACGATGAAACTCAACGATCTTCGCGACAATCAGGGCGCTACCAAGGCCCGTATCCGCGTCGGACGCGGTATCGGTTCTGGTAAGGGCAAGACCGGCGGCCGTGGCGTCAAGGGTCAGACCTCGCGTACCGGTGTCGCCATCAAGGGCTTCGAAGGTGGTCAGATGCCGTTGCATCGCCGCCTGCCGAAGCGTGGCTTCAACAACATCTTCGCCCTGGACTTCGCCGAGGTGAACCTCGACCGCATCCAGGTCGCCATTGACGCCGGCAAGCTCGACGCCAAGGCCCCGGTGACCGCCGAGGCTCTGGTTGAGGCCGGTGTGATCCGCCGCGCCCTCGATGGCGTGCGCCTGCTCGGCCGCGGCGAGATCAAGGCCAAGCTCGCCTTCGAGGTCGCCGGTGCGACCAAGAGCGCCGTGGCCGCGGTCGAAAAGGCCGGCGGTTCCGTCAAGGTGCTGAAGGCTGTGGCAAAGGCCGAAGCCTGATCCTATATGAAAGTGGCCCGCCTCGTCTGGCGGGCCGCACCTTTTTTGGCGCGCTTTCGACACGGCGGAGCACCACATGGCATCGGCGGCCGAGCAGCTTGCTGCGAGCATCAACTGGAGTTCGTTCTCCAAGGCTGACGAACTCAAAAAGCGTATCTGGTTTACGCTCGGCGCGTTGGTCATCTACCGGCTTGGTACCTATATTCCGCTACCCGGAATCAATCCCGAAGCCTATCAGACGGCCTTCAACGGCCAGGCCGGCGGTATTCTCGGCCTCTTCAACATGTTCTCGGGCGGCGCCGTTTCGCGCATGGCGATCTTCGCGCTCGCGATCATGCCCTACATTTCCGCCTCGATCATCATCCAGCTGCTGACCACCGTCGTGCCGCAGCTCGAGGCCCTCAAGAAGGAGGGCGAGGCCGGCCGCAAGATCATGAACCAGTATACGCGCTACCTCACGGTGGTGCTGGCGACCGCGCAGGCCTGGGGCATCGCCATCGGCCTGGAGGGCGGGCAGGGGATCGTGCTCGCGCCGGGGCTGTTCTTCAAGATCTCGACCACGATCACGCTGGTCGGCGGCACCATGTTCCTGCTGTGGCTGGGCGAGCAGATCACCTCGCGCGGCATCGGCAACGGAACCTCGCTGATCATCCAGGCCGGTATCGTCGCCGAGTTCCCGGCGCATCTGGGCCAGATGCTCGATCTGGCGCGTACGGGCGGCATGTCGCCGGTGACACTGCTGGTCTCGGTCGTGGTTGCCGTCGCCGTGGTGCTGGCCATCGTGTTCTTCGAGCGCGCGCAGCGCCGCCTCCTGATCCAATATCCCAAGCGCCAGGTCGGCAACCGGCTCTATGAAGGCCAGTCGTCGCATCTTCCTTTGAAGCTGAACACCTCGGGCGTGATCCCGCCGATCTTCGCCTCGTCGCTGCTGCTGCTGCCGACCACCGCGGCCGCTTTCGTGGCGCAGGGCAATCCGAATTCCTGGCTTGCCAATGTCGCGATCTATCTCAATCACGGCAAGCCGCTGTTCATGGTGCTCTACGCGCTGCTGATCGTGTTCTTCTGCTTCTTCTACACGGCGATCGTGTTCAATCCGACCGAGACGGCCGACAACCTCAAGAAGCATGGCGGCTTCATTCCGGGCATCCGTCCGGGGGAGAACACCGCCAAGTTCATCGACTATGTGCTCACGCGCATCACCGTGGTCGGTGCGGTCTACATCGCCCTGGTTTGCATGGTCCCGGAAATTCAGAATTATATGGTGCCTTCGATTCCCTTCGTGCTGGGCGGTACATCGCTGCTCATCACCGTGAGCGTCTCGATGGACACGCTGGCCCAGATTCATGGCCATCTGCTTGCTCATCAGTATGAAGGGCTGGTACGCAAGACCAAGCTGAAGGGGAGCCGTCGCTGATGAAGCTCATTCTGCTGGGTCCGCCGGGGGCGGGCAAGGGAACCCAGGCCGTGAGGCTGTCGGAGAAGCATGGCATTCCGCAGCTCTCGACGGGCGACATGCTGCGTGCGGCCGTGCAGGCCGGTACGCCGGTCGGGCTGAAGGCCAAGGCAGTGATGGATTCGGGCGGGCTGGTTTCGGACGACATCGTCGTCGGCATCGTCGCCGATCGCATCGAGGAAAAGGATGCCGCCAACGGCTTCATCCTCGACGGTTTTCCGCGCACCGTGGCGCAGGCTTCGGCCCTCGACCGCATGTTGTCGGAGAAGGGCTTGCGACTCGACGCCGTGATCGAGTTTGTGGTCGACGAGTCCGTGCTGCTGTCGCGCATCGAAAAGCGCGCCGCCGACACCGTCGCCCGCGGCGAGAAGGTGCGGCCGGACGACAATGCGGAAGCTTTCAAGACCCGTCTTGAAGCCTATCGCGCCCAGACGGCACCCCTGTCTGACTATTATCGCAAGAGCGGCGATCTTCGCCCGATTGACGCGATGAAATCGATCGACGAGGTCACTCGTGAGATCGACACCACACTGGCGGCGGTCTCGGTCTGATTCGCCGCCGGCATACGCCGTGAGGCGATATGCATGAAGTTTGTCTTTACGAGTTGACGTCTTCGCAGAGAATCTCTAGAAGACGCCTCTCACGTCAAAGACGCGCGGGTCGATCGCTCGGTCAGAGCGAACGGCTCGTTTTTGCGCTGCCGGTTCGCCGGCGATGATTGAACTGATATTCGGCCTCATGCCGGATCAAAGATTTGGAGACCGGAACGTGGCCCGCATCGCTGGTGTCAACATTCCCACTGCCAAGCGTGTCGAGATCGCGCTGCAATATATCCACGGCATTGGCCCCGCCAAAGCCAAGGAGATCGTTGCCAAGGTCGGCATTGCGCCTGAGCGCCGTGTCCACCAGCTGTCGGACCAGGAAGTCCTGCAGATCCGCGAAACCATCGACCGCGATTACATCGTGGAAGGTGATCTTCGTCGCGACGTTGCGATGAACATCAAGCGTCTGATGGATCTGGGCTGCTATCGCGGTCTGCGCCATCGTCGCAGCTTGCCCGTCCGTGGCCAGCGCACGCATACCAATGCCCGCACCCGCAAGGGCAAGGCGAAGCCGATCGCCGGCAAGAAGAAGTAATTCGTTTTCATTCTATCCCGAGCGCCTGGTACCACGGGCGCGCTTGAAGGATCCATACTATGGCAAAAGAAGCCACTGGTCGCGTTCGTCGTCGCGAGCGCAAGAACATCGTTTCTGGCGTTGCTCACGTCAATTCGAGCTTCAACAACACCATGATCACCATCACCGACGCCCAGGGCAACACGATTGCCTGGTCTTCGTCGGGCACGATGGGTTTCAAGGGCTCGCGTAAGTCGACCCCCTATGCTGCGCAGATGGCCGCTGAAGACGCCGGCCGTAAGGCCAGCGAGCATGGCATGCGCACGCTGGAAGTTGAAGTTTCCGGTCCGGGTTCCGGTCGTGAATCGGCTCTGCGCGCCTTGCAGGCGTCGGGCTTCACGATCACGTCGATCCGCGACGTGACGCCAATTCCGCATAATGGTTGCCGCCCGCGCAAGCGTCGTCGCGTCTAATTCCGCGATTTGAGATGGCCCGGCCGCTATCCGAGCGTGCCGGGTTTGTTGGCCGCACCGAGACCGATTGAAGGGTGTCGTCGTGATTCAGAAGAACTGGCAGGAACTTATCAAGCCCCAAAAGCTCGAAGTGACTCCGGGAGAAGATCCGAAGAGCCAGGCAACTGCCGTTGCCGAGCCGCTGGAGCGTGGCTTTGGCGTGACTTTGGGCAATGCGCTGCGCCGTGTCTTGTTGTCGTCCCTGCAGGGTGCGGCCGTGACCTCGGTGCATATCGATGGCGTGTTGCACGAGTTCTCGTCGATCCCCGGCGTGCGCGAGGACGTGACCGATATCGTCCTCAACATCAAGGAAATCGCCGTCAAGATGGCGGCGGAAGGCCCCAAGCGGATCGTGCTGAAGAAGCAGGGTCCCGGACAGGTCTTCGCTGGCGACATCCAGACCACCGGCGACATCCAGATCCTCAATCCCGAGCACGTGCTGTGCACGCTGGACGAGGGCGCTGAGATCCGCATGGAGTTCACGGTCAACACCGGCAAGGGCTATGTGGCGGCTGACCGCAACCGGCCCGAGGATGCCCCGATCGGTCTCATTCCGGTCGACAGCCTCTATTCGCCAGTGAAGAAGGTGGCTTTCAAGGTGGAGAACACCCGTGAAGGCCAGATCCTCGACTATGACAAGCTGACGCTGACGGTCGAGACCAATGGCTCGATCACCCCGGAAGACGCGCTGGCCTTCGCGGCCCGCATCATCCAGGACCAGCTGGAAGTCTTCGTCAACTTCGAGGAGCCGAAGAAGGAATCCGAGGCCCCGGCCATTCCGGAGCTCGCCTTCAACCCGGCGCTGCTCAAGAAGGTGGACGAGCTGGAATTGTCGGTCCGTTCGGCGAACTGCCTGAAGAACGACAACATCGTCTATATCGGCGATCTGATTCAGAAGACCGAAGCCGAAATGCTCCGTACGCCGAACTTCGGCCGCAAGTCCTTGAACGAGATCAAGGAAGTGCTGGCTCAGATGGGTCTTCATCTGGGCATGGAAGTGCCGGGCTGGCCGCCGGAGAACATCGAAGAGCTCGCCAAGCGCTTCGAAGAACATTATTGATCTGGCGCATCGCGCTGCCAAACTTGAAGGAACAGGGCAATGCGTCACGGCAAGGCTCACCGCAAATTCAACCGTACCGCCGAACACCGCAAGGCGATGTTCGAGAACATGGCGGCCTCGCTCATCAAGCATGAGCAGATCGTCACCACGCTTCCCAAGGCCAAGGACCTGCGTCCGATCGTCGAGAAGCTGGTCACCCTCGGCAAGCGTGGCGACCTGCATGCCCGCCGCCAGGCCATTGCGACGCTCCAGGACGAGACCATCGTCAAGAAGCTCTTCGACGTGCTGGCGACTCGTTACAAGGACCGCCAGGGTGGCTACACCCGCGTGCTGAAGGCCGGCTTCCGCCATGGCGACTCCGCACCGATCGGCGTGATCGAGTTCGTCGATCGTGACGTCTCCGCCAAGGGCCAGGACTCCGGCCCGGTCGCCGAGGAGCAGGCCGAGGCGGCCTGATCGTCTGAAGGCGAATGAACATTCGAAAGGGCGGTGCGCAAGCGCCGCCCTTTTTGCTTTGGGCGCGGACGTCCGGTCCGCTCTGTTATGTCGGGCATCATTTCCAAGAGCGGACTGGAAGTCGGCGCTTCCAAAGACCACATTTGCACCATTGGCTTCGCGCCTGATCTGGTCCAGAAGGGTCTGCGAGGCCGACAACGCCGTTCCATTCGGAGTCCATTCATGCGTCGACTGTCCTATGCCGCCTTCGTGCTCCTTGCCGGCCTCCTGCCGGCGCAGGCCCAGGAAAGCGCCGTTCCTGAAAGCGCGGCGCAGGTGAAGCTGTCCTTCGCCCCGGTGGTCAAGAGCGTGACTGCGGCCGTGGTCAACGTCTATGCCCAGCATGTCGAGAAGGCGCAGACCAATCCGATGTTCAACGATCCCTTCTTCCGCCAGTTCTTCGGCGGCGGAGCGGCACCGCGCGAACGGGTGGAGCGTTCGCTCGGCTCGGGAGTGATCGTCGCCAAGGACGGCATGATCGTCACCAACTATCACGTCATCGCCAATGCCACGCAGGTCCGTGTCGCCCTGTCCGACAAGCGCGAATACGATGCCGACATCATCCTCAAGGACCAGCGCGCCGATCTTGCCGTACTCCGCCTCAAGGGCGTGAAGGGCGAGCTTGCCACGCTCGATTTCGCCGATTCCGACAAGGTGCAGGTGGGCGATCTCGTGCTGGCCGTCGGCGATCCCTTCGGCGTCGGGCAGACGGTGACCTCCGGCATCGTATCGGCGCTGGCGCGCAGCCAGGTCGGCCAGTCGGACTTCCAGTCCTTCATCCAGACCGACGCTGCCATCAATCCGGGCAATTCCGGCGGAGCCCTGGTCGATCTCAACGGCAAGCTGGTGGGCATCAACACGGCGATCGTGTCGCGCTCGGGCGGCAATATCGGCATCGGCTTCGCCATTCCCGCTGCCATGGTTAAGGTGGTGGTGGCATCGGCCCAGGCCGGTTCCGATCGCGTCCTGCGTCCGTGGATCGGCGCCAGCCTGCAGAGCGTTTCATCCGAGATCGCCGAGTCGCTGTCGATGGAGCGGCCGGCCGGTGCCCTGGTGACCGAGGTCGCCAAGAATGGGCCTGCGGCCGAAGGCGGCCTGCAGACGGGTGATGTCGTCCTGGCCGTCGACGGCGTCGCGGTTTCCGACCCTGACGAATTCGGCTATCGCTTCGCCACCAAGCCCCTGGGCGGTGAAGCGCAACTCGAGGTCCTGCGCAAGGGCGAGCGCGTCAAGGTTTCCGTCAAGCTTGCCCCCGCGCCCGAGAGCACGCCACGCGACGAGACGGTGCTGCAGGGACGCTCGCCGCTCAGCGGCGCCACGGTTGCCAATCTTTCCCCGGCCATGGCCGAGACTCTCGGCATGCCGCTCGACACCAATGGCGTGGTGATCACCAATGTCGAGGACGACAGCGCCGCTGCCAATTTTGGCTTTCAGAAAAAGGATGTGATCCAGGTCATCAACGGCCAGAAGGTCGACGATACCAAGGCGCTCGACGCCCTGGTGCAGGAGCCGCGCCGCCTGTGGCGCATCACCATCCTCAGGGATGGTCAGCAAATCTCGACGATCCTGGGGGGATGATGTCGGATCTGTTTTCTGCAGCGGGATTGGAGAAGGAGGCGCCACGGCCGCTCGCGGACAGGATGCGCCCCAAGCACCTCTCCGAGGTGGCCGGACAGGATCATCTCGTCGGCCCCGAGGGCGCGCTGACGCGCCTGCTCGCCTCGGGCTCGGTCGGCAGCCTGATCTTCTGGGGCCCGCCCGGCACCGGCAAGACCACGGTGGCGCGCCTGCTGGCCGGTGAGACCGATCTTGCCTTCGAGCAGATTTCCGCGATCTTCACCGGCGTCGCCGATCTGAAGAAGGTGTTCGAGGCGGCACGCGCACGGCGCATGATGGGGCGGGGCACGCTGCTTTTCGTCGACGAGATCCATCGCTTCAACCGGGCGCAGCAGGATGGCTTCCTGCCGGTGATGGAAGACGGCACCGTGACGCTGGTGGGTGCCACCACCGAAAACCCTTCCTTCGAGCTCAACGCGGCCTTGCTGTCACGCGCCCGCGTGATGGTGTTCAATGCCCTGGACGAAGCGGCGATCCTGCGTCTTCTCGCCCATGCCGAGGACGTTGAGGGCAAGAAGTTGCCTCTCGACGAGGAGGCGAGGGCGGCGCTGGTGCGCATGGCCGACGGCGACGGCCGCGCCAGCCTGACCCTGGCCGAGGAAGCCTGGCGCGCGGCCAAGCCCGGCGAGGTCTTCACGGCGGCCAAGCTGCAGCAGGTGCTGCAACGCCGGGCACCGATCTACGACAAGTCGGCGGATGGCCACTACAACCTGATCTCGGCCCTGCACAAATCGGTGCGCGGCTCCGATCCCGACGCGGCGCTCTATTATCTCGCCCGCATGTTCGATGCTGGCGAGGATCCGCTGTTCATCGCGCGTCGGGTGGTGCGCATGGCGGTGGAGGATATCGGGCTCGCCGATCCGCAGGCCCTGGTGGTCGCCAATGCCGCCAAGGACGCCTATGACTTCCTCGGCAGCCCGGAGGGCGAGCTCGCCATCGCCCAGGCGGTGATCTATGTGGCGACGGCGCCGAAGTCGAACGCGGCCTATAATGCCTACAAGGCGGCGATGCGCCTTGCCAAGGAGGGGGGCTCGCTGATGCCGCCCAAGATCATCCTCAACGCGCCGACCAAGCTGATGCAGGCCGAGAGCTATGGCCAGGGCTATCGCTACGACCATGACGAGCCCGAAGCTTTCTCGGGCCAGAACTACTTTCCTGATGCCCTGGGACGCCGCCAGTTCTACACGCCGGTCGAGCGTGGCTTCGAGCGCGAGATCCGCAAGCGCCTGGAGTATTGGGACAAGATCCGGCGCGAGCGGGGCGGGGGGTAACCTTCCTGGGACTGCAGGCCTCTCGCCTTAAGCCAGCCGCCTATAGGCGAGACGCCTGCGATCTCCGGTCGGCGCTCAGTCTGCCAATTCGGCTACTTCCTCTTCACCTTCATAGAGCTCCTGGGCCTCGAGCAAGGCTTCATCGAGACGCCGCCCGGCGCGATAGCCCGCCAGGCCTGCCGTCTTTCCCATGCCCGGTAGCAGGCGCGGGCAGGGTTCTGCTGTGCCGATCACCGTCTGGACCGGAATGACGCCGGCCCAGACCGGCTGGCCGTAATCCTCCTCGTCGTCGCCGACGCCGGCGGCGCGCACCTTGGCCGAGGCCTCCTCGATGCGCATGCCGATCACCATGGTTGCCTTGGATTCCTGCGCATGCGTCCGGCGCAGTTCCACCGCACGGCCGGGATAGAAGCGGTCGACCACGCCGAGCAGGGCCTTCGCCTTTTCATCCGGATCGTCGATGATGCGGGCGGTGCCGAAACAGATCGCCGAGCGATAATTGGCCGAATGATTGAAGCCGCTGCGCGCCAGCACCAAACCGTCGAGATGCGAGACCGTCAGGCAGACCGGCGTGCCGCCCTTGAGGTTGCGCAGCATGCGGCTGGCCGAGGAACCGTGCCAATAGAGCCAGTCGCCCTCACGCCAATGGATGGTGGGCGTGCAGTAGGGCTGGCCGTCGATGACATAGGCGACATGGCACATGAAACCGGCATCGAGCACGGCATAGACAGCCTCATGGTCATAATGGCCGCGGTCGTGCCGCCGCCTCAATCGGTTGCGGCCGGTGACGGCGAAACGCTCCGGCGTTGCTTCCTGCTCTTTCATGGTGCCTTGCTTTCAACGATGAACATGCGCAGGGTGCGTCATTGCATTGGTCCGAGAAAGATCCAATTTGGCTAAAAGAATTCGAACCAATTTGTCCGACTGGTCCACCCTGATGCCCGTGTTGCCGGGCCGGGGCCCCCGCAGGCGCGAACTCTATGTCGCCATGCGTAGACTGATCGAGACAGGCCTGGCGCAACCGGGCGCCAAGCTGCCGACGACGCGCGATCTCGCCAAGCGGCTCGGCCTGTCGCGGGCCGCTGCCGTCGCCGCCTTCGAGATGCTTGTCGCCGACGGCTTCGTGGAGGCCCGCATCGGCGCGGGCACCTTCGTGGCGGCACAGGTGCCGGCAGTCTGGGAACGGCGCGCCGGCCCCTCCGGACAGAGGCCAGCCTCGCCGGCGCTGCCGTGCGAACTGGGCGTGGCCACCCTCGACGACAAGACCATGCGTGTCTTTCGCGGCTTGCTCTCGCGCAACCTCGCCCAGCCGGGGCCGGAGCATTTCCGCTATGGCGATCCGCGTGGCGGGAGCAAGTTGCGGGAGGCGATCACGGCCTATCTCCGGGCGGCCCGGGGCGTGCGTTGCGACGCCGAGCAGATCGTCGTCACCACCGGCACCATGCATGGCCTCGATCTTATCGTGCGTACCATTCTCAAGCCCGGCGATGCCGCCTGGATCGAGGATCCCTGCTATCCCCTGGCCAAGGCGACACTGGAGGCCGCGGGTGCCAGGCTGATCGGCGTACCCGTCGACGGGGAGGGGATCGACGCCGCCGGGGGCGAGAAGCGCGGGGCCGAGGCCCGCCTCGTCTATGTCACGCCATCCCATCAATTTCCGCTCGGCGTCGCCATGACCATGCGTCGGCGCCTGGCTCTGATCGATTGGGCCAAGCGCAACGATGCCTGGATCGTGGAGGACGACTACGACAGCGAATTTCGCTTCTCGGGTCCGCCGCTCACGGCCCTGCAGGGCATGGACGGGGCCGACCGGGTCGCCTATCTCGGTACATTCTCCAAGGTGCTGTTTCCGGGTATCCGCATCGGCTATGCGGTGCTGCCGGAGGCCCTGCTCGACAGGGTGCTGCGCCTGAGGACCTTGTCCGACAGGCAGCCGCCCACTCTGGTACACGGCGCCGTGGCCGATTTCCTCAACGATGGCCATTTCGCGGCCCATCTGCGCCGGGCGCGCCGGCGCGTGCAGGCCGCGCGGGACGGCTTCGTCGCCGCGCTCCGCCAGCATTGCGCAGGCGAGCTGGACTTTGCCGTGCCGGAGCACGGCCTCCATCTGGTAGCGAGGCTTGCGAATGCATCTGGCGATCGCGATCTGGTCCGCAGGCTGTTCGCTGAAGGCGTCGGGGCACGGGCCCTGTCGCCCATGTATCTGAGTGCGCCGGCCCGCCAGGGCCTCGTGCTCGGTTTTTCGGGATTCGGGGCGGTCGCTCTGGAGAGTGCCGCCGGGCGCATCGGCGATGTCCTGCGGGACTTCCTCAAAACCAGCGCGCCGGCACGCGCGTAGCGATCGGGTTCCTACCCCTCTTGCGGCAACCCATCCGCGATCTCGTAATAGTCGCCCTTTTGATCGACGCAGATATGCTTGACCAGCCTGAGGCCGGTTGGCTCGTCGAGCGTTCCCGCCGCAATGGATATGTGACTGCTGCCCTTGCCATCCCAAAAGATCTGGGCGCCGCATTTGGAGCAGAAACCGCGGCTCGCCGTCGGCGAAGAGCGGTACCAGCGCAGCTTTTTCGTCGAGGCGATGTCGAGATCGGCTGGGGCGCAGGCCGCATAGGCGCCGAAATGGCTATGCAGCCTTCGGCACAGAGTGCAGTGACAAGCCCAGACGTCGCGCACGGCGCCGCGGATCGTATAGCGCACCGAGCCGCACAGACAGCCCCCTGTGGCTCGTATCGGCCGCTCCTGGTCTGCGGACATCACCAATCTTCCTTCGCTATCGCTGCGGTTGCCTTTCCCCGAAAGGAGCCACGCCTTGCGTGAACCGCCTGGGGGCGCTGCAGGTTGGACGATCCATACCTCACCGGCAAGCAGTCGCCTTCGGCGATTTCCGGCAGACAGCGGCGCCGTGCTGCTTTATAGGGACGCAATCCCTCAATCGCGTGTCGGAACCTTGATGTCCTTTCTGGTCGAAACCCGTATCGTCACCGCCGATGAGGACGGCATGCGTCTCGACCGTTGGTTCAAGACGCATTTTCCGGACCTCGCTTTCGGCCATTTGCAGAAATTGCTGCGCTCCGGCCAGATTCGCGTCGACGGCGCGCGCGCCAAGACCAATGATCGCCTCAGCAAGGATCAGAACGTCAGGGTGCCGCCGCTGCCGCGTTCCGATCCGGCGATCACCAGCGTCAAGCGCTCGGCGCAGAGCCAGAAGGACGCCGATTTCATCCGTTCCCTGATCCTGCATGAGGACAGGGACGTGCTGGTAATCAACAAGCCGCACGGCCTGTCGGTCCAGGGCGGCTCCGGCACGGAGCGCCATGTCGACGGCATGCTCGCGGCCCTGGCCGGGCCGGATGGCGAGAAGCCCCGCCTGGTCCACCGCCTCGATCGCGACACGTCCGGCGTGCTGGTGCTGGCCAAGACCCGAAAGGCGGCCTCCGATCTCGGCGCCATCTTCCGCACCCGCTCGGCCCGCAAGATCTACTGGGCCTTGGTCAAGGGCGTGCCCGCTCCCAAGCAGGGCCGCATCTCGCTGTTCCTCTCCAAGCAACTTGGCATGGATGGCGAGAAGGTGCGGGTGATGAAGCATGGCGACGAGGAGGCCGTGCATTCCATCACCTATTATTCGCTGGTCGATCGCGCCGCCAATTCGGTGTCCTGGCTGTCGCTGAAACCGGTGACCGGCCGCACCCATCAGCTGCGCGCCCACACCGCCCATATCGGCCATCCCATCATCGGCGATCCGAAATATGGGGAAGCCATGGAGAACATTCCCGAGGAACTGCCCAAGAAGCTGCATCTCCATGCGCGCCGGATCACCCTGCCGCATCCGCGCGGCGGCACGCTCGACGTCACCGCGCCCTTGCCGCCGCATATGAAGCAGAGCTTCGAGATACTGGGCTTCGATGCCTCGGCCTATGATCCCATCGTCGACGCTCCGGAGGATTGAGGCGTGAAACTTGTCCTGTTCGACGTCGATGGCACGCTGCTCGACAGCCAGCATCTGATCCATGCCTGCCTGGTCGAGACCTTTAGAGGCATGGGACGCCCGCCGCTGCCGCGTGCGGAGATGCTGAGCATTGTCGGGCTCTCGCTGGTGCCGGCGATCCAGCGCCTGTTCGGCGACGATACCAGCGCCGACGACATCGACAAGGCTGCCGCCTTCTATCGCGACGCCTTCCTGGCCCGCGTCAACGATCCCGCCTTCGCGCCGCCACTGTTCCCGGGCGCGGCGGAAGCGGTGGCCGAATTGCGCCGGCGTGACGACGTGATCCTGGGCCTGGCGACGGGTAAATCGCGGCGCGGCGTAGACCGCATCCTCGAAAGCTTCGGCTGGGAAGGGCTGTTCGCCACCATCCAGACCGCAGATACCGCTCCCTCCAAGCCCGATCCTGGCATGATCGTGCAGGGTGCCGGCGAGGTAGGCCTGCGTCCCGAGGATGCCATCATGATTGGCGATACCAGCTTCGACATCCTGATGGGGCGCCGTGCCGGCGCACGCACCATCGGCGTTTCCTGGGGCAACCATCCGGTTTCCGAACTCACCGAGGCGGGAGCCGACCATATCATCGACGACTTCGCGCAGTTGCTGCCGCTGGTCGAAGCTTTCAAGGTGACCGAGCCGCAATGAGCGATCGTGATTTCTATGGCGACTGGTTCCGCGATGGCGCCACGCCCGATCCCATGCATGCCGCCCAGAAGGGCATGAAGCCCGAACTGCCCAAGCGCTTCTACAGTCAAGCGAGCGTGGTCGAGCAGGACGGGCAGCATGCCGTGGCGCTCGACGGCCGCGTGGCCCGTACGCCCGCCAAGGGTCTGCTGGCTTTCGCCAAGCCCGAAATGGCCGCGGCGGCCGCGGCGGAGTGGAACGGGCAAGGCAGCCATATCGATCCCTTCTCCATGCCGATCACCCGCATCGCCAACTCCGCCATCGACGGCGTGCGCACCTCACGGCAGGCCGTGATCGACGAAATCGCCAAATATGGCGGTTCGGATTTCCTCTGCTACCGGGCCGACCAGCCCGAGGAACTGGTTCGCCGCCAGGCCGAGGCCTGGGATCCGGTGCTGGCCTGGGCGGCCGAGCATCTGGGCGCCAGGCTCGCCGTGGTCAACGGCGTCCAGTACAAGCAGCAATCCCCGCAAGCCCTGGCCGCCATCGCCGAGGCCGTAGCCCGGCATGATGAGTTCGGGTTGGCCAGCCTTCATGCCGTCACAACGCTGACCGGTTCGGTCATCCTGGCGCTGGCGGTGGCGCAAGGCCATCTGGAGCCCGAAGCGGCCTGGGCCGCGGCTCATGTCGATGAAGACTATCAGGCCGAACTCTGGGGCCAGGACGAGGAGGCCCAGCAGCGCCGCGCCTGGCGCTGGCGCGAGATGGAAGCGGCCTCGCGCCTGCTGGCGTTGGGACGGTAAGCCTGGGACCGCCGGCATCCTGCCGGCCTCTTGGAACCGTCGCATTTTGGAGGAAAGACAGCCGGCAAGATGCCGGCGGTCCCAGGAAACCTCATCCCGCCATGCGCTTTTCGCACGCCGCCAGCAGGGTGCAGAGAGCCACGGCATCGGCGGCCAGCTTCACCTCGGCGAGGCTCGGATAGGTCGGCGCGATGCGCAGGGTCCGGTCCTCGGGGTCCTTGCCATAGGGATGGGTGGAGCCGGCCGGGGTGAGGGCCAGGCCCGCTGCCTTGGCGAGGGCCACCACACGCGAGCCCGTGCCTGCCATCACGTCCAGGATGATGAAATAGCCGCCGGCCGGCTTGGTCCAGCGCGCGAAGCCATGGCTGGCAAGGCGGCGTTCGAAGGCTTCCTCCACCGCCGCGAATTTCGGGGCGATCAGGGCGCGGTGCTTTTCCATATGGGCGTGGATGCCGTCGAGATCGCGCAGGAAGCGGACATGGCGCAATTGGTTGAGCTTGTCGGGACCGATGGTGCGCTTGCTCGCATTGTCGAGATACCAGCGCACATTCGCGGGCGAGGCGGCGATGAAAGCCAGGCCGGCACCGGCGATGGTGACCTTCGAGGTCGAGGCGAAGACAACAGGCCTGTCGGGATTGCCTGCCGCCGCGCAGGCCTCCAGGATATTGGCGAGATGCGGCCTGGTCTCGCCGAGATGGTGCAGCGCATAGGCGTTGTCCCACAGGATGCGGAAATCGGGCGCGCCCGTCTTCATGCGTGCGAGGCGTTCGACCACGGCATCCGAATAGGTCTCGCCGCTCGGATTGGAATACTGCGGCACGCACCAGATCGCCTTGACCTTCGGGTCGGCAGCCAGGCGCTCGACCTCGTCCATGTCGGGGCCTTCGCCGGTGAGCGGCACCGGGATGAGCTTGATGCCGAAGGACTCGCTCAGGGCGAAATGCCGGTCATAGCCCGGCACCGGGCAGAGGATGGCGATCTCCTCTTCCTTGCTCCAGGGCTTCGTCCCGCCAGGCACGCCGCGCAGCAGCGCATAGACATGGACGTCATGCATCAGCGCCAGGCTGGAATTGTTGCCGACGATGACCTGGGCAGCAGGGGCGCCGAGCACCGGGGCAAACAGGTTGCGTACCTCGGCCAGGCCCTGCAGCCCGCCATAGTTGCGGGTATCCTCGCCGGCTTCGCTGAGATGGTCGCGGTTGCCGGGCAGAGCGAGCATGCCTTCGGCGAGGTCGAGCTGCTCGGGCGCCGGTTTGCCGCGGGTCATGTCGAGTGAGAGCTTGCGGTCTTTCAAGGCCTCGTATTCGCGCGTCAGTTCGCCGTGGAGGGCGGCGAGGGCATCGGGGCGCAGTTCGGCCAGGCTCGACATGGCAATTTCCTGTTGGGGACGACGATGTACGTCGCACTACAGCGCAATGGCACCCGAGTCGAGCCTTTGCAGAGCGGGCCGGTGGCAAATCACCGGCCGTAAAGATATTGCGGCAGCCAAAGGGTGAGGCCGGGCCACAGATACATCAGCACCATGCACAGCACGACGATGGCCATGTAGGGCATCATGCCGGCGAAGATCTGGTTGATCGTCACATGCGGCGGCGCCACGCCCTTGAGATAGAAGGCCGACATCGCGACCGGCGGCGACAGGAAGGCCGCCTGCAGATTCACGAAGACGATGACGCCCCAGAGGATGGGATCGATCTCGAAATGCTTCAGCAGCGGCAGGAAGATCGGTACGAAGATGATGATGATCTCGGTCCATTCCAGCGGCCAGCCGAGCAGGAAGATGATCGCCTGCGACAGGATCATGAATTGCAGGGGTGTCAGGTCGAGCGACAGCACCCATTGCTCGATCAGCGCCTGCCCGCCGAGAATGGCGAAGACCGCCGAGAACACCGCCGAGCCGATGAAGAGCCAGCACACCATCGCCGTGGTCTTGGCAGTGAGAAAGACGGCTTCCTTCGTGCGCTTCCAGTCGAGCGTGCGGGCAGCCAGGGCCAGGGCGAAGGCTCCCGCCGCCCCCACGGCGGCCGATTCCGTGGCGGAGGTGATGCCGAACAGGATGACTGCCAGCACCAGGACGGTGAGGATGGCGAGCGGCAGGACCGAAGAGCTCAGGAGCTTGATGACTTCGAGCCGCTCCGGTCCCATGGCGCGATAATAGCGGGCCAGGATCACGGCGGCCACGGCGGCGATGATACCGAAGGTCACGAAGAAGGCCGTGGCTGGACCGGTCGGGCCTGCCACCGGCGCACCTCCCGCGTCCGGGCTTCCCAGTTGCTCGGGAGCGCCGAGCTGTTCGGGTGTCGAGCCAAGCTGTTCCGGAGCCGAGCCGAGCTGTTCCGGGCTTGAGCCGAGTTGCTCCAGCCCGGCGGCGGCATCCGGCTCGACGCCCGCCTGGCCGTGTATGACGACATACCACCACAACAGACCGAGGGTGCCGGCGACCAGGAGGAGAGGCACCAGCGTCGCGGCGAAGTTCCCGGCGATCTGCCGGTAGGTCAGGCGGCCGTTTGCGGTCTCCAGTTCGAGCGCGCGGCGGGGCGAGAACAGGGCCCGCAACAGCCCCGCCGGCATGTTCGGCGAATAGAGCGCCTGGAAACGCGGCATCCAGGCCGGGACCGGCACCCTGGTCTGTTCCGGCGGCAAGGCGGGGGCGATGCGCGGATTGAGCATGGCCCAGCCGATGATGTAGACGAGGTAGAGGAAGGCCAGGAAGAAGCCGGGAAACATCGCCGCGGCATAGAGCTTGACCACCGACTGGCCCGCGACGGCGGCATAGACGATGATCATCACCGAGGGCGGGATGAGGATGCCGAGCGTGCCCCCGGCGGTGATCACGCCGGAGGCAAGCTTCACGTCATAGCCGGCCCGCAGCATCGGATTGAGGGCGATCACTCCCATCAGCACCACGACGGCGCCGACCAGGCCGCTGGCGATGCCCCAGAAGGTGCAGACGATCAGCGTCGTCACCGCCAGCGCTGCCGGCAACCGTCGGAACGAGAGCTGGATGGAGTAGAACATCTTGTCGACCAGCGCGCCGCGTTCCATCACATAGCCCATCAGCACGAAGAGCGGGATGGAGATCAGGACATCGTTGGTCATGGCGCCGTAGCTGCGCTGGACCATCAGGTCGAAGATGCGGTTGTCCATCCAGTGCTGGGCCGGATCGTAATAAGCATAGAAGCCGAAGAAGATGCCGAGGCCCATCAGGGTGAAGGCCGTCGGAAAGCCCATCATGATCACCACTACGATGAGCCCGAGCATGAGAAGGCCGAGTGCAGGATCGCTCATCAGGACTGGTCTCCGCCCATGCCGCGCTGGCGGGCCGCTTCATCGATGCGCTGCACGCCGGCGATTGCCGCTTCGCGCACGCTGGCATCGATATATTGGCTGTGCTCGAGCTGCTCGCCCACCACATCGATTTCATTGACATCCTTGAGCCTTTCGGGCCAGCGCCCGGTCTTGAGGCAGAGGAGGCAGCGCGTGATCTCCGCCAGGCCCTGCAGCATGACCAGGGCGCCGGCGACCGGGATCACCGTCTTGAAATGATAGAGGGGCGGCCCGTCGGCCGTGATGCTGGAATGCTCGTTGATGCGCCAGGACGAGGCGGCGTAGTCGGTCCCCGCATAGACCAGGGCGGCGATACCGGGCAGGAAGAAGACGATGTAAAGCACGAGGTCGAAGCTGGCCTGGGTGCGCGGGCGCATCGAAGAATAGAGGAAATCGCCGCGGACATGCGCATTCTGGGCGAGCGCGTAGGCGCCGGCCAGCATGAACAGCGAGCCGTAGAGCATGTTGCTGGCATCGAAGATCCAGGCTGTCGGCTGGTTCAGGATGTAGCGCTTGAAGACTTCGGCGCACACCAGCAGCATGAGGGCGATGACCAGCCAGGCCGCTGCCTTGCCGACCCAGGTACTGATGGCGTCGATCCCGTAAAGTAAACGCTGAATGGTCATGCGGCTGCCCGGCGGGAAGAGGAAACGGAGTAGGAAGACCAGGGAGGCAGGGCGGCTACTTCGGCGAAGAAGGGCCGCGCCAATATCTGCCGTCCCGCGGGGGCGGCTCGGCGTCAGCGGAACAAGAATGGCCCGAGCTTTGCCATTGCCGGGCTCAACCCGGCAATCCAGCCCATATCGCCCGCTTGAAAGCAGGTGGGCCCTGGATGCCCGGATCAGGTCCGGGCATGACAAAATCGGCGCTTCAAATTCCGGAGCGCAACGCCAGCCGACCCGTCAAAGCCTCAGATCTTCTTGGCCGCGCCATTGGCGCCGAAGTAATGATCGAAGGCCATGCGCCTGTTAACCACCGTATCCTGTTCCCAGCGCGCGGCGCGTTTGGCGAAGGCGATCTGCGAGTCCAGGATCTCCTTGAATAGGGGATTGTCCGCTGCCTTCTTCTTCACCACCTCGTCATAGACTTCGAGCTGCTTCTTCAGGAGAGCCTCGGGAGTCTTGTAGAACTTGACGCCATTCTTCGACTGCAACTCGGCATAGTCCTGGGAATAGCGGTCGATGGCTTTCCACTGCATGTCCTGGGAGGCTGCCTCGGTGGCATTGGCGATGATGGCCTTCAGCTTGTCGGGCAGGGCGTCATATTTGGTCTTGTTGAACAGGATTTCGAACTGCTCGGCATTCTGATGGTAACTCTGCAACATGCACACCTTCGATACGTCGGCGAAGCCGAGTGCACGATCGGAGGAGGCATTGTTGAATTCGGCGGCGTCGAGCAGGCCGCGGTCCATCGCCGAGACGATCTCGCCGCCGGGCAGGGCATTCACGGCCGCCCCCATGCCGGAGAACACGTCGATGGAGATGCCGACGGTGCGGAATTTCAGTCCGCTGAGATCCTCCGGCTTGCCGATGGGCTTCTTGAACCAGCCGAGCGGTTGGGTCGGCATGGCGCCATAGGGCAGTGAGACGACATTGGCGCCGATCGAGGCATAGAGCTTTTCGAGCAGCTCCTTGCCGCCACCATATTTATGCCATGCCATCAGCATGTTGGCGTCCATGCCGAAAGCGGGACCTGAACCCCACAGAGCCAGGGCGGTCTGCTTGCCGTAATGGTAGACCATCACGCCATGCCCGCCGTCGAGCGTTCCCTTCGACACGGCGTCCAGCAGGCCGAAGGCGGGAACCACGGCGCCGGCCGGCAGCACCTCGATCTTGAGCTCGCCGCCGGTCATGTCATTGACCTTCTTGGCGTAGTCCTGGGCGAATTCGTGAAAGATGTCTTTGGCCGGCCAGGTGCTCTGCCAGCGCATGCTGGTGGGAGTCTGAGCCCGCGCGATCGACGGGGCCGCAATGGCTACGGCAGCGACGGCGGCGGCCTCGCCGAGGAATTTGCGGCGGGACGCCTGTCCTTCGCCGGTCGTCCGAATCTTGGTCATACAGTCCTCCCTGGATGCAGGCCCTCGAAAGATCCGGCTAGTCGGATGCGTTCATTGTTTTCGTTTTGAACGGCTCTCCATTCCGGATACACGCCGACGGATGGGCAGTCGGCGCCAAAGGCTTGATCAGACTATTGCACGTCGATTTGCCGTCGCCAACTGGAGCGCACGCCTCGATGGGAGGATGATGTCATGTCGAAGAACGCAATCTTGCTCCCGCGAAGCGCCAATTCCGGGAGGCTGGACATCGCCGCTACCTGGAAAGACGCTTTGGTGTGTCTGATTACAAATTGTTAATCTTCGCATGGGGTCCCGGACACTGCGGAAGCAGGCGGTGCGGCCGGCAGTTGGCGCAGGGCTTGTAGGATTTCCTTGAGCCCGCGATGCAGGGGCTTGTCGCGCCGGACGATGATGGCGAGCCTGCGCGACAGGGGCGGCGAGAGCGGCTGTACGGCGAGGGCTCCGGAAGCGGCGTCGCGGCGAACGGCGATGCCGGGCAAGATCGAACAGCCGAGCCCCGCCCTTACCAGTTCCTTGATCGCCTCCACGCTGCCGAGCGACATTACCGGACGCGGCGACAGGCCTGCTTGCGCAAACCAGTCGTCGGTGAGCCGCCGCGTATTGCCGCCGGGTTCGAACAGCAGCAGCGGCAAGTCGGCGAGAGCGGCGGGAGAAGCAGGGGCCGGCAGTCGGGTGTGCGGCGGCGCGATGACCATGAAGGGGTCCTCGAAGACCGGCTCGATCTCGAGCGAGCGGCTCGAAACAGGCATGGTGACCAAGGCGAGGTCGAGCCGGTTGTCCTCGACCGCGCGAGCGATCTCGCCGGTATTGCCGGTGGTGATGACGATCTCGAGCCGGGGATGGCGCTGCCGCAAGCTCTGGAGCAGGGCTGGCAGCAGGAAAATGCAGGCCGTCGCGCCGGTACCGATGCGCACCGTGCCCATCACACCCTCGCTCTGGCGGGCGACTGCTTCGAGTGCCTCCTGGACGGCCGCGTCGATGCGGGCGGCGTGACGCAGCAATTCCATTCCGGCTGCCGTCGGCCTTGCCTTGCGGCCGACGCGTTCGACCAGGGCCGTGCCGAGGCGCCTCTCCAGTTGGCGGACCTGCAGGCTGACCGCTGGTTGCGTCAGGTTCAGTCGATCGGCTGCCGCCGAGAAGCTGCCGAGTTCGACGACATCGGCGAATGCCTTGAGATGATCGAGGTTGAGGCGGTTCATATCACGGCCGTTCTCATGCCAAAGATTTCCTTATGCCTACCATGATTTTCCAAAGCTTCCTTTATCCAAGGGAAGGGCGATAATCCGGCTGGTTTTTACAAGGCGGAGAGAATGCGGGATGACAAGCCGCCTGCCGCTTCTGGCAGCATTCATGGCAACCGCCAGGGAAACCGGGCGCTACCTTGCTTGTCTCCCCGGTCGCGCCTTCACCAGTGGGCCGCCTGGCGCGAACTCGACGACAGGTTGCTGGCGGATGTCGGCCTCACCAGACTGGAAGCGCTGGCCGAACGGCCGATGGCGGGGAGAGGCGATCCTGTTATGAAGGACGGCAAGCAGGCGACGGCAATGACAGCGAATCGAATGGATCCAGCCGCCAATGCGGCAGCCATACGCGTGCGGGACGCCCGCGAGAAGGACATCGCGGCGGTGCAGCCTATCTACGCCCACCACGTGCTCGAAGGCCTGGCGAGCTTCGAGGAGGTGCCGCCGAGCCTGGAAGAGCTGGTTTCGCGCCGCCTCGGCGTCCTGGCCCAAGGGCTGCCTTATCTCGTGGCCGAGACGGAGGGGCGCGTGGTGGGCTATAGCTACGCCACGGCCTACCGGCCGCGCCCCGCCTATCGCTATACCGTCGAAGATTCCGTCTATGTCGCGCCGGATATGAGCGGGCGAGGCATTGGTCGCCTCCTGCTGGAGGAATTGATCGCCCGCTGCGAGGCCGGCCCCTGGCGCCAGATGCTGGCGGTGATCGGCAATAGTGGCAATGCCGGCTCGATCGCCTTGCATCGGCGGTTGGGCTTTTCCGAAGTGGGCGTGCTGACATCGGTCGGCTTCAAGCTCGGGCGCTGGGTCGATACCGTGCTGATGCAGCGTCCTCTCGGGATCGGGAACGACGGGCCGCCTCTCGATAGCGAGGCCGGGCGGTGATCGAGCGGCGTACCGTCCTTTGCCTCGGCCTTTTCCAGTTCGTGGCCTGGGGAGCGACCTATTACTTGGTCGGCGGCTTCGGCGAGAGGATGGCAGTCGAACTCGGCTGGTCGCGCGACATCGTCTATGGTGGCTTTGCCGTGGCTCTGCTGGTGATGGGCCTGGTCTCGCCGCTGTGCGGGCGGCTGATCGATCGCCATGGCGGTCGCGGCATGATGGCGTCCGGATCGGTGCTCGCCGCCTCGGGATGTGTGGGGCTGGCCGTCAGCCATTCCCTGCCTGTCTATTTCGCCGCCTGGCTGGTCCTGGGCGTCGCCATGCGGCTGACGCTCTATGATGCCGCTTTCGCCGCATTGGCCCGGGCGGGCGGGGCCGAGGCGCGGCGCGCGATGGCTCAGATCACATTGCCGGGCGGTCTTTCCTCCACGGCGTTCTGGCCGCTGGGAACGACGCTGGCCGACAGCCTCGGCTGGCGGGGGGCCGTGCTGGTCTATGCTGGCCTGATGCTGGCGACGGTACCGCTCGCTTTGGCATTGCCGGCCGTTCGGCGCCGTGAGAAGCCGGCGCCCGGTGCCGAGAGATCCGGGCCGAGGCCGGGCAGCACCGGTTCCGGCCTCCTTCTTGCCGGCGTGCTCTACGTCCTGATCACCACGATCCTGAATTTCCTGAACGCCGGCATGTCTTCCCACATGATTGCCATCCTGGCCGGGCTCGGCCTTGCCCAGGCCACGGCAGTCTGGGTCGCCACGCTGCGGGGCATCGGCCAGTCGGGCGCGCGACTCGCCGAGATCCTGTTCGGCACCCGCCTGCATCCGCTCGCGCTCAATCTGCTGGCCTGCTCCCTGCTGCCGCTTTCCTTTGCCGCAGGATTTGCCGGTGGCTACTCGCTCACGGCGGCCATGCTGTTCGCCCTCGGCTATGGTGCCGGCAACGGCCTGGCGACGATCACGCGCGGCACGGTTCCGCTCGTCCTGTTCGACCATCGCGCCTATGGTGCCATCACTGGCCGCCTTCTCGCCCCGAGCTTCATGGTTTCGGCCGGGGCGCCTGTCATCTATGCCCGCGTGATCGGCTGGTGGGGTCAGGAGGGGGCGCTTGCCCTCTCGCTGGCGCTGGCCGGCGTCACTCTGGCCGCCGCCCTCCTGCTCAAGCTGCGTTTTGCGCCGGCGAGCGCCGGTTCCTGTGGAATTTCCCAGGGGAAAGGCCGAGCACGGTGAAATCCGGGCGATATCGCTGTATGGAACAAGGCGCGGCAGGTTCCAACAAGAGCCGCGGGAAGCGCCCTTCATGAAGCATATCCTGGCCGAACTCGATACACGCCGCACCCAGGCCCTGCTGGGCGGTGGCGAAAAGCGCATTGCAGCACAGCATGCCAAGGGCAAACTCACCGCACGCGAACGCCTGGAATTGCTGCTCGATGCCGGCTCCTTCGAGGAATTCGATGCCTTCGTCGAGCATCGTGCCGTCGATTTCGGCATGGATCGCACCCATATCGCCGGTGACGGCGTCGTCACCGGCTGGGGCACGGTGAATGGCCGCAAGGTCTTCGTCTTCGCCAAGGACTTCACGGTGTTCGGCGGCTCGCTGTCGGAGACCCATGCCACCAAGATCAACAAGATCCAGGACATGGCGCTGAAGAACCGGGCGCCGATCATCGGCCTGTTCGATGCCGGCGGCGCCCGCATCCAGGAAGGCGTGGCGGCGCTCGGCGGCTATGGCGAGGTTTTCAGGCGCAACGTGCTGGCGTCTGGGGTGATCCCGCAGATATCGCTGATCATGGGACCCTGCGCCGGCGGCGATGTCTACTCGCCGGCCATGACCGACTTCATCTTCATGGTGAAGGACACCAGCTACATGTTCGTCACAGGCCCCGATGTTACCAAGACGGTCACCAACGAGACGGTGACGGCCGAGGAACTGGGTGGAGCCTCCGTCCACGCCGTGCGCTCCTCCGTGGCCGACGGCGCCTATGAGAACGATGTAGAAGCCCTGCTGCAGATGCGCCGGCTGATCGATTTCCTGCCGGCCAACAATTGCGAGGGGCCGCCGGAGATTCCGTCTTTCGACGATATCGAGCGGCTGGAGCCCTCACTCGATACGCTGGTGCCGGACAACCCCAACAAGCCCTACGATATGAAGGAACTCGTCACCAAGCTGGCGGACGAGGGAGACTTCTTCGAGATCCAGGCGACGTTCGCACGCAACATCATCACGGGCTTCGCGCGTCTTGCAGGACGGACCGTCGGCATCGTCGCCAACCAGCCGATGGTGCTGGCCGGCGTGCTCGATTCCGATGCCAGCCGCAAGGGCGCGCGCTTCGTGCGCTTTTGTAATGCCTTCGAGATCCCGATCGTCACCCTGGTCGACGTTCCCGGCTTCCTGCCCGGCACGGCGCAGGAGTATGGTGGGCTGATCAAGCACGGTGCCAAGCTGCTGTTCGCCTATTCGCAGGCTACCGTGCCGCTGGTGACCGTGATCACCCGCAAGGCCTATGGCGGCGCCTATGACGTGATGGCCTCCAAGCATGTCGGGGCAGATGTCAATTATGCCTGGCCGACGGCACAGATCGCGGTGATGGGGGCCAAGGGCGCCGTCGAGATCATCTTCCGCCAGGACATGGATGACCCGGAGAAGATCGCCAAGCACGTCAAGGGCTATGAGGACCGCTTCCTCTCGCCCTTCATCGCCGCCGAGCGCGGCTATATCGACGAAGTCATCCAGCCTTCGCAGACGCGCAAGCGCGTGGCACGGGCCCTGGCCATGCTGCGCAACAAGCATGTCGAGGCTCCGCGCAAGAAGCATGACAACATCCCGCTATAGTGAGATGGCCAGGCCGGTTATTTTGCCTGCCGTAGGGGAAAATAACAAAACATGGTGAATCCCGCCGATAGCGCTTCCTGCCGGTCAGCCGCACCTCGCAGGGCAGGCTTGCGGCAGCGGCATGGCTGAACCCTGAAAAGGGTTTGATATCAGGGAGATATCGGGTGTAACGGATCGTCCTCTTGATATTCGGCTCTATCGTCGAGCCCGTGACGGCCGCCAAGCCCAAAGCTGCGAATGATCGGATTTCGGCCCGACATTGCCACAGGATTGTGGCGAAGCGCACATTCTTTGGCCATGTGCGGCCCTTAGGGTGAGACTCATTAACGCCACTTTGAGTGGTCCAGGCTCAAATTGGCATCATGAGGCGCCGCGAGTTTGGCGCAAACCAAGGCAAGGCACGACACTATGGTGACGTCACCTATCGCAACTCTGATTCAACCCGCCCTGGAGCGCGGTTCGATCGAGGATTCCGAAGTCCAGCAAATGCGCCAGCGTTGGCAGGACGGCGTGCAGCTCCAGGCCGCCGATGCCGACGCACTCTTTGCGCTTCAGGGCGTACTGGCTGGGCGCAACAAGGGTTTCAATGCCCTGTTCGAGGAAATGCTGACGGCTTTCGTCCTGGATCGTAACGAGCCCAAGGGCAGCATCTCCAAGGAGCAGGGAGCCTGGGTGCTTTCGATGCTCGATGGCGGCGAGGGACTGGTGGCCAATGCCGCCGAACTCGGCCTGCTGATCCGCCTGGTCGAACAGGCCGACAACGTGCCGGACGAGCTCGCCAGCTTCGCATTGCACCAGATCCAGCATGCCGCGATGACGGGCGAGGGACCGGCCGCCAAGGGCCGCATTCATTTCTCCCGCGTGATCGATACGCAGGATATCGCCAACATGGCCCGCCTCTTCCAGGTCGAGAAGGGAGCCAGGCGCCGCATCATCTCGCGCCAGGAAGCCGAGATGCTGTTCGACATGGCCGAAGGCTGCAACAGCGAGGACCCGGCCTGGGACGGGCTGTTCGCCGAAACCATCCAGGCTCATCTGCTGGCGACCAACCAGCCGAGCAATACGGGTGGCCGCTCTCTCACCACGCCCGTGGTCCTGGCTGATCGCGACAGCGCCTGGCTGAACCGGCGCATCCAGCATGATGGCAGGGTGAGCCGCGCCGAGCGGGCCCTGCTGGCTCTGGTCGATCCCCGCCAGATGGCGGCGACCAACAACTGGGATCAGTCGATCAGCCAGATGATCTGATCCATTCGAGCCAATTGAAGCGATACCATCGAATGCCGGCCCTCGGGCCGGCATTCTGCTTTTTGGGCAGGGTGTTGGCCGCCGAAGATGAATCTCGATATCAGCCTGTTCGTCTCAAATCCTGTCGCCTGCGGGTGGGAATTCTCTGCCCATGTCGCCGCCGTCGGATCCGAAGCCATGCTGAAGCCCTGGCGGCGATCCGCGCTCCCCGGCAAAGGCGCATGCGAGAGCTTGGGCGGAACAGGCCGGAACCACTCCTCCGTAGCGATCAGCGGTGCACGCCGCCTGAATCTCCCGGCCGGCTTATTGCGTGCGGCCGGAATCTATGAGACGCCCTAATCGAGGGCAGCGCGCCCATTCGAGCCATCCTGGGTGATTGCAGGCATGTTTTCCAAAGTTCTGATCGCCAATCGCGGAGAAATCGCCTGCCGCATCATCAAGACGGCACGCCGGATGGGGATTGCCACGGTCGCCGTCTATTCCGACGCCGATCGCGACGCCCTGCATGTCGAGATGGCGGACGAGGCCGTTCATATCGGCCCGCCGCCCGCGGCCCAATCCTATCTCCAGATCGAGAAGATCATCGAGGCTTGCCGCAAGACCGGCGCCGACGCGGTGCATCCGGGCTATGGTTTCCTGTCGGAGCGCGAGGCCTTCGCGAGGGCGCTCGAGGAGGCTGGCATCATCTTTGTTGGGCCCAATCCGCGCGCCATCGCCGCGATGGGCGACAAGATCGAATCCAAGAAGGCGGCCGCCGCAGCGGGTGTTTCCACCGTGCCGGGCCATCTCGGCATCATCGAGGACAGCGCGGCCGCTATCCGTATCGCCGAGGAGATCGGCTATCCGGTGATGATCAAGGCTTCCGCCGGCGGCGGCGGCAAGGGCATGCGCATTGCCTATTCTTCGGCCGAGGTCGAGGAAGGCTTCCGCCTGGCGCGTTCGGAGGCGAAGGCGAGCTTCGGCGACGATCGTGTCTTCATCGAGAAGTTCATCGTCGAGCCGCGCCATATCGAGATCCAGGTGCTCGGCGACAAGCATGGCAACGTCATTCATCTGGGCGAGCGCGAATGCTCGATCCAGCGCCGCAACCAGAAGGTGATCGAGGAAGCGCCATCGCCTCTACTGGACGCGGAGACGCGGGCTCTGATGGGCGCGCAAGCCGTCGCTCTCGCCAAGGCGGTCAATTATGATTCTGCCGGAACGGTGGAATTCGTCGCCGGGCAGGACAAGAGCTTCTACTTCCTGGAGATGAACACGCGCCTGCAGGTCGAGCATCCCGTGACCGAACTGGTGACGGGCATCGATCTCGTCGAACAGATGTTCCGCGTCGCCGCCGGCGAGGGGCTGGCGCTGAAGCAGTCCGACATCAGGCTTTCGGGCTGGGCGGTGGAATCGCGCGTCTATGCCGAGGACCCCTTACGCAATTTCCTGCCCTCGATCGGCCGCTTGACCCAGTATCGCCCACCGGCCGAGCGGCGCGAGAAGGGCATCACGATCCGCAATGACACAGGCGTGTTCGAGGGGGGCGAGATTTCGCTTCACTACGACCCGATGATTGCCAAGCTTTGCACCCATGCCCCGACACGGGCCGGCGCGATCGCCGCCATGTCGGATGCGCTCGACGGCTTTGCCATCGAAGGCATCCGCCACAATATTCCGTTCCTCTCAGCCCTCATGCAGCATGAGCGCTGGAAGGAGGGGCGGCTGTCGACCGCCTTCATCGCCGAGGAATTCCCCGGCGGTTTTTCAATCAGCCCGCCCCAGGGGGTGGTTGCGGACAGGCTCGCGGCGGTCGCGACGGCGATCGACCATATCCAGAACCAGCGCAAGCGCGGCATCAGCGGCCAGATGGTCGGCAGACCCGTGGAGTTCGAGCGTCGCCGCGTCGCAATGCTGGGCGACACGTCCTTCACCGTTGAAGTGGACGAGGCGCGTGGGGAGATGCAGGTGACCTTCCTTACGCCGGAAGGCGCGCCGGAGCGCCTGGTAACGCTGACCTCCGATTGGAAGCCCGGCCAGCCGGTGTGGTCGGGCCGCATCCATGGCGAGCCGGTGTCCATGCTGGTCCGCGCCATACCCAATGGTGTCGTAATCGCCCATCGCGGCACTGCCGCCGACATCCGCATCTACACTCAGCGCGAAGCCGAGCTTGCCCGCCTGATGCCGGTCAAGAGCAGCTCGGCGCTCACCACCGCCCTGCTGTGTCCGATGCCTGGACTGGTCCGGGCCATCGAGGTCGCCGAGGGCCAGGAGGTCAAGGCCGGGGAGGCGCTTTGCGTGGTGGAGGCGATGAAGATGGAGAACGTCCTGCGCGCCGAGCGCGACGCCACCGTCAAGAAGATCCGCGTCAAGCCGGGCGACACCCTGGCGGTTGATGCGGTGATCATGGATTTTGCCTAGGATTTTCAAGAACAGGTGACGGATTTTTCGACTGGGAAAATGCGTCAGAGCAAGAGTTGAAAAGAAAGCTCGTTTCGAAGAAATCGTGCTTTTCTGACATTCCGGCATTCGCGGTCGAGGGGGAGTGGGTTTGAGCGTCTGGGACCAGTTCTTCAGCTGGGGCGCGCTCCCCGGCCACATCGCCTATGCCATCATCGCTGTCTCCTATCTCCTGACCAACATCTTCTGGCTGCGGCTGGCGGCGGTGGTGGGCATTGCCCTGGAGGTCCTCTATTTCCTGTTTAGCGGCTCCGCGGTTTGGCCATCGATCGCCTGGGACAGTGCCTTCATCCTGATCAATCTGGTGCAACTCGGCATTCTCCTGCGCGACCGGTTCAGCCTGAAGCTCTCGGCCGACGAACAGGCTTTCATCAAGCCGATCGTCGGAGACCTCGATAAGGCTCAGATCGCCCAGCTCTTGCGAACGGCCGAATGGCGCACGTTGGAGCCTGGCTCGGTGGTGACCACCGAGGCCGATCCGGTGCATGAACTCACTTTCATCTGCGAAGGGCAGACGGAAGTGCGCGTGCGCGACCAGCTGGTCGCCCATGTCGGCGCCGGGGCTTTCGTCGGAGACGTGTCCTTCGCTACGGGCGTGCCGGCGACCGCCACCGTGATCACGGAAAATGCCGTGCGCGTCCTGGCCTTCGATCAGGCCAAGCTCAAGGCGCTCTGCAAGCGGGACGAGCAGATCGCGCATGCTCTCTATCGCCGAATCGGCGGCGGCTTGGCCGACAAGATGCGGGTGGCGACGGGCCGCCTGTAAGGAGGCGAGGGACCATGAACCGGAATCTGAACCTCGAAACGCTGCGTTAACCCGCGGATGTTAAAAGCATATCCAGCTTGGGTTCAGTGCGTTGTCAGGACAATGCTGTCAGTCGTCATCCTGCGTTTGCTGCTTTCACCGTCCGGTGCGATCGATCGCGTTGCCTTCACCGCCGGCGTCGTGCTGCTGGCCGCGCTCGCGGTCGGCGGTCATCATGCCATGCAGGGCTGGAGCGGCCCCTATGGCCTGGGTTCCTTCGCCTTCGTCGCGGCCATCGCCTGGTCGGCCATCTGCCTCTCGCGCAAGCGCCTGCATGATTTCGGCTGGTCCGGCTTGGTGATCCCGGCCTTTCTGAGCCTCTATCTGCTAGCCGTCGCGATTGCGATCTTCTTTCTCGACCGGGGGGCTCTTGCTTCCTGGCAGCAGGCCCTGGCGACATTCGGCCTGTTCAGCGGCCCGATGGTCGGCTGGCTGATCGCATTGGCGATCATTCCCGGCAACGGGCTCGCTTCCAGCGCGAAAACCAGCTGGTAGGCGCAAAATCCTCTCAGGCCAGGGCCTTGCCGGCGTTTTCGGATTCGATTTCTTGCCTCGGCAGGCACGTCGGTCCGAAGATAGGTTCGAAGCTCTGGCGCAAGGCGAGATCGACATCATCCAGCGTCACCGGCAAGCCGAGATCGACCAAGCTGGTCACGCCATGGTCGCGGACCCCGCACGGCACGATGCCGGAGAAATGGTCGAGATCGGGTTCCACATTGATGGCGATGCCGTGGAAGGAGACCCATCGCTTGAGACGGATGCCGATGGCGGCGATCTTGTCTTCGGCAGTTTCGCCGCGCTCGGGGCGCCTCACCCAGACACCGACCCGATCCTCGCGGCGCTCGCCCCGGACGTGAAAGGCCCAGAGCGTATCGATCAGCCAAGCCTCCAGCGCCGTCACCAGCCGCCTAACGTCCTGCCGGCGGCGCTTGAGATCGAGCATGACATAGGCCACGCGCTGGCCGGGGCCGTGATAGGTGTATTGCCCGCCGCGCCCGGTCTGGTGCACCGGGAAACGATCCGGGGCGACCAGATCCTCCTGTCGAGCCGAGGTGCCAGCGGTATAGAGGGGCGGATGTTCGAGCAGCCAGACGCACTCGCCGGCCGTTCCGTCGGCGATCGCCGTTGCCCTGGCCTCCATGGCCGCAATGGTTTCCTCATAGGGACTGAGGCCCGCAATCACCCGCCATTCCACCGGCGGAGAATCGCCGTTAGGCAGGAAACTGTGGTCCATGGTGTTGCGGCTGGTCACTGGATCGGTTCCAATCGGGGGAAGAGCCCTTCATATCGGCGGATTTCGGCGCTTCGACAAGGCCTTGCATGCTAAGTGCAGGAAAAGCGTGAATTGCCCTTGCTGCCCTGTGATCGATCTGTTAGACGATGCCCCGCTTCACACGGCAGCGCGTTCTGCGAGCCGGCCTTGTGCAGCAACCGCGGTCATGGCGGAATTGGTAGACGCGCTACCTTGAGGTGGTAGTTGGGAGACCAGTGGAGGTTCGAGTCCTCTTGACCGCACCATATTAGAGCAAAGCTCCAAAAGGGCGATCCAGCGATGGATCGCCCTTTTGTTTGCCCTGGACCTAGTGCGGCGGCGCGCGCCTTGGCTGGCCGGCAGGCTTGCCCTGATTGGCAAGGATGCGTTCGGTCTGGGAGAACCAGCCGGCAGGCGCGGGCTTGGTTTCGAGCTCGCCGGGACCCGGCACGATATGCACGATTCGAAAGCCGCGCCTTTTTAGTTCCTGGAGAAACTGGGGCAGCATCGCCACGGTGCGCGGTTGGATGTCGTGCAGGAGCACGATGCCGCCCTTGTTCTTCTCGAGCCGCCCGAGCACCAGCTCGAGTTCTTCCTGCGGTGTTTCCGGCTCCCAATCGCTTGCCCACAAATCGGCGCCGAACGCCACGACGTCGAGCGAGGCGAGCCATTGGTTGAGGGCAGGGGAGTCGGCAAAGCCGGGAAAGCGGAAGAAGGGCTGGTGCGGGCGTTCCCGCGCGACGCCCCATACCGCCTTGTCGACGGCATGATAGCCGTTCTCGATATCGGCGCGGGCCCGCTCGAAGGGCAGGCGCCGCAGGACGGGATGGGTCATCGAATGATAGGCGACGGTATGTCCCTCTTTCGCGACCCGAGCGGCTAGAGCCGGGGCAGAAGCGGCGTTGCGGCCGATCATGAAGAAGGTGGCCTTGACGCATTGGTTCGAAAGAGCGTCGAGGATCTTCTCCGTACGCCCCGGCATCGGCCCATCGTCGAAGGTCAGCACAACCTCTCCCGGGGCCAGTCGCAAGGTCTGGGGATAGGTCTTGAGGCCCACCGCGCCGCCGCCGACGGTGCCGACGGGCAGCGTGCGCGACACGCCCAGCGCCTCCGGTGGGCAGCCTGCGAGGCTGGAAGCAGGCAGGGCGCAAGCAAGGGCGGCCAAGCAGAACGTCCCGGCAAGACGCAGGGATGGGCCTAGCCGGGAAGTTCCGCAAATATTCGATGCCTTGCAGGCCCCTCGCGATCGCGCCCGTGGCTCAATCACGAGGAGTTTGCTTAGGGCCGAGACTTTCATGATAGGATTTGACCGGTAATAGGGATGATTCGCCTGATAAGCGTGTTTGCGAGCCGAGTCTTCAAAGATTCTTGTCGACAGTGAGAAGCGGTTAAGCTTCTCTCTCTACCCTGTGTTTCCAGTCGTTGAAGTGCCGGGCGTAACCGCCATTCAAAATGGGTATCACAATGCGATCGCTGTCGCGCTTCATGCAACGCGGATTGATTGCAGCGGGCGTGCTGTTGCTCAGCGCCTGCTCGACCGTCCAGCAGGCCTATCCCGAGGCGAGCAGATTTCCTGTTCACGGCATCGACGTCTCGAAATATCAGGGCGTCATCGATTGGAACGCTGCAGCCCGCGGAGGCGTGCGCTTCGCCTATCTGAAGGCGACCGAAGGCGGTGATCGCCTCGACGACAAATTCAAGGCCAATTGGGAAGGAGCCCGCGCCGCGGGCATACCCACAGGCGCCTATCATTTCTATTATTTCTGCCGGCCGGTGGAGGATCAGGTCGCCTGGTTCAAGACTCATGTGCCACCGGCGAGCGACGCTTTGCCGCCGGTCCTCGACATGGAGTGGAACCATCTCTCGCCGACCTGCAAGCTGCGCCCGCCGGCCGAGAAGATCCATGCCGACATGGCGGTCTTCCTGCGGGAGATGGAGCGCTTCTATGGCAAGAAGCCGATCATCTACACCACGGTGGATTTCCACCGCGAGATCCTGACCGGCGAACTGGAGAACTATCCCTTCTGGGTGCGCTCGGTGAAAGGCCATCCTTCCGGGCGCTACGGCAAGCGGTCCTGGGCTTTCTGGCAATACACGGCCACCGGTTCGGTGCCTGGAGTCCAGGGCCAGGTCGACCGTAACGCCTTTGCCGGTTCCGAGCAGCAATGGCAAGACTTCCTGGCCCAGAACATCGCCACCGGCAGTATCGCCGCCAATTGAGGTTCAATGCCGTTGGGAGCGCCTATAATGCTTCTCCTTAGTCGATCCGTACCGGTCCGAGCCGGTAGACGCCCTTGAAATCGTCGGGATCGGCCGGCGCGCCCTTGCGATAGATCACCAGCCGGCCTTCCTTGGCCAGGCGCACCACGATACGGCGCAGTGGCTGCATCAGGGGCCCCCATTGATCGGCGGCCTTGCCGCCGACCTCCTGCGCGATGTCCGCCGGAGCCAGGGTCTTGCCCACCGGCAGGGTTGCGATCAGGCGGAGGGCCGTCTGTTCGAGGGCGTCCTTGTCTACCATTGAACTCACGATCTGGATGGGAGAGCTGTGTTGGGCGCTTCTTGGCAAACGCACTATTCGTTTCTCGATCGATTCTCCGCGTTGGTGGCCGATGTCTGAAGAGAGTACCGGCCACCGCGAAGCAATCGTCTAGCAGAGGAATTTGCCGGGTGCGCAACCGCCACTTGGTGCGGGTTTGCTGGGGGATGGTGCAGCGGGAGCCGGTGAAGGGCTTTCGATGCGGGGGGCGCTTGGAGCAGCCGGTGATGGCGGTTCGACCCGAGGTGCCGGTGCCGACCATCCCGGGCGGGACAGGCCAGGAGAAGCACCGACATCAGAAGTCGTCGGGCGTGGAAACACCCTTCCTCCAGATCCCGGTGTCGCGCCAGGCTCCAAGCCCGATCCCGGTGTTCCACCAGGCGGCGTGCCGGGAGTGCCGGGGAAAAAGCGACCGGGGCCGGGGTCTGGTCTGCCGGGGCGCGGCCGGCCATGGCGGCGATAGCGTCGATCATCACCATAATAACCGCCGCCATAATAGCCGGGGTCACTGTAATAAGGCCGATCGGAACCACCATCACCAGGTACAGCGCAGCTTGCCAGGGGGAGGGTGAGCAGACCGGCAAGCAAGAGCATTTTCTTCATGGGCACGACTCTCAGATGCATTGCAGTTCGTGGGTGGGACAATGAAGGCGCTCCCGCCAGCTTGCAACTGGATGTTTGGCACCAGGGTCGTTAAACCGCGTTGTCATAGGGCATGTTGACGAAAGCAAATCTCCGTTTGCACCTCCAAGCTGGAGGCGGCATGGTGCGGCCCGTGCTGGAGTACGCCCCCTTGAAACTGATCATCGGCAACAAGAACTATTCTTCCTGGTCCATGCGCCCTTGGCTGGCGGCGAAGTCGGCCGGCATCCGTTTCGAGGAGCAGATCATCTGGCTGCGTCATCCCGAGACCTCCGCGATGATCAAGGCGACTTCGGCAGCCGGCAAGGTGCCCATTCTCATCCATGGCGACATCATGGTGCACGAATCCATCGCCATCCTCGAATATCTGGCCGAGATCGCGCCGAAGCTCTGGCCTGAGGATCGCGAGAGCCGGGCTCATGCCCGCGCCATCAGCGCGGAGATCCATGCCGGTTTCCTGCCGCTGCGCCGCAACTGCCCGTTGAACATCAAGCGCCAGCCCAAAGCGATTGCGCTCGACGACGAAACGCGGGCCAGCGTGGAAAGAGTGGTGGATCTCATCATCGATTGCCGCACGCGTTTCGGCAGCGGCGGCGATTTCCTGTTCGGTGCGGATTTCAACAATGCCGATGCAATGTGGGCACCGGTGGTGAATCGGCTTCACGCCTATGACATCAAGGTGCCGGTTGCGGTACGCCGCTATATGGAGGCAGTGATGGCGACGCCGATGTGGCGTGAGTGGGAGGCGGCCGCTCTCGAGGAAACCGAAACGATCGTCGACATCGATTCAGTGTGATGAGCCTCAACCTGATCAAGCTGTGTGTCGGCGCCGAATCGATCGCCGACCTGGAAGAATGGATCGCCCTGCGCTTGCGCTTGGCAGGCGAACAGATCCATACCACCCGCATGATGCCGAAGAATCGCGAGGCGATCCTTGGCGGCGGCTCGCTCTATTGGGTGATCAAGGGCATCGTGTCCTGCCGTCAGCGCATTACGGATTTGCGGGCGCGCCGTGACGAGGACGGCATCTCGCGCTGCGATATCGTGCTCGATCCGGTGGTCGTCGCGGTCGATCCCCGTCCGCGCGGCCCGTTCCAGGGCTGGCGCTACCTCAGCGCGGCCGATGCCCCGCCCGATCTTGCCACTGCCGGTTCGGCCGATGCCGACCTGCCGATAGAGCTGCAGCGCGAGTTGCGCACCATCGGCCTCGTCTGAGCCTGGAAGCCGTTATGGCTCGCGAATAGCTTCGCGACAGCTGCAAGGCGTGTTCACGCTATAGTCACACTCCATGCGTCATTATGGCACGCAATCGCCGCTTACCTGAACGTTATTCGTTATCAAGCGTTAACCATGACGTGTGCAGGATGGCACTTCGAAGTTTCACCGCTCTGGCATCATGGCCGTAAGTTGAGTGGATGGAGGAAGCCATGTTGATCGCAAGTACAGAAGGGCAGGGCTGGTGCTACGAAGTCATCGCGCAGTCTGACGGCTTTCTCGTCCAGGCTCGCGATCTCGATACCGGCGAAGTTTCCCTGAACGAAATCACCCTGTTCCGCACCTCGCCGGTCGCTTTGGCCTATGCCGATATGGCAGCCGCAGCGGATCGCTTCGCGGCGTCCCGGCTCGAAGAAGTCGAGGACTGGCAGACCCTCGCCGACGATTACCATCACGAACTGGATCGTTTCACCGCCATTCGCGATCGCCTGTCCGATGACGGGGTTGGCGGCGCCTTGCTTCGCTGCAGCCGGGCGGGTTCGTTGCGCGATCAGGCCTATCGGCTGCATTGACCGGTCAGGCGCTGGCCTTGCCGCCCTCGACCAGGGTGAGATGGCCATAACGGCGGGTGCCGGTGGGCAGAGCCGCACGGCGCTGGATACGCGACGTCGCCGGGATTTCCTCCACCGAGATGATGTCGAAACGCGAAATGGGATGCAGGCCGATCCAATAGGGGGCCTCGCCTGGTGTGAGGCTGCCGAGGATACGCGAATTGGCCTTGCCGCGATGATGGAGCGGCAGAAGCAGCAGTTCCAAATCGAGACAATGACCTTGCAGCGTGCTGCCGTTCAGCGCGACCACCCGCGCCGTCAGGTCCGACGATACCGCTGTCAGCAGGTCCGCCAGGCCGGTTCGATCGCTCCAGCGATCCAGCAGGGAAGCTCCGCGCAGTTCCTGGCCCAGCAAGGCGCACATGCGGGTTCCGGCCAGCCGGAAAGGAAAGCTGCGATTCCTATCGATCTCCACAATGAAGGTATCGCCGAGCACGCGTCGGATGGCGGCCGGATCGATGTCGATGCGTTCGGGGGCCGGCCTCTGGCCGCGCAACTGATCCCAATAGCCGTAGAGGTCGCGTGTCGCCGTATTCTTCATTGGTCTGCCACCCCCGGAGCAAAGCGCGCTCATGGCTGATCGCTTTTGCTCTAACTCTCTGTTTCCGAGCCAAACCGAAGGATGGTCTCGGGCGTCCTGCGATTTTTCGAGTCATGCGCGCGACCCGAACGCGCTCCCGTCCGTCTCAGGCCGGCGAGAAGGCGACGATAGCACCGGCGAGGGAGCTGACGGCAGAGGGCAGGATGGTTACCGGCTGGAAACGAATTATTAATGTTAACAAAAGGTTAATGGTGCCGAATCGATGTTAAGAATGGCGGGGTGGCTGGCCATGGTTTGCTTCCTGCTTCAGGAGATACTTCTTTGTCATTGAAATCGCGCGGCAATATCGACCCGCCAGCGGCCTTCAACGTCCCGGCGGTCGTCCTGCTGCTCACCGGCCTCATCGTCATTGTTCACATTGCGCGGGCGGTAATGCCCGTGAGCTGGAGCGCCTGGCTGGTCGGGGTTTTCGCTTTTACGCCGCTGCGCTACGATCCGTCATTCGCGGAGAGCATTGCCTGGCCTGGCGGGCATATTGCCGACATTGCCGGGTTCCTGACCTGTTTCTTTCTCCAGTCCGATCCGGGCACTCTGATGATCAACGGGGCGGCACTGTTGATCCTGGGGGCCGCCGTGGCCTGGCGCTTCGGCACCTGGCGTTTTCTGGTCTTCACCGCTCTATGCACCGTTGCAGGCTCGTTTACCTGCCTGTTGTTCTACTGGGGCAGCGCAGCCGCCATGGTCGGGGCGGGCGGTGGTTTGTCCGGCCTGTTCGCAGCTTCGATCCATTTTCTCTTCAAGGGCGGGTCGGCGATGGCGGCGTTTCGGGTCGCCGGCGGCGCGGCCTTTCGCAAGCCGGCCTGGACCTTGCGCGACGCCCTGGCAGACCAGAATGTGCGCATCTGGCTCGCTGTCTTCGCCTTCATCACGGCGTGGAACGCCGTGAGCCCGCTGATCCTTACCACGTCACAGGTGGTGCCCGGCTGGCCGGCCAATATAGGCGGCTTTCTGGCAGGCCTGGTTCTCTTTCGCTTTTTCGACCGGCAGCCGCGGCTGCGCCGAGTCGTCTGAACTTAGAGAAAAAATGACCTATCTTCGAATGGTCTTTTGCTCTAACTCTTTGTTTTGACGCGGTTTCTCAATCGAAAAGTCGATCGGCTTTTCTGGAAAACACGTTAAATCAGCTCATCGCCTGCCCCTCGACGGCGCTCCACACCGCCAGGGCCTGCCGCGTCTGCGCGACGTCATGAACGCGCACTGCGTCGGCGCCGCGCTGGGCGGCGGAAAGAGCGGCGGAAACCGATCCGGCCACGCGTTCCGAGGCCGGGCCATGGCGATCGACGCCGCGGATGAAGATCTTGCGCGAGGCTCCGATCAGCACGGGAAAACCGAGCGCGCGCAATTGCGGCGTGGCGTCGAGCAAAGCGAGGTTGTGTTCCATGGTCTTGCCGAAGCCGATCCCGGGGTCGAGCCACAGGCGCGAGGCGGCGATGCCGTCCTTGATGGCGCGTTCGCATTTGAAGCTGAGCTCGGCGCAGACATCCTTCACCACATCGGCATAAACAGGGTTGACCTGCATGCTCTGCGGATCGCCCTGCATATGCATCAGCACCACGGGGACATCATGATCGGCGACGGCCCTGCGGCTGGCCGGATCATCCAGGGCGGTGACATCGTTGATCATGGTGGCGCCGACCGCGAGTGCGCGCGCCATGATCTCGGCGTGGCGGGTATCGATGGAGATCAGGCGATAGCGCCGTTTGGCCTCCTCGGCGAGGGCCTCGATCACCGGGCCGACGCGCTGCCATTCGGTTTCGATGTCGACGGGAGTGGCACCCGGACGCGTCGACTCGCCACCGATGTCGAGAATGTCGGCCCCTTCCTCCATCAGCTGGCGGGCATGGGCGATGGCCGTCTCGGCGTTGTCATAACGCCCGCCATCGGAGAAGGAATCGGGCGTGACGTTGACGATGCCCATCAGCAGCGGCACCGTCCTGAGGGCCCGTACATGGGCGCGGTCGCTGCGTGCCAGCATCAGGCTGACGGTTTCGCCATTGACGGGATGACGCCAGCCCGGTGCGATATCGGCGAGGGGCGCGAGCACGAAGGCCCGTTCATGCATGCGGGGATGCGGCACCACCAGGTCTGGCGTGTCGATGATTTCGCTGCCGTAGCCGATCAGATCGAGATCCAGCGTGCGTGCGGCATTGCGTTCGCTGCGCTCGCGTCCGAACTGCAATTCGACGTCGAGCAGGACGGAAAGAATCTGATGCGGCGTAAGGGCACTCTCGACGGCGATGACCTGGTTCGCATACCAGGGCTGGTCCGAGCGCGGCACCGGCTCGGTCAGGAACAGGCGTGAACGCGCCGAAATCGTCAATCCGCGGGCGGCCAGGGCAGAGACGGCCCGGCGGAGGGTTTCCCGGGGAGCTCCTTCGGAGGACGGAAGATTGGCACCGAGGGCGACGTAGATCATGGAAACACTGCTCACTGGATGGGAAGGGCTACCTCCAGGCGCGCGCCGGTGTCGTGTTCGATGCGGGCCAGGAGGGCGTTGAAGAGGCGGTTGATGGACGAGGCTGCCCGGGGTGACGGGGCCATGCTCCGCTTGCCCAGGGCCGAAACCGGACGGATCAGGCGTACGGAATTGGTGAGGAACAAGGCTTGGGCCCGCTCCATCAGGGCTGGTGTCAGGCTGGCCTCGGCGGTCTCGAAGCCGAGGATTTCCGCTTCCTCCAGCACAAGGGCCCGCATGACGCCGTCGAGGCAGCCATCGGCGCAGGGAGGGGTGACGAACCGGCCATCGATGATGGCGAAGAGGTTGGCGATGGTGGATGAGACGGCGTTGCCCTCCAGGTTGCGGATAAGGGCATCGTCGGCACCGGCCTCGGCGGCCCGGCGGGCGGCCAGGATGTTCTCGAGATAGTTGAGGGACTTCAGGCGCGCGAGCGGCGAGAACTGGTTGCGCGGCAACTCGGCTTCGGCGAGGTGTGCGGGCTGGCCGACGAGGCCGGTGCTCCAGGGCTGGGCCGTCACCAGGATGGTGGGCGGATTACTCGGCGATTGACTGCCTGGCGGCGGCCACAGGCCCCGGGCAGCCTGTCCCCGCGTCACCGTAGTGCGCAGGATGGCATGGCGTTCGCCCAAATCGTTCAGCACACCGCCAAGCGCCTCCTCGAGCCGGGCAGGATCGACGTCGATGCCGATGGCTGCGGCATGGCGCACGAGGCGGGCACGGTGGCGCTCCTGTGCGAAGGGGCGTCCCTTGAAGCAGCTCATGGTGTCGAAAACGCCGTCGCCGAGCTGGAAACCGCGGTCGAGGGCACTGACCAAGGGAGAGTCGACCTGGGGGAGGCCGGCGGTGTCACCCGCCAGGAGACGATGAAGAAAGAAGCTCACTGCACGCGATCCAGGAACGCGCGGATGATCTGATGTCCCTGTGGGGTCAGGATCGACTCGGGATGGAATTGCACGCCGAAGGTGGGGTGCAGGCGATGGGTAAGCGCCATGATCTCGCCCTCGTCGCTGCGCGCGGTGACCTCGAGCGGGCCATCCTCGTCGATTTCGACGATCAGCGAATGATAGCGCGCCGCCTCGAAGGGTTGCGGGAGCCCGGCGAACAGGCCGCCGCCCTGATGCTCGATGCGCGAGGCGCGGCCGTGCATGGGCGTACGGGCATGGGCGGTGCGCCCGCCGAAGACCTCGCCGATGCATTGGTGGCCGAGGCAGATGCCGAGAATGGGCAGCTTGCCGGAAAAGAGCTTGATCAGGTCGAGCGAAGCCCCGGCATCGCGCGGCGCCTTCGGCCCCGGCGAGAACACCAGGGCCTTCGCGCCGAGATGGAGGACATCATCGGCATTCACGGCATCGTTGCGGACGACACGGGTTCTCGCGCCGGCCTCCTCGAAATAGCGGGAGACGTTGAAGACAAAGGAATCGTAATTGTCGACGATCAGGATCATGCCGCTTCCTCCGCGCGGGCGGGATCCTCGAAGGCCGCGATCAGCCGCTCGGCCTTGGCCAGGGTCTCGTCATATTCGGCGAACGGATCGGAGAGCAGCGTGATGCCGCCTCCGGCCCGGACCGAAAGGTCCTTGCCGTCATAGCTGAGGGTGCGGATGGCGATGTTGAGATCGGCCGCGCCGTCGAAGCCGATCCAGCCGATGGCACCGCAATAGGCGCCGCGCGGCTCGCGCTCGAGTTCGCCGATGATCTCCATGGCGCGGATCTTCGGCGCTCCGGTGATCGAGCCACCCGGGAAGGTGGCCGCGATCAGGTCGGTAACGTCGAGCCCCGCCTTCAGGCGGCCCGTCACCGCCGAGGTCAGGTGGTGCACCGAGGCATAGGTTTCGATGCCGCACAGCAGGGGAACCTCGACGCTGCCGGCCTCGCACACGCGCGACAAATCATTGCGCAGGAGGTCGACGATCATGATGTTCTCGGCCCGGTCCTTCTCGCTGCGGGCGAGCGACTGGGCGATGGCGATGTCCATGGCGGCATGGGCGCAGCGGCGCTTGGTGCCCTTGATCGGCCTGGCCTCGACCCTGCCGCCGTCCTGGCCGGCATCCAGACGCAGAAAGCGCTCGGGAGAGGTGGAGGCAATGAAACGTTCCCCATCGACCAGCAGGGCGGCAAACGGCGCCGGATTGGACCGCCGCAGGGCGAGATAGGTCGCCAGCGGGTCTGCGCCGTGCTGGGGCGTGGCGCTGAAGCGATGGGAGAGATTGGCCTGGAAGATATCGCCGTCGCGGATATAGGCGACCACGCGTGCGACCTCCGCTTCGTACTCGCTCCGGCTGCGGCTGTCGCGCCAAGCCAATGCGCTCGGCGCCGACGCCTGGCGGGGCTTGGCTTCGAGCCCCTCGATGAGACGTTCGGCGCAAGCCCGGTCAGGCGCAATGACGAGGGCACGCTTCTCGATGGTGTCGAAGGCGAGGAGGCGGTCGTAGAAGGGCAGATCGATCTGGGGGCTGCCGGGCGCGGCGGCAGGAACCGATGATCCGAAGAGCTCGAACAGATGACCCGCTTCATAGGCGAAATTGCCGATCGCACCGCCGGTGAAGGGAGGCGCTCCCGGCATTGCCGGCCGGGCATGCTGCCGCAGCAGATGGCGCAATGCCTCCATGGGCGCGCCGGCGATGGCGGCATCGTTCCAGCGTGCAATGCCGTCGACGACCTGGAATAGGCCGAAGGGCGAGGCAGCCAGATAGGACCAGCGGCCCAGCGTTTCATGCGGCATGGCGCTGTCGAGCAGGGCCAGTCGCGGCTGGCTGGCCATGGCGGCCGCAGCTTCGAGGGGGTCGATCCAGGGTATCTCAACAATGATCATGGCAGCTCAAGCACAATCCTGGTACGGCACCAAAATGCCGGCCAGCTCGTGTGATGCGGACAGACCGCTTCAATAGCGTTTTGCGATTTGACGGAGTCACCTCGAATCGCAAAGACGCGTCTAACCAAGGAGCCGGAGCAAACAAGCGTTCAGTCATGAACGCGCTTTGCTCTGGGTTCGGCGATTGGAGCGTCGGGCGGCTTCCCTGTCAGCCGGCCGGAACTCATCACGCTGAGGCTTGCATCCGGGATGGGCCCAAGCGTCCCGCATCTCTCAGCCCTGTGGAGATACGTGGAACATCGCATGTCTATGTAGCGCTTTTTTTTGCCTTTGTCGTGCCTCAGTTTGCGTCGGAATAAAGCATGTGCACGACAAGGCCTGCACAAAGGCCCCAGAAGGCGGCGCCGATACCGTGAAAACTGAAGCCGGATGCCGTCACCAGGAAGGTTGCGAGCGCCGGCAGGCGCTGGCTTTCCTCCCGCACGGCGCCAAGCAGGGATGCCCCGAAAGGGCCTACCAGGGCCAGTCCCGCCGCCGCTTCGATCAGGATCGGCGAAGAGGCCGTGACCAGGCCGGTGGCAATCGCCGACAGCATCGAGAAGATCGCCGCGTAGGACAGCCCGGCCACCACCGCGGCGGTATAGCGCCGTTCGGGCTGGGCGTGGGCGTCCGGGCCGGCGCAGAGGGCGGCGGTGATCGCGGCGAGGTTGACGGTGGGAGCGCCCAGCAGGGAAGAAAGCGCCGACACGCCTCCGGTCGCCAGGAAGGCCGGCCGTGTCGGCACCTGATAGCCATAGCTCGCCAGCACCGTCAGGCCTGGAATATTCTGGGAGGCCATGGTGACGATGAAAAGCGGCAGCCCGATCGAAATCAGCGTTTGCCAATCGAAGCTTGGGGCAACGAATTCAAGCGGCGGCAGAGCCAGGGTCGGCGTGTCTCCCTGGCCGTCGAACGCCATGGCGCCCAAGGCGACGGCGAGTGCAGCGGGCGCTGCCCACAGGCGATAGAACCGTCCTACCACCAGCCAGGTCAGCACCACGGGTATGGCGAATTGCGGTACCTGGCCGAGGGCGGTCACCGGAGCAAGGCAAAGCTTGAACAGGATGCCGGCCAGCATCGCGCCGGCGATGGGACGGGGGATGCGGGTGATCAGCTTGCCGAGGGGAGACCACAAGCCGGCGACCATGATCAGCACACCGGTGACGAGGAAGGCGCCGACAGCGGCGGAATAGCCGCCGGCCGGTGCCGTCAGGCTTGCCAGGAGGGCCATGCCGGGTGTCGACCAGGCGGTCGAGACCGGCATGCGGGTCGCGAGGCTGAGTCCGGCGCCGCATAGACCCATGGTGAGGCACAACACGGCAAGGCCCGACGCGATCTGCCCCGGCGAAGCGCCGACGGCGCTCATGCCGTTGATCACCACTGCTACCGAACTCGTATAGCCGACCACAGCGGTAAGGATGCCCATGCCGGCGGACTGGCCGCTGAGATCTGCAAGGAAGGAACGCATGGCTGGGAAACCAGGATTCTCGGAGGGGCTGGCGGACATGCCGCGAGGGCCGGCTTATTCGGCCCCTGCCACGGAATGTGCAAGCCGCATGTCGGATGAATCGGGCTATCGCCCCGCCGCGTGACGGGCCATAGGCGCCCGGCCAAAAGAAAACGGGCGGAAGATCCGCCCGTCAATGCCTGGTCTCGTCAGGACTTCTTGCTGTCGTCCCGGCTGCGTCCCAGCAGGCTCGCCATTTCCTCCTCGAGGCTGGCGAAGGGATCTTCCTCGGCCGGTGGCGGCGTGGTCGTCGGCGCCGGCGTGGTGGAGGGCGCCGGCGGCGGTGTCGGGGCCGAAGTCGGGGCTGGCGTCGGCGCCGCGGTGGCTGCCGGTGCGGCGGTGGTGCTCGATGCCGGTATCGGCGGTGTGGTGGCCGGTCGTGTCGGCGTCGTCAGTCTCTCGCCGACCCGGAAGGGTTCCGTACGCGTCGGCTCGGCCGGGGCGCGGGGCGCTGGCGTGCCCAGAGAGGGCTCGATGCGGCCCCCGGGAGCCTGCGAAGCCTCGCCGCCTGGACGCGTATCGGCGGAGAAACGAGGTTCGACCCGAAGATCCGGCGCCTGGCGCGGGGCAGGCGTAGGAGCCGGAGTCGCCTCGGGGCGGCGCCATTCCGGCAAGCGCAGATCCGGCAGGCGAATCTCGGGCAGCGTCAGCCGGGTGGTGGTCGGCGCCGGCGGTTCGCGCGTTTCGGGGGCGGGTTCGAGATCGAGCCCTTCTGCGACGTCGAAATCGAGATCGCCCTTGGGCTCGGGAGCGGCCGTGGTCTGCGCAGCAGACATGGTCGGCTTTGGTGCCGGCGTGGTCGCGGGCTGGTCGCCGGCTAGAAGCTCCTCGAAATGCGCGGCGTCGATCGTGGCGCGCGGCTCTTCGGCCGGAGGCACGGCCGGTGCGATCGGGGCAGGGGTCGTCGCGGCTGCGGGGCGGCCGAAATTCGGCAAACGCGAAGTGGCGCGCTGGAAAAAGCCGGGCTCGCGCGGGGGGACGACGCTCGGACGCGTCGCGGGTTGCGTCGACGAGGCCGGAGATATGGTGGTTGCGGCAGCGGGCGTCCTGGTTGCCGGAGTGGCGGCCGGCGCCGGCGTATCGATCTTGGCCACAGGCGGGGGCTCGACCGGAGCAGGACGGGCGAAATTTTCTTCGACTTGCCGCGGCGGCGCGGAGACGGCAGCCGTACGCTCCTGCACCGGAGGCGGTGTCGCCCCGGGCGAAGCCGGGCGCGGAGCCTGGCCGGCGGGACGGGCCCGCAAAATGCTGGATTCGACGACGACGTCGTTAGGACCACCGATCATGATCAGATGTTCGACGTTGTCGCGCCGGACCAGGACGAGCTGGCGGGTACCGACGCCATAGGAATCAACCACGCCGAGCCGCGACTGCTTGCCACCTTTGGCGCTGCCGACCTGAGGACGGTTGATGGCGCGCCAGATGAACATCAAGACGACTCCCACCACCAACAGCAGGCCAGCCAAGGTGAACAACTGCGCGGGCAGCCAAGAGTTCAACGAATCCATCGATACAATTCCTTAGATCTGGTCCGGTGCCGATAGGGGATGGCAGCCTGATGCGACCAGTACTCTTTCCGGGCTGGTTTCTTAGAAGACGGTTAACGTGAAAGAATCAACAGCAAAGTCGCTAAACCAAGGCTCGTCCCTTAGATATGGTCAAAAAAACCGGAGAAATGCCGCAAAAGAGGCGGATTCTTCTTCCCTCTCAGCCCTTTCATCGGGGATGCAGCATGGTCCGGGACGCCTTTCGAAGGGGCTAAACCGCCACAAAGGACCAAGATATTTTTGGCCAACGAGGTTAACACATTTTGAAATGTGAACTGCTAAGCCAAACTGACCATTATGCGGTTCGCCGGAGCGAATCGCCCTTGAAGATGCGCGGTGGGGTTGAACATGGCTGAAGGCGAGGAGGCGGCGGCACGCGGCGCCGCGGTCGATCGCAGCGAACGGCCCAGCGGCATCTTCTGGGTGCTGGCGCTTGCCGCGGTGATCATTCTCATCGCCGTGGGAGTGTCGCTGCTGCCTTATGATTGGGGCAAGGTCGCCAGTTTCGGCATCCTGGCCGTCTTCGCCATCGTCGGCATGATCGCCATGTTTGCCTGGGCGATGGGTATCGCGCATTTCGGCCAGTCTTCGATCGCGCGCAACGATCTCACCAAGCTGATCACCGACGAGTCTCCGGAAGGCATTCTCGTCACCAACAAGGACGGCCGCATCATCTATGCCAACGAAGCCTATCTGGCTCTGACAGGTGCGATGGGCGAACAGGATATCCGCACGGTGGAGCGGGCCTTCACCGGAGATCCTGACGTTTCGGAGGCGACTTACCGCCTGGCCCAGGCCGCCCGGGCCGGCCAGCGCCTCGCCGAGGAATTCCGCATCGCCTCCGCCCCGCCCGCCGGAACCGCTTCCTGGTATCGCGTGCGCGTGCGCCCGATCGAGCGCCCCTCGGGAGCAGGGGAGACGGTGTGGACCGTCGCCGATATCACGCGCGAGCGCGAGCGCCAGGAGAACGTGTTCCAGGAACTGCAGCACGCCATCGACTATCTCGACCATGCGCCCGCCGGTTTCTTCTCCGCCGATCCCTCGGGCGAGATCGTCTATCTCAACGCCACGCTCGCCGGCTGGCTCGACTATGACCTCGCCCAGTTTGGCACCGGCGGCCTGACGCTGGCCGATATCGCGCCGGGCAATGCCGGTGCCCTGGTGGTGACGCAGGCGAGCGAACCGGGCAGCGTGCGCACCGAGATCTTCGACATTGACCTCAGGCGCCGCAACGGCACCATCATGCCCGTGCGCCTGTTCCACAAGATCGCCTTCGCCGCCGATGGCCAGCCGGGCCCCTCGCGCACCCTGGTGATCTATCGCGGGCCGGGCGGCGACGTTTCCGAAGGCCTGCGGGCGGCGGAAGTGCGCTTTGCCCGCTTCTTCAACAATTCGCCCCTGGCGATTGCGACCATTGACGAAAATGCCAGGATCGTCCGCACCAACGCGGCGTTCATGCGGCTGTTCAAAGAGTCCCTCAACGGCGACGCACCGGGCCATTCCCTGCTCGAGGCCGTGGTCGAACGCGACCGCGAAGGGCTGAGCAAGCTGACCCGCCTCGCCATGGCCGGCCGCGGCGACATCGAACCGGCCGAGGCGTCGCTCGCCGGACAGGGCAGCCGCTCCGCACGATTCTGGTTCGCACCCGTCGATCGCGGCGAGAACGAGAAGGAAGCGGCGATCGTCTACATGATCGACACCACCGAGCAGCGCACGCTGCAGGAACAGTTCACCCAGAGCCAGAAGATGAATGCGGTCGGCCAGCTCGCCGGCGGCGTCGCGCACGACTTCAACAATGTGCTCGGGGTGATCATGCTGGCGGCCGATTCCCTGCTCGGCAGCCACAAGCCCGGCGATCCCGCCTTCCAGGACATCATGGCGATCAAGAGCAACGCCAACCGCGCCGCCAATCTCGTGCGCCAGTTGCTCGCCTTCTCGCGCCGGCAGACCCTGCGTCCGCAGGTGCTGAACCTGAACGATGCGATGTCGGATCTGTCGATGCTGCTGCGGCGCCTGCTCGGCGAGAAGGTCGCGCTGGAGGTCGTCCATGGCCGCGATCTCTGGCCGGTGAAGGTGGACGTCAATCAGTTCGAGCAGGTGGTGATGAACCTCACCGTCAATGCGCGCGACGCCATGCCCGATGGCGGCAAGGTGATCATCCGTACGCGCAACGTGCCGATCTCCGAGGCCAGCGCCCTCGACCGCAGCGAATTGCCGCCGGCCGACTACGTCACCGTCGAGGTCGAGGACAATGGCAGCGGTATTCCGCCAGCCGTGCTCGACAAGATCTTCGAACCCTTCTTCACCACCAAGGATGTCGGCAAGGGCACCGGCCTCGGGCTTTCGACCGTCTACGGCATCGTCAAGCAGACGGGCGGCTCCATCCTCGTTCATTCGGTCGAGGGCAAGGGCACGATCTTCCAGATCTTCCTGCCGCGCCTGGTCGAGCCGGCGAAGGCGGCTAGTGCCGAGGCCGACACCGTGCCGGGCCAGCCCGGTTCGGCACCGGCCAAGAGCAAGGAGATGCCCGATCTCACCGGCCGCGGCCGTATTCTGCTCGTCGAGGACGAGGAAGCCCTGCGCGCGCTCTCCGCCCGCACCTTGGCGGCTCGTGGCTTCGAGGTGATCGAGGCCGGCTCCGGCATCGAGGCCCTGCAGATCATCGACGAGGGGGAGGGCGAGATCGATCTCGTCGTCTCTGACGTGGTGATGCCCGAAATGGACGGACCGACGCTGCTCAAGGAAATGCGCAAGCGCCAGTCGAAGACGCGCATCATCTTCGTCTCCGGCTATGCCGAGGAAGCCTTCGCCAAGAACATGCCGGAGGGCGAGGAGTTCGCCTTCCTGCCCAAGCCCTTCTCGATGAAGCAGCTGGTCGAGGCAGTGAAGTCCAATATGAAGCCGTAGGGTGGCGGTAGGGGCTCGGTTGTATCCGATTGCCCGACCGTCATCGCGGGGTGGTCGTCGCACGGACACTGAACATGCGATGGCTGTTCAACAATAATTGCTCACGGGATCGCAAGCCGGCTGAGGCTTATGCCAGCAGCCGCGATGTTTGACTCAGGGGTTGTTGCGAGCGTAGCGAAGCAATCCAGGAGCCACGGCCACCGCGCCTACGAAGCCCGGATTGCTTCGCTATGCTCGCAGTGACAGGGGTTGCTTGGTTCAGGTATTATCCTATTGATTTTTCGCGTGAATATCCGACTGGTCGCAACCATTGTGGCACTGCTGTGCGTCGTCTGCGGTCCCGCCAAAGCCGCGGGGCCATCCGGATGCGATCTCGGCGGCACGCAGATCCGCTCGATGCCCGATCCCGTTTCGGGGCGATCCTATGATGTCGAGATCACCCTGCCGTCGGATTATCAGGTAAATCCGGGCAAGCGCTTTGCGGTGCTGTATTATGCCGATGGCGGCCACCTCGCCGCATCGGCCAGCTGCCTGTCGAAGGAACCCCGCCGCCAGGAAGCGCTCCGGCTGGTGAAGAGGCTCCATCGCGAGGGCAAACTCGCAGACGAGCCCATCCTTGTCGGCCTTTCCTATGCCAAGGGCGAGGGTTTCGCGGCGAGCCGGGCTCGGGACTACACGCCCGTGGCCGACAAGCCAGGCTATGGCGGGGCCGGGGCCTTTCAGGCCTATCTCGCAAAGACCGTCATTCCCGCCATCGAGAGCTCCTATCGCACCGCCCCCAGGCGGCGCCTGTTCTGGGGACACTCCTATGGCGGGCTTCTGGGCGCCCGCATCCTGCTGACCCAGGCCGACCTCTTCCAGTCCTATATTCTCGGCAGCCCATCCTTCTGGTTCGCCGATCACACCATCCTGGCGATGGAAGCCGGTTACGCCAGGACGAACCACGATCTGAAGGCGAACGTCCTGATCTATGTCGGCGGTGACGAGATACGCCGCTACGATCCCGACCGGCGTGGCGACACCCGCGATATGGTCGCAGATGTCCGGACATTCGAGACGCAGCTCAAATCGCGCGGTTTTCCGGGCCTGACGATCCGATCTCTGGTGGTGCCCGGCAAAAACCATCGTAGCACCATTCCGCCCGGCTTTTCCTGGGCCATTACCGTGGCGTTGGGCGGCAGCAAGACAACCAAGCAATGAAAGCCTGGGGGCGCGGGCGACTGGAGTGTCGATCTCCTGATCGACATTTTTTCCGTATTTCCAAGAATGCCGGTCCGAAGATCGGCCCTCCAAGCCAGGACACGCGGGAACGCTGGCCTCACGCACTTTCGAGGCCTCGGCCCATGGCGCTGACCACCAGGGCGATCTGTTCGCGCAGATAGGGAAGCGGGAGCTGCACGAGCTTGCCCTCGAGCCCGAGCAGCACCATGCCGTGGGCGGCCGAGAACAGGGATCGGGCGAGAAGGGCTCTTTCGGAGGGAGGCAGAGCCGGCTGGAGCGCGGCAAGCGGCGTTTCTAGGTGTTGGAACAAGGTCTCCTGCTGGCGCAGATGCTCCGCCGGCAGCTCCTGGCCATCCGGCAGGCGGAAGTCGAACAAAGCATGCCAACGCCCGCCATGGTTGGCTGCAAAATCGAGATAGCCATTTGCCAGGGCGATCAAGGTGCGATTGGCGATGGCGCGGGGGCCGCCCCCTGCGGCGGCGGCAGCTTCGGCCTCCCGGCTCAGAATGGTGCCGAGCAGAGCGAAGCTGCGGGCATTCACAGCCAGGATGAGGGCGGCGAGATCGGGAAAGACCGTGTAGATGGCGCCGAGCGCGCAGCCCACCTCTTCGGCTAGGGCGCGTGCTTTCAAGGCCGCATGGCCTTGCGCGACGATGGTTTTCTCGGCCGCCTCGATCAGCTTTTCGCGCAGCTCTTCCCGCCGTGCCTTTGCCTTGGCCATCCGCTGGAACCTCTTTCGTGAACATTGTTCAAAATATCTCTTGAACGGTGTTCATGTTTTAGTTAACGTCATATCTTGAACGTTGTTCATAACACGGAGAGCGTGATGTTCAAGACCATCGTGACCTTGTTCCGCGGGGCGGCAGCGGAAGCGCAAGACAATCTCGCCGGCCGCAATGCCGTGAGAATCCTGGATCAGCAGATCCGGGATGCCCGCGCCGGCCTCGAACAGGGACGGCGCGCCCTGGCGGTAGCCATCGCCCAGGACAGGGCCGAGGCCCGACGGCTCGGCGATGTGCGCCGGCGCATCGCGGATCTCGACGAACGCGCCATCGAGGCGCTGCGCGGCGGGCGTGATGACCTGGCGGGTGAAGCGGCCGTCGAGATCGCCAATCTGGAAAACGACACGGCAGCCATTGCCGCCGCCCAGGCGACATTCGCCGAGGAGGCGGCGCGACTGCGCACCAAGCTGGCGGCGGCCGAGCGTCGCTTTCTCGAAATCGAGCGGGGCCGGCGTATCACCGCGGCGGCGGAGACCGTGAACAAGCTCAAATGCGGTTACGCCGCTGCTGCGCCCGGCACGGCCCTGGCCGATGCCGAAAAGACGCTGGCCCGGCTCAGGGAGCGCCAGACTCATCAGGACGATGTGGATCTCGAGCTCGAGGCGCTCGACGCCGAGGCGCGCTCGGCGGCGGCAACCGAAAGGCTCGAAGCGGCTGGGTTTGGTCCCCCGACGCGGACGACGGCCCAGGACGTATTGGCGCGGCTGAAAACACGGGCGGCACAGGCCGCTTGAGTCACCATCCCTTCAACTGTCGAAGAATCGAGACGATCCCATGGAACAGTCGAACCTGATCAAGCACTCCAATGCCTGGGTCACCTTCACCTATGCCGCCTTTGCCGGAGCCGCCGGCATGGTCGGTCTCGGTATTCTGTTCATCCCCGTCGATATCTGGATCAAGGCCTATCTGGCCATGGGCACGGTGATGCTGATCCAGACCTGCGTGACGCTGACCAAGACGCTACGCGACCAGCAGGAGGCTGGCCGCCTGCACAACCGCATCGAAGATGCCAAGACCGAGCAACTGCTGATGCGGATCGATCGCGCCAAGGATTGAGGGGGTGGGGGCGCGTGAGACGCGGTGGGCCGATCTCCAGATCGGCCATCTTGGAAGCGCCGTACGCGCGGGAAATGAAGATGGTCGATCTGGAGATCGACCCTCCAATCCGCGCCTAGGCGCCCGTGCACCCGAGAGAATCTCAGCGCCCCCTCCCGACCTCGCTCAGATCATAGGGTGTCGTCTGGTAGATCTCGTTGATCCAGTTGCCGAACAGGAGATGGGCATGGCTGCGCCAGAAATTGCGCGGCGGGAAGGACGGGTCGTCATAGGGGAAGTAGTTCTTCGGCAGTTTGATCGGCACGCCGGCCTCGACGTCCCGGAAATATTCGTCGGCCAGCGAGGTCGATTCATATTCGACGTGGTTGAAGAGATAGAGCCGGTTGCCTTGCCGTTCGTGAATGAGGCACACGCCGGTTTCGTCCGAATCCATCAGGATCTCCAGTTCGGCCTTCTCACGGACATCCTCGCTGCGCACCTCCGTCCAGCGCGAGACGGGGATGTGGAAGTCGTCGGAAAAGCCGTTGAGATAGATGGAGGAGGGCTTGCGGTTGTGGTGCTGGTAGACGCCGAAGGCCTTTTCGGACAGGTCATATTTGGGAATGCGGTGGAAATGCCAGATGGCGGCCATCGCGCCCCAGCACACGTTCAGCGTGGAATGCACATTGGTCGTGGTCCAGTCGAGAATCTGCTCGAGTTCCTTCCAATAGGTCACTTCCTCGAAGGGCAGCGTCTCCACCGGCGCGCCGGTGATGATGAAGCCGTCGAACTTGCGGTCGCGGACTTCTTCCCAGGTTTCGTAGAAGGCGAGCAGATGATCTTCGGGGGTGTTCTTGGCGCGATGGCCGCCGACGCGCACCAGCGAGAGCTCGACCTGCAGCGGCGTGGCGCCGACCAGGCGCGCCATCTGCAGTTCGGTGCGGATCTTGTTGGGCATCAGGTTGAGCAGGCCGATCTGCAGCGGGCGGATGTCCTGCCGGATGGCGGCCGTTTCCGTCATCACCCGCACCCCTTCGCTGACCAGGGTGGAAAAGGCGGGGAGGGTATCCGGAATCTTGATAGGCATTGTGCACTCGATCGACGTTGGGCCAGCCGGAAAGCAATGCGACAGGTCCACGGATGGAGTGCATCCAGCGGCCCTTTAGCGAGTTGTTTAACGTGGCTGCAAGCCGGCCGGCCAAATCACCACGGGAGAAGAGGTAATCCTGCGGGATCAGGAAATCAATGATGTTTCCTGGGAGCCCTGTCGGGGAGAGAGGGACTGGAGGGTCGATCTTCGGATCGACCATCTTCCTTTCCTTCACGTGCTGCGTTTCCAGGAGGGTCGACCTGAAGGTCGACCCTCCAATGCTACTCCGCCGCCTCCGCCACGCCCGGCACGTAGTTGAGCACGGGCGATAGCCAGCGCTCCACCTCTTCCACCGTCATGCCCTTGCGGGCGGCATAATCCTCGACCTGATCCTGCTCGATCTTCGACACCCCGAAATAATAGGCCTCGGGATGGGCGAAATAGAGCCCGGATACCGAGGCGCCCGGCCACATCGCATAGCTTTCGGTCAGGCGCACGCCGATGCGAGCCTCGGCGTCGAGCAGGCGGAAGAGCGTGCCCTTCTCGGTGTGGTCGGGCTGGGCGGGATAGCCGGGAGCCGGGCGGATGCCGCGATAAGGCTCGCCGATCAGTTCCTCGGGCGTCAGGTTCTCGTCGGCCGCATAGCCCCAGAATTCCTTGCGCACGCGTTCATGCATGCGCTCGGCGAAGGCTTCGGCAAACCGGTCGGCGAGGGCCTTGACCATGATCGAGCCATAGTCGTCATTCGCGCGCTCGAAGCGCCTGGCGATCTCGTCCTCTTCCATGCCGGCGGTAACCACGAAGCCGCCGAGATAATCGCCGTGCCCGCTGATCTCAGGGGCGACAAAGTCGGAAAGGGCGACATTGGCGCGGCCATCGCGCTTGGTGAGCTGTTGGCGCAGAGTGTGCAGGCTGGCAAGCTCCCGGCTGCGGCTCTCGTCAGTATACAGATGTATATCATCGCCGATGGCGCTGGCCGGCCAGAAACCGATCACGGCCTTGGGGCGGAACCACTTCTCTTCGATGATGCGGGCGAGCATCGCCTGGGCGTCGTCGAAGAGCTGGCGCGCGGCCGCGCCCTGCTTCTCGTCGGAAAGGATGGCAGGATAGCGGCCCTTGAGCTCCCAGGTCTGGAAGAAGGGCGTCCAGTCGATGTAGCGCGCCAACTCGGCGAGGTCGTAGTTCTCGAAGATTCGGGTGCCGAGGAAGCTCGGCCTGGGCGCGACAAAGCCGGTCCAGTCCACCTTGTGGGCGTTGGCCCGGGCCTTGGCGAGGGGCAGGCGCAGCTTGTCGGCCTCGCTCCGGGCATGGGCCGCGGCGACCTTGGTATATTCGGCCTGGATGGTCTCGACATAGCCAGGTTTGATCGTCGGGGAGAGCAGGCTGGAAACCACGCCCACCGCTCGGCTCGCATCCGTCACATAGACAGCCTGGCCGCGATCATAGCGCGGATGCACCTTCACGGCGGTGTGGACGCGGCTGGTGGTGGCGCCTCCGATTAGCAGGGGAATGTCGAAACCCTCGCGCTCCATCTCGGAGGCGACATGCACCATCTCGTCGAGCGAGGGGGTGATCAGGCCAGAGAGACCGATGATGTCGACCTTTTCCCGGCGGGCCACTTCGAGGATCTTGGCCGAGGGGACCATCACGCCGAGATCGATGATCTCGTAATTGTTGCAGGCGAGCACGACGCCGACGATGTTCTTGCCGATGTCGTGCACGTCGCCCTTCACGGTCGCCATCAGCACCTTGCCGGCGCTCTGGCGGGCTTGTCCGCCGTTGGCGGCCTTCTCCGCTTCCATATGGGGCAGCAGCACGGCCACGGCCTGCTTCATCACGCGGGCCGACTTGACCACCTGCGGCAGGAACATCTTGCCGGACCCGAACAGGTCGCCCACCACGTTCATGCCGGCCATCAGCGGGCCCTCGATGACATGGAGGGGGCGCTCGGCCGCCAGCCGCGCTTCCTCGGTATCCTCGTTGATGTAGTCGGTGATGCCGTTGACCAGAGCATGCTCCAGCCGCTTTTCCACCGGCCAGCTCCGCCAGGCCAGGTCCTGCACCTTGGCCTCTTTGGCCCCTACGCCACGGAAACGCTCCGCCAAGGCCAGCAGGCGCTCCGTCGCGTCGTCGCGGCGATTGAGCACCACGTCCTCGCAGGCCTGGCGCAACTCCGGATCGATGGATTCATAGACGGCGAGCTGGCCGGCATTGACGATCCCCATGTCCATGCCGGCCTGGATGGCGTGGTAGAGGAACACGGCATGCATGGCTTCGCGCACCGGCTCGTTGCCGCGGAAGGAGAAGGAGAGATTGGAGACGCCGCCCGAAATGTGGACGTGGGGCAGGGTGCTTCTGATCTGCCGTGTCGCCTCGATGAAGGCGAGGCCGTAGCCGTTGTGCTCTTCGATGCCGGTGGCGACGGCGAAAATGTTGGGGTCGAAGACGATGTCCTCTGGCGGGAAGCCCGCCTTCTCGGTCAGGAGCTTGTAAGCCCTGGCGCAGATTTGGACTTTTCGTTCCAGAGTGTCGGCCTGCCCCTGCTCGTCAAAAGCCATCACCACCACGGCGGCGCCATAGGCGCGCACCAGGCGGGCGTGATGAAGGAAGGCTTCCTCGCCTTCCTTCATCGAGATCGAATTGACCAAGGGCTTACCCTGGACGCATTTCAGGCCGGCCTCGATGATCGAGAATTTCGAGGAGTCGATCATCACCGGCACGCGGGCAATATCCGGTTCGGCCGCGATCAGGTTGAGGAACTCGACCATGGCCTTTTCGGAATCGATCAGGCCCTCGTCCATGTTGATGTCGATGACCTGGGCACCGTTGGCGACCTGGTCGCGGGCAATGTCGAGGGCGGTCGCATAGTCGCCCGCCGTGATGAGCTTGCGGAACTTGGCCGACCCGGTGACGTTGGTGCGCTCGCCCACATTCACGAAAGGAATGGTGGCATCGAGCGTGAAGGGCTCCAGGCCCGACAGCTTCATCCTGGGCTCAGCTTCAGGGATGGCACGCGGCTTGTGGCGGGCAACGGCTTCGGCGATGGCGCGGATGTGGTCGGGCGTCGAGCCGCAGCAGCCGCCGACGATATTGACCAGGCCGTCGCGGGCAAAACCCTCGATCTGCGCCGCCATCGCCTCGGGGCTTTCGTCATATTGGCCGAACTCGTTGGGCAGGCCGGCATTGGGATAGGCGCAGACGAAAGTATCGGCGACGGTGGAGATCTCGTCGAGATGCGACCGCATGGCATTGGCGCCGAGCGCGCAGTTGAGGCCGATGGTGAAGGGACGGGCGTGCCGCACCGAATGCCAGAAGGCGGTCGGCGTCTGGCCGCTGAGGGTGCGGCCGGAAAGATCGGTAATGGTGCCGGAGATCATCACCGGCAGGCGCAGCCGCTTTTCGCCGAACACCTCTTCGCAGGCGAAGATGGCCGCCTTGGCGTTGAGCGTGTCGAAAATGGTCTCGATCAGGATGATGTCGGCGCCGCCATCGATGAGGCCGCGGATCTGCTCGGCATAGGCGATGCGCAGGTCGTCGAACGTAATGGCGCGATACCCGGGATTGTTGACATCGGGCGAGATCGAGGCGGTTCGATTGGTCGGGCCGAGCGCGCCGGCCACGAAACGCCGGCGGCCGTCCTGCTGCTCCGCCTTGGTGGCGGCACGGCGGGCGAGACGCGCGCCATCGCGGTTGAGGTCGTAGACGGCCTCCTGCATGCCGTAATCGGCCTGCGCGATCGAGGTGGAGGAGAAGGTGTTCGTCTCCAATATGTCGGCCCCGGCCATGGCATAGGCGTAGTGGATCGCCTCGATCGCCGCCGGTTGGGTGAGGGTGAGGAGGTCGTTGTTGCCCTTCAGGTGGCACTCGCAGCCGACGAAGCGCTCGCCCCGGAAATGATCCTCCTCGAAGCCGAGGCCCTGGATCTGTGTGCCCATCGCGCCGTCGAGGATCAGGATGCGCTCCCGTGCAGCGGCAGTAAGGGCGGCAAGGATCTCCGCGCCCCGATCATTTTGGGCAGGCGCGGCGAACAGGGCTTCGACCGGAGCGCTCATCACGAGCTCCTATAACGGAATTACGATATCAAGATATCCTTATATGATAGCAATGAGGCAGGAGAGGTCAAGGCGAACTATCCCGAAAGCGTCGGTTTTCTGTCCGGGATTGCTGGGAGGCGGGTGGGAAGGATAGAGAAGAGGCGGACGTCAGCGGCATGCTTGCATGTCGCGATATCCGCCTCTTCAGGCATCCGCCCGCAAACGCCGCCGGCCGCGTCGCTGGCCGGCATGGTCCCGCACCTCGTCGAGCAGGCTGCTGAGATGCGGCAGCAGCGGGTTGTCCGCGATCGAGGCCTCGAGCAGCAGGACTTTCAGATCGGCCGCTTCCCTGGCGAGGTCCACGCCGTCTTCGCGGCTGAGGATCCAGGCCAGCAGAAGGGTACGGGCCCGCTCTTCCGGCAAAGCAGCGCCATCATCCCGTGTGGCTTCCAGGATGGAATTCACGATGGCCGCGTCGATATCGGCGTGAGTCTCAGTGGCGACGGTCATCTCAGGCCTCGATCTCGATACGGCCGAGCGGCCTTGTGCAGCAGGCCAGCACCAGACCGGCGGCTATTTCCTCCTCGCGAATGCCGCCCTGATGGGTCATCGCCGTCTCTCCGGACAGGCATTGCACCTTGCATGTTCCGCACAGGCCCATGGTGCAGCCGGTCGGAATGTTGAGGCCGGCGTTGCGGGCGAGCTGGAGAATGGTATCGCGGCTGGAAGCCGGCACCTCGATGCCGGATTTGGTGAACGCCACGCTGGCTTCGCCGGCGAGCACCTCGCCCGTGCCGGTTTCCTCCACCGGCGTTTCGGCCGGCTGGAAGCTCTCCTCGTGATAGCGGCGCATGTCGTAGCCATTGGCTTCGAGCATCTCCTTCACCGCTGCCATGAAGGGGGCAGGGCCACAGCAGAACACCTCGCGCTCCCGGAAGTCCGGTGCGATCAGGCGCAGGGCAGGGGCGTTGAGCCTGCCCCGGAAGCCGGTCCAGACGTCATTGATCTCGGTTTCTTCCACGATCCAGGCGAGGCGGAGGCGCGGCATGCGCCCTGCCATACGCTCGAGCTCCTGCCGGAAGATGATCTCGTTCGGCCGGCGTGCGCAATTGACGAAAGCAATGTCGGTGGCGGCGCCGTGGTCTTCGGCAAAACGGGTCATCGACATCATCGGCGTGATGCCCGATCCCGCCGAGATGAAGAGGTATTTCTCCGCCGGGTGACGATGGAAACTGAACTGCCCGAGAGGCCCATAAGCTTTCAGCCGTGTGCCGGGCTTGAGATTGTCCAGCATCCAGCGTGTGCCGATACTCGAGGCCTGTGCCTTGGCGGTTATGCTGATCGAGAGCGGGCGCGACGGGCTGGAGGACAGCGTATAGGTGCGCAGCACCGGTCCCCTCTCGGCCGGAATCTCCAGCGTGATGAACTGGCCGGGCTCATAGCGGAACCAGCCTTGTTCGGCGGCGCGGAAGGTGAAGGTCGCGACGTCGCGGCCCTCATGGACGATCGATACGCATTCGAGCGCCTGGTTCTGGTCGTTCCAGGGCGGTGTTTCGTCGATATGCCTGAATTTCGCCAGGGCTGCGGAGGGCGTCGGCATGGTGTCTACCTTTGTATATATCGGTTTTGCTAACACCCTCCCCTGGAGGGGGAGGGTCGACGCGAAGCGTCGGGGCGGGGGGATTTTCACCGGCTGCTGTGTTTCTCATCCCACCCCGGACTTCGTCCGACCCTCCCCCTCCAGGGGAGGGTGAAAGGGCCTTAGGCCACGCTGCGCAGGCGGACGCCGTCGCCGCCGAGGGCTGCTTCCATTGCGTTGCGATACCACTCGACGAACTGCATCACGCCGCCTTCGTGCTCGGGGGCGTAGGGGCCGGGCGTGTAGACGGGCGATGACACGCCGAGCTGGTTTTCCTCGACGATCTGGCGATCCTGGTCGTTGGTCATCCGCCAGACATGGGTGAGTTCATCGAGATCGTAATCGACGCCCTCGACAGCATCCTTGTGCACCAGCCATTTGGTGGTGACCTCTGTTTCCTTCGGCCCGATCGGAAGCACGCGGAAGCTCACGGCGTGGTCGCCCAGCACGTGGTTCCAGGTGGTGGGATAGTGGAAGAGCAGCAGGGCGCCGATATTGCCTTCCTCGATCGTCGGGCTGAGGGGACGCTGCACGGCCGGCTTGCCGGACATCGTGTAGCTGACGGCATTGCGTAAAAGCGGCATGCGCGCCATGCGGAACTGGCCGTCGCCGGAAATGCTGAAAGTGCTGGGCAGGCCGGCTTCCTCGCAGCGCCGCCAATGCTGGCCGATCAGCGGATCCTTGTCGGCGCCCTGCACCCCTGTCACCGTCGGCGCTTCGGGGAAGGTGCGGCAAAGCTCGGGATGGTTGCCCGCGCAGTGGTAGCACTCGCGGTTGTTCTCCCAGACCAGCTTCCAATTGCCCTTCTCGACGATGGTGCTTTCGAAGGCGACCTTGGCGTTCTTCAGCCCATGCGGTGCCAGATAGGGCATGGCGCCGGCGCGGAAAGTCTCGAAATCAGGCGCCTCCCTGGCGAGGCAGATCCAGATGGAGCCGGCCACGCTCTCGCAATGCACAGGCTTCAGCCCATATTGCGTCGCGTCGAAGCCGGGGCCCATGTCGCGGGCGAACAGCAGGCGGCCGTCGAGTTCATAGGTCCACTGATGATAGGGGCAGACGAGCTTGGCGACACTGCCACTTGTCGCCGCGCACAGCCGCGATCCTCGGTGCCGGCAGGAATTGTGAAAGGCACGGATGGCGCCGTCGGCGGAACGCAGCACGATCACCGGATAGTCGCCGACCTGGAGGGTGAAATAGCTACCCGACTTGCCGAGCTCGCAGTCATGGCCGGCGAACAGCCATTCGCGATACCAGATGTTCTCCATGTCCAGCCGGAAGAATTCCGGGTCGGTGTAGAATTTGCCCTCGAGCGTCGTGCCCGGATGGTGGGCCCGGAGGCGGCCCAGCATGTCCTGATGCGCAGTCATGTCAAAATCCCGCGTGACAACCAATGCATTGACGTGACGGCGGGAGAGGGAAAGCGGCTTGGAACCTGCGCCGGTGGCCGGGCACAATCCAACCTCCTTCCGGAACGCCCACCGCGTCCGTCGGTTTTCATCGTGGCTGGTTTCCGGGCTCAGGAGCGGCCTTTCGGCCCGATCGCGGCGCCTTCCCAGGTCTTCCCGACCCAGTGGCACGTGCCGCGATCTTCTCCTCTACCGTTGCGGGGGCAGCGCCGGATTCAGACCGGCTTCCCAATTCTCCGGGCCGCCTTGGGAGCGGACCGGCACCTCGAATGAGGATGAGAATACAGCGAGTCGGCGCACAGACTAGAAGCGATACGACGGATGATGGTGTGTTCAGGACATTGCCGAGCGCCATACCGGCGAGCAGGAAATCATAGGCAGCGTTCGCAAGAAGGTCTAAAGGGTCGACGATATGGGCAGTTTGGAATTGCCCTGAACTCAATATCAAGTCGGAGCCTTGCTGCCATGCCCGCCGATTCCGCTTCCAGTTCGCGCTATCCTCATGTTCCCTTGTTTCCCCTCGGAGCGGACGAGACGCCTTATCGCAAGCTGACCAGCGAGGGCGTGCGGGTCGAGAAACTCGGAGGCAGCGAGATCCTGCAGGTCGAGGGTGAGGCATTGCGGCTTCTGGCCGAGCAGGCCTTCATGGACATCAACCATCTCCTGCGCCCCGGCCATCTCCAGCAATTGCGCAACATCCTCGAGGATCCCGAGGCGACGGACAATGACCGCTTCGTCGCCTATGACCTGCTCAAGAACGCCAATATCGCCGCCGGCGGCGTGCTGCCCATGTGCCAGGATACCGGCACCGCCATCGTGATGGCCAAGAAGGGCCGCAAGGTCTGGACGGAGGGCGAGGACGAAGGCGCCATCGCCCAGGGCATCCGCGATGCCTATGAGAAGAAGAACCTGCGCTATTCGCAGCTGGCGCCGCTGTCGATGTTCGAGGAGAAGAACACCAGGACCAATCTGCCGGCGCAGATCGATATTTCGGCGGAAGGGGAGGAGGCCTACAAGTTCCTCTTCGTCGCCAAGGGCGGGGGCTCGGCCAACAAGACCTTCCTCTATCAGGCCACGCCTTCCATCCTGTCCAAAGACCGCCTGATCGCCTTCCTGAAGGAGAAGATCCTCACGCTCGGCACGGCGGCCTGCCCGCCCTATCACCTGGCGGTGGTGATCGGCGGCACCTCCGCCGAACTCACGCTGAAGGCGGTGAAACTCGCTTCGGCGCGCTATCTCGACACCTTGCCCACCGAAGGTTCCGAACTTGGCCATGCCTTCCGCGACCTCGAACTCGAGAAGGAAGTGCACAAGCTCACCCAGTCGCTCGGCGTCGGCGCCCAGTTCGGCGGTAAGTATTTCTGCCACGATGTGCGTGTCATCCGCCTGCCGCGCCACGGCGCCAGCCTGCCGATCGGCCTCGGCGTTTCCTGCTCCGCCGACCGCCAGGCCATGGGCAAGATCACCCGCGACGGCGTCTTCCTCGAGGAGCTGGAACACAATCCGGCGCGCTTCCTGCCCGAGATCGACGAGAGCAAGCTCGGCGGCGCGGTGGTGAAGATCGATCTCAACCAGCCGATGTCCGACATTCTGGAGACACTGTCGCGTCATCCGGTGAAGACGCGCGTCTCGCTGACCGGCCCGATCATCGTGGCCCGCGACCTCGCCCATGCCAAGCTGCGCGAACGCCTGGAAGCGGGCGGCGGGCTGCCCGACTACATCAAGAACCATCCGGTCTATTACGCCGGCCCGGCCAAGACGCCGGCTGGCTACGCCTCCGGCTCCTTCGGGCCCACCACGGCCGGGCGCATGGACAGCTATGTCGACCAGTTCCAGGCCGCCGGCGGCTCGATGGTGATGCTGGCCAAGGGCAACCGCTCGGCCCAGGTCCGCGAAGCCTGCGCCAAGCATGGCGGCTTCTATCTCGGCTCGATCGGCGGCCCCGCCGCGCGCCTTGCGCAGGATTGCATCAAGAAGGTCGAGGTACTGGAATATCCCGAACTCGGCATGGAGGCAGTCTGGCGCATCGAGGTCGAGGACTTCCCGGCCTTCATCGTCATCGACGACAAGGGCAATGATTTCTTCAAGGAACTCAACCTGGGCTGAGTTCACGCGGACGGCTTTTTCGGCGAGGCCTCTTCCTGAAAAGGGAGGGGCCTTTTTCATGCACGTTTCGCGTGCTGTTGCGAATTCGCAACTGTCATGGACAAAGCCCCTTTGTGTCAGAACGGTGACTCACCTTAACATTGTGTAATGTCTCGCCTGGGAGGAAAGCTTCGATATCGCAGTGCACAACGACTGCGCCTCTTCGGTACGCCCAATATTGCTTTGCCGGCTTGCCGAAGAGAGAGGCCCTTTTGAAGGGGTCGACTTATGAGATCGAGGTATTTCCATGTTTATTCGTACAATTTTACTCGGCGCGGGTGCCGGATTTCTTGGTATTGCGTCCGCATTTGCTGCAGACCTACCGATGAGCAAGGGCGAGGCTGTCGAATATGTGAAGGTTTGTACGGCATTCGGTCCGGGCTTTTTCTATATTCCGGGCACCGACACCTGCCTGAAGATCAGCGGCCAGATCCGGGCCGACTATTGGTTTGCGCAGGCGCCCAGCAATGCAACGGGTAAGCGCAACATCAGCCAGACACAGTTTCGGACCAACGCCCGCATCCGCTTCGATGCGCGCACTCAGACCGACTGGGGCATGCTGCGCTCTTTCTTCGAACTCCAGGCCGAGTCCAATGCGGGGGCAGCCACGCATGACACCTTCCAGGTACGCCAGGCCTATCTGCAGTTCGGCGGCCTGACGGCTGGTTATGCCTGGTCGCCCTATGCCTTCTACGACCCCAATTATCAGGCCGAGTTCTTCGCGCCCTATTTCGGCGAGCAGGGCCGGCGCAACCTGATCAGCTATACGGCGCAATTCGACAAGGCCTACGCCACCCTGTCGATCGAGGACGGGCGTGACCATCGCGCCAATGCCTCGGTCTACGGGAACAATGTCGTGGTCAATGGCGTCACGGTTGCTGGTGGCGTCGGCGGTGCCCAGATGCCTGATATCGTCGGCGTCGTCGGCTATGACGACAACAAGAATGGCTGGGGCCGTTTCCAGGTGATGGGCGCCCTCCATCAGAACCGCAGCGCAACGGCCGGCTATAGTGCGAAATACGGTTATTCGATCGGTGTTGGCGGCAACGTCAACCTGCCGGTTCTCGAGGGTGCCTACATCGCGGCCGAAGCCAGCTACGCGGACGGCGCCGTAAAATATCTCGGCGTCGGCGGGTCCCAGCCGAATGGCTCGTCCACCCTCGGCTTCGGCGGCGTGGACGCCTACATAACCAACGGCACGATCCATGATCTCGACAGCGCCAAGGGCTTCGCCGTGCAGGGCGAGGCCGGTCTCAACGTGACCAAGAGCCTGCAAGCCATTCTGTTCGGTGGCTATCTGCACTTTGACGCCCCGCGCATCGCCTCCAAAATCACCGACAATTTCAACTATTATGTCGTTGGAGGCCAGGTGAATTACACCGTCGTCAAGGGCTTCATCGCGGGTGCCGAAGTCTGGTACCAGAACAAGGACCCGGAGGGCCTGAACAGCAAGACGGTCGACGCCGTCGGTGCGGGCGTGCGCCTGCGCCGTACCTTCTGACCTGGTCTACAGGTGTAAACAGCGCGCCGCGCTCCTCCTGAGCGCGGCGTTGCTGCCTATGCCTTCCGGTCAGTTCCGGTTGGCCGGGGTGAGATCGGTGCCGTTCAGGCGGCCGATATAGTCGGTGAGCATCGGCACATGGCGCTCGGCACCGCCGGCGGCCATCGCCACGCCGAACGAGTTCTTCACCGCATTGCCGATCGGATTGACCAGGCCGGCTGCGTCCGCCATCGCTTCCAGATAGCTCAGATCCTTGAAGGCATTGGCGATGGTGAATTTGTGCGCATTCTCGTCGCCCTCCAGGACCCAGCGCGAAAAGGTCTGGTAGAAGCCGCAATCCATGCGGCCGCCGCGAATGACGCTGTCGAAGCGCTTGGGCGTGATGCCGACCTTTTGCGACAAGGCCAGGGCCTCCGCATAGAGGGCGGCATAGCCCAGCGATACGAAGTTGTTGAGCAGCTTCATGCGATGACCATCGCCCGTACCGCCAATATGCACGATGCGTCCGGCCCAGGTGGCGATCACCGGCTTGAGGCGTTCGAACAGGGCGTCGCTGGCGCCGACCATGGTATCGAGCGTACCTTCCCAGGCTTCCTTCGGCGTGCGGCCGAGCGGGGCATCGGCGTAATCGATGCCGGCCTCGGCGAGTTCGGCGGCGAGCGCCAGGGTGGAGTTGGGATCGGAAGTCGAGCAGTCGACGACGACGGAACCCGGCTTCAGGCCGGCTTTCAGCCCGTCGGGACCGCGTATGAGGGCCTCGACCTGCCGCGAGCCGGTGACGCACAGGAAGACGATGCTGGAAGCGGCGCCCACTTCGCGCGGCGTCTTGGCCTCCTTGGCTCCTCGCGACACCAGATCCTCGACGGGTGCGCGGTTGCGATGGCCCATCACCGTCAGCGCATAGCCCTTCTCCACGATGTTCTTGGCCATGCCATGGCCCATATAGCCGACTCCGATGAAGCCGACGCTCTCCTGCCCATTCGTCATTGCAATCGTCCCGTTTCCTGTCCCGCCTGTCCCGAGCGGGTTGCCGACCCATCCTGACGGCGGGGGAGTGTGGACGGGAAGGACGTTGGCGCGCAAGCTGAATGGTTCATTGGTATGATGATTTATCCGCGGCCGCAGGCGATGCCCGACAATCAGCCTTCGTTAAATAAGAAGCGTGAGAACAAAAATAGAACTTGCGTTAATGAGAACAAACTGGGTACATAGCGCCACGGGGCTTTGAATTGCGACGAGATTGCAGGCCCGGTGTTGGAAAATGATCGGTCCGGATGACGAATCCGTTCGTGCTTGATAGGGAAACGGGCATATGAGTCAGACGCAGCTGCGCTTGGTCGAAGGAAGCTCCATGGACAAGACGAAGGCGCTCGACGCCGCCCTATCACAGATTGAACGCTCTTTCGGCAAGGGCTCGATCATGCGGCTCGGCAAGGGGACCAAGACGATGGAGGTGGAGGCGATCTCCACCGGTTCTCTCGGTCTCGATATCGCGCTCGGTGTCGGCGGCCTGCCCAAGGGCCGGGTCATCGAGATCTATGGGCCGGAATCCTCGGGCAAGACCACGCTGGCGCTGCACAGCGTCGCCGAAGCCCAGAAGAAGGGCGGCGTCTGCGCCTTTATCGATGCCGAGCACGCGCTCGATCCGGTCTATGCCCGCAAGCTCGGCGTCAATCTCGACGAATTGCTGATTTCGCAGCCCGATACGGGCGAGCAGGCCCTCGAAATCTGCGACACGCTGGTGCGTTCGGGCGCGATCGACGTCATCGTGATCGATTCCGTGGCCGCGCTGACGCCCAAGGCCGAAATCGAGGGCGAGATGGGCGATGTGCAGCCCGGCCTGCAAGCCCGCCTGATGAGCCAGGCGCTGCGCAAGCTGACGGCCTCGATCGGGCGTTCCAACTCGATGGTGATCTTCATCAACCAGATCCGCATGAAGATCGGCGTGATGTATGGCAGCCCGGAAACCACCACGGGCGGCAACGCCCTGAAGTTCTACGCCTCCGTACGCCTCGATATCCGCCGCATCGGCGCGATCAAGGACAGGGAAGAGGTGGTCGGCAACCAGACCCGCGTGAAGGTGGTCAAGAATAAGGTGGCGCCGCCTTTCAAGCAGATCGAATTCGACATCATGTATGGCGAGGGCGTCTCGAAGGTGGGCGAACTGATCGACCTTGGCGTCAAGGCCGGCGTGGTCGAGAAGTCCGGCGCCTGGTTCAGCTATGAGAGCCAGCGCCTCGGCCAGGGCCGTGAGAACGCCAAGCAGTTCCTCAAGGACAATCCGGATGTCGCCGACAAGATCGAGGGCCAGATTCGCCAGAATGCCGGCCTGATCGCCGAGCGCATCCTCGACAATATCGATCCGGCCGACGCCGAGGACGATTGAGGCTCGTAGCTGGCCCGCGAGACAGCGAACGCTATGCTTGACGAAATAACCCGCCTGTTGGCCCCAACAGGCGGGTTTTTCATGGATGAGCGCCTCGACAGGCCGGAACAGCCTCGCTACAACGCCCCACCACCATGCAAGTTCCTCTTGATCGAGCCACAGGCTCGATCAAGAGGAACTTGCAAGATTTCAAGCACTTGCAGAATATCTCGATATTGCCCATTCGTGGGCAGTATCGAGATATTCTGCTTAGGATGCTGGCCAGGCCGAAAGGAAGGGACCAGCGAAACAGGCATTGGGCCAAATAGGCAAATTGGGCATGAGCGGCGTCAACGAGATCCGATCCACCTTCCTCGACTATTTCGCGCGGAACGGCCACGAAGCCGTGGCGTCTTCGCCGCTGGTGCCGCGCAACGATCCGACCCTGATGTTCACCAATGCCGGCATGGTGCAGTTCAAGAACGTCTTCACCGGCATCGAGAAGCGTCCCTATTCGCGAGCAGCGACCTCGCAGAAATGCGTGCGCGCCGGCGGCAAGCACAATGATCTCGACAATGTCGGCTATACGGCACGGCATCATACCTTCTTCGAAATGCTCGGGAACTTCTCCTTCGGCGATTATTTCAAGGATCGAGCCATCGAGCTCGCCTGGAACCTGATCACCAAGGATTTCGGCCTGCCCGCGTCCAAGCTCCTGGTGACCGTGTTCTCCGAGGACGATGAAGCCCATCGGCTGTGGAAGAAGATCGCCGGCTTGCCGGACGACCGCATCATCCGCATCCCGACCTCGGACAATTTCTGGCGCATGGGTGACACCGGCCCCTGCGGTCCGTGCTCCGAGATCTTCTACGATCACGGCGAGCATATCTGGGGCGGCCCGCCCGGCTCGCCTGACGAGGATGGCGACCGCTTCATCGAGATCTGGAATCTCGTTTTCATGCAGTTCGAGGAACTGGCCGGCGGCGAGCGTGTCAACCTGCCGCGGCCCTCGATCGACACCGGCATGGGGCTCGAGCGTATCGCGACCGTGCTGCAGAACAAGCACAACAATTACGACATCGATCTCTTCCAGGCGCTGATCCGCGCCTCGGTTGAGGCCATCGGCGTGCCGGCCGAGGGGCCGGCGCTCGCCAGCCACCGCGTCATCGCAGACCATCTCAGGGCTTCCTCCTTCCTGGTCGCCGATGGCGTGCTGCCGTCGAACGAGGGCAGGGGCTATGTGCTGCGCCGGATCATGCGCCGCGCCATGCGCCACATTTCCCTGCTCGGCGCCAAGGAACCCACCATGTGGAAGCTGGTGCCGGCGCTGGTGCGCGAAATGGGCGCCGCCTATCCCGAACTCGTGCGGGCCGAGGCGCTGATCAGCGAGACGCTGCGCCTGGAGGAGACCAGCTTCCGCCGTACGCTGGAGCGCGGCCTGGCCCTGCTCGACGCGGAGACCCTGAAGCTCGGCGACGGGCAGGTCTTCTCGGGTGACGTCGCCTTCACCCTCTACGACACCTATGGCTTCCCGCTCGACCTGACCCAGGATGCGCTGCGGGCGCGCAACATCTCGGTCGATCTCGAGGGCTACAAGGCCGCCATGCAGCAACAGAAGGCCAAGGCGCGCGCTGCCTGGGCCGGATCGGGCGATGCGGCCACCGAGACGGTCTGGTTCGGCCTGCGCGAGCAGGTCGGTGCTACCGAGTTCCTCGGCTATGAGACCGAGACCGCCGAGGGCGTCGCGCTGGCCCTGGTCAAGGACGGCAAGCCGGTCGATCGCCTCGCCGAGGGCGAGAAGGGCTATCTGATCCTCAACCAGACGCCGTTCTACGGTGAATCCGGCGGCCAGCAGGGCGATACGGGCATCGTGCAGGCAAACGGCCTGAAAGTGGCGGTGACCGACACCCAGAAGAAGCTCGGCGATCTCTTCGTGCATGCCGTCACAGTCGAGGAGGGCACGCTCAAGGTTCAGGAGCCTCTCGAACTCGTCGTCGATCACGCCCGCCGTTCCGCGATCCGGGCCAATCACTCGGCCACGCATCTTCTGCATGAGGCGTTGCGCCTGACGCTCGGCGATCATGTCGCGCAGAAGGGCTCGCTGGTGGCGCAGGACCGCCTGCGTTTCGACTTTTCGCATCCCAAGCCGATCTCGGACGAGGAGATCAAGGAGATCGAGGATCTCGCCAATGCCGTCGTGCTCGACAATAGCGAGGTGACCACGCATCTGATGAGCGTGGATGACGCCATCGCGTCCGGCGCGCGCGCGCTGTTCGGCGAGAAATATGGCGACGAGGTTCGCGTCGTCTCGATGGGGCAGCGCCAGCCCGGCTCGAACAAGGCTTGGTCGGTCGAGCTGTGCGGCGGCACCCATGTGCGCCGCACAGGTGACATCGGCCTGATCCGCATCGTCTCCAACGGCGCCGTCGCGGCCGGCGTTCGCCGCATCGAGGCCATGACGGCGGATGCGGCCCGCAGGCACCTCGTCAATGAGAGCCGCCTGCTCCAGGGATTGGCCGACGTGCTGCGCACGCCCGTGCCGGAAGCGGGCGACCGCCTGGCCACGCTGGTCGAGGAGAATCGCAAGCTCGAACGCGAACTGACCGAGGCGCGCAAGAAGCTCGCCATGGGCGGGGGCGGGGGCGACAGCGAAATCCGCACGGTCGGCAAGACCCGCCTGCTGGCCAAGGCCGTCACCGGCATCGAGCTGAAGGATCTGAAGGCGCTTGCAGACGAGGGCAAGAAGCAGGTCGGTTCGGGTGTGGTCGCCATTGTCGCGACCTCCGAGGACGGCCGCGCCGGCCTCGTCGTCGGCGTGACGGCGGACCTGACCGGCAGCTTCAACGCCGTCGATCTCGTGCGCAAGGGCTCCGAGGCTCTCGGCGGCAAGGGAGGCGGCGGGCGGCCCGACATGGCGCAGGCTGGCGGCCCCGATGGCTCCAAGGCCCAGGCGGCCCTCGATGCCATCGCCGCGGCACTGGCAGAGGCCTGAGCCGATGGCTCAGCCCAACACGCCGAACTGGATGAGGCCGCTCTGGGTCCGCGTGCTGCTTTGCGTGCTGCCCGCGGCCTGGGCCGGGGTGGAGCTCTATAACGGCAACCAGTTCTGGGGCCTGATGTTCGCGGCCGTGGCCGCCTATGGACTGTGGACCCAGGTCATTCAATATCGTCCTCCGGAAGAGTGAAGCCGGCGGAGGTCAGACCCTTTCGATCGGAGCCAGCATGAGCGCCTTTCCCGTCTATGCTTTCGACAATGCCATCGTGCGCCTGCCGCCGGCGAGCGTGACGGAGGGCCTGCGTGCCGAGGATCGCGGCGCGCCGACCCATGCGGGCGTCTCGACCGAGCATCGTCTCTATATCGAGGCCCTGCAGGCCGCCGGCGTTGCCGTCGAGGTCCTGCCCGCCCTGGAGGATTTCCCGGATTCGCTGTTCGTGGAGGATCCGGCCCTGGTGTTCCCGGAGGGTGCGATCCTGCTGCGGGTCGGCGCCAAGAGCCGTTTCGGCGAGACGGCCGAGATCGCGCCCGTGCTGCGCACGCGCTTCGAGAAGGTCCTGGCCCTGCAAGGGCCGGGGTTCGTCGACGGCGGCGATGTGCTGGTCACGCCCCAGGCCGTGATGATCGGCCTTTCCGACCGCACCACCCGGGAAGGGGCGGAGGAACTGATCGGCCTGCTGGCTGAACTCGGCCGCAAGGGCGTGGTCGTCACCACGCCCCCAGGCGTCCTGCATTTCAAGTCCGACTGCTCTCTGCTCGACGACACCACCATGCTGTCGACGGCGCGCCTCGCCGCCTCGGGCGTGTTCGAGGGCATGCGGGTGCTGCTGACGCCCGAAGGCGAGGAGGCCGGGGCCAACGCCCTCCGGATCAACGACCGGGTTTTCGTCGGCATCGATTATCCGCGCACGGCCGCCCTGCTCGAAGCCGAGGGCTACAGCGTCGTCCGGCTGCCGACGTCGCAGATTGCCAAGATCGACGCGGGCCTGTCCTGCATGTCGCTACGCTGGCATAGCTGAAATCCGACACCCATAAAGACGGGGCGTGTCGACTTCCGGTCGACATCCTCGAAACGCCCTCAATGCGGTTTCACCGTCTTGGCGAAACCGGCTTCCAGGCGCCGGTAGACGGCTTCGATCACCAGCGTGGTGATGAGATAGCCGATGGCCACCACCAAGAGGGGCGTGTAGGTGATCGCCTCGCGCGAGCGGATGATGTTGATCTGGCCCAGGAGATCCTGGACGCTGACCAGATAGGCGAGGGCAGTCGATTTCAGGCAGAGCACGGTCTCACCGGCAAAGGTCGGCATCATCGCCTGCATAGCGCGGGGCAGCCAGATGCGTCGCACCAGCGCGAACCCGCGAAAACCATAGGCGCGCGCCGCTTCCAATTCGCCGCGTGGGACCGAGAGCAGCGCGCCGCGCACGACTTCACCGACATAGCCGCCCACACTCAGCACCAGGGCAAAGATGACATAATAGTAGCCGTCCTTCAGGACTGGCCAGATGAAGGATTGCCGGATGCCGGGAATGGCGGGAAAGAGCGAACCCAGGCCCTGGTAATAGACGAACATCTGCACCAGCAGCGGCGTGCCGCGAATGACCGACACGAAGCTGGAGGCGATGGCGTAGACCAGCCTGTTCTTCGAAACCCGGCCGAAGCCGACCAGCACCGCCAAGGGAAAACCGAAGAGCAACGAGAAGAACAGCAGTTTCAGCGTGGTGAAGAAGCCGCTGAGAATGGCCGGCCAGTATTTGCCGATCCAGCCGAAATTCTCGAAAAACCAGCTTGCCAGATCCGCGGACATGGTCACCCCAGCTTGGGAGTCCAGCGCCGGATGTGACGCTCGAACATTTTGATGAAGATGTTGGAGAATTGCGTCAGCGCGTAATAGATCGCGCCGCAGAGCAGCAGGAAGGGGAAATACATGCGCGTGGAGGCCGCGGCCTGCACGGCCGTGAAGGTGAGCTCGTTATAGCCGACCACGAAAATCAGCGCCGAATCCTTCAGCATCGTCATCCAGAGATTGGTCAGCCCGGCGAAGGCGAAGGGAATCATCAAAGGCAGGATGACGCGCCGGAACAGGCCGAATCCGTGCATGCCATAAGCGCGGGCAGCCTCGATCTGCCCCTTCGGCAAGGCGAGCACCGCCCCGCGCAAAATTTCCGAGGTATAGGCGCCATTGACCACGCCAAGCACGGTGATGGCAGCGAAGAAACCACCGATTCCCAGCGTGCCATAGCCGAGCCACGCCATCAGGGCATTGAGCCCCTGCTGGCCCGCATAATAGAGGATCAGGATGAGCAGCACCTCCGGCACGGCGCGGCAGATGGTGGAATAGCCATTGGCGAGCGCAACCAGCCAGCGCGGTCCACGCAATTTGGCCCAGGCGACCAGGCCGCCGATGACAAGGCCAGTGAGATAGCCCCCGACCGAGATTTCGATGGTGATGACCAGGCCTTGGAGCAACGATACGCCCCATCCGGACATCAGTAGATTCCAGAAAGCTTCCACGCCCGACCCCACAGGAAGGAAAGGGGCCGGCCCGAACTCTCAGGCCGGCTGGAGAAAGCCCGGTTCAGTTCACCGGGAGTGAACCGAGCGGCTTATCTCACTTCGGCGGTGTACCGACGTTGTATTTGAAGTACTTCTTCTGGATCGCGTCGAACTCGCCATTGGCATAGACAGCCTTGATGCCCTCATCGAGCTTGGCCTTCAGATCGGTGTCCTCCTTGCGCAGGCCTCCCCCCACGCCGGCTTCGAAGACCGGATCTTTGGGGAACTGCTTCATCTCGCAGCATTGGCCGTCCTTGCCGGCCAGGAAATCGTCGAGCGCGGCGGCATCGGCCATCACCAGGTCGAGACGGCCGGCGGCGAGGTCGGCATTGGCGGCGTCCTGCGTGCCGTAGCTCTTGATGTCGGCGTCCGGATAGGTCTTCTGGACATATTGGGCGTGAATGGTGCTCGTCTGCACGCCGATCGATTTGCCCTTCATGCCCTCCGGCGTGAAGTCGAACTTGTCGGCCTTGTTGCCGATGAATTCGGGAGGCGTGTTGTAATAGCGGATGGTGAAGCCAATCTGGGCCGAGCGCTCCGGCGTGATCGTCATGGAAGCCCAGATCACGTCGATCTTCTTGGCGATCAAGGCTGGGATGATGCCGTCCCAGGCAGTGGCGACGATCTCGCAATCGAGCTTGGCGGCTTTGCAGACGGCCTTGGCCAGATCGACCTCGAAGCCGACCCATTGGCCAGAGGCGTCCTTCGAAGCGAAGGGCGGGTAGGGCTCGGCCGCGACGCTGACCTTGATGGTGTCCGCCTGGGCCGAGGCGAAGGCCACGCCACAAAGGAAGGCGGTCGCCATGAGAAGTTTGGCGCTGAAGTGTTTCATTTTGGTCCCCTGATAGATAACTGTTTTTTCGACGTTTTCTTGGTTTTCATACTTGATGCGCGAGTTCCGGTGCCCTCCTGCCCCTCGAACTTTTCCGTCAAGCGGAAACGATTGCCTCGCAAGTCGCTTTAGTGCTGGCGCGGCGTGACGAATTGACGGCAGCGCTCGCTGTTGGGATTGCCGAACACCTTTTGGGGTGGGCCTTCCTCCTCGACATTGCCGTTGTAGAGATACATCACATGGCTGGCGACATCGCGGGCGAAGGCCATCTCATGGGTCACCAGCAGCATGGTGCGCCCCTCCGCAGCGAGATCGCGGATGACCTTGAGCACCTCGCCGACCAACTCCGGGTCGAGCGCCGAGGTCGGCTCGTCGAACAGCATCACCTTCGGGCGGATGGCAAGGGCGCGGGCGATCGCCGCGCGCTGTTGCTGGCCGCCGGAGAGAAAGGCGGGATAGACGTCCTTCTTGGCGTAGAGGCCGACCTTGTGCAGCAATTGCTCGGCATGGGCGATCGCCTCGGCCTTGTTCTCGCCGAGGACATGGACCGGCGCTTCGATGACGTTTTCGAGTACGGTGCGATGCGCCCATAGATTGAAGCTCTGGAACACCATCCCCAGCCGGCTGCGGATGCGCTGGAGCTGCTTCTGATCGGCGACCGCCATGGCGCCATGGCCATCCGGCTTGAGGCGAATCTCCTCGTTTCCGATCAGGATGCGACCGGAATTGGGAACCTCCAGCAGATTCGTACAGCGCAGCATCGTGCTCTTGCCCGAGCCTGATGCGCCGATCAGGGCGATCACGTCGCCTTCATGGGCCGTAAGGGAAACACCTTTGAGGACTTCCAGCAGACCGAAACTCTTGTGAATATTGTCGAGTTGAACAACGGGTGTCCGGCTCGCTCCCGCTTGTGGGGCGTCCTCTGGCATAAAGCGACCTCATCTGACGTTCGGTTGCCCAGAACTGTATCAGCCATTTCAGTTTGCACAAGGTGCAGGCAGCCACTCTTGTCGATAACGACATGCTCTGGTCTTTATCCGCTGCATGAGATAGGCAGAGCCCTAAACTGGAACCCTGCCTATGTCGCTTGCCGCCTCCATCCGCAAAGTCCTGGTGCCGATCAACCGCGAAGGCTACCCATTCCTGGGCATCGCGGGCGTGGCCACGCTGATCGCACTGGGATGGATCAAGGTTCTGTTCTGGCCTCTTCTGATCCTCACCGCCTGGGTCGCCTATTTCTTCCGCGACCCTCAGCGGGTGACGCCGGTGCGCGAAGGCCTGGTGGTCTCGCCGGCCGACGGCGTGGTCAGCCAGATCGCCAATGTGCTGCCGCCGCCCGAACTGGGTCTGGCCAGCCAATCACTGCTGCGCGTTTCGATCTTCATGAACGTTTTCGATTGCCATGTGAACCGCAGTCCGGTGACGGGGACGATCACCAAGATCGCCTATAAGCCGGGCAAGTTCCTCAACGCCGATCTCGACAAGGCCAGCGAGGACAATGAGCGCAACGGCTTCATCATCGACACCGGCGCCGCTCGCTACGGCGTGGTACAGATTGCCGGCCTGGTGGCGCGGCGCATCGTCTGCTGGACCAACGAGAACGAGCATGTCGCCGTCGGCCAGCGCCTGGGCATGATCCGCTTTGGGTCTCGCGTCGACGTCTATCTGCCGGAAGGCGTGCGTCCCCTGGTCGGCATCGGCCAGAAGATGGTGGCCGGCGAGACCATCCTGGCGGATGCGAATACCACCATGCCGAACCTGACCCATCGCGTCGGCTGACCATGGACCCGCTCTTCCCGCCTTTTCAGCCTGGAAGTCCGGATCCCGAGGGACCGAGGCGGCGTGCCATTCCGCTGCGCGTACTCATTCCCAACATGATCACGCTGCTCGCGCTTTGCGCGGGCATGACGGCCATTCGCCTGGCCATCGAGAACAAGCTCGACCTTGCCATCGGCTGCATCGTGGTCGCGGCGCTGCTGGACGGTGTCGACGGACGCGTGGCGCGCTATCTCAAGGGCACCTCGAAATTCGGCGCGGAGCTCGATTCTCTCGCCGATTTCGTGAATTTCGGCGTGGTTCCCGGAATCGTCCTCTATTTCTGGGGGCTGCACGATCTGCGATCGATCGGCTGGATCGGCTCGCTGGTCTTCGCCATCTGCATGGTGCTGCGCCTTGCGCGCTTCAACGTGACCAGCAGCGATCCCAACCGCCCGGCCTTCCAGGCGAACTTCTTCACCGGCATGCCCGCTCCAGCCGGAGCCTGCACCGTGCTGCTGCCGATCTATCTGGATTTCCTCGGCCTCACCCACGAGCCGAGCCACGCCAAATATGAGCTGGCCTATGTGCTGCTCATCGCCTTCCTGATGATCTCCACTATTCCGACCTTCTCGGGCAAGAAGCTGGGCAACCGCATTCCACGCGAATGGGTGCTGCCGATCTTCGTCGTCGCGGTGGTGGTGGTAATGCTGCTGGCGCTCTATCCGTGGGAGTCGCTGACCTCGCTCACCGTCGCCTACTTGGCGACCATTCCGTTCGGCGTCGTCTATTACCGCAAGCAGGCGAGGGCCCATGCGGCCTCGCTACCCCTGGAGCGGAAGGGCGAATAGTTCTTTGGAGCGTGGACATCGCGGCGACATGCCTTCATGTCGCGATGTCCGCGCTCATCGTGGGAATCCACCAGATTGGTAGACGAGAGCGGACAGTATGTCCGCGCTCCAGAAGCGTTACACCGGCCTTGCCAGCACGTGCTTCTTCTTGCCAAGCGACAGCTTGATCACGCCGTCGGCGGTGACGTCACCCTTGCTCAGCACGGCCTTGGGATTGCTGACCGCCACATCGTTGACCCTGAGCCCGCCGCTGGCGATCTGGCGGCGAGCCTCGCTGGTCGACGGCACCAGGCCCGCCTGCACGAAGGCATTGAGCAGGCCCACGCCCTCGCTCAGGCCCGCCAGTTCGAAGCTCGGCAGGTCGCCGGCCAGCGTGCCTTCCTCGAAAGTTTTTCGCGCGGTCTCTTCGGCAGCCTCGGCCTTGTCGCGGCCATGGACGAGGGCGGTCGCCTCGGTGGCCAGGCGCTTCTTGGCCTCGTTGATCTCCGAGCCGCCGAGGGCGGCGAGGCGGGCGATCTCGTCGAGCGGTAGGGTGGTGAACAGCTTGAGGAAGCGCTCGACGTCGGCATCCTCCGTGTTGCGCCAATATTGCCAGTAGTCATAGGCCGAGAGCATGTCGTCGTTGAGCCAGACGGCGCCGGCGGCGGTCTTGCCCATCTTGGCGCCCGAGGCCGTGGTCAGCAGCGGGCAGGTGAGGGCATAGAGCTGCGGCGTGCCCATGCGGCGGCCAAGATCGATGCCGTTGATGATGTTGCCCCACTGATCCGAGCCGCCCATCTGCAGCACGCAGTCATAGCGCCTGGAAAGCTCCACGAAATCATAGGCTTGTAGGATCATGTAATTGAATTCGATGAAGGAGAGCTCCTGCTCACGGTCGAGCCTGAGCTTCACCGAATCGAAGGACATCATGCGGTTGACCGAGAAGTGGCGGCCGATGTCGCGCAGCATCTCGATGTAATTGAGCTTGGTCAGCCATTCGGCGTTATCGACGAGGATGGCGCGCTCGTCGGTGTAGTCGATGAACTTGTCATAGACCCTGAGGATGCTGTTTTTGTTGGCCTCGATCTGCTCGATCGGCAGAATGCGGCGGGTTTCGTCGCGGCCCGAGGGATCGCCGACGCGCGTGGTGCCGCCGCCCATCAGGGTGATCGGGCGATGGCCGGTCTTCTGCAGCCAGTGCAGCATCATGATCGGCACGAGATGGCCGATATGCAGCGAGCTTGCCGTGAGATCGACCCCGACATAGGCGGTCAGGCGTCCGCCGGCGGCCTTCTCGTCGAGGCCTTCCAGATCCGATACCTGGTGGATGAAGCCGCGCTCGGTGAGGGTGCGCAGGAAATCGGATTTTAACGCGGTCATGGCAAACGCTTTCAAACGGCTTATAGATGTCTAGAGCAAAGCGTGTTTGGACGGGAACGTCCGTTTGCTCGAGCTCTTTGGTTCGACGCGCCTTTGCGATTGCTGGCGTGTCCGCCAGATCACAAAACGCTTTAAGCGCCCTCTAACAGGTTTGGCGGCGCTTTGGTACAGGGGTGCTGAGAAATCGGGTGATTTGCGCATGAAGACGATGATGACGGCACTCGGGCTGATGTCCGGGACCTCGATGGACGGTATCGATGCCGCCCTGATCGAGACGGACGGCGAGGGCACCGTCGAGATGGGACCGACAGTCGAGCTCGCTTATAATGAGGAAGAGCGCAGCCTGCTGCGGCAGGCCCTGGGCGATGCGGTGGCGATGAAGCGTCGCAACGAACGTCCGGGCGCTTTGGTGGCGGCCGAGCGGCTGATCACCCGCAAGCATGCCGATGTCGTTTCCGATTTCCTCAAGGCGCATGACCTCAGCCCTGACGATATCGATGTCATCGGCTTTCATGGCCAGACGGTGCTGCACCGCCCGCAGGAGCGGCTGACCGTGCAACTCGGCGACGGCCAGGCCCTCGCCGACAGCCTCGGTATCCAGACCGTCTACGACATGCGGGCCGCCGATGTGGCCGAGGGCGGGCAGGGCGCTCCGCTGGTGCCGGTCTATCACCAGGCCCTGGTGCAGGCCGCCAAGCTCGCCGGGCCCGTCGCCGTGCTCAATCTCGGCGGCGTCGGCAATGTCAGCTATATCGCCCAGGGACGCGATCCCATCGCCTTCGACACCGGCCCCGCCAATGCGCTGATCGACGATTTGATGATGGAGCGCACCGGCATCGCCTTGGACCAGGACGGTCGGCAGGCCCTGGCCGGCAGGGTCGACGAAACGGTGCTCGGCCAATTGATGGCCCATTCCTATTTCGGCGAGGCGCCGCCCAAATCGCTCGACCGCAACGCCTTTTCGCGCGAGGCGGTTGCGGGTCTGTCCACGCCCGATGCGGTGGCGACCCTGGCTGCCTTCACGGCCCGCAGCGCAGCGGCGGCGCGCCAATGGCTGCCTGCCGAGCCGAAGCTGTGGATCGTCTGTGGCGGCGGAGCCCGCAATCCGGCAATCCTCAACTTCCTGCGCGCCGAGACCGGCGTACCTGTGCGGACGGCAGACGAGTTCGGCTGGTCGGCTTCCATGATGGAGGCACAAGCTTTTGCCTATCTGGCCGTTCGATCCCTGAAAGACCTGCCCTTGACCTTTCCCTCCAGCACCGGCGTCCGCAAGGCGCTCACGGGCGGTATTCTCGCAGTGCCGGGCCAGAAGCGGGTAAGCGCATGATCGGCCGTCTCAACCATGTCGCCATCGCCGTGCGCGACCTCGGCGCTGCCACCGCCGTCTATCGTGACACCCTCGGCGCCCATGTCTCGCAACCCCAGGCTCTACCGGAGCACGGCGTCACCGTCGTCTTCATCGAGCTGCCGAACACCAAGATCGAACTCCTGGAGCCGCTGGGCCAAGCCTCGCCGATCGCCCGGTTCCTCGAGAAGAACCCGGATGGGGGCATGCATCACATCTGCTACGAGGTTGACGACATCCTTGCCGCCAGGGACCAGTTGAAAGAGGCGGGCGCGCGCGTCCTTGGCGACGGCGAGCCGAAGACCGGCGCGCACGGAAAGCCGGTGCTGTTCCTGCATCCCAAGGATTTCTCCGGTACGCTGGTCGAACTGGAGCAGGTTTGATCCGATTGTGATCGGAGTATGGCACAGTAGCCTTCTCCCCTTGCGGGAGAAGGTGGCCGAGCGCAGCGAGGTCGGATGAGGGGTGTTGGCGGACACTTGGCAGGGGCGCGTTTCTCCCCTCATCCGCCCCTTCGGGGCACCTTCTCCCGCAAGGGGAGAAGGAAGATGCGCCTCATTCGTCCCGGTCGAGCCTATGATCTCAGCCGTTGCTCTTGCGCCGGATCGGCGTGAGCAGGAAGGACGGGACGTGATCGCCCATGCCGATCACCACCGGGCCGTCATCCTCGTCGCGCCGATGCGGCCTGGACGATGCAGGACGGCGTTGCTCGGGGGCCTGCTGCGGCTCGTGGCGCGGGGCCTTGGGAGCTTCGTCGCGTTCGCGCGACGGCCTGGCCTCGCGGCCCTTGCCCTGCTGGCGCGGTTCCTCGGTCTTGCCGCCGCGCTCGCGACGCCCGCGCCGCGGCTTGGCGTGGATCTCTTCCTCTTCATCCCCCTCGATCGGCGGCGGATCGCCGGTGAAGGGGATCTTGTTGCCGGTCAAGGTCTCGATGGCCGAGACATGCTTGCCATCGGCGGAACTGACCAGGGTGAAGGCCCAGCCCGAACGGCCGGCGCGGCCCGTGCGGCCGATGCGGTGGACATAGTCGTCGGCGTGGACCGGCACGTCGAAATTGAAGACATGGCTGACGTCAGGAATGTCGAGGCCGCGTGCCGCGACGTCCGAAGCCACCAGGATCGGCATCTCGCCATTGCGGAAGCTCTCCAGTGCGGCCATGCGGGCGCGCTGGTCCATGTCACCATGCAGTGCGACGGCGCCGAAGCCGTGGCGCACCAGCGAGCGGTGCAGGATGGCCACTTCCGACTTGCGGTTGCAGAACACGATGGCGTTCTTGAGATTCTCCGCCGAACGGATCAAGCGGCGCAGGGTGACCCGCTTTTCGGCGGGGGGCGACTTGGTGTGCACCAGCGCCTGTGTGATCGTGGTGGCGGCAGTGGCGGGCCGGCTGACCTCCACCTGCACCGGATTGTGCAGGAACTGGTCGGTAATGCGCTTGATCTCCGCCGGCATGGTCGCGGTGAAGAACAGTGTCTGCCGGGTGAAGGGCACCAGCTTGCAGATGCGCTCGATGTCGGGAATGAAGCCCATGTCGAGCATGCGGTCGGCCTCGTCGATGACGAGAAGCTCCACGCCGGTGAGCAGCAGCTTGCCGCGCTCGACGTGATCGAGCAGGCGCCCGGGGGTGGCGATCAGCACGTCCACGCCACGCGTGATCTTGGCGTCCTGGTCACCAAAGGAGACACCGCCGATCAGAAGCGCGACCGACAGGCCGCTCTTGCTGCCATAGCGGTCGAAATTCTCCTGGACCTGCGCGGCCAATTCGCGGGTCGGCTCCAGGATCAGCGTGCGTGGCATGCGGGCGCGGGCGCGTCCCTTTTCCAGCAGCGTCAGCATGGGCAGGGTGAAGGCTGCCGTCTTGCCGGTGCCCGTCTGGGCGATGCCGAGCACATCGCGGCGCTGCAGCACATGGGGAATGGCCTGGGCCTGGATGGGCGTGGGATTGGTGTATCCGGCCGCTTCCACGGCGGCGAGGACCTTTGAAGAGAGACCGAGTTCAGCGAAGCTCATTGCGGAAATGTCGAACCAACAGAGGCCGCCCCGATCGGACGGCAGAGGGCGGCTCGCATCGCCGCACGGACAAACAGGGCCCTATCGGGTGGGCCCGGACGGCGCGAACATAGGGTTAGGCAGGGAAATGTCAATGGTTTTGCCGGGCAAAGGCACGGTTTTTGCTCGATTTCCAGGGCTTTTTCGTCGATTTGGTGGGCGGCCGACGCAAGCCTTGATGATGAGACGGCAGGATCGCAAGCTCGAACAAACGGGACGACGTTCCTTCCCTTACGTCATCTATGTGGCGGCGAAGAAAAAAGCACTCAGCGATCCGATCGGGGCGCCCGAAGTGACAAAGATACGCAGGAACAAGGCGTTAGAGGGGAAGCATTCAATCGCGATTGCGCTCCGCTCCGCAAGGGACACAAACGCAAAAGGCGGGCATCGGCCCGCCTTTCTTCTGCAGAGGGATGAACCGGCCTTACTCGGCCACGGTTTCAGGCTTCTTCTTGGCGGGCTTCACGGGGGGCTTGGCCGGCTTGGCTTCGGCGGTTTTCACCGGGCGCGGCTTGGGCTTCTTGACCACGGGCGCTTCCGTGGCTTCGCCGAAGCGCTCGTTGATCTTGCGTGCGATGGGATCGTCGCGCTGGGCCTCCGGATCCATCGGCAGGATGGTCTCGATCGGATCGGCCTGGTCGATCGAGCCAGTCTGATCCTGGATGATCGGGAATTGCGGGGCAAGGGGGGCGTTGGCCGCCGCCTGCATCGAATTGGCATCGGGGGCGGGCGCAGGGGCCGGTGCGGCGGGCGCCGGCGCAAGATTGGCGATGACAGGCGTCGTCACCGGGGGCGGGGCTGTCACCGCGACGGCCTCTGCCGGTGCGGCCGGTGCCGCGTGGATCGAGCGGGCCGTGTCGATGGCGCCGACGAAAGCCACGAAACCGGCGGCGACGAGGGTGCCCTCGCGCTTCAGCTTCCAGTGGTGGCGGGCCCGGTAGGCAGTGTGCCAAAGCCAGCCGACAGTGATATCGACAGCACTTGCGACCAACATGACGAACTCCAACTCAACGCGACCTCGGTGAGAATCACTATTGCGCGTGATGGTGAAGAAAAACTTGCCAAGGCGAATCGGCAGCCAAGAAATTTTGCCGAGGCAAGTTTCGCCGGGTGGTCGGAGCCGGGATTTCCGGGGAGTGCGGACGAAAGGTTGTACTTGCAGGAAGGGAAGAGCGGATCGCCCGATACTGTCTTGAACGTCGTCGGGACGTCCGCGCTCCGGGCCTATAGCAAAGCGCGGATCTTGGCGGCGTGCTGGGCGAGGACGGCGTGGTCGGCCATGGCGCGCGGGCGGACAGGAACACCCGTCTTCATCGGCAGGAGGTGGAAATGGACATGCGGCACCTCCTGGCCGCCCGAAACCTCAGAATGCAGCCGCAGCGTATGGCCATCCGCGCCGAATGCCTTGCAGGCGGCCAGGGAGACCTTCTGGGCGATCTGGGCGAGGTAGGCCAGTTCATCCGGTTCCACGTCGAAGATGTTGCGGGCGGGCTTCTTGGGGATCACCAGGCTATGGCCGTCAACGATCGGCATGATGTCGAGGAAAGCGAGGGTTCGGTCATCCTCATAGAGCGTGTGGTTGGGAATTTCCCCCCGCAGCAGCTTGGCGAAGATGTTGTCGGGATCATAAGCGGTCATGCCGCTATCCTTTCCTGAAGGGCGTTGCCTCGTCGAGAGCTTCGTGGTGGGCGGCAACCTCGGCGCGCTCATGCGCGAGATAGTCGTCAACCGCCCGTCGAAATCCGGGATCGGCAATATAATGGGCGGAATAGGTTGTCACGGGCCGATAGCCGCGCGCCAGCTTGTGTTCGCCCTGTGCGCCAGCCTCCACCCGGCGGAGGCGGCGTTCGATGGCGAATTCGATGGCCTGATGATAGCACACTTCGAAATGCAGGAAGGGATGGTCCTCGATGCAGCCCCAATTGCGGCCGTAGAGCGTGTCGGAGCCGATGAAATTGATGGCCCCGGCGATATAGCGCCCCTCGCGCCTGGCCATTACCAGCAGGATGTGCTCGGCCATGGTCTCGCCGATGAGGGCATAGAATTTACGATTGAGATAGGGGCGGCCCCATTTGCGCGAGCCGGTATCCATGTAGAAGGCGTAGAAGGCGTCCCAGGCCTCCTTCGTGATGGCCGTGCCGGTCAACCTCTCGATGGTGATGCCGTTGGCCAATGCATCGCGGCGCTCGCGCTTGATGGTCTTGCGCTTGCGGGAGGCGAGGGAGGCCAAAAAGGCCTCGAAATCGTCATAACCCTCGTTGAGCCAGTGAAATTGCTGGTCTGTACGCTGCAGGAAGCCCTGGGCGCCGAGCCATTGCCAGTCGTCACGGCCGATGAAGGTGGCGTGGATGGAGGAGCCGCCGATGGAAGAGAGGGCCGCCTTGGCGCCTCTCACCAGGGCCGATGAGACGAGGGCGGGATCCTCGCCCGGAGCGACCAGGAAGCGCCGGCCCGTTGCCGGCGTGAAGGGGATGCTGACCTGGAGCTTGGGATAATATTGCCCGCCGGCGCGCTCATAGGCATCGGCCCAGCCCCAGTCGAAGACATATTCGCCCTGGCTGTGGCTCTTGCCATAGGCGGGCATGACGCCGGCGACCCGGCCGTCGTCATGGCTGACGAACAGATGGAGGGGCGTCCAGCCCGAGCGTCCCCCGACGCACCCACTCGCTTCGAGAGCGTGCAGGAAATCGTAGGAAATGAAGGGGTTGAAGTGCTCGGCGGAGGGATCGGGAGCGGCCGCTTCGTCCCCGGCGCTCGGGCGGTGCCCGGAAAGGCAGTTCTGGGGCGTGGCGGCGAGAGGATTGGCGCAGCGGTCCCAGGCCTGGCGGCCGATGGCCTCGATCGAGGAAGCTGCCTTGATCGTAAAGCCCTGGTCGCTCAAGCTTGCATTCCCTCAACGGATACCTGTCCGGGGAATTTGGGCCTATTCCCGTCGAATGCAAGAGGCGCGGCCCGAGTTCCATTGCCGCGCCTTTCGTAAGCGGCCTCAGGCGACTTCGATCAGCGCCTCGACCTCGACGGTGGCGTCGAGGGGAAGCGAGGGCACGCCCACAGTGGAGCGGGCATGGCGTCCCTTGTCGCCGAAGACCTCGACCATCAGGTCGGAAGCACCGTTCATCACCATCGGATGGGTGGTGAATTCCGGCGCAGCGGCAATGAAGCCGCCGAGGCGGACCACGCGCACCACCTTTTCGAGGGAGCCGACGGCCGCTTTGATCTGCGCCAGGATGTTGATGGCGCAATAGCGCGCGGCAATCCGGGCGTCCTCGACGGTGACCGTGCCAGTGCCGAGCTTGCCGGTGGCGGCCAGCTTGCCCTCATTGTTGAAGCAGAGCTGGCCGGAGATAACGAGGTGGTTGCCGGTGCGCACCGTGCCGACATAGTTGGCGACCGGGGCAGCCGGGGTGGGCAGGGTGATGCCGAGTTCGGCAAGGCGGGCGTCGATGGCGGACATGGAAGCCTCTCTTTGGAGCGCGGACATCCTGTCCGCTCTTGGAAGCGTTGAAGGGCAGGGGAGAGCGGGTCTCGCGGCAAGCAAGCATGTCGCTGAGAAGCCCGCGCTCCGAAATCAGGCCATGGCCTTCTTGAGGTTCTCGTCGATCTTGTCGAGGAAGCCGGTGGTCGAGAGCCAGCCCTGATCGGGGCCAACCAGCAGGGCCAGATCCTTGGTCATGAAGCCGGTCTCGACAGTGGAGACGCAAACCTTCTCCAGGGTGGCGGCGAACTTGGCGAGCTCGGCATTGTCATCGAGCTTGGCGCGATGGGCGAGGCCGCGGGTCCAGGCGAAGATCGAGGCGATGGAGTTGGTCGAGGTCTCCTTGCCCTTTTGGTGTTCGCGGTAATGGCGCGTCACGGTGCCGTGGGCGGCCTCGGCCTCGACCGTCTTGCCGTCGGGGCTGAGCAGCACGGAGGTCATCAGGCCGAGCGAGCCGAAGCCCTGGGCGACGATATCGGACTGCACGTCGCCATCATAGTTCTTGCAGGCCCAGACATAGCCGCCCGACCATTTCAGCGCCGAGGCGACCATGTCGTCGATCAGGCGGTGTTCATAGGTCAGCTTGCGCTTGTCGAACTCGGTCTTGAATTCACTGGCGAAGACTTCGGCGAAGATATCCTTGAAGCGGCCGTCGTAGGCCTTGAGGATGGTATTCTTCGTCGACATGTAGACCGGGAAATTGCGCTGCAGGCCGTAGTTGAACGAGGCGCGCGCAAATTCGCGGATCGATTCGTCGAGGTTGTACATGGCGAGCGCCACGCCGTCGCCCGGCGACTTGAACACTTCCTTCTCGATCACCGAGCCGTCCTCGCCGACGAACTTGATGGTCAGCGTGCCCTTGCCGGGGAAACGGAAGTCGGTGGCGCGATACTGGTCGCCGAAGGCATGGCGGCCGACGACGATCGGCTGGGTCCAGCCCGGCACCAGGCGCGGCACGTTGCGGCAGATGATGGGCTCGCGGAAGATCACGCCGCCGAGGATGTTGCGGATGGTGCCGTTGGGCGACTTCCACATCTCCTGGAGATTGAATTCCTTCACGCGGGCTTCATCCGGCGTGATGGTGGCGCATTTCACGGCCACGCCGTGGCGCTTGGTGGCCTCGGCCGCCTCGACGGTGACCTTGTCGCGGGTCTTGTCCCGGTTCTCGATGCTGAGGTCGTAATAATCGAGCTGGAGATCGAGATAGGGGAAGATCAGCTTGTCCTTGATCTGCTGCCAGATGATCCGGGTCATCTCGTCGCCGTCCATATCGACGACCGGATTGGCCACCTTGATCTTTGCCATCGTACAAGCCTCATTTATTGGGAAATATCGGCGCGGCTATAGCACCGCGATCCGGTCGGGGGAAGTTCGGCGGACGATGGCGCCTGTTGTTTTTGCCGGGTGAAACCAAGCAATTACTGCGGAGCTTGCGCCTGCTTGGCCTCGGCAACCAGCTTGTCGTCGATCTCACGGGCCCGGATGGCGGCGGGACGGCCGGCGATTCGCTCCCAATAGGCGGCGAGAGCCGGACGCGGCTCGATTGTCTTGAACATCAGGCCCCAGCCGACCTGCGAGCCGAAATAGACGTCGGCGGCCGAGAAGCGGTCTCCCGCGATGAACTCGTTCTGGGAGACGGCATAGTCGAGCGCGTCGATCACGTCGGCATAGCAGCCATAGCCGACCATGCGCTTGCGCTCGTCGGGGATCTCGATATTGAGGGCCTTGTTGGTCAGCGCGGCCTCGACCGGGCCGGCCGCGAAGAACATCCAGCGATAATAGAGGCCTCGCTGCGGAGACCCGGCCGGCGGCGCCAGTCCGGCCTGCGGAAAGGCATCGGCCAGATAGGCGCAGACGGCGCCGCCTTCGGTGACGACCACGCCGCGATGGGCAATGGCCGGCACCTTGCCCATCGGATTGAGGGCGAGGTAGTCGGGCGATTTCATGCTGGTGCCGAAGTCGAGGATCTCGGTGCGATAGGGCTGGCCGACCTCCTCGAGCATCCAGCGGGCAATACGGCCGCGCGACATCGGATTGGTGTAGAAGACGAGTTCATCGCTCATGGGGCTGTCCTGCTGGAAACGGTGGCGGGAGCATAGCCGTGCAACCGGATTTGACCAGGGCAAAGCCCCGCCGAGGGTTGGGAGTGTCAGCCTCCGGCTGACATCTTGGAAGCCAAGCCCTTGCGGTCCGGTAGAATGTCAGCCGGAGGCTGACACTCCGCACATCCTGCACTGCGTCACTCAAACCCGACTGTCTTGTCAGGCAAAACCCGGCCCTATGCCGCTCCCGCCTGCGCCTGCGCCAGCGCCGCGTTGAGCGTGGCGCTCGGACGCATCACGGCTTCGCATTTCTGCCGATCGGGCAGATAGTAGCCGCCGATATCGGCCGGCTTGCCCTGCACGGCCGCGAGTTCGGCGAGGATCTTGGCCTCGTCGTGCGCCAGTGTTTCGGCCAGCGGCTTGAATTGCGCCTGCAGGGCCGGGTCTTCGGTCTGGGCGGCGAGTTCCTGCGCCCAATACAGCGCCAGATAGAACTGGCTGCCGCGATTGTCCAATTCGCCGGTGCGGGGCGAGGGGGATTTCTTGTTGTCCAGGAGCTTGCCGGTTGCGGCGTCCAGCGTCTTGGCGAGCAGCTTGGCCTTGGCGTTGCCCGTCTTGATGCCGAGATCCTCCAGCGAGACGGCCAGCGCCAGGAATTCGCCCAGAGAATCCCAGCGCAGATGGTTTTCCTCCACCAATTGCTGCACATGCTTGGGCGCCGAGCCGCCGGCGCCGGTTTCATACATGCCGCCGCCGGCCATCAAGGGCACGATGGACAGCATCTTGGCGGAGGTGCCGAGCTCCATGATCGGGAACAGATCGGTGAGATAGTCGCGCAGAATGTTGCCGGTGACGGAAATCGTATCCAGGCCGCGGATCACGCGCTCGAGCGTGTAGCGCATGGCACGCACCTGGCTCATGATCTGGATGTCGAGACCGGCGGTGTCGTGCTCGGCGAGATAGGCCTTCACCTTGGCGATCAGCTGCGCCTCGTGCGGGCGATAGGGGTCCAGCCAGAACAGAGCGGGCATGCCGGAATTGCGGGCGCGCGTCACCGCGAGCTTGACCCAGTCGCGGATCGCCGCGTCCTTGACCTGACACATGCGCCAGATGTCGCCCTGCTCGACGGTCTGGCTCAGCAGCACCTCGCCGGTCGCTAGGTCGGTGATGTTGGCCACGCCGTCCTCCGGGACCTCGAAGGTCTTGTCGTGCGAGCCATATTCCTCGGCCTGCTGCGCCATCAGGCCGACATTCGGTACGGTGCCCATGGTGCGGGGATCGAAGGCTCCGTGCCATTTACAGAAATTGATCATCTCCTGGTAGATGCGGGCGAAGGTACTCTCCGGCATCACCGCCTTGACGTCCTTCAGGCGGCCGTCGGCACCCCACATCTTGCCGCCATTACGGATCATGGCCGGCATGGAGGCGTCCACGATGATGTCGTTGGGCGAGTGGAAATTGGTGATGCCCTTGGCCGAGTCGACCATCGCCAGTTCGGGCCGGTGCTCGTGGCAGGCATGCAGATCGCGCTTGATCTCGTCTTGCATGCTTTGCGGCAGGGTTGCGATCTTGTTGTAGAGGTCGACCATGCCGTTGTTGACGTTGACGCCGAGTTCGTCGAACAGCTTGCCATGCTTGGCGAAGGCATCGCGGTAGAAGATCTTCACGCAATGGCCGAAGACGATGGGGTGCGACACCTTCATCATCGTCGCCTTCACATGAAGCGAAAACATCACCCCGGTCTTGTGCGCGTCTTCGATCTGCTTTTCGTAGAACTCCAGAAGCGCCTTCTTGCTCATATACATCGAATCGATGATCTCGCCATCCAGCAGCGAGACTTTGGGTTTCAGGACGATGGTCTTGCCGCTGTTGGTGACCAGCTCCATCTTCACGTCGCGGACCCTGTCGAGCGTCATCGATTTCTCGCCATGGTAGAAGTCGCCGTCATGCATGTGCGAGACATGCGTGCGCGAGGCCTGGCTCCATTCGGCCATGCTGTGCGGGTTCTTGCGCGCGTAGTTCTTCACAGCCAGCGGCGCGCGGCGATCCGAATTGCCCTCGCGCAGCACCGGGTTCACGGCGCTGCCGATACATTTGGCGTAGCGGGCGCGGATCGCCTTTTCCTCGTCCGATTTGGGGTTCTCGGGATAATCGGGAATCCTGTAGCCCTTGCCTTGCAGCTCCCGGATGGCCGCCGTCAATTGTGCCACCGAGGCGCTGATATTGGGCAGCTTGATGATGTTGGTGTCGGGCAGCAGCGTCAGCCGGCCGAGCTCAGCCAGATTGTCGGGAACGCGCTGTTCATCAGTCAGAAAATCGGGAAATTCGCCAAGGATGCGGCCGGCGACCGAAATGTCGCTGGTGACGACGTCGATTCCGGCGGGGGCGGCAAATGTGCGGACGATGGGCAGGAAGGCGGCGGTTGCCAATGCCGGGGCTTCATCGGTCAGCGTGTAGATGATGGTGGGGGATTTGGCGTTCATACGCTGGCTTCCTTGGCAAGTCGGAATCAGGGCGACGAAAAGCGCTCGCGCCGGTGCGTGGATCGGCACGAGTGCTCGGTAAATTTGCAGGGCGGCGTGGTCAGGGGGCGTGTCTTTCCGGCAACGGGATGACCTCGATGACTTGGCGCTCGATGACCTTGGCAGAGTTTTCCGGCGGGGTCCGCGGGTGGGGCGCACCGAAGAACTCACGCCTCGAAACTGCCACCTGCTTCGGACTTCGGCAACTGATTTGTGCCTGCGGGCTTGCGCTGCGTCATGGATGGCGGGAGGCTCGGGATCGGCACGACAAGACACTCCCGGAGCGGAGCTCGCGGGAGTGTCGGCAGATTGTCCAAGATTGATGGAGCCGGTCTATCGCAGTCAGTTGCACACTTCGCGGGTGCGATAGATGTAGCTCTGCGCATAGTCGTCCCAGACGCGGTAGCTCACTGTCCGGCAATCGTAATAGGTGGTGCTGCTATAGGTTTGGGTCACGCGGTAGGAATTGGAATAGGTGGGATAATTATAACCGCTCGCATAGCCATTGTCGCAATCGTCGGCGAAGGACGCGGCAGTCGCGGCGGTGAAGGCCGTGGCAGCGAAAGCGAGGGTAAGAAAAATCTTGCGCATGATCGTGGTCCTTTAAGCCGGGCTTCATGGCCCTTTTGATGGGAGGACCCTAGCGAAGCGGATCCGACCCGGCGGTGCGTTCGGGCACATTGGCTCGGCTGCCGATTGGCGGCGTGTATCCGCGGGAACAAGGACAGTCCTGGTTCGGCGCGTTGCAAAGGAGCTTTCATTATCCGCCGAATGGTCTATTCAGCCCGAACTTCTCCTGCTTTCGAGCCTTTTTCGTGATGTCTCAGTCGAATGCGAGCACTGCCGTGACGCCTCCCGCCGTGATCCTGGTCCGCCCCCAGCTTGCCGAGAATATCGGCATGTGCGCCCGCGCCATGATGAATTTCGGCCTCAGCGAGATGCGCCTGGTCTCCCCCCGCGATGGCTGGCCGAAGAAAGGTGCCCGCCAGGCTTCCTCCGGTGCGTCCGCCGTGCTGGACAATGCCAGACTGTTCGAGACGACCGAAGAGGCCATTGCCGACCTCAATTACGTCTTCGCCACCACCGCGCGCGAGCGCGGGCAGATGAAGGACGTCTTCGCCGCCGATGAAGGCGCCGTGAAGATGCAGGTCCTGGCGGGCGAGGGCGCGCGCAGCGGCATTCTGTTCGGGCCCGAGCGCATGGGGCTCTCCAACGACGACGTGGCCCTGGCCGATGCCATCATTTCCTTTCCGGTCAGCCCGGCCTTCACCTCGATCAATCTCGCCCAGGCGGTGCTGCTTGTCGGCTATGAATGGTGGAAGCTGGTCTCGGGCGGCAAGGCGCCGATCGCGCCCACCCGCAGCTCCCCGCCGGCGACGCGCGAACACATGCTGGCCTTCTTCGATTATCTGGAGCGGGAACTCGACGCTGTCTCCTTCTTCTATCCGCCCGAAAAGCGCGAGGTGATGGTGCGCAATTTCCGCAACATCTGGCATCGGCTCGCGATGACCGAGCAGGACGTCCAGACCCTGCGTGGTGCGGTGGCCTCGCTCGTCGGCGGGCGGCAGGGCACGCGAATCAAGCGCGATTGAACCGGCGCGAACGCGAAATCCCTGTCACAGGCTCTTGCTAGGCTGTGCCCACTTCCTTCGGATTGGGTGTTTCATGGCCGTCGAGATCGAGCGCAAATTCCTTGTCCGCAACGATGATTGGCGCCGGCAGGTTCGAGGATCCGCCACGATCCGCCAGGGTTATTTCTGCCGCACGTCCCTGCTGCGGGCGCGCATCCGCATCTATGGCGACAAGGGCTTCATCACGCTCAAGAGCGAACCGGGCACGCGCAGCCGCGATGAGTTCGAGTACGAGATCCCGCAGGTCGATGCCGCCGAGATCATCCGGCGCTTTTCGATCGAGCCTCTCGTCACCAAAACCCGCCACGATGTCGACCATGCTGGAGTGCGCTGGTCCGTCGACGTCTTCACAGGTCCCAATTATGGACTGGTGCTGGCCGAGGTCGAGCTGGAGCACGAGGACCAGGCCGTTCCACTGCCCGAATGGGTCGGCGAGGAGGTGACGGGCGACCGGCGGTACGGCAATTCGAATCTGGCGCGCTTTCCCTTTGCGAGCTGGGGCGAGGAATTGCCGCCGGCCGACGCCTTGTGAGGAATTGTCGGGCGTGCCGCTTTGGGATCAAAAAAAGATCACGATCGCAACGCTTCATTCACTCATCTGGGTTTGAATAGGCGTGCGCCCGGTTGGGTAGTGCGTACGGGCAACCAATATGCAGCGATTGATTCCTGATGGTGTCGATCATTCCGAAGAGCGTCCCATGAAGGCTAGCCTTCCCGGGCAAACTAGTTTGCCCTTCAGGGTCGACCTTCTGGCTGGCACGGTTTATGGAGCTGCGGTCATGTCTGACCGCGCTCCAACTGTCCTTGTCTTTGATTCCGGCCTTGGTGGCCTCACCGTATTTTCCGAATTGCAGAAGGCGCTTTCCGGTGCGCGCTTTGTCTATGCCGCCGACGATGCCGTCTTTCCCTATGGCCGCCTTGCCGAAGACGTCGTGGTCGAACGCGTCGTCGAGGTGATGGAGCGGTTGATCCCGCGTTATCAGCCGTCTTTGGTGGTCATCGCCTGCAACACGATATCAACCGTTGTCCTCCCCGTGCTGCGCCAACGCTTCTCGGTACCCTTCGTTGGCACCGTGCCCGCAATCAAGCCGGCTGCCGCGCTGACGAAGACGGGGAGGGTGGCGATCCTGGCGACGCCGGGTACCGTCAAGCGCGACTATACGCGCGAGCTGATCCGTTCCTTCGCCGCCACGATCGAGGTGGAACTGGTCGGCGCGATGGGGCTGGCCAGCCTGGCGGAAGCCGTATTACGCGGCCAGCCCGTCGAGGATGAAGCGATTGCCCGCGAGATCGCGCCTTGTTTCGTCGATCGCGACGGCAAACGCACCGATGTGGTGGTGCTGGCCTGCACGCATTACCCGCTGGTGCTCGAAACAATGAAGCGGGTCGCCCCCTGGCCGGTCACCTGGCTCGATCCTGCCCCGGCCATCGCTCGCCGCGCTGCCGAGCTTGCCGGCTCGATCCCGCCGCGCACGGTGGTGGAGGGCGGTCTGGCCCTGTTCACCGGCGGCGCCGGACTGACCTGCGAACTCAGGGCGGCGCTTGCCGCCCGCGGCCTTCCGGCCATTGCCGTCGAAGCCATGCCGCCGCGCTGGCATTGAAGCGTTCTCCGGAAAAGTTGGCAGGCTTTTCGACCAGGAAGACGATGAGCATCCCACCGTCGTGGTAGGCTCAATCCTGCGGCTCGTCGCTGACGGGCAGGTTGAAACGGCTCCATGCGTTCCTGGGTATGGCCGCGCCGGCCTGGAACTCGAATGCTGAAACCCTGGCGAGGTCGAGGGTGAGGTTGCAGCGATATCTCAGGACGAACCACTGCCTCCGGCTCCGGAATGCCGCGCCGTCGGCTGTTACGCTCGCATCGCCCATCCTGGTTTCCGCGCGTGCATAGGCGATCGTGAGGTCGGGCTCGAGATCGTGGTTCCAGGCCCGCAACTGGGCCATGGCCTCGATGTTGCACAATTGCTCCATGCGTTCATCGCGGCCGAGGAGAGGCAGCATCTTCCTGGCCTGCCGGCTGCGTGGATCCGCGAGGGCGAGATCGGACAGGATCTTCCGGGCCTGGATCATCGCCGGTGGCGACGACGGTGGCAGGGCTTCGCTCGGCCTGGGAACCGCCACTCCTCCCTGCGGAATGCCATCGGCCGAGGGTGGCTTCGCCGGTAGCGCAGGAGGGGGCGGTGCCGGCGGGGGTGGTTTGGGAATGTCCCCGACGAATTCGACTTCGATGCTGTTTTCGGGAGGCCGGTCCAGCGGTGCGGGGCGGGGAAGCAGGAACAGCAGGGCGAGAGCGATGACGTGGAGCAGCAATGCCGCGGGCCAGCCGAGGGAGATGTCTCGATTGGTTGGAAGCACGGCGACAGGCATCACTCAGGGAGCGGCCGTGGCGATCGGCTGCAACAGCACCATGAAATCCCTCCGATGGAGGCGGGCCGGAATTTTCCGCCGGATCGACGGTCTGCACCATGACGAGGCGTTTTGTCGGAATATAGGCGAGGAACTGCCCGCGATAGCCTGCCGCCATGGACTGGCGAACCGAGTCGGCGGGCACGACGGAGCCGCCGTGCCAGCGGAACTGATTGAGGAAGAGCTGGCCGAACCGGGCGGGGTCCCCCGCGCTCTTCCGCGCTTTGCTCTATTCGACCGTCACGACGATGAAATCCTCGTAGATCTCGACATTGATCAGCGGCGATCCGTCGATGACGGCGTTGGCCGCGGAGGCGCTGATGCGGCCGCGATTGAGCATGCTTTCCAGCCGGGCGCGGTTTTCCTTGCTAGAGAAGAAGCGGTCGGATTCATCTTCCCGGTCGCGATGGTAGCCCAGGTAGAAGTTGGCGCGATCCTGCCGGATGATTGCGGCGACGGAGGTCAATCTTTCGCCGTTCGTGTTGAAATGATCCGCGCTGGAGAGGCGGGCCGTATAGGTTTCGAGCGGTGCCGCGCTGGCAAAGCTCAACGACGCCGCCAGAAATGCGGCGGAGAGAGAAAGGGTTTTCATCAAAGAAGACTCACAAGGGCCGAGTTGGCCCAAGCTACTCACCCGCCATGTAGCTGTCGAGTTGCCCGGGATACAGGGGATCGGGTGCCGTCCTGGAATTGACATGCAGCGATCTTTCGACTAAGCGAACGTCACACGCGGGGCCTTCGGGTCCCGCGTGATGTTTTACGCTCCCGTGACGGCCGGTCTCCGGCTGTCTGTCGCCCGGGTTCCGGGAGAGGAGGGCGCGTTCCTCATAACTTCGCAAACCATAGAGGACGCGAATGTCGAAGCGCCATAACGCTAAGTACAAGATCGATCGCCGCCTTGGCGAGAATATCTGGGGTCGCCCCAAGAGCCCCGTCAACCGCCGCGAGTACGGCCCGGGCCAGCACGGCCAGCGCCGCAAGGGCAAGATGTCCGACTTCGGCACCCAGCTCCGCGCCAAGCAGAAGCTGAAGGGCTATTACGGCTCGATTTCGGAAAAGCAGTTCCGCAAGATCTATGAAGAAGCCCGCCGCCTGAAGGGCGACAGCTCCGCCAACCTCATCGGCCTGCTCGAGCAGCGCCTGGATGCGGTGGTGTATCGCTCCAAGTTCGTGCCGACCGTGTTCGCTGCCCGCCAGTTCGTCAGCCACGGCCACGTCAAGGTCAATGGCCGCCGCGTCAACATCCCCTCCTACAAGGTGAAGCCGGGTGATGTCGTCGAGGTCAAGGAAGCCTCCAAGCAGCTCGTGCTGGTGCTTGAGGCCGTTGCTTCCGGCGAGCGTGACGTTCCCGACTACATCGAAGTCGATCATTCCAAGCTGACCGCCAAGTATGTCCGCGTTCCCACGCTGCAGGACGTGCCCTATCCGGTCCAGATGGAGCCGAACCTGGTCGTCGAATTCTATTCGCGCTAAGCGGATACGACCTGATACACGACAAAGGCCGCCATTTTGGCGGCCTTTTTTATTGCCGGTCGGGTTGTGCACTCTGGAAGGTCCGCAAAACGGGATGGCCGTATTGCAAAAAGATCATGCGACACGCCGGCTCAGTCGCTTATGGTCTGAACCGACGAGCCGGTGAAACAAGCAAGAACAGCGGCAGGGGTTGCACAGAACCAACAAGTAAGAGATTGGGGCGGTCTTCCCCGATCGCCGCATAATGTCGGGAGGTGGCCGGCCGCAGCCGGTCGATGCTAAGAGGTCTGTATGGTTTACACGCTTTGGGGCGAACCGGATTCCGGCTCTTTCATGGTCGAGGCCGCCTTGGCCGAGGCGGGGCAGGATGTTCATCTGATCGATATCGATCTGACCAAGGACGAGCAGCACAACGCTCAGTATCTGGCAATCAATCCGTTGGGTAAGATTCCGGCACTACGCTTCAACGACGGAACCACGATCGTACAGTCGGCCGCCATTCTACTGGCATTGAGCGAGGAACACCCCGAAGCGCGCCTGATGCCGGCGCATGATGCCCCCGACCGTCGCCATGCCCTGCGCTGGCTGATCCATGTGGCGGCTGAAATCTATCCCCTCATCGAACTCTACGATTATCCCCTGCGTTTCGCTCCGCCCGAGACGCATGAGACAGCCATGCGTTCACGCGTGCGCCAGCGCATCCGTGAGCGCTGGCAACTGGTGGAGCAGGCAGCCAGTGCCGAAGGCAGCTTCCTGTTGTCGGGCTTTTCGGCCATCGATCTCGCCATCGCCGCCATCAGCAATTGGGCGATCGGCAATGAATGGCGGGCCAAGGAATGCCCGAAGCTCACCCGTATCACCGAAACCGTGGCACAGCGGCCCGTCATCGCGCCGATCTGGCGCCGGCATTTCGGCGAGCAGGAGAATTGAGCCTACCGCTTGCTAGCCCTTCCGGCCCGGGGCAGTAAAGCTGGAGACAGCCGCCTCGTCATGACCCGCCTCGCGCAGAAGGCGCCCGGCGAGCTCCGCGGCCGGGGCTCGCAGAGCTTCGTCCGAGCGGATCAGATGAAAGGCCACGTGGTAATCGATCGTTCGGTCTGAAACCGGCACGAGGCGCCCCTCGTCGAGGGCGGCCGCCGACAGAGGCGGACGCGCCAGGGCGATGCCCAGCCCCTGGCAGCAGGCATCTATGACCAGGTTATAGTCCTCGAAACGGCGATCCTGGCCGCGCGGCACGTAGTCCACGCCTTCCGGCGCCAGCCAGCGCCGCCATCCCTCGATATTGGAATCGTGCAGGATCGGCAGCTCGAGCAGAGCCTGCGCGTCATTGCCGCGTCGCAGGCGTTCGGCAAGGGCAGGGGAGGCGATCGGGAAAGCCTTCTCCTGCCAGAGCTGGACGCCGCGGACGCCGGCCCAGGGCCCCTTGCCGCAGCGTATTGCCAGATCGCTGCCTTCGCCGAGATCCGCAAGGCGATGTTCGAGCACCAGTTCGAGATGGATGTCGCTGCCTTCCAGGCGGGCAAGGCGGGGAAACAGCCAGAGCGAGGCGACCGAAGGCGTCACCGACAGGCGCACCACGGCCTTGGCCCGGCGGGGAGACCAGCGCTCGCCGCTGTTGCCGAGCAGCGCCAGGGCTTCCTCCGTCCGGGCGAAGAAACGCATGCCCTCCGGCGTCAGGTTGACGCCGCGGGCCTTGCGCTCGAACAGGCGCACGCCCATCCAGCGCTCCAGGCGCGACACCTGGCGGGAGACGGCGCCATGGGTGACGCCGCTCTCCTCGGCCGCAGCCGAGAAGGAGCCGAGACGTGCCGCGCGCGCGAAGGTTTCGAGGGTATCGAGCGGTGGGAGACTGGGCGAGCTGTGAACCATAGACACAGAAGATCATTGATTGAGGTGCTTTTCAAGCACGCCGAAGGGGGATAGGTCACGGGGGGCACTGAGAGTCGGGAGACGATGATGAGCAGCATGGCCTGTGAAGCCGAGGCAGCCAGCAAGAAGAGTAGATTTGATGCGGTTGCCTTCGGCGCCATCCTGGTGACCATTCTCTCCTGGGCCTCGTCCTTTGCGCTGATCCGTGTGTGTCTGACGGCTTTGACCCCGATGGAACTGGCCGCAGCGCGCTATGTCGCGGCCGGCGCCATCGGCCTGGCCTATCTGGCGGCGGTGCGCCCGCCCATGCCGCTGCCGCGGGACTTCCTGCGCCTTGCCATTGCCGCCATATTGTTCATTGCCGTCTATGCCGTGCTGCTCAATACCGGCGAGCAGACCGTGCCGGCCGGCCCCGCCAGCTTCATCATCAACACCATGCCGGTGCTCACCGCCCTGATTGCGATCTTCGCCCTGGGCGAGCGTTTCGGACGCTGGGGCTGGGTCGGTACGGCGACCTCCTTCGCCGGCGTCGCTCTCATCGCGGTGGCGACGGATACGGGTTTCAAGCTCGATCCCAATGCGTTGATGATCTTCGGTGCCGCCGTCTGCGCCGCCGTGGCCAGCGTGTTGCAGAAGCCGCTGCTCGGGCGCTTTCCGGCCCTGGCGATCACCGCCTGGATCCTGTTCATCGGTGCCTTGCCGCTGCTTCCGGCGGTACCCGCCACGCTCCGGGCCTTGGCGGTCGCCCCTGCCGAGGTGAACTGGGCTGTCGCCTATCTGGTGATCTTCCCGACCGCGATCGGCTATGTCACCTGGGCCATCGCCCTCAAGCGCCTTTCGGCGGCACGGGCGTCCAACTTCCTCTATGGCGTGCCACCGACGGCCACGCTGATCGGTTTCCTCTGGCTCGGCGAGGTGCCGACCCCTGTCGGCATGCTGGGCGGCGCGCTGGCGATCCTCGGCGTGGTGATCGTCAACGTCATGAAGGGGCGTTAGATCGCCTTCCAGAAAAGTTGACAGACTTTTCGATTAAGAAAACGCATCAAGACAAAGAGCTAGAGAACGTGCGATTCAGAGAAATCGCACGTTCTCTAGATTCGGTGGGCTTCAGACCAGTCCTATCGTGCCGGCGGGGTATGGCGTTTCCAGGCTGGTCTGAAGATCAGCCCCCACAGCCCTTACGTCGGGCGGGGCGTCCCGATCTCGTAGCAGTGCAGATTTCGCTCGCCGATGCCAAGAGCAGGCCAACTCGCCCGCCACTCGGCGATGTGCTGGGAGGCGAAATGACGGTCCAGGGCCGCGTGGTCGCGCCAGATCTCCTTCACGTGGATGAGACCCGCATCGAAGACATCCTCGGCATAGGAATATTCCTCGCAGCCCTCTTCGGCGCGGCTGCTCTCCACCATGCGTTTCATGGCCGGGCGCGCCAGGGACAAGTTGGCAGCCGGCAGGCGCACCGTGCCGACGATCAGCAATTTGCTCATGGGCCTCTCCGGCTTTTGTCCCGCCCAACGAAAAAGCCAGGCTGCGGGCCTGGCTTTGTTTCTGCGTCACATGCGCGGGCCGGCAAAGACGGTCAGGCCTTGGCCGGAGCCTTTACCGGAATGTTCTTTTCCTGCAGGAAGGTTACCAGCTCGCCCGATTGGAACATTTCACGGGCGATGTCGCAGCCGCCGACGAACTCGCCCTTGACGTAGAGCTGCGGCACCGTCGGCCAGTTTGAAAAATCCTTGATGCCGCTACGCAGATCCGGATTCTGCAGCACGTCGTGGTCCTTGTAGTCGACCCCGAGATAGTCGAGGATCTGCACGACCTGTCCGGAGAACCCGCACATCGGGAACGCCTTGTTGCCCTTCATGAAGAGCACGACGTCATTGGACTTGATTTCGTTTTCGATGAAGGTGGCGATGTCGCTCATGACTCAATCCCGATTGAGGTAATTCTCGATCTGAAACAGATAATGTCGAACATGTAAGCATGCCCGCGTCTAATGTCAGGGCTCAGCCTAACATAATTTATCGATCAGGGAGCACTCGTGGAAAGCGCAAGTGCGTGCAGCACGCCGCCCATCTTACCCTTGAGCGCTGCATAGACCATCTGGTGCTGCTGGACGCGGGATTTGCCCCGGAACGCTTCGGAGATCACCGTCGCGGCGTAGTGATCGCCATCCCCGGCGAGATCGCGAATTTCGATCTTCGCGTCAGGAAAGCTTTCCTTGATCATCGCTTCAATGTCGGCGGCCGGCATCGGCATTGGAATTGAGTCCTCTTCAGGCGGCTTGTCAGGCAGCTTGGCGCGCCGAGCCCATCAAGGTCGGCAGGAACGATTCGTGGCGCTCGCTCAGCGCCGAAACCAGGATGGGCCGGCCTTCGGGCAGGATCAAGGCATCGCCGCCGGTTGTGCCCAGCGTGGTGACGGGCACGCCGGCCTCAGCTGCGGCCTTGGCGAAGGCCTCGGCCTTGTCGGCGGCAACGGCGACGACGTAGCGGGCCTGGTCCTCGCCATACCAGAAGGCATGCGGCTCGCTGCCCTGCGGCGCCTTCGACAGGTCGGCGCCGATGCCGCGCCCCAACGCCATTTCGGCGACGGCCACGGCAAGGCCGCCATCCGAGATGTCATGGCAAGTCTTGAGGTTTCCGGCACGGATCTGGCTGCGGATGAAGTCGCCATGGCGCTTTTCGACGGCCAGGTCGACCGGCGGCGGGGCACCTTCCTCGCGCTTGAGGATCTCGGCAAGCCAGATGGACTGGCCGAGCCAGGTGCCGGGTCCGCCGACCAGCATGACGGTCTCGCCCTCGGCCTTGAAGGCGATCGAGGCCGTCATCGCGACGTCGTCGACAAGGCCGACCCCGCCGATTGTCGGGGTCGGCAGGATGCCACGGCCATTGGTTTCGTTGTAGAGCGAGACATTGCCCGAGACGATGGGGAAATCGAGGGCACGGCAGGCCTGTCCGATACCGTCGAGGCAGCCGACGAACTGGCCCATGATGTCGGGACGCTCGGGATTGCCGAAATTGAGATTATCGGTCACGGCGAGCGGCAGGCCGCCCACGGCGGATATGTTGCGCCAGGCCTCGGCAACGGCCTGCTTGCCGCCCTCGACCGGATCGGCCTCGCAATAGCGCGGCGTCACGTCCGAGGTCATCGCCAGTCCCTTGGGGCCGTCGAGCACGCGCACGACTGCAGCGTCGCCGCCGGGCGTCTGGATCGAATTGCCGAGGATCAGCGTGTCATATTGCTCATAGACCCAGCGCTTGGAAGCCAGCTCCGGCGAGCCGATCAGGTTGAGCAGCACCTCGCCCGTCGACAGGTTCGTCTTGAGCGAGACGGCCTCGAGCACGGGCAGCTTGGGCGAGGGGACATGGGGGCGGTCATAGAGAGGCGCTTCGTCGCCGAGTTCCTTGATCGGCAGATCCGCCTTCAGGTCGCCATTGTGGAAGATGCGGAAGCGAAGATCGTCCGTGGTCTTGCCGACCACGGCGAAGTCGAGGCCCCATTTGCGGAAGATCGCCTCGGCCTCGGCCTCCTTGCCGGGCTTGAGCACCATGAGCATGCGCTCCTGGCTTTCCGACAGCATCATCTCATAGGCGGTCATGCCGCTCTCGCGCACCGGCACCTTGTCGAGATGGAGCTCGATGCCGAGATCGCCCTTGGCGCCCATCTCAACGGCGGAACAGGTGAGGCCGGCCGCGCCCATGTCCTGGATGGCGATGATGGCGTCGGTCGCCATCAGTTCCAGGCAGGCTTCCAGCAGCAGCTTTTCGGCAAAGGGATCGCCGACCTGCACGGTTGGGCGTTTTTCCTCGGAGTTGTCGTCGAATTCGGCCGAAGCCATGGTCGCGCCATGGATGCCGTCGCGGCCGGTCTTGGATCCCAAATAGACGATGGGATTTCCGACGCCGGTCGCCTTGGCGTAGAAGATCTTATCCTGCTCGGCGAGGCCGAGGGCAAAGGCGTTGACCAGGATGTTGCCGTCATAGCGGGTATGGAAGCGCACCTGGCCGCCGACCGTGGGCACGCCGAAGGAATTGCCGTAGCCGCCGACACCGGCGACCACGCCGGAGACGAGGTGCTGGGTCTTGGGATGGTCGGGCGCACCGAAGGAGAGCGCGTTCATGCAGGCGATCGGGCGGGCGCCCATGGTGAAGACGTCGCGCAGGATGCCGCCCACGCCCGTGGTCGCGCCCTGATAGGGTTCGATATAGGACGGGTGGTTGTGGCTCTCCATCTTGAACACGGCGGCGAGGCCGTCGCCGATGTCGATGACGCCGGCATTCTCGCCCGGGCCCTGGATCACGCATTTGCCGGTGACCGGCAGCTTCTTCAGGTGGAGGCGCGAGGACTTGTAGGAGCAATGTTCGTTCCACATCGCCGAGAAGATGCCGAGCTCGGTGAAGGTCGGCTCGCGTCCGATCAGATCCAGGATCCGCTGATACTCATCCGGCTTCAGCCCGTGCTGGGCGATGAGTTCGGCTGTGATGGCGGGTTCCGAGTGCACGGACATGCCGGGTCAGTCTCCTGTCAAGGCAATTTGCATGGTGTTCACGGCAGGCGATAGGGGTATCCGAGCCGAATGTAAACCATTGATCGCATGCAGGCGCCGCGATCCGCATTGACACCGCAACTTTGTTGGCCTTCCTGTGGGCGGACACTCGTTTCCAGTCTCGGAGTATCGGCGATGCGGACCTTTTTCGTGGAGATCAAATGCCAGCTCGGCCGCACCTATGAGGTCGCCAGCGCCCTGGCCGAGGCCGAAATCGCCTCGGAGATCTATTCGATCGCCGGCGACTTCGACGTGCTCGCCAAATTCTACGTCAATGACGATGTCGATATCGGTCATTTCGTCGGCGAGAAGGTGCAGTCCATCCCCGGTATCGCCAATACGCGCACGGTCCTGACCTATCGCGCCTTCTGAGGGCCGGCGGGACGTGCGAGGCCGCAAATGCAAATGGCGGCGCATAGGCCAATGCAGTTCACTTAAGCGTTTCGGGGTGCTCGGCCTTTGTCATTGCCGGGCTTGACCCGGCAATCCAGCTCCCCGAGGGTTCATCCGTGCGGCTTCTGGGTAGCCGGGTCAAGCCCGGCTATGACAAATTCGGAGCGGTTCCTGCTTAAGTGAACCGTATTAGCCCATGGGCCGCCATTTTCTTCAATCGGATGAACGTAGCGCGTTCAGCTCTGGCCCATGGCCTCCGGCAGGGTCGCCCATTGCGTGACGCGATTGCCGTCGGCGCAACGCTCGGCCGCCTTGGTGCCGGAGATCACGTCGCCCGTATGCGAGCCATTGGTGACGATCAGGAAAACCTGCTGGCCGCTGCCGGAATCGGCGCTGACGCAGGCGGCATATTGGTCGGGATGGACTTTCGCCGCGGCCGGCGTGCGCCAGCCGTTAGAGATGCGGGCATCCGTGATGGTGCCGGGGACGAGTTGGGTCAGCTTGTGGGCAAGGGTTGCCCGGCCGGCCTGCGGCACGGGAAACTGCTGGGTGCCGTCCGCCGTGACGACCGGCTGCTGGTTGGAAACGTCCGGCCGGCTGGCTTCGCCGGAGCGCGGACCGCAAGCCGCCACCAGCAGTGAAAGGGCAACGGCTCCGGACAAGCCCCAAGCGAGACGCTGACGGGAAGAATGATGGTTCATATGCCTGCTCCAGTGCACCGAAATTAGAATCGCACCACCCCGGCGGGCTGGCAACCCGCTGTGTGCCTGCACACGACCTGATATGAATCACCGGCGCAGGATGTGCCATAACGCACATGCGATAGCAGATTCATGCAGAACTTCTGCGACTACGTTAACGAAGCGGCAGAACGCGAGAGAAATGCCTGCGCGCGGTTGGCATGGCTGAACCGCGGTGGAAGCATGCGGGCAGCCCGAATGACCAAGCTGTCGACGCGGTGACGCCGGACAATGGCCCCATTCACTGAATATACAGCGGCAATCCCAAGGGCGGAACCCCGCTGGTCCGGACGGCAGGCCTGATCTGCCGCCGCCGGCGTTGGTAATCACAAGGCATGGATGGCGATCTGCGCCGGACGCTTGCGTCCGCTGCCCGTGCGCTGCCGGCCGGTGGCTGCCCTTTCCAACCAAAGGAGAATTCGATGAGCAAGGTCAGAATAGTGGACGGCAATGGCGTCTGGCATTTCGTCAGCAGGGGTTGCGCCCTCGATATCGGTGTGAATCCGGGCGATGGCTATCACGTCTATCACCGTGACGACCGGCGCTGTTTGCCGGTGGCGCACAAGATCAAGCACCTGTTGGGCAAGCAGGTGGTCGTCGCGCCGCGTACCGAGGGGCAGATCAGCGAAGAGGAATTGCTCGAAGCCCTGGAGGCCGCCGCCTGAGGGGGCTGTTTCATGCAATGGTCACGCTTGAGGCAGACTATGGCCAGATTTCACGAGAAGAATGCGCCTCGGCAAAGCTCCTGACGCCAGGATGTGGGCGCCGGGCTGACAATGAGGCAGCCTGAGCGTTGGCCACGTTTCGAACCGCCTGCGGGGCGGGAGGCGATCAATGCCGACGGTGAGCAGGGCAGCCGTGACGTCACCCCGTCGACAGACAAGCACTCAACCCGAAAGGACGACGCCATGAAGCTGACATCGGTGCGAATCGAACGCGCTCTGACCCAGATGGATGGCCGGGTCATTCCCGAATCCAATCCGATAGTGCAGGAACTCATCTCCATCTTCGGGGACCATACGTTCTTCGTTTCCAATGCGGGCCTCAGCACCGTGGAGCCCGTGGAGGCTAATGATGCCGAGCTCGACAAGGTTCGTATCGTCAGGTTGGCCAGATGGGCGGATGAGAGCAAGGCCAGCCTAGTGCCGCACCCGCCGATCAACACCGAAACGATGGTCACTCTCAGCGCAGCAGCCTGAGTCGTTCCCGGAGCTCTGAGATACTCCGGAGGATCATGGCGGCGTATGGGCCGCCATGATCACCAACTCCCGCAATCCTCAAACCGGGATTGTCCTGGGCTGACCTCTCAAAAAAGGGAGGCCAAGATGATCGCGCCATTCCCATCGCATACCCAGGGCCACGGTTCGATCCGGGCCAACGCTGCGGGGCCCCGAGACCCGCAACCGGATCGGCCGTCCCCGGAAAGGCCTGACCCGTTCGACCCGGCTTCGCCGACCGAGATCCCCAAGCCGATACCCCAGCCCGATCTGCCGCAGCTGCCGCCCGACGAGGTTCCGGTGCCGCAGGAGCCCCCGGACGTGCCGTTTCCTCGCGAAGCGGCGCCTTCTACCGATCGCCGATCTGGCGACCGATGACATGACTCGCGCCCGAGGGTGTGACTTGTAGCCCGGGATCCCTTCCCAGGGCTTCGGCCTAGCCAGGAATGACGGGATCGTCGAGGCTCTCCCTGCCGCTGACTGATGGCGAACTGCGCGATTCGACGCGCGGCTTCTATCCGCCCAGATATTCGATTTCCGCCCGCAACGCGTCTTGGTCGAGCCCCTGGCCGAGCAGGACGGCGGCGAGAAGCCGCGCCTTGTGGCCGCTGAGGTCCCCGGCGAAGATGGCCCCGGCGCGATGCAGATCGGTGGCTCCGCCATTGCCATAGACAGGCAGCACCCGCCCGCGCGGGCAGCGCGAGCAGATGATCACCGGAATGCCGCGCTTGATGACCTCCGCCACGGCCTTCGTCACCGATGGCGGCGTGTTGCCGCGCCCGAATCCTTCGAGCACGATGGCCTTGCTGCCGTGATCGGCGGCATAATGGAGATAGCCGCCGTCCATGCCCATGGCGAGGCGGATCAGCGTGACATTGGGCTCGATGGCGCTGGGGGCGTAGGCGCGCCGCAGCGCCGGGCGGCGATGCAGGCAGATGGCGCCCGCGTCGATTTCGCCGAGCTTGCCGTGCTCCCACGACATGAAGGTATCGGTGCGCGAGGTATGCGTCTTGCTCACGTCGCGAGCGGCGTGGAATTCCTGTTCGAAACAGATCATCGCGCCCAGCCCGCGGGCGGCGGGGGCCGCGGCGAGGCGGATGGAATCGGCAATGTTGCGCGGACCGTCGGCATCCGGCTCATCGGCCGCACGCTGGGCCCCGGTGAAGACCACCGGCTTGTCCGAAGCGAGCAGGAGGTCGGCGAGATAGGCGCTCTCCTCCATGGTGTCGGTGCCGTGGGTGACGACGACGCCCTCGCAATCCTCCCGCGCGAGAAGTTCGTTAATGCGGGTGGCCAAGGCAAACGCCATGGGAAGATCGATGGCGAAGCTGTTGAGGTTGCAAAATTCTTCGACCTCGATTTCGATCCCGGGAAGAGGATCGTGCAGCATGGCGCGCAGCGCCTGTCCGTCGAGACCGGCAACCACGTCGCCGGTGCTTTCGTCACGCCGGGAGGCGATCGTGCCGCCCGTCGTAATCAGATGAACCTTGCGCGTCATTGGCCTTCAATCTTGCATCGCCGTCGACGATCAGGCCGAAGCCATGGCGTTGACGACACTGGTAAACAGGCCGCGGCCGTCCGTGCCGCCGGCCAGGGGATCGATCAGGTTTTCGGGATGTGGCATCATGCCGAGAACGCGTCGGTTGGCCGAATAGATGCCGGCGATATTGTTGAGCGAGCCGTTCGGATTGGTGGCGGCGCTGACCTTCCCCGCAGCGTCACAATAGCGGAAAGCCACCAGGCCGTCGCCTTCGAGTTGCGTCAGGGTTTCGGGGCTGCAGAAATAATTGCCCTCCCCATGGGCCACGCAGACGTCGATGGCCTGCCCCTGGCGATAGCTGCTGGTATAAGCGGTATCGGTGCGCTCCACCCTGAGATGGACCCGCTTGCAGATGAATTTGAGATCGGCATTGCGCATCAGGACGCCGGGCAGCAGGCCGCCATCCGTGATGATCTGGAAGCCGTTGCAGATGCCGAGCACGAGGCCGCCCCGTTCGGCATGACGGCGGATGGCATCCATGATGGCGGCCCGGGCGGCGATGGCGCCGCAACGCAGATAGTCGCCATAGGAAAAGCCGCCCGGCAGCACGACCAGATCGGTTCCTGCCGGCAGGTCGGTGTCGGCGTGCCAGATCATCTCGACATGCGCGCCGGCCTGCTTGAGGGCCTTGGCCACGTCTCCTTCACGGTTGGAGCCGGGAAAAATGACGACAGCTGCTTTCATCGGATCCTGCTTATCGGTTGCGGCAGAGGAGGCTGGAGGCTTGGGCGTCCAGCCTCCCTCCATGCGTGCGCATATGGTTCCAGAGGGGGGGCTGGGTCAAGTAAAGAGTGGGCGCCAGGCTCCGAAACCGAGGCAATTACCGTGAATGCGCCGGCCTGCCGTTGGCTTCGGTGGCCATCGCCGGAGGCACCACTTGGCGTTCGGCAAACTCGGCCAGGACCCAGTCTTTCAGCACGGCCACAGCCGGCCGGTTTTCCGCGCCTTCGGGATAGACGAAACTGAACTTCAGGCCCTCCATGACCGGGCCGAAGGGCTGCACCAGCACGCCGGAGGCAAGCTCGGCGGCGACCAGGGACAGGCTGAGCAAGGCGACGCCCTGGCCAGCGATGGCGGCCTGGATGGCGCTGCTTTCATCGTTGAAGCTGATGCCGCTGTCCGGATCGAGGTGCTCGATGCCGGCGCGCCGGGCCCAGGAGCGCCAATTCGGCACGTCCACCCGCGAGGCGATCGGACCCCAGTCGAAATGCAGCAGCGTCGCGCCGAGAAGGTCGGCCGTCTCACGCAGGCCCAGGCGATGGCTGCAGACAGGCGCGAATCTGTCCGTCAGCAGGGGCAGGGCGGTCATGCCGGCATAATGCCCGAGCCCGTAGCGGATGGCGGCATCGGCGTCGCCGGCATTGAGGTCCACCGTGTCGTCGGAGGCATGCAGGCGTAGATCCCAGCCCGGATGCAGGCTGCGCAGCGTGCCGACGCGCGGCACCAGCAGCTTTGCCGTGAAGGCGACGGTCGCCGACAGGGTCGCGATGCGCCGCCGCGGGCGTTTCCTGACGGTTTCCACAGCCTCGGCCATGCTGTCCAGGGCGGCGCGCAGGGCAGGGTAGAGGCTGCGGCCCTCGACGGTCAGCAGGACCTTGCGCGTCTGACGTTCGAACAGGGGAACGTCGAGATAGGCCTCGAGCTGGCGGATCTGGTGGCTGACGGCGGTGGCGGTGACGCCGAGTTCGGCAGCCGCTTTCTTGAAACTCTCCTGCCGCGCCGCGGCCTCGAAGGTGCGCAGGGAGGCGAGGGGCGGCAGGCGGCGCATCATCGCCCCCCGTCTGGCTTGGCTTCATCCCGAGATCGTGCGGTCATCTCCATGCGCATCATCACGTGAGCGATATCTTCCTGCATGAAAGGAATTCATCCATCGCGTGAGAACTTCGAATTTGTTGATTTGGAAGTCAATCACTTAATACGGCGAGGAAGGCTCATGGCTCCCATGAGATGAATTGGATTTTGCAAAGGAAAGCCATCATGGCTTGGCTCTATCTGGCCGCAGCGGCGGTCTTCGAAGTGATTTTTGCCTTGAGCATGAAATATGCGGAGGGGTTCACCCGGCCGCTGCCGACGGCGATAACCGTCATCGCCGTGATCGGCGGTGTAGGTCTGCTGACCCTGGCGCTCAAGAGCCTGCCGGTCAGCGTCGCCTATCCGATCTGGACGGCGGTCGGGACGCTCGGAACCGTGGTCTTCGGTTACATCTTCCTGCGCGAGCCGCTCACGGCCATGAAGATCCTCAGCGCCGTCGCCATCGTCGCCGGTGTCGCCGGCCTCAAGGCCTCGACGGTATAACCCCATGGCGGCGTTGATTGCGCCGCCAATCTCAGTCCGTCAGCTCGATCTTGTCGACAAGGCGATCGAACAACGTGAGGTCGGCCGGCGTCAGCCGGTCGGCCTTCATCCTTATTTCCAGCGTGCCGTTGTCGAAGCGCAGCAAGGCGATGGCGGCGGCCGTCTTTGCCAAAGCCCTGTCCTCGATGTCGTAAAGGCCGCGATAGCCCGTCATGCCACCCGACACGATCGGTTCGACCGGCCCGCGGGGACGTATGCGCGAGCCGGGGGTAAGGCTCTGGATCCGCAGGTCGATCATGGCGCCGGTCGCAGCGCCCGGGCCAAAGGCGCCGAAACCCGGGCTTGGCAGGCCGCGCTCGTCAGACAGGAAGGTCGCGACCGCATGGGGCGGACACGTCGGGGCGGCACAGCGCAGGGCGAGCAGGGCCGGCGGCGCGGAAGCCTCCCTGACCCAGACGGTCTCGTCATAGCGCAGGCTGAAACCGCCGGTCTCGACAAGCTCTTCCGCGAGGCAGGCGCTGCCGGCTCCAACCAGGCACAGGACGGCTGCAAGCAGCCGGACCGGCATCAGGCGATATCGATGCTGTAGTTTTCGATCACCGTATTGGCGAGAAGCTTTTCGCATGCGGCCTTCAGCGTTTCGCGGGCGGTCTCGGCATCGGCCTGGCCGAGCTCGATGTCGAACACCTTGCCCTGGCGCACGCCATCGACATTCTTGATGCCGAGCGAGGCAAGAGCGCCCTCGATTGCCTTGCCCTGGGGGTCGAGGACGCCATTCTTGAGCGTAACGATCACACGGGCCTTCATTCGACACCTGCCTTCCAGCGAGAAAAAATCTTCGGCTTGCGCTTAAAGCAGTCCGAGCGATGGTTCAATCATTGCCTTGCCGACTGGAGCGGGAAAACGTCTCGAATACGCTCAGGAAATGCGGCGGTACGGCCTCGGTCAACCAGACGCCGTTGTCGCTTCGGTAGAATTGCAGCCCCGCCGCCTGCATTGCCTCAGCGTCGATCCGCAGGATGATCCAGGGCCCGGCGCGCCGCATGGCGACCTTTCGCGCCGTTTCGCGGTCGGCAGACAGATGCACGTGCTGGCGCGAGCGTTTTTCGAGGCCGGAGGAAAAGATGCCGGCTTGGTTGGACGCCGAGGTGCCATGCCACAATTCAGCTGGCGGTGCAGTGGCGGCAAGACCGAGATCGACAGCCACGCTGTGGCCCTGATTGGCGCGAATGCGCGTGCCGGTGATGATGAAGCGTTGCTTGTCGCTTTCCCTGACGACCCTTTCGATATCGGGCCGGCCCGCTCCCAATTGCTCGCCCGCGGCCCTGGCGAGATCGTCGATCTCGACCCAGCCCTGCGCATCGAGCGCCAAGCCGGCGGTCTCGGGTGCGTGACGGAGCACGAGGCTCATGAATTTGCTGAGTTTTTTGTCGTCCATAGGCCATATCCGCTATCGTCCGTAGTGGCCGTCGCATCGCTCCTGCGGAAAAGCGTCGCGCCCTTTCCGAGACGATGTCCGGGTTCTATTGCGTTGCTTCGTCGATGAGTTTTCTGGCGATGCGCGGCTCACCGGCGATGACGACGATGAAGCTGGCCCCGCCCTCCTGGCGCTGGCCGACAGCATAGGCGTTGAAGTGATGGGATTTCTTGCCGCCGGTCATCGCCAGCTGGACCCCCCTCCAGTCGCCGGAAGCGAAACCGTCGACGCTGACCTTGGGCGGCGGCGTTTTGGTCTTGGGATCGGACTTGGCCAGCAGAGCGGCAAGCCGCCTGGGCTCGGACAGGGAGCGCTCGATCGCCAGGGCATCCGGGCCGGTCACGGTGAAACGCTCGATCGCCGCATCATAGCCGCAGCGCATTTTGGTGCAGAGCTGCAGCCCGTCGACACGGATGTTCTCACGCGAGACGAAGGCGCGCATCGGCAGCACCACCCACGATCCGGAGTCGGGCAGCGACACCGCCGGATCGCCGGCCCACAGGTCGAAAAGACTGCAGCCCGCAAGGGCGAGCAGGCCCATGCCAGCAAAAAGGGCTCGAACGCCGCGACGCGCGAGCCCCTTACGCATTGTTGCACTCGAGGCGATCACTGAACCAGCTTGGGCCCCTTGACGACGACATTGTCCATCTCGTTCATGATGCCGAGACGGCGGGCGACTTCCGTATAGGCCTCGACCAATCCGCCCATGTCGCGGCGGAAGCGGTCCTTATCGAGCTTGTCGTTCGACTTGATGTCCCACAGGCGGCAGGAGTCCGGCGAGATCTCGTCCGCCAGGACGATGCGCATGATGTCGTTCTCCCATAGGCGGCCGCATTCGATCTTGAAATCGACCAGGCGGATGCCGACGCCGAGGAACAGGCCGGACAGGAAGTCGTTGACCCGAATGGCCAGCGCCATGATGTCATCGAGCTCGGGCGGGCTGGCCCAGCCGAAAGCGGTGATGTGCTCTTCCGAGACCATCGGATCGTTGAGGGTATCGTTCTTGTAGTAGAACTCGACGATCGAGCGGGGAAGCTGGGTGCCTTCCTCGATGCCCAGGCGCGTGGCGATGGAACCGGCGGCGACGTTGCGGACCACGATCTCGAGCGGAATGATCTCCACCTCGCGGATCAGCTGTTCACGCATGTTGAGGCGGCGGATGAAATGGGTGGGCACACCGATATCGTTGAGATTCTGGAACAGATATTCGGAAATGCGGTTGTTGAGGACGCCTTTACCGTCGATGACCTCGTGCTTCTTGGCATTGAATGCGGTGGCGTCGTCTTTGAAGTGCTGGATCAGCGTGCCGGGCTCGGGACCCTCATAGAGGACCTTCGCCTTGCCTTCGTAAATGCGGCGGCGGCGGTTCATCGGGATGTACCGTGGTTTGAGAAAATCCGTCAAAGGGCCTGGGCTCCTGGAAATGCGATCCGTGGCCGGCGCAATTGGCGATTCGATTTGCGGGAGCAAACCGGAGACACGGCCAACTTACCCGATCATGCCTCCGCGCACAATCTTCGTGCAGGCGGAGCGCCCGATCGGAACCAAGCTTCACGAATCAAGCCAAAGCACATTTGCTAGTGCCCGGCATGAGTGTAGTTTCAAGACGCCCGGCATCCTGGGGAGGAGAGGGCGTTACGGCGCATTAATTTGATTTGGGGATTGTGCGCCTATATGCAACAGGCATGGCCGGTCCTTCAAGGAAAACCGGCAGCTGAACAGGATTTAACGGATGACCACCTTCGACAAGCGGGAAGAGGCTTTCGAAAGCAAATTCGCCCATGACGAGGATCTGCGCTTCAAGGCGACGGCTCGCCGGAACAAGCTCCTTGGGCTGTGGGCCGCCGAGAAGCTCGGCCTTTCGGGCGACGAAGCCAACGCCTATGCCAAATCAGTCGTCCTGTCGGACTTCGAGGAAGCCGGCGACCATGACGTGGTGCGCAAGGTGCTCAGTGATTTCGCCGCGGCCAATCTCAGCATGAGCGAGCCGCAGGTCCGCCAGGCCATGACCGAATTGCTCGGCCGCGCCGTTCAGGAAATACAGAACGGCGTTTGACTGCCCTCAATCCATCTCTTGCGACGTCCCCTCCAGCGGGGCGTCGTAGCAATGCGATCGGAAATGCCATGACTGCCCCCACGCTGCGCGCCCGCCTCGCCAAAGGCGAAAAGATCTTTGCGGCCTGGATGGGGGCGGCTTATCCGCGCATCGCCGAGGCGCTCGGCCGGGCCGGCTTCGACGCCGTTATCATCGACCTGCAGCATGGCGAGGCGTCCTTCGGCGAAGCGCGCGATGCCATCAGCGCGGCGCATCTGGCCGGCACGCCGACGGGCGTGCGGGTCGGCCTGGACGGTTTCGGTGACGCAGCACGGCTCTACGACGTCGGCGCTGAGTTCGCCATCCTACCGATGATCAATTCGGTGGAGGATGCCCGCCGGCTCGTCGACACGCTGAAATACCCGCCGGTCGGCGGACGGAGCTGGGGCGGAACCCGAGCCATTTCGCTGTTCGGCGCCGAGACCGAGGCCTATCGTAGCGTCGCGAACGACCGACTTATTGCGCTGGCGATGATCGAAACGCGGCAGGCTGCCGACGCGCTCGAGGAGATTCTCGACGTGCCTGGGCTCGATGGCGTGTTCGTCGGGCCGAGCGACCTGTCGATCAGCCTGAGCAACGGCGCCAGGCTCGATCATCAACTGCCGGAATCGGTCGAGGTGATCAACCGGGTTCTCGCTGCCGCCAAGGCCCGCAACAAGCTGACGGCGATCTATTGCGGCAGTGGCGAAGCGGCGGCCCGTAACGCCGAGCTCGGCTTCGACATCATGGGCATCGGCTCGGACTGGGCTTTCCTGACGGCTGGCGCCCAGGCCGCCTTGAAGGCCGCGCGCGGCCATGCGGGGCCGAGCGGCCCGAATTATTGAGATTTGCCTGGAGCGCGGATTTGGAGGGTCGATCTCCGGATCGACCGTCTTCGCCCTCCTCCCTGACTTGCCGTCCCCTTCCCAGGATCTTCGACCCCGCCGGGCATGACAGAGCGCATCGCACAAACGGGGCAGTAATTTGGCGAGCTGGTATTACTGGCTCTCGTGCCTGAGCTTCGACAGGAAGGACGCCAGGCGCAGCAGGCCTTCGGGCCAGGGGCCGTGACCGGACTCCACATTGATATGGCCGGCTTCGCCCGCATCGACGAATTCGCTGTTCCAGGCTTCGGCAAAGGAGCTGGCGCGATTGATGTCGCAATAGGGATCGTTGCGGCTCGCCACCAGCAGCGAGGGGAAGGGCAGGGCCGTCATCGGGATTGGATTGAAATCGAGATCATAGCCGGGCAGCAGATCCGGCTTGTCCCAATCGGAGGGCGCCACCAGCATTGCGCCGATGACATGCCCTTTCAGACGCTCGGCCGCGAATACGGTGGTGATCACGCCAATCGAATGCGCGATGACGATGGCCGGCCGGCTCGATGTCTCGACATTCTCGACGAGCCTGCTTACCCAGGCTTCGCGCTCGGGATGATCCCAATCATCCTGCTGGACCCGGCGGGCCGTCGAGAGCTTGGCCTGCCAGCGTGACTGCCAATGATCCGGGCCGGAATTGCCGAGGCCCGGCACGATCAGGATGTCGGCGTCGGAAATGCGCACGTCGATGTTCTCCGGCTCGGTTGGTAGGCACTTCAGCCAAGCAGATCGAGCCCGTCTCGACTCAAGATCATGGCTCCATTCTAGAGCATCGTACCGAAAAGCGGACGCCGGTTTTCGGTAAAACGACCCTGCGGGAACGAGGCGGCGGACAGGAAGCCGAAATGCTCCCGCAGCGCCACTCATCCATAACGTCCAAGCGAACCCTCGGGCTCCGCTCAGGTTGCGGCGCCGAAGACGCGATCGAAGATCGTGTCGACATGCTTGAAGTGATAGCCCTCATCGAACATCGCCTCGAGGGCCGCGTCCGACAATTTGGCCGAGACTTCCGGATCAGCCTTGAGGAAGGCGAGGAAATCGCCCTCGCCGCGCCAGACCTTCATGGCGTTGCGCTGGACCAGACGGTAGGAATCCTCGCGGCTGGCGCCGGCCTGGGTGAGGGCCAGCAGCACACGCTGCGAATTGTGCAGGCCGCCGAGACGGTCGAGATTGCGGCGCATGTTTTCGGGATAGATCACCAGCTTGTCGATCACGCCGGCCAAGCGCGCGAGCGCGAAGTCCAGGGTCACGGTCGCATCCGGGCCGATCATGCGTTCGACCGAGGAGTGGGAGATGTCGCGCTCATGCCAGAGCGCCACATTCTCCAGCGCCGGTGTCACGGCCGAGCGTACGATGCGGGCGAGGCCGGTGAGGTTTTCCGTCAGCACGGGGTTGCGCTTGTGCGGCATGGCCGACGAGCCCTTCTGGCCGGCGGAGAAGAACTCCTCGGCTTCCAGCACTTCGGTGCGCTGCAGGTGGCGGATCTCGGTGGCGAGGCGCTCGATCGAGGAGGCGACCACGCCGAGCGTCGCAAAGAACATCGCATGCCGGTCGCGCGGGATCACCTGGGTCGAGACCGGTTCGACGGCAAGGCCCATCTTCTCGGCGACATAGGCTTCCACCGCCGGATCGATATTGGCGAAGGTGCCGACGGCGCCGGAGATTGCGCAGGTGGCGATTTCCTTGCGCGCGGCGACGAGGCGCTCGCGGTTGCGCGAGAATTCGGCATAGGCCTGGGCGAGCTTGAGGCCGAAGGTGACCGGCTCGGCATGGATGCCGTGGCTGCGCCCGATGGTGGGCGTATATTTATGCTCGATGGCGCGCTTGCGCAGCGCCGCGAGGACCTCGTCGACATCGGCGATCAGCAGATCGGCTGCCCGCGACAGCTGGACGGCGAGACAGGTGTCGAGCACGTCCGAAGAGGTCATGCCCTGATGCAGGAAGCGCGCTTCCGGGCCGACGATCTCGCCGAGATGGGTGAGGAAGGCGATGACGTCGTGCTTTACTTCCCGTTCGATCTCGTCGATCCGGGCCACGTCGAAGGTGGCATCCCTGGCTTTCTCCCAAACCTTGGCAGCCGCCTCCTTGGGCACGACGCCAAGCTCAGCCAGCTTGTCGGTGGCGTGGGCCTCGATCTCGAACCAGATACGGAAACGGGACTGCTCCGCCCAGATGGAGACCATTTGCGGGCGGCTGTAGCGTGGGATCATGGGAGAAAGTCCTTTCGCGCCCCTTTTAGGCGCGGATGCCGGGAAAGTGAAACGCAAATCTGCGGAAGGAGACGATGTCAGAGAGCCGCCGTTGCGGCTTCGCGAATGGCGGCGATGTTGGCGGCATAGGCGGCCGGACCGCCCTTGAATACATAGGAGCCTGCGACCAGCGCATTGGCGCCGGCCCGCACCACGAGCGGCGCGGTCTCGGGCGTGATCCCGCCATCGACCTCGATATCGATGTCGCGCTTGCCGACCCGTGCCCGGATGGCGGCGATCTTCGACAAGGTCTCGGGAATGAAGGCCTGGCCCCCAAAGCCCGGATTGACCGTCATCACCAGGATGAGATCGACGAGGTCGAGCACATAGTCGACCACTTCCGGCGATGTCCCGGGATTGATCGCCACGCCGGCCCGTTTACCGAGCTTCCTGATATGCTGCAGCGAGCGGTGGAGATGCGGGCCGGCCTCGGCGTGGACGGTGATTGTATCGCAGCCGGCCTTTGCGAAATCCTCCAGATAGGGATCGGCTGGCGAGATCATCAGATGGGCGTCGAGCTTGGTGGTGACATGCGGCCGCAAGGCAGCGGCGACGCCGGGGCCGATGGTGAGGTTGGGCACGAAATGCCCGTCCATCACGTCGTAATGTACCCAATCCGCGCCAGCCTCCTCGATCGCCCGCACTTCCGCGCCGAGTGCGGCGAAATCGGCCGAGAGAATGGAAGGGGCGATGATGATGGGGCGGGGCATGGCGGATCCTCGGCTGTGACGGTCGCGGTGAACGGGCAGTACCTGCCAGAGCCGGCCAGCCATTGCAATCGTTGAGGAAGCATCCTTCCGGGACCGAGGGCGATCACCTTCCTTGCAGGGGACTCCGTCATCGCCCTCCGAAACGATCCCGCCAACTCGGAAGAGCGCCGGGGAAGGGCAGGGCGCTCGCCTCGTAGACGGCGCGGGCACAGGCCCTCGCCAGCGCATGCGCCGCAGCCGTGCCGAGGGCGATCAGATCTCCGATGGGTTCGGTCAACGCCACATGCCCTGTAGCCGCGGCAAATACCGTGTCGCCGTCGAGCGGGGTATGGACCGGATGGATCGCCCGAGCGAGGCCATCCTGCGCCATCACGGCAAAATGCTTGGCCTGGGCCTTGGTGAGCACGGCATCCGTCGCCACTACGGCGATCGTGGTGTTACCGGCCTGCATGGCCTTGTGGCGCAGGGTCAGGGCATCGACCGGCCATGAAGCCGGCGGACCGAGATCGCCGAACTCCCCTGCCTGCTCGTAGGGCGCCGCCCAGAAATGGGGGCCGTCGCCGATGGTGACGCTGCCGAGCGCATTGACGGCGACCAGCGCCCCGACGGTGTGAAGCCCACAACGGGCGGAGGCCGATCCGAGCCCACCCTTCAGGCCGGCCGTGGTGGCTCCCAGCCCGGCGCCCGCCGATCCCAGCGCGAAGGTGCTGGTAGCCGCCTCGGCTGCGGCGAAGCCGAGTTCGCGATAGGGCGGATACCGCCCCCATTTCTTGTTGCCGCCGTTGAGGAGGTCGAACAGGATGGCACCGGGCACGATCGGAACCCTGACGGCGCCGACCTGGAAGCCGCGGCCCCGCTCGGCCAGGCAGGCTCCGATCCCGGCGCCGGCCTCCAGGCCGAAAGCCGAACCGCCCGACAGGGCGATGGCGTCGATCCGCTCGACCGTACGCTCCAGGGCGAGCAGGTCGGTTTCCCGCGTTCCCGGAGCGCCGCCGCGCACGTCGACGGCGGCGACCGCCGGCTCCTCGAACACCACCGCTGTCGTGCCGGACGCGATCCCGTAATCCTCGGCATTGCCGACCAGCACGCCGGTGACATCCGTGATGAGATTGCGCATGAATCAGCCTCCGCTTGCCGGCAGCTTCGCACCGCCTTGCAGGCGAGACAATCGGCCTCGTGCGGAGCAACCCTGCGACATCACTTCCGATCACGAGACAGGGAGTTCGACGAAACGGGCTTGGGCAAAAGGCGTGGGCGCGCTAGAGCAGGGGCTTCGCCGCCGGAAGGCGGTGTCGACGCGTGAATGCCTGTTCTGGATGGGTCCATGGCCGATATTACCTTGCCTGCCGTGTTCGTGGCCGGCCTGTTCTCCTTCCTCTCGCCCTGCGTGCTGCCGCTGGTGCCGCCCTATCTGACCTTCCTCGCCGGCTCCACGCTGGACGAGATGACGGGGCAGACCATCGACAAGGACGTGCGCCGGCGTGCGGTGATCTCGGCCCTGTGCTTCATGGCAGGCCTTGCCACCATTTTCATCTCGCTCGGCGCCGGCGCTTCCTATCTGCTGGTCCTGCGCAGGGCGATGGCCAATGGCCTCAGCAGCCTGGCCGAGAAGGGCATCCTTCCGGCCTCCTGGGCCAATTCGATCGATCCCTTCTATCTGCTGGCAGGCATCGTCATCATCGCCATGGGCCTGCACTTTCTGGGCATCCTGCGCATCTCCCTGCTCTATCGCCAGGCGCGCCTGCAGGCCGGCGCCGGCTCCGGCCCGTGGGGAGCCTTCGTGATGGGGCTGGCCTTCGCCTTTGGCTGGACGCCCTGCATCGGACCGGTTCTCGGAACGGTGATCGCCGTGGCCGGCAAGGATGGCAGCGTCAGCCAGGGCGTGACCTTGCTCGCTGTCTATACGCTTGGCCTGGGACTGCCCTTCGTAGTGGCTGCCTTTGCCATGAACCCCTTCATGCGCTTCCTGCGGACATTCCGAGCCCACCTCGGCACGGTGGAGAAGGCGATGGGCGGGTTGCTGGTGGTCGCCGGCATTGCTTTCCTGACCGGAGGCATGGCCGATTTTGCCATCTGGCTGCAGAACACCTTTCCGATCCTCAGCAAGCTCGGCTGAAACCCGGGTTCTCCGACGTCTCGTCGGCTTCTTTCTTCCTTTCAGGTGCCAGTCGCCCAAGAGCGGACGAGACGTCCGCGCACCCGAAAAGATGTCCGTTCAGAACGGTTCGGGATTGCGGCCATGTTGCGCAAATAAAAACCCGCCCCGGCGGAGCCGAGGCGGGTGATGTTTCAGCACAAGAGAGGCAAGGGCCTCAGGAGGGGTTCTGCTCCGCGGCGATCTTGCCGTCCGCGGCCTTCTTCCAAGTGTAGATGGCGTAGGCCGGTTGAGCCAGATCGCCCTTCTTGTCGTAGGAGATCTCGCCGATCACGGTCTGGAACTTCTTGCCCGAATGCATGACCTCGGCGATCTTCTGCGGATCGGTGGACTTGGCTTCTTCCGCCGCCTGGGCCAGCACCTGGACGCCGGCATAGGCCAGCAGGGTGAAGCCGGCCGGATCGGTGCCACCCTCGCGGAAGCGCTTCACCAGGTCGGCATTGGCCGGAATATCTTCGACCTTGGGCGCGAAGGTCATCAACGTGCTGACCACGGCATCGCCGCCGATGGTGGCGAATTCGGGCGAGTTCAGGCCGTCGGCACCCATCATGATGGTCTTGCCGCCCTGGTCGCGCAACTGCTTGAGGATCAGCGCGCCCTCGGTGTAGTAGCCGCCCCACAGCAGCACGTCGGCGCCGCTCGACTTCAGCTTGGTGACGAGACCCGAATAGTCCTTTTCGCCGGCATTGGCCCCTTCATAGAGGACTTCCTTCACCCCGGCATCGTTGAGGTATTTTTTCGCGCCCTTGGCGAGGCCTTCGCCATAGGTCTGCTTGTCGTGCGCGATGGCGATCTTCTTGTCCTTGAAATGAGCCAGCACATAGTCCGCCCACACCTTGGACTGCTGATCGTCGCGGCCGCAGGTCCGGAACGTATTCCACAGGCCGCGGTCGGTCAGCTTCTCGCTGGAGGCGGACGGCGTGACGTTGATGATGTTGTTGTCGGCATAGACGTCCGAAGCGGCGATGGCGCCGCCGGAAGTGACATGGCCGACGACCCAGGTCACGCCATCGCCCACGAATTTATTGGCGACCGAGACGCTCTGCTTGGGATCGGCCTGATCGTCGCCGACGCTGATCTCGATCTTCTGGCCGAGCACACCGCCCTTGGCGTTGATGTCCTTCACCGCCATCTCGGCGCCTGCCTTGGCCTGCAGGCCGTAGGAAGCAGCGGGGCCGGTCATCGGACCACCGACGCCGAGCTTGATCTGCGCCTGCGCGCTGCCGCCCAAGGCGAGGCCCGCTGCGAGTACAGCGCCGGCCAATGAAAGTTTGTTCATGGGGGTTCTTCCCTGTTGTACTGGGCGCAGACCGTTCTTTTCTGGATCGGTTCCGCTGCACCCGATGACGCCATTGTCTAAATTTCCAGCGGCTTGTCACGGAAATTCAGGCGAAATCGCGAAGGGAAGGGCAGCCTGGCCATCTCCCCCTGCGTCATGTCTCCCCTCGCGCTCCCACCCGAGCCGCGAATAGGAGCCTCCAAAGAAATCGCCCCAGCGAACCGGGGCGATTGAGATATCACGAAGAATGAAGGCAGATCACTTGTTCTGGAAGAAGTCGATCTTGCCGTCGGGACCCTTCTTCCAGGAGAAGATGACGTAGTCGATCTGCTTCATGTCGCCCTTGTCGTCATAGGAGACGTCGCCGATCACCGTCTTGAAGGTCTTGCCGGAGTGCATCACCTCGGCCATCTTCTGCGGATCGGCCGACTTGGCTTCTTCCGCGGCCTGGGCCAGCACCTGCACGGCCGCATAAGCCTTCAGCGTATAGCCTTCCGGCGTGAAGCCGCTGTCCTTGAACTGCTTGACGATGGCGGCGTTGGCCGGATCATCCTCGGCCTTGGGCGCGAAGGACATCTGGGTGCCGATCACGGCATCGCCGCCGATGGTGGCGAATTCGGAGGAGACCAGGCCGTCGCCGGAGACCATCACGGTCTGCATGCCCTGGTCGCGCAACTGCTTGAGGATCAGAGCCGCCTCGGTGTAGAGGCCGCCATAGATCAGCACGTCTGCGCCAACCGCCTTGAGCTTGGTGACGATGGCCGAATAGTCCTTCTCGCCGGTGTTCACACCTTCGAACAGGACTTCCTTCATGCCGTCGGCGGCCATCAGCTTCTTGGCGTTCTCGCCCAGGCCCTGGCCATAGGTGGTCTTGTCGTGGACGATGGCGATCTTCTTGCCCGGATAGGTGGCCTTGACATAGTCGACCCAGACCTTGGCCTGCTGGTCGTCACGGCCGCAGGTGCGGAACATGCCCCACAGCTTGCGGTCGGTCACCTTCTCGTTGGTGGCGGCCGGGGTGATGGCGACGATGCCGTTGTCGCCGTAGACCTCGGAAGCGGGGATTGTCACGCCCGAGTTATAGTGCCCGACCACCCAGGTCACGCCGTCGCCGACGAACTTGTTGGCGACCGACACGCCCTGCTTGGGATCGGACACGTCGTCGCCGACGGTGGATTCCAGCTTCTGGCCGAGCACGCCGCCGGCGGCGTTGAGGTTCTTGATGGCCAGTTCCGCGCCCTGCTTGATCTGGGCACCGGAGGCCGCACTCGGACCGGTGATCGGTGCGCCGATGCCGATCTTGATCTGCGCGAAGGCGGACGTGCTGAGCAGCAGGCCTGCCGCCAGCGCTGCGCCTGTCAACCAGACTTTTTTCATGTCGTTCTCCCAGTGGATTGGTGGAGCTTGCGGCTCCGGTCTGCGGATAGTCAGGACGTGAACGAGGCCGTCAGCCCAAGTTGCGCGTACAGCTCATCCGATTCCTTTGTGCCTGTATTCGATCATTCCGCGCTCGAGCGCGCGCTCCAGCCAAGCGCGCCTGATCGCTGGAACATCCAGCCATATTTGCCGACCATCTGCTTGGCGAGCCGGACGCGATAGGACACCAGGCCGATGAGCTGAATGATGACGAGATCGACGAAGAAATAATAGGGCGAGAACATGTTGCCGCCGAAAGGCGCCTGGTGGAGGAAGCGCACGCCCATGGTCAGGAGCACCAGATAGAAGAACAGGATCGGGTAGCGGCTCCAGGTCGAGGCACTGGCCTTGCCGGTCATCCAGGCCGCCCAGCCGCCCATCAGCAAGGTGACGAGCACGAAGACGAACAGCTTGTCTTCGTAGAGATAGGTTTCCATCTCAATGACCCCCTTCCAGATAGGCCGCGCGCACTTCGGGCCGGGCGAGCAGTTCCCTGCCGGTGCCGGACATGGTGATCTGGCCGTTGACCATGACATAGCCTCGATGCGCCAGGCGCAGCGCATGGAAGGCGTTCTGCTCGACGAGGAACACCGTCAGTTTCTGCGTCTCGTTGAGCACCCGCACCGCGTCGAAGATCTGCTTGACGATGAGGGGTGCCAAGCCGAGCGAAGGCTCGTCCAGCATCAGCAGGCGCGGCCGGCTCATCAGGGCGCGGGCGATCGCCAGCATTTGCTGTTCACCGCCCGAAAGCGTGCCGCCGCGCTGGCTGGCGCGCTCCTTCAGGCGCGGGAAGAGCGTGTACATGCGTTCCAGGTCTTCGGCGAAATGGGCATTGCCGTCGATCTCGGCTCCCATCTGCAGGTTTTCATAGACCGTCATGCGCTGGAAGATACGCCGTCCTTCGGGGGACTGGGCGATGCGCAGCCGGGCGATCTCATGCATCGGCATATGGGTGATGTCTTGCCCGTCGAACGAGATCGAACCGACACGGCATTTGGGAGAACCGAAGACCGTCATCATCAGGGTCGACTTGCCGGCGCCATTGGCGCCGATGATGGTGACGATCTCACCTTGGTTGATGTCGACATCGACACCTTTGAGAGCGTGGACCTGTCCGTAATAGGTGTGGACGCCGCGTACGGCCAGCAGGGGCGAGGACATGCTCAACTCTCCGTTTCCTCGTCGGTGCCGAGATAGGCGGCGATCACGGCAGGGTCGTTGCGGACCTGCTCGGGTGTGCCGTCCGAGATCTTGGTGCCGTAATTGAGCACCACCACATGATCCGAAATCTCCATGACCACGGACATGTCGTGCTCGATCAGGAGAAGAGAGGTGTCGTGATCGCTGCGGATCGTGCGCAGCAGCTTGTTGAGGTCGAGGCTTTCCCTAGGATTGAGACCGGCGGCCGGCTCGTCCAGGCACAGCAGGACCGGTTCGGTGCACATGGCGCGGGCGATCTCCAGGCGGCGCTGGTCGCCATAGGGAAGGCTGCCGGCGGGATCGTCGGCCCGTGCCATCAGGCCGGTCTTTTCGAGCCAGTATTTCGCCTTCTCGATCGCGGCCTTCTCGGCATGGCTATAGGTGGGCAGGCCGAGAATGCCGAAAACGGAGAAGCCCGACGCGCGCATCAGGTGGACATGCTGGGCAACCAGCAGGTTCTCCAGCACCGTCATGCCCGCGAAGAGGCGGATGTTCTGGAAGGTTCTGGCGACCTTCGCCTGACGGGAGACCATGAAGTCGGGCATGCGCTCGAGCAGGTAGAGCGTATCCTGGCCGTGGCTCAGCTTCTGCTGGGTGGTGGCGGTCAGGGCGTCGAATTCATCCCAGGCCGCTACCGAGCCGTGCCGCAGGCCGATCCGGCCTTCCGTCGGCTTGTAGAAGCCGGTGATGCAGTTGAACACCGTGGTCTTGCCGGCGCCGTTGGGGCCGATCAGGGCCGTAATGTCGCCCCGGCCGCAATTGAAGGAAACGGCGTTGACGGCAGTAAGGCCGCCGAACCGCATGGTCAGTTTCTCGACCTTGAGGATCGGGTCGCTGTGCCAGTGCTGCTCGGGATGGGCGTGCGAGGCGAGGGCGGGATCGATCATATCGTTGTTCTCGGGCGCGCTCATCCGTGACCTTCCTGTACCAGGGCGCCGGAGACGATCTTGCGTTCTTTGAGATAGACGGTGGGAGCACGGTTGGAAATGAGACCGCGCGGCTTCCACAACATCATCGAGACCATGGCGAGGCCGAAGATCATGGGGCGATACTGACTCGGGTCGAAGTCGGGCCCGAAGATCCACTTCATGAAAGTGAGCTCGCGCAGGATCTCCGAACCGCCGACCAGCAGGATCGCGGCCACGACCACGCCGAGGAGGCTGCCCGAACCGCCGAGCACCACGATCGCGAGCACCATCACCGATTCCTGGAACACGAAGCTTTCCGGATTGATGAAGCCCTGCTTGGCCGCGAAGAAGGCGCCGGCGAGGCCGCCGAACAAGGCGCCGCTGGCGAAGGCCGCGAGCTTGGTGGTGGTGGTGTTGATGCCGAGCGAGCGGCAGGCGATCTCGTTCTCGCGCAGGGCTTCCCAGGCGCGGCCGACCGGCAGCCTGCGCATGCGGCTGGTGATGTAAGCCGTCATCACCGCCAGAATGAGGATGACATAGTAGAAGAAGATCTTGCCATGGATCGGCGAGAAGGCGAGGTCGAAGGTCTTGGCGAAACCGTTCGGACCGGCCGTGAAGGGAATGCCGAAGAAGGTGGGGGGCTTGATCGAGGTGATGCCGTCATTGCCGTGCGTGAAGGATTTCCAGTTCACCAGCACGCTGCGGATGATTTCGCCGAAGGCAAGGGTGACCAGCGCGAGATAGTCGCCGCGCAGGCGCAGCACGGGAAAGCCGAGAATGATACCCCAGAGCGCGGCGAGGAAACCCGCGATCGGCAGGCATTCCCAGAAGGTCATGCCGTAATAGACCGATAGCAGCGCATAGGAATAGGCGCCGACCGCATAGAAGGCGACATAGCCCAGGTCGAGCAGGCCAGCCATGCCGACCACGATGTTCAACCCCCAGCCCAGCATGATGTAGATCATGATCTGGATGCCGTAGGTGTCGATCCACTTCAGCGAGCCCTTGTCGCCGAGAGCGAACAGCATCACCAGCGGGAAGACGACGGCGAGCCCGGCACCGAACCACATCACCCAGGGCGACATGCCGATGCGCGTCATCGTCTGGGCGAATTTGGAGGGCGTCTTGTGTTCGGGGCGTTGCGGGCGCAGCAGCACGAACAGACGGATCGCCAGGATGAGGCCGACGATCACGGCGGTGGTGATCAGGCCGCCGAAGCGCTTGCCGAAGGCGAAGTCGGGGTTGAGGAAGTTCAGGCGGAAGCTGTTGGTGGCCTGGTCGGAATAGGTCGTCAGTCCCACCACCGGCAGGAACATGCAGGTGGAGACCACGGCCCAGAAGATGAGATCCTTGAACAGGTCAGCCGGTGAAATGCGGGTGGTGCCGGTCGCGGCCATGATCACACCTTCTCCACTTCGGGGCGTCCCAACAGGCCTTGCGGCATGAAGATCAGCGTGATGGCGAGCACGGAGAACACCGCGACGTCGCGGTAGGCCGCAACGTCACCTTCGAAGGATCCCTCCCACAGTTTCTCGATCAGGCCGATCAGCATGCCGCCGAGCACCGCGCCAGGCAGGGAGCCGATGCCGCCGAGCACCGCGGCGGTGAAGGCCTTGACGCCGGGCACGAAACCGTCCCGGAAGTTCACGGAACCGTAGAGCACCAGGAACATCAGGCCGGCGACGGCAGCCAGGGCCGCGCCCATGATGAAGGTGATCGAAATAGTGCGGTCGACGTCGACGCCCAGCAGGGCGGCCATCTTGCGATCCTGCTCGCAGGCGCGCTGGGCGCGGCCGAGCGAGGTGCGGGAGACGATGTACCAGAAGACCGCCAGCAGCACGGCCGTGGTGACGAAGATCAGGATGGCCTTGAGCGAGAGCGAGGCGTCCATGGCGCGCCCATCCGAGGCGACCTCCGACCAGATCTGATATTTGGCGCTGAGGGCGGCGTCCACGGCATGGGGGATTGCCTTGGATTCGGCACCCTGGCTGACCTGCACGAAATTCGACAGGGCCATGGAGACGCCGATGGCGGAAATCAGGGGAGCAAGTCGGAACGAGCCGCGCAGGGGACGATAGGCGATGCGCTCGATGGCCCAGTTCCAGATACTGGTGAGGACCATGCCGATTGCCATCACCGCCAGCAAAGCCACGATGACCGACGAAAGTCCAAGCAAGGTGACCAGGATCACGAAACAGATGAACGCGATGATCGCGGAGAGCATGAACAGGTCGCCGTGGGCGAAGTTGACCATGCCGATGATGCCGAACACCATCGTGTAACCTACGGCGATAAGACCATATAGCGATCCTACCGCCAGCCCGTTGATGAGCTGCTGTAAAAACTCTGCCATCGTCTACAAACTTTCCCCTCTGTCGACGCCGTCCTTGCTTCTCCTGGCCCCCTTTGGCGGGATTTTTGCCTAAGAGACAGGCAGTCATTCGACGATTTCCTGTCATAGCAAGCGCTTTGCAAACTGACAATCACCGCGGCGGTCCCGAAGGCGAAGTTTCTGGAAATCACGAAATATTTATGCAGCTCGGCGAATTTTTTAGCGCCGGCTGACGCTTGAAGCGCCAATTCTCAGCCAGTAACGCCCAAAAAACGATTTAAAGGCTGAATGGCTCCAGTCGAGCAAACGTGTAACGCCTGTTAGATTTCGTCTGGATCCCCACAAAAATTTCGATTGCCATACTATCCTTCATCAGGGGAAAGAATGTTGCTGAATAATTGCGCACATCCCCTGCGCACGAAAGTTGCGCTACCGGGCGGAGCAACAAAATATCACGTCCGGAGTTGTCGCAATTGCGCGAGCGCCTCCTTCGTGTCGACATCGAAGCTGGAGGCCCTCGAAGAGACGGGAATTTCCACAATCGCGTCGCTGTTCGCCTTGAGAATCTGCCGGCCACCGGCGTCGCCCTCGATGGCCTGCAATTCGTCGAAGAATCGGCGCGCCCAGATCACCGGATTGCCGCGCTGCCCTTCGGTAACCGGGAGAACGATGAGGGCGCCCTTGTCCGGTTCGAAGGCCGATATCAGCCGGTCCAATAGGGCGGCGTCCACCAGCGGCATGTCGCCAAGCGCGATCAGGGCGGCGTCGCATTCGGTGGGGAGGGCCGCAATGGCGGCGCGCACGGAGGTCGAGAGGCCCTCGGCGAAGTCCGGATTGTGCACGAAGGAGACGGCCAGCCCTGCCAGGGCAGCGCGGACCTCGGCCTGCTGATGGCCGGTGACCACCGTGACCGAGTTTGCTCTGCTGGCGAGCGCCGCTTCCACGGCGTGGCGGACGAGCGGCTTGCCGGCATAGTCCTCCAGAAGCTTGTTCGGCCCGCCCATCCGCGTGGAACGGCCTGCCGCCAGGACGATGGCGGCGACGGAAGGAGGGGTCTCGCCCGTCTTCCCGGCGGCGGCACGGGGCTGGGGGCGGCTGACGATCTCCATCAGCAGGCCGCCGACGCCGAGGCCGACGATATCACCGCGCGTGACTGGCAGGCCGGCCAGCAGGCGATGCAGGATCCAGTCGAAGCCGTTCTCCTTGGGCGAGCGCGCGCAGCCTGGCGCCCCCAGCACCGACATGGCGCCGGAGCGCCCCAGCAGCAGAAGATTGCCGGGATCGACCGGCATGCCGAAATGTTCGACCGCGCCACCCGAAATTTCGATGGCGGCGGGGATGACATCGCGCCGGTCGGCGATGGCCGAGGCTCCGAAGATGATGGTGAGATCGGCCTCCGCCGCCTTGGCGCGGTCGAGCGCGAGCGCCAGCTCCCGGGCCTGATGCGGCACTCTTTCGTCCAGGATGAGCCTGGCCCCAGCCGGCGCCAGGCGCTCCTTCAGGACCTGCAGCGTGCGGGCGATCACGCTTTCCTTGAGCCCGGGAAGCAAGGTGGAGATCGCCGCGACCTTGAGCGGACGAAAAGGGGCGACCCGGATGATCGGGGCGCCCAGGCCGGCGAGGGCGTGCTCGAAGGTGGGCGCCTCCACGGCAAAGGGAATGATCTTGACGGTTGCGATCATTTCGCCGGCCTTGACTGGATCGAAGGCAGGCAGGGTCGCGAAGGTGATGCTCTCGTCGATGGCGTTCACCCGGTCAACGCCGTCACGGTCGATTACCAGCACGCCGGCGTGCTCGGCGAACAGATTGGCCCGGCCGGTGAACGGTTCGGCCACGCGTACGCCTTCACCCCCCAACCGGGCGGCAATACGCTCGGCGGCGATATCCTCTCCGACATCGCCGGGATCGAGCCTGGCGATGACGATGGACTCGACCCTCTCCCGGCGCAGCGCTTCGATTTCGGCCGGCCCGATATGCGTGCCCTTCTTGAGGACGAGCCCACCCTTGCGGATCGAATGGACGGCAACGCCGCCCAGGGCCTGATCGATAGAAATCTCGCCGAAAAACATGGAGCTATAGTCACCTGTAACAGGGTTTGGGCGGAGCAGGCGGCCTGGGTTGCTTCTCGCCGCTTTCCAGCCGAAGCGCGGCCGTGATCTCGGCCATGATCGAGACGGCAATCTCGGCCGGACTGATGGCGCCGATATCGAGGCCGATAGGCGCATGGATACGCGCCAGCGCCGCCTCGTCGACCCCGGCCTCGTTCAATCGTTCGATGCGGCGCGCATGTGTCCTGCGCGAACCCAGCGCCCCCACATAGAAGCAGTTGCGTTCGAGCGCATGCTGCAGGGCCCCGTCATCGATCTTGGGATCGTGGGTCAGCGCGACGAAGGCTGTGTAGCGGTCGATCCCGAGCGGCGGCAAAGCGACATCAGGCCATTCGGCGAGCAATGTCACGCCGGGAAAGCGCTCGGGCGTGGCAAAGGCGGTGCGCGGGTCGATGATGACGGGATCATGGCCGACGAGGCGGGCGAGGGGGGCCAGGGCCTGGCTGATATGGACGGCGCCGATCATCACCAGCCGTACCGGTGGGACGTGGACGGTGATGAAATGGCGCCTCCCGTCCTGCTCGACCGTGGCGGAGCGCCCCTGACGCAATTGCTGCGACAGCATGGAGGCGAGCGGATCGGCCGGGATTCCGCTTTCCTCGACTAGGCGTTCCTCGCCGGTGTCGAGATCGGTGACGAGGAGGACGGCCCTGCGGGCGGCCTTGGCCTGGTTGAGGGCCTGGAGAGTGGCAAGTTTCATGGCGGAGCCTGCAAGAAGGGGGAGGGAGGAAGGCGGCCTTCAGTCCAGTTTCTCGACATAGACCCGGATGGTGCCGCCGCAGGACAAGCCGACCCGCCAGGCGGTCTCGTCGGCGACGCCGAATTCAATGAGGCGCGGCTTACCCTCCCGAATGACCTCTAGTGCTTCGGTGACGACGGCACCTTCGACGCATCCGCCCGAAACCGAGCCGAGAAAATTGCCGTCCTCATCGATGACGAGGTTCGAGCCCGTCGGGCGCGGGGCCGAACCCCAGGTCTCCACCACGGTGGCGATGGCGACGCCCTTGCCATGTTCCCGCCATTGCTGGGCGCTGGCAAGGATGTCGGTGTCGGATGCGAAATTACTGGCAGTATCGCTCATCGAAATTGCTCCTTGAAACGAGGCCTAGCACGATAGTCGCGTTTGTCCGGAATCTCGGAGGCTGACACTCCAAGGCACCGTTCGCCGGTCCTTCTCAACCAACGCGTTTTAACCAGCTCCTGGGATCGGCAGCGGCATCGGCTCTGCGGTCGAGGGCCTTGACCAGATCGCCCATGCTCCTGAGATTGTGAATGGTTCTGAATTCGTCAACATGCGGCAGCATGGCTTTGATGCCCGCCGCCCGCGCTTCGAAGGCGTCGAAGCGCAGCAGGGGATTGAGCCAGATCAGGCGGCGGCAGGAGCGATGCAGCCGGTCGAGTTCCTTGGCGAGGCCGGGATCGACCTGGCGCTCCAGCCCGTCCGTGATCAGCAGCACAGTGGCGCCCTGGCCGAGCACGCGGCGCGACCAATCCTTGTTGAAGCGCTCCAGGCAATGGGCGATGCGGGTGCCGCCGTCCCAATCCTTGACGGCGCGGGAAGCATGCTCAAGCGCCTCGTCGGGGTCTCGCGTCCGCAGCGACCGGGTGATGTTGGTCAGCCGGGTGGCGAAGACGAAGGCGTGCACGCGCCGGCCCTTTTCCGAGATCGCGTGCAGGAAATGCAGAAACAGGCGGGAATAGTCCGCCATGGAGCCGGATATGTCACAAAGCGCCACCAGGGGCGGGTGCTTCTCGCCGGCCTGGCGGTAGGCGATGGTGACGAGGTCGCCGCCGCTGCGCATGGCAGCCCTGAGTGTCCGCCTGAGGTCGATGACCTCGCTGCCGCCGGGCCTGAGGCGGCGCGTCGGCTGGATGTCGAAGGGCAGGCGCAGTTCCGCCATTTCCTTCTTGGCGGCGGCGATCTCCTCCGCGGTCATCTGGGCGAAATCCCGCTCCTTGAGGATCTCGCGCTCGGACATGGTCAAGCGCGCGTCGAACTCGACGAGCTTCTTCTCCTCCACCTCGCGCGGCGGTTCCTTGTAGAAGGCGTCGTTGACGCGCTGCGCGCCGGCCTTGGGCTTGGGCGGTTCCTTCATGGCCACCGCCTGGGGCGACATCATGGCGATGAGTTTCTCGGTCAAGGCGCGCTGACGCCAGAACAGCTCGAAGGCCTGGCGAAACAGCAGCGATTGTTCGTGCCGCGTGACGAAGACGCTATGCAATGTCCAGTAGAAATCCTGCTTGGCGCCAAGGCCTGCCGTTTCCACTGCCCGGATGGCATCGAGCACGCTGGCCGGGCCGACCGGCAGGCCGGTGTCGCGCAGCAGCCGGCCGAAATAGGCGATGTTGTCGGCAAGGCGGCCGAGATTGGGGGAACTGGCGTCGATTGTCATTGGCACATGCCATTTCGGACGAAGACGCGCCGTTTACCCTCCCCTCGATGGGGTCGGTCATTCCTCTTGAATTGCCTGGGGTCGACACGAAGTGTCGGGGTGGGGTGACTTCGCAATAAAGTGGTCGTCATCCCCACAGCCCGAGCGTTTCCACCCCACCGCGGCCTTTCAGGCCGACCCTCCCCATCGAGGGGAGGGTAAAGGGGTCGCATCCACCGCCCGAAATTGCCTGTTTCAACCATGCGCCTGCGCCCCGGCCTTGACGCTGTCGATCAGCCTCTTGGCCTGGCTACCGGAGAGGCGGGCAATGTCGTCCTGATATTTCAGGAGCACGCCAAGCGTATCGGAGACGAGGGCGGGATCGAGCGCCACGGCATCGAGCTCGGTCAGGGCCGTGGCCCAATCCAGCATCTCGGCGACCCCTGGGGACTTGAACAGGTCCTCGCGGCGCAGCGCCTGCACGAAGCCGACCAGCTCCCGCGACAGCTTGGCCGGCACATGCGGCACCTTGCGGCGCAGGATCTCGAGTTCGTTCTCGGCGCTGGGATAGTCGACCCAGTGATAGAGGCAGCGCCTCTTGAGGGCGTCATGGATCTCGCGGGTGCGGTTGGAGGTGATCACCACGATGGGCGGGGATTCCGCCTTTACCGTGCCGAATTCGGGAATGGTGACCTGAAAATCCGAAAGGACCTCCAGGAGATAGGCCTCGAAGGCCTCGTCGGTACGGTCGAGTTCGTCGATCAGCAGGATCGGTGCGCCGCCTGCCTGGGGGCGTACCGCCTCCAAGATGGGCCGGGCGATCAGGAAGCGTTCGGAGAAGAGATCGGAGCTCAGACTGGCGCGGTCGACGCCGCCGCCGGCCTCGGCCAGGCGGATCTCGATCATCTGCGCCATGGTGTTCCATTCGTACACCGCCGAGGCGATGTCGAGGCCCTCATAGCATTGCAGGCGGATCAGGGGGCGCCCCAGCGTCGCCGACAGCACCTTGGCGATCTCGGTCTTGCCCACGCCGGCTTCCCCTTCCAGGAAGAGCGGGCGACCCATGCGCAAGGCGAGGAACAACACGGTGGCAAGGTCGCGCCCGGCCACGTAATCGGCTTTGGCGAGTAGGGCGGCGGTCTCGTCGATGGAAGCGGGAAGGGGGGCGGGCAAGGCAAACTCCTGAAATCTGCAGGCACTATAGGGCGAGTCCCTGCCAAGCGGAATTTCTCGATAGCCAACGGACTGGCGATCTCAAGAAACGCCGCAAGTATTTGAGATCCCGCGGAGTTCTCCTGGCCGAGCCCTCGCCTCGGTCAGGAGAACTCTGCACGGGCAAAGCAAAGCTGGAGGAGATTTGCTTCTGCCTGCCGGCGCCGGAAGTCAGAAGGGGGCAAGACCCGCATCGAGGAAGGCTTGGCGATAATGAGTCGCCGTGCCCGCATCGAAACAGCAGAACACGACGAGTGAAGGAGGGCTCGGCAACAGCGGCAGAGTATCGGTGACGGTCGCGACGGCGATAGTGGCCGCCTCGTCCGCCGGATACCGATAGATTCCGGTGGAGATGGCCGGAAAGGCGATCGAGGTAATGGCGTTGGCAGAGGCCACTTCTAGGCTGCGCCGATAGCAGGAGGCAAGCTTGTCGGCCTCTCCCTGGGCCCCGCCGTTGAAGACCGGGCCGACGGTGTGGATGACGTGGCGGGCCGGCAGCCGGTACCCCCCGGTAATCTTGGCGTCGCCCACCTTGCAGCCATTCAGCGTGCGGCACTCGGCCACCAGGTCCGGCCCGGCAGCGCGGTGAATGGCGCCGTCAACGCCGCCGCCGCCCAGCAGGGAGGTATTGGCGGCATTGACGATGGCATCCACCTCGAGCGTGGTGATGTTGGCGACGAGCACCGTTAGACGGGTCTTGGCCAGGTCGGTGGAGAATTCGTCTTCGGGCATCATCCTTGGCTCGCAGGCATCCCTGCCTGCTCTTTCTCGGGATGGGCGGAGCGTTCCCAGGAGCAGCCACCGCGCGACATGCGCATGTCGCTGACAGGCCTGCGATTCCAGGAAGGCTCGCGCCCTGGGTTACCTCACTTTGCGGCTGCGACGGCCCGCTTGGTCAGCACGCCGATCAGGTGGGCGCGGTAGTCTGCGCTGGCATGAATATCGCCGTTGAGCCCCTTTGCCGAAAGGCTCACCCCGTCGAGCGATTTGGCATGGAAGCGCGACGACAGGGCTTCTTCCGCCTTGGTATGGCGGAACACGCCGTCGGAGCCGGCGCCGGTGACGGCGACGCGCACGGAACTCCCCTTCTTGGCCACGAACACGCCGACGAGCGCGTAGCGCGAAGCAGGATTGGGGAATTTCTGATAGGCCGCCTTGGCCGGAATGGGGAAGGAGATCTTGGTGATGATCTCGCCTTCCTCCAGCGCGGTGTCGAACAGGCCGGTGAAAAATTCGTCGGCCGGAATCTTGCGCTTGTTGGTGATGATGGTGGCGTTGAGGGCGAGGGCCGCCGCCGGATAATCGGCCGCCGGATCGTTGTTGGCGAGCGAGCCGCCGATGGTGCCGCGCGAACGTACCGCCGGATCGCCGATCATGCCGGCGAGAGCGGCAAGCGCCGGGATGGCTTCGCCGACCGTGGCGCTCGCCGCCACTTCGCCATGCGGGGTGGTGGCGCCGATGATGAGGTTGCGCCCCTTCACCTCGATGCCGCTGAGGCCCTCGATCTTGGTGAGGTCGATCAGGGTGGTGGGGCTGGCGAGGCGCTGCTTCATGGTCGGCAGCAAGGTGTGCCCGCCGGCGAGCAGTTTGGCGTCCTCCGCCTTGGCGAGGGCGGCGATGGCGCCGCGGACGGAGGTTGGGCGCTGATAGGTAAAGGGATACATGGGTGGCTCCCGGTTGAATTGGGGAGCGGGTCTTCAGACCCGCCCAGTTCTTATTGCTTGGAGGTTCCAGCCGGGTCCTGCTCCATCGGCATGCCGATGGAAGTGAGAAGACCCGCCCTCCGTCATTCCGCGGCTTTCCTGCCCTTGGCAGCACGCTGCACGGCGTTCCACACCACCTGGGGCGATGCCGGCATGGCAATGTCCTCAATGCCGATGGCGTCCGTGATGGCATTCATCACAGCCGGCGGCGCCGCAATCGCACCTGCCTCGCCGCAGCCCTTGATGCCGAGCGGATTGGAGGGGCAGGTGGTCTTGGTCATGCCGACATTGAAGGAGGGCAGGTCGTCCGCGCGCGGCATGCAGTAATCCATGAAGGAAGCCGTCAGGAGTTGGCCCTCCTTGTCGTAGACCGCGCCCTCGAGCAGGGCCTGGCCGACGCCCTGGGCGATGCCGCCATGCACCTGGCCTTCGACGATCATCGGGTTGATCAGCTCGCCGAAATCGTCCACCGCCGTCCAGCGTGCGATGGTGGTGACGCCGGTATCGGGATCGATCTCGACTTCGCAGATATGCACGCCCGCCGGGAAGGTAAAGTTGGTGGGATCGTAGAACGCACCCTCCTTGAGGCCGGGCTCGAGGTCCTGGCCGGAGAATTTGTGCGCGATATAGGCCTGCAGCGCCACTTCGCCAAAGGCCAGCCCTTTGTCGGTGCCGGCCACCGAGAAGCGTCCATCCTTGAACTCGATGTCGCCCTCGGACGCTTCCAGCACGTAGGAGACGACCTTCTTGCCCTTGGCGATGATCTTGTCGACCGCCTTGACGATGGCCGACATGCCGACCGCGCCGGAGCGCGAGCCATAGGTGCCCATGCCGAACTGCACCTTGTCGGTATCGCCATGCACCACGGCGACCGAGTCGATGGGAATGCCGAGCCGGTCCGAAACCAACTGGGCGAAGGTGGTCTCGTGGCCCTGGCCATGGCTGTGCGAGCCCGTCAGCACCTCGACGGTGCCGATCGGATTGACGCGGATTTCCGCCGATTCCCACAGGCCGACGCCGGCGCCGAGAGAGCCGACCGCCTGGGAGGGCGCGATGCCGCAGGCCTCGATATAGGCCGAATAGCCCAGGCCCCTGAGCTTGCCGGCCCGCTCGGAAGCCCGACGGCGGGCGCCGAAGCCCTTGACGTCGTGCAGCTCCATCGCCTTGTCGAGCGAAGCGTTATAGTCGCCGGCGTCATAGGTCATGATCACCGGGGTCTGATGCGGGAAGGACTTCACGAAGTTCTTCTTGCGGAACTTGGCCGGATCGAGACCGAGTTCGCGTGCCGCCACCTCGACCAGGCGCTCGACCACGAAGGTCGCCTCCGGCCGCCCGGCGCCGCGATAGGCGTCGACCGGAGCGGTGTTGGTGTAGACGCCGTCGACCTCGGCATAGATGGCCGGGATGTCATATTGGCCTGACAGCAGCGGCGCGTAGAGATAGGTGGGCACGCTGGAGGAGAAGGTCGAAAGATAGGCGCCGAGATTGGCGATGGTATGGACGCGCAGGCCCGTGATCTTGTTGTTGGCGTCGATCGCGAGTTCGGCATGGGTGACGTGATCGCGGCCATGGGCATCGGCCAGGAAGGCCTCGGTGCGGTCCCCGGTCCATTTCACCGGGCGGCCGATGCGCTTGGCGGCCCACACGCACACCGTCTCTTCGGCATAGATGAAGATCTTGGAGCCGAAGCCGCCGCCGACATCGGGGGCGATCACGCGCAGCTTGTGCTCGGGCGCGATGCCGATGAAGGCCGAGAGCACCAGCCGGGCGACATGCGGGTTCTGCGAGGTGGTGTAGAGCGTATAGGCCTCGTTGCCGGCGTCATAGTCGCCGACGGCGGCACGCGGCTCGATGGCGTTGGGCACCAGGCGATTGTTGAGGATGTCGAGCCTGGTGATGTGCTTGGCTGCCTTGAAGGCGGCATCGGAGGCGGCCTTGTCGCCAAGATGCCATTGGAACACCGTGTTGTTCTCGGCCTCGGCGTGAACCTGGGGGGCGTCCTTGGCCTGGGTCTTGGCGGTATCGACGCTGGCCGCCAGCACGTCATAGGTGACATTGATGGCTTCGGCGCCGTCCTTGGCCTGTGCCAGGGTCTCGGCGAGCACCACGGCGACATGGTCGCCGACATAGCGCACCTTGCCCTGGGCCAGTGCCGGATGGGCCCCGGCCTTCATCGGCGTGCCGTCCTTGGAGTGGATCATCCAGCCGCAGATCAGGCCACCGATCTTGTCCTGCGCCAAATCCTCGCCGGTGAGGATCTCGATGACACCCGGCAGCTTGCGGGCCGCGCTGATGTCGATCGATTTGATCGCCGCATGGGCATGCGGCGAGCGCAGGAAATAGGCATGGGCCTGACCCGGGCGATTGATATCGCCGGTATAATTGCCCTTGCCGGTGATGAAGCGGAAATCCTCCTTGCGGCGCACCGGTGCGCCAACGCCTGTGGCGTTCATGTCGTTCTCTCCCCTGGAGCACAGCGCGTTCATGCGTGAACGCTTGTCTGCTCGAATTCGCTGTTTCGACGTCTTTGGTATTTGACGCGATTTCCTCGCATCGCAAAACGCTATGGGATTGGAATAATCCCCGGCAAACAAAGGCTTCGCCGAGAGAGTCGATGGAAAGATCGAAGTCCGGAGTGGCGGTCGCGAGTGCTCGTGGGCTGCCACGAACGGGTAGGGCGACACATTCCGGGAGAGAGTGGCTATTCGGCCGCCTGCAGGGTTTCGCCCTCGGTCATGGCCTTGGCCCCTGCCGCGACCGCCTTGACGATGTTGTGATAGCCCGTGCAGCGACAGATGTTGCCTTCCAGCTCATGGCGGATGGTCGCCTCGTCGAGGTCGCCGCCGAGCCGGTCGACCATGGCGACCGAGGTCATGATCATGCCGGGCGTGCAGAAGCCGCATTGCAGGCCGTGATTGTCGCGGAAGGCTTCCTGCATCGGATGCAGCTGGCCGTTATTGGCCAGGCCCTCGATGGTGGTCACCGAGCTGCCGCTGACCTGGACCGCGAGGGCGGTGCAGGATTTGACGGCCTTGCCGTCAATATGCACCACGCAGGCACCGCACTGGCTGGTATCGCAGCCGACATGGGTGCCGGTGAGCCTGAGGTGCTCACGCAGAAATTCGACAAGCAAAGTACGCGGATCAATATCAGCCGTAATTTCCCGTCCATTGACGAGAAGCGAAACGGAAGCCATGGGGTCCTCCAACCGGTTCGCGATCTGTCGTCCCCTCTGCGTTCGCCGCCATTCATTGGCGGTCTGAACGGGAGACTCTCATGCAGCAGATCGGAATAATTCCAGTCTGGACCCCCGTTTTTCGGTGGTCAAGTGACAAGCTTGAAAAGTTGAGGGTCGTTTTTGCGGGGTTTTTCGCGATTTTTGCGATTTTTCGAACAAAGCTGGAGAAGGAGCCTGCGACAAGTCAGCACGACCTTCGGGGTCTTGCGATGCAGCATGCAATGTTGTGCTGCACAGGGAACTATGCGGCAAAAGCACAACACCTATCCGCAAATGCCACGCCCTGTTTGGCGTTCGGCAGCACAATCATCTCGAAATTGTCGCAGAGTCTCACTATAAGCCCGGCAAGGATCCCCACGAGTCAGCTTAATTTTGGAACCGCGTAACCCCAGAACATCCGAACTCCTTGCGGCGATTGCCTCGGCGGAAGGAGAGGAGCGCATTTATTTCGGCGACCTGACGGCCGCCATGCGCAACCGCGCCTTCGGTATCCTGTTCCTGCTGTTCGGCATACCCAACTGCCTGCCGATGCCGCCGGGCATCCCGGTGATCTGCGGCATCATCGTCGCCCTCATCGCGGCCCAGATGGTGATGGGGCGCGATAATCTGTGGCTGCCGCAATTCCTGGCCAAGCGCAGCTTCGCCCGCAAGGATCTGCAGCGCATCGTCACCAAGGCGGAACCCTGGATCCAGTGGGTCGAGCGTTTCGCCAAGCCGCGCCTGCACCTGTTCGCGGATGCCCGTTCCCGGCGGATCGTGGGTATCGTCGCGCTCGTGCTGGGCCTGGCCCTGCTGCTGCCCATCCCGATCATCGGCAACATCCCGCTCGGCATTCCCATCTGCATTCTTGGCCTCGGACTGGTCGAGCGCGACGGCGCCGTCATCCTGGCTGGCTATATCGCCACCAGCGTGGGTTTGTTGATCACGGCCGGGCTCGGCTATCTCATTTTCCAGGGCGCCCTGGCGATCTTCTGAGGCGCGCGGCAGCGACAGTCCCTTCGATGATCAGGCGGCTGCCCGAGCCCGCCCCCTCGCTGCCTTGATGTCGCGAACCGGCGGCAGGCCGAACAATCGGCCATATTCGCGGGTGAATTGGGGAACGCTCTCATAACCGACCGCGAACGCTGCCCCGCTCGCGCTCATGCCCTCGGCCTGCATCAGGCGCCTGGCCTCGATCAGGCGCAACTGCTTTTGGAATTGCAGGGGAGAGAGGGAGGTTATCGACCGGAAATGCTGGTGGAATGAAGAGACGCTCATGCCGGCAGCCGCGGCCAAGCACCCGACCGGCAAGGGTTGCATGAATTCGGCCCTCAATACCGCTACGGCTCGCGCGATGCGCTGCGCGTGGCCATCGGGCCAACCCAGCCGCCGGATTGCCGCCCCGTGACGGCCGGCCAGCAGCCAATAATGCATCTCACGCACGAGTTGGGCCTGCAGCACCGGCACCGAGGCCGGTCGATCGAGCAAATGCATCAGCCGCAATGCCACGTCGGCGACCTCGGCATCGGTTGGCTGGACACGCACCGGGGCGTGATCGGCTCCGCCAACAGCATTCATCTGTGCAGCCAGATCGGCGATCACGGCCGCGTCCAGCTCCAGCACCAGCGACAGATAGGGCGCCGTGGCGCTGGCGCGGGTGATCTGGCTGACGGTCGGCACGTCCGCGGTGATCAGCAGGGAATCGCCAGCCGCGAAGTCGAAGGCCTGCATGCCCATGGTGACATGCTTGCTTCCCTGCAGCACCAGGCAGGCGAGGGGGCGGGAGATGGCGTGGACGAGGCCGCTGGGAGCAGTCGCCCGCACAGTGGTAAGACCCGGAATCGGCGTGGCTGCGATACCGTTCGAACCGGCGTGGGCTTGGGCATGGCGGCGGATGGCTTCAAGCAGGGCGGTCATGGTGGCAGCCTACTCGCTTCATGCTCGTTTTGCATGTCTCTCGGAGGATTAGGCAAAGAACATCGAGATTCCGGCAACACCGAAAGGCTATTTCGCCCGATATCGAGGGCCGTCACACCAACGGAGTTTGCCCGATGACCAGGATTTCACTCGTAACCGGGGCCAGTCGCGGTCTTGGCCGCAGCACGGCCCTCAATATTGCCCGCCTTGGCGGCGATGTCATCCTCACCTATCGCAGCCGGAGCGAGGATGCCGAGGCGGTCGTGGCCGAAATCGAGGCCATGGGCCGGAAGGCGGTCGCCTTTCAACTCGATACAGGCGACGTCCGGGCCTTTGCCGCCTTCGCCGAAAGGGTGCGGGCAACGCTGCATGACACATGGTCACGGGAGACGTTCGATCATCTGGTGAACAATGCCGGTCATGGCGATTACGCTCTAATCGGCCAGACGACCGAGGCGCAGTTCGATGCCCTGGTCAATGTCCATTTCAAGGGTGTCTTCTTCCTCACCCAGGCTCTGCTCCCCCTGCTGGCGGATGGCGGCCGTATCGTCAATCTATCCTCCGGCCTGACACGCGTGTCCTTTCCGGGCTATGCGGCCTATGCCGCGGCGAAGGGGGCCGTGGAGGTCCTGTCGACCTATCTGGCCAAGGAACTGGGTGAAAGGCGGATTGCCGTCAATACCGTGGCGCCGGGAGCGATCGAGACCGATTTCGGCGGTGGCGCCGTGCGCGACGATCCCAGCATCAACAAGCTCTTTGCGCAGATGACCGCCCTGGGGCGAGCCGGAGTGGCCGAGGATATCGGGCCGATGATCGCGAGCCTGTTGTCGGATGCCAATCGCTGGGTCAACGCCCAGCGGATCGAGGTCTCCGGCGGTCAGGCCATCTGAGCCGCTCAGCCGGCGAGATAGATACCGTCGTCCAAGCTGATCCGCCCAGGCTGCTCGACGGTGCCGTAAATGCCGATCCGATTGTCGAACTGGCGCGCGACCGTCTTCATGATCGCGGGAGTGCGCTGGGCCGTCTGGGGATCGAGGGTGATCATCACGCAGCGGTCGATCGGCCGGTCGGCGCGCAGGAGGACCTCCTGGTTGCCGATGGCGAGCCGCTTGCCGAGCCAATCCCGCTCCCAGATCTCGGCATCCGCAGGCTCTATCACGAGATTGATGCGGAAGCGCCGCAGATCGATCCCGCCGCCATGGGCGTGCGCCAGGCGGCCAGCCGTCGTCGTGCTCACCAGCGAGACGACGGCGCTATCGAAATGGCCCCGGCCGAGCTGCATCAGATGCACGGGCCCGCCGGCCGCCTCGCTCAATTCCCGGCATAAGGCGGGATCGTCAATGTCGTATTCGCCGCCTTTGGGCGAGACCACGGTGAGCGCTGAGGTTCTGGGATCCTCCGGCTTGAGATAGCGGGCGCGATAGAGCAGCAGATCCGGCAGATCCCGGCTTGTGAGATAGGGAAAGCGGCCGCGGTCCCGCGTTTTCACGAAGGCATATTGCCGGTCGCCGGCAAGGCCGTTCCAGCGCAGCTCCGCCGTGTCCAGGACATCGCTGCCCATGGATTTGACCGGAAAGCGCTGGACCCGGCGGATAACGCCGATCGAACCGTCCTTGCCCATGCCTGCTCGCTTGTGCGGGGGTGAAGGAAATCAGTGAATGGAGAGGCCGTGCGAGTCCCATTGGTCGCGCGGCACGGCTTCGCCGACCCTGTACTCCAGCGAGATCACCTTCATGCGGTCGGGTGTCGCCTCGCAGGTAAAGGAATACTGGTACCAGATTCCGCCGCTGCGGAAGGCACCGCCGTCGCCCTTAAGCGTGTCCCCCGACACATGAGGATCGCCCAGCGCATAGGCGATCACACTGTCGGGCTTGTAGGGGCGGGATTCGTGACGCAGCCTTTCCATCAGCTCTATGTCGCAGGCTTGCTGAAACCGATCGGCTGGGGCCAGCTTGGCGAGGCCGGCTTCGGTCCGGCTGGACTTGCTGTTCTGGCGGGCTAAGGCGGGTGTCAGGGCAAGGGCGATCAGGGCGATCGAAAGTAACGTCGATTTCATTCATCCAGTCCAGGCAGTACGGACGCGTGCCGGATCGCTGGGCGGCCGGCACGAGCCCGTTATTGGCCATGATTCCCACCATGCACCGCACGATCGGCGAAAGGCCCGGTACGCGCGGCGGCTGGAAATGAGGGACCCGAACCACAGGCGTTCAACAATCCCGCTTTTGCTCCGGGCGACCAGCCACGATGGCCGATGCGGTCATCTCCATGGCGAGTGGGACCGGCTCGGCACGCCAGGGGAGGCGATGTCGACCCCATGGGCGCCCCGAGCCGATTCAGGGAGCGCAACCTAACGCTTCATCCGCGCCTTGTCGATCCGTGGCTGACGCGCAAACCGAAAGGGGGATGCGGCTAAATTCTACCTCTTGCGCGCTGCGTCCACGCTGATCGATCCTGGTCCCGCGAAGACGAAATAGAGGAAGAGGAAGCAGTAGAGGATGGCGGCGTCGCCGCCGTTCAGGGCCGGGAAGAAGGATTTCGGCGCGTGGAACATGAAATAGGCCACCGCCATCTGTCCGGAAAGGATGAAGGCGACGGGGCGGGTAAACAGGCCGATCACGATCAGCAGGCCGCCAAAGGCCTCCAGTATGCCACCGAACCACATCAGGCCGAAGAGCGGGATCTCTCGATCGGGCGGGAGTGCCGGGAAGCCGAACAGCTTCTGGGTGCCGTGTGCCAGGAAGATCAGGCCGGCGACGATGCGCACGATGGAAAGAATGGTCGGCGCATAGGCCTGAAGGGTCGATTGCGTCGAGGATTGCGACATGCTGCTCCGTCCGTGGTCGCTGAAGGGAACGCAGCCTTAGGTTATCAGCGCGCCTCTTTCCAGTCCGCGCGGCAGGCTCCGCGATCACGAACCATCACGTTCTTGTTTAACCTCGTTCCAGACTTGACTGATTTCCAAAGTGTTACGCAGCCGGACCGTGGTGCGGCGCGCGCCTGGGCGGCTGTTCAGGGCGTGTCGAGGACGCCCGTCTTGCCGATGATATAGGGCGGCCGGGGAATGGCGATATGAGCGGCCCGCAAGGCCGCCGACCAGCGTTCGCGCAGATCGTGGAAATAGGGCTCGCCCGGCTCGATGCGGTGGCTGATCTCGGATTTGAGGGCGTCGCGCCGAACGGTGAGGATGTCGATCGGCATGCCGACCCCGAGATTGGAACGCATGGTGGAATCCATCGAGATCAGGCCGACCTTGAGGGCGTCCGGCATTTCCGTCTCGTAGTTCACGGCGCGGTCGAGGATGGGCTTGCCATATTTGTGCTCGCCGATCTGCAGATAGGGCGTATCGGCCGTCACCTCGATGAAATTGCCGGCCGAATAGATCATGAAGAGCCGCATCTTGCCGCCCTTGATCTGCCCGCCGAACAGGAAGGCCACGTCGAAGCGGCTGTTGTGCTCCTCCAGACTGCGGCCATCGGTGGCGTAGACCTGGCGGATGGCCCGGCCGATCAACTGAGCGGCCTTGAACATGCTGGGCATGCTCATCAGCGTATCGACGGCGCCGGTATCGGAATTTTCGAGGCCCTCCTGGATGTGGTCCAGCACAGCCTGGCTGACGGAGAGGTTACCCGAGGTACACACCGCCAGCACGCGCTCTCCCGGCTCCTCGAACACATGCAGCTTGCGGAATGTCGCGATGTTGTCGATGCCGGCGTTGGTGCGCGTATCCGCGATCATCACCAGGCCCTCGCGAACCGAAATCCCGACGCAATAGGTCATCGACTGAACTCCCAAGCCGCCTGCCGGCGGCGCCCCAGCACGAACCCGATCGCCGGGCCGCAGCGATCTTCCCATAGAGCAAGATTCGTTTGCCGCCTACGGGCACCGCCCCGATCGGGACAGCGGCAAATGGCGGCAGGGGAGCGGGCCGCCGTCGCTTGTCCCTATAGGGCCGCTGTTGTCATTGCGAGCGAAGCGAAGCAATCCAGTCTTGCCCCGATACACGGAACTGGATTGCTTCGCTCGCAATGACGACAGGCTTAATGCTTCGGCGCCGAGCGCAGGCTCGAATAGAGCATTCGGATGACCAGCACCAGCGTGGTCAGCACGATCAGGATGACGGAGATCGAAGCGATCGCCGGATCGATGTTGTCGCGCACGCCGCTCCACATCAGCCGCGGCAGGGTGATGGCGTTCACGCTGGTGATGAAGAGGGTGACGCCGATCTCCTCCCAGGACAGCACGAAGGACAGCATCGCCGCTGTCAGCAGGCCGAACTTGATGTTGGGCAGGATGATCCTGGTGGCGCGCTGCCAGACGCTGGCGCCCATGCCGCGGGCGGCGAGATCGATGCGGCGGTCGACCTGGCTGAGCGAGACCATGATCAGCACCACGCAGAAGGGGACGATCATCACCACATGGGCGAGCACCACGCCGAGCCAGGTATCGAAGCCGATGATGGCGCTGACCTGGGACAGGCTGGTGAGCAGAAAGTAGAGCGTCATTGCCGAGACGACCGGCGGCACGATCATCGGCAGCAGCACGAAGCCGACAAGGGCCGCGCTGAAGCGGGGGCGGAACATCCAGATGCCGACGCAGAACAAGGTCGCCAGCGTGGTGGCGAGCACGCTCGAGACAACGCCGATGCGAATGCTGAGCAGGATGGAGTTGGCCCAGTCCGGGTTGGTGAACAGGGTCCGATAGTGGGTCAGGGCATAGTTGCCGTTGGGCATCGACAGATAGCGCGCCGCGGTGAACGAGACCGGCACCACGGCCAGCAGCGGCAGCAGCAGGAAGACGGCGACGAGGGCGGCGACGGTGAGCGCGATCAGGCCGGGGCGATGCGAGGTCATTTGGACACTCCCGTATCGCCGAGGCGGGCATAGCGGAACAGCAGGCCCATCAGCGCTGCCACGATCACCACCAGCGTCACGCTGATCGCTGCCCCCAGGCCCCAATCCGGGCTCTGGAACATGCGCAGATAGATGAGCTCGGCCACCATCACGCTGCGGCCGCCGCCGAGAATGGCAGGCGTGACGAAGAAGCCGAGGGCGAACACGAAGACGATGAGCGTAGCCCCGATGATGCCGGAAAAGGTCATCGGCACGAAGACCGACCAGAAGATGCGCAGCGGGCCGGCCCCCATGCCGCGCGCCGCGAGGAAGACGCGCTCATCCAGGCTGCGCATGGCCGAGGCGAGCGGAAACACGGCGAAGGGAATGAGAAAATGCGTCATGCCGACGATGACGCCGAACTCGTTGCGCACCAGCGTCAGCGGCTGGGAAATGAAGCCAAGGCTCTGCAGCCAGCTGTTGATGAGACCCCGGTTGGACAGCAAAGCGAGCCAGCCGAAAGCACGGGTCAGCACGGAGATCCAGAAGGGGATGAGGATGCATAATTCCGCCAGGCGCTGCTGCAGCGGCGTGCCGCGCACCCAGACATAGGCGATCATATAGGCGGCGATGACGGTGAGCACCGTCACCATGGCGCAGATGCGGAAGGTGCGCAGGAAGACCGAGAGCACCAGGGGATCGCCGGCAAGCCTTTGATACTGTGTCAGTCCTGGTTCGGGCAGGGTGATGCTCCACTGGGCCACCCCCAGGAAGGGAATGAGATAGACCAGCGTCAGGAATGCCAGCAATGGCCCCGCCAGAACCAGGAATGAAAGCGAAGACAAGGGCTTGTGCATGAAGGCTCTCGCATCTCTTCACTGCCCGGGCTTAGGGGGCCCGGGCAGCGGATGAAGGTCAGGCCGAGATGATCTTGGTATAGGCGTCCAGCGCCGCGCCGTAGTTTTCGGCATACCAGTTCATGTCGAGCGCCACCTGCTTGGCCATGTTGGCCGGATCGACGGGGTTGAGGCGCTTCTGGTCGGCAGGGATGAGAGCGTCGGTCGCCGGATTGGCGGGGCCCTGTCCGAGCATGTCGAACATCACCAGCTGCTTCTTGGGATCCTGCGCGCTGGCGATGAACTTCATCGCATTGTCCCTGCCGCCGGGATTGTTCTTGATCACCGCCATGGCGCCGGGCGAGATCAGGCCCTGGTCCCAGATGAACTTGATCTGCCCGCCCGAATCCTTCTCCAGCACCGAGGCGCGAGTGGACCAGATCAGCGCCATCGAGGCATCGCCATTCAGCAGCACCTGCTGACTTTCGGCACCGCCACCCCAATAGGACACCACATTGTCCTTGAAGGCGGCGAGCTTGTCGTGGGCGCGCTTGAGATCGAGCGGATAGAGTTTTTCCGGCGCCACGCCATCGCCGAGCAGCAGGGCCTCCCACATGCCGGCACCCCATTTGTAGAGCGACCGCTTGCCCGGGAATTTCTCCACATTGAAGAAATCGGCCATGCCGGTCGGCGGCTTGTCGCCGAATTTGGAGGCGTCATAGGCAATGACATAGGAGAAGAAATAGGTCGAAGAGGCATGTTCCCAGCCAAATCCCGGCCGGAACTTCGACTTGTCGACCACCTTATAGTCGATGGGTTCGAGCATGCCCTGCTTGCCCAGGGAAATGGCGGAGAACGGGTCGGCGTCCACGATGTCCCAGGTCGGCTTGCCGCTCTTGAACTGGGCGGTGATGCCGCCTTCGGTCGGGCCAGTGCCGTCTTCCTTCACGGTGATGCCGGTTTCCTGCTGGAAGGGCTGGCCATAGGCGGCGTCATAAGCCTTGATGGCGTCGCCGCCCCAGTTGACGAGGACGAGCTGGCCGCCATCGGCGCGTGCCGGGCCGGTGCGCAGGGCGAAGGGAGCGCCGGCGAGCACCATGGCGGCGAGCTGGGCGAAGCGCCGGCGGCTGATCTGGCCGGCTTCGACCTTCGAGGCGAGGATTTCGAGACAGTCTTTCTGGAAGGCTTCGTTCATGGCCGATGTTCCCCTGTGGGTATGCGAAGGCGGATGGTGAGAGTTGTGTTATAATTATTTGTTTTTGAGATATTTTATTTGCAGGAAGAGGCCGTTGTTTCAGGCGTCTTCCGGCAACAGGAAGCCCTTGCTCTTGGGCCAGGTGAGCCAGAGGTCCGGCCCGTTTGCCAAGGCTTCCGCCGCGCGGTCGGTCGGCAGCGTCAGGCTCACCGGCGTGCCGCTCTTGGTGGTCAGGGATAGTTTGGTGGCCGAGCCGAGATAGGTGGAGGCCGTCACGGTGCCGGCCAGGCAGTTGAGGGACTCCGTCTGCGGCCTGGCCGAGACGTCCATGTGTTCGGGGCGGATGGCCAGGATGCCGGTCTTGCCGACATGGGTCTGAGACGGCACGTCGAGCAGGGCTCCGTCGCAGGAGCCGCGGGCATTGCCGGCTTCCCGCTGGACGTCGTGCAGCGGCAGGAGATTGATGTCCCCCAGAAATTCCGAGACGAAACGGTTGGTCGGCCTTTCGTAGACCTCCTGCGGCGTGCCCACCTGCAGGAGTTGGCCCTGGTTGAAGATCGCCACATGCGACGACAGCGCCATCGCCTCGCTCTGATCGTGCGTGACGAAGATGAAGGTGGTGCCGAGTTCCTCGTGCAGGCGCTTGACCTCGTCCTGCATCGAGTTGCGCATGTTTTTGTCGAGGGCGGAGAAGGGCTCGTCGAGCAGGAGCACGGGCGGCTCGAACACCAGAGCCCGCGCCAGTGCCACGCGCTGCTGCTGGCCGCCGGAAAGTTTCGAGGGCAGCTTATGGCCATGGCCGGACAGGCCGACGCGGGCCACCATCTCGCCGACGCGCCGGCGGATCTCGTCGCCGGGCACCTTGCGGATATGCAGGGGGAAGGCGATGTTCTGCTCCACCGTCATATGCGGGAACAGCGCATAGCCCTGGAACACCATGCCGAAGGCGCGCTCTTCGGCGGATAGGGTGGTGATGTCCGTGCCGTCGCGGGTGAGGCGGCCGACCGTCGGTTTCTCGAAGCCGGCGAGGATCATGAGGAAGGTGGTCTTGCCGGAGCCCGAAGGGCCGAGCAGGGTGAGGAATTCGCCGCGGGCGATGGTCAGGGACACGCCCTTGAGCGCCTCGAACTTGCCGAATGTCTTGCCGATGCCCTCGGCCCGAATCTCGGCAGCATGTTCGGTGCTCGAATGACCGGCTGCCTTGCCGGGCGCTGTCCCGCCGTTTTGCGCCATGCATGTTCCCCTAAGCGGGTTATCCCTGATCGGAGCCACGGTCTCGGTCAGGGATAACCCGCATGATTTCAAACGATTGCAAGGTTGGCGTGCTTTGCCATTGTGGGTGAAGCGGGCCAACTTTGCTTGGAGCAAAGCGCTTTGCTCCGATTCCGTGTTTCGACGCGTCCTTGCGTTTCCTGCTGCCGCCAAATCGCAAAACGCTTTGGAAAACCTTTCAAAGCCTAAGCGTGATTATCGTTCACGACAATTGAATGTTGTTGCCTCCAGGGAAAAATTTGATTCACCCCAACGGGTAGCCCGCTACAGTTCTTCAGCCATAGTTGGGTCGGTATGTCGGGCTCGTCTGCGCCAAGGCCGACTTCAGCCAGTCTGCGAAGGCGCGAGAGACGGCGTGGCCCGTCTTGGTGTGTTCCATCACCAGGAAATAGGAGCGGGGCGACTTGATGGCGAGATCGAAGGGACGGATCAGCTGGCCGGCCTTCATGGCGGTGCGGCAGGTGAGCTCGTCCCCCATGGCGATGCCTTGGCCGGCGGTGGCGGCGGCAAAGACGAGATTCATGTCGGAAAAGATCATGCCGCATTCGGCGTTGGGATTTTCGACATTGGCGAGAGCCAGCCAGCGTGTCCAATCGTCGAAATCGCCCAGATGCAGCAGCGGTGCCCTCAACACATCCGAAGGCTCGTTGAGACCACCGACCTTGTTGAGCAGAGCGGGGCTGCATAAGGGCGTGAACTGGACCTCACACAGGAGCTCCACCGCCCGATTGGGCCAGTTGCCGTCTCCGAAGGCTATGAAGAGGTCGACATCGGGATTGGAGACGTCGTCGAGCCGCCGCGGCGTCACCACGCGCAGCGACACGTCCGGATACATCTCCTGGAACTCGGCGATGTGCGTGCACAGCCAAAGCGAGGCAAATCCGGGCGTACAACTCACCTGCAGCGTGCCGGCGACACCCTTGTCGCCATATTGCAGCGAGGCGTCCCCGATGACGGTGAGGGCCTTGCGCACCTCGTTGGCGTAGTGGCGGCCGCGCGCGGTCAGCATCACGCCTTTGCCGTTGCGCTCCAGGAGATCAAAGCCGAGGTCGCGTTCGAGCAGGCGCAATTGATGGCTGACGGCGCTGCGGGTGAGGAAGAGCTCTTCGGCGGCGCGCCAGACGCTGCCGTGGCGGGCGAAGCTGTCGAGGGCCCTCAGGGCTTGGGTGGAGGGAATTCGCAAAAGAGGCTCCGGGAAATCTCTCCCCAACTTTTGGGAGCAATTGCTTACAGGTGAATGGAATTTGTTCAAACGGGCAAAACATATCACTTTTTGATAGCGATGTTCACCGCTTATCCTCGCCATGGATCAGGGAGGCGGAATTGACCAGTTCAGCTCAGCAGACGGCGCTTGCGCATGTCGACGCCATCGCCGGCGATCTCTCGCGCTGGACCCGCACGATCTTCGATTTTGGCGAGACCGCCTGGCGCGAATATGAATCGGCGCGCTGGTATGTCGAACTCCTGCGCCGGCATGGCTTTACCGTCGAGGAAGGCTCGGCCGGCATGCCGACGGCCTTCTGTGCGCACTGGACGGGCAAGCCGGGTGGACCTGTGATCGGCATGTATGCCGAATATGACGCGGTGCCCGGCAATTGCCAGGATGCGGCGACCGTCAGGCGCCCGCGGCCGGGGCTCAGCGAACATGCCGGCGGCCATACCGACCCCCATTCGGCGCTCGGCACTTCCAGCCTCGGCGGCTTGCTCGCCACCAAACAGGCGATGGAGCGCCACGGTCTTGCCGGCACGCTGCGTTTCACCGGCGAGCCGGCCGAGAAGGTGAGGGGCTCCAAGCCTCTCCATGCCGCCAAGGGCTATTATGACGGCCTCGACGGCATGCTCTCCTTCCATCCCTTCTACATGCTGCCGATGTGCAACACGGTGCGCTGGGATACCCATTGCGGCGCCGCTTTTTCGATGATCTACCGCTTCGTCTGCGACGAGCCGGAGGCCTGGAACCGCGCCGCGGGCGCACCGATCCCGCAATCGCATTCGGCGGTGCGCGCGCCCGGCGCCAACGATGCGCTGATGATGATGTACATGGCCTCCAAGGCCCTGCGCGATTCCATGCTGACCCATCAGGGCGGCTGGTCGATCAGCGAGGCGATCCTCACGGCTGGCCAGGCGACGGCGGACAATCTCCCGGCGGGCCTCGCAGAGATCCAGTACATGATGCGCATGCCCACCCTCGATATGGCCGAGCAGGCGACGGCCATGCTCGACCGCAATGCCGAGATGGCGGCCAGGATGACCGGTTGCCGTTATGAGCGCCACTGGGTGTGCAAGTCGCGCCCGGGCCTGGCCAACCATGCCATCGCCAACGTCGTCTGGGAGGCGATGTCGACGGTGGGGGCGCCGCGCTGGGGCGAGGAGGCCTGCCGGCTCGCCCGCGAGATCCAGGTCAATCTCGGCCTGGAGCCGATGGAAAAGCCCTTCCTGGCCGAATGCGAACGGCTGATCGCCCCTGAGGAAGCCGAGGCGATCCTGCGGCGGGACCTGCCGCCCTCCCAGCTCAACTCGACCTCGGACGACTACACCGACATGAGCTGGCACGCCCCGACCGCCCGCTTCTACGTGGCCCGGCCGGCCCTCAGGGCGCCGGAAGGCTATACCTATCCGGGCTGGGTGATGAATGCGCTGGGCGGCATGCCCGCCACCATCGATCCGATGGTGACCACCGCCGCCAAGACAATCGCCCTCTCGGCCCTGCGCCTGATCGAGGACGGGGAGGCTCGCGCCGCTGCCCGCCGTGAATTCGAGGAACGCACCGGCGGCGGTGTCGGCGGCTCCAACTGGATACCGCCGCTGGCTGACTATCCGCCGCCGATCGGCTTCCGCTGGCCCGAATATGTCACCACCGTTCGCGGGCGCGAATGGTGGATCCCCACCTAAGGAAAGGGAAACGACCGTGAACCGCATCGAACAGATCCATGTCGACGACGCCTTCACCCTGCGTCGCCGCAATCTCGCCGGCGGCACCAAGCCGCTCAAGCATTGGGGCTTTCGCAACGAGACCGACCGCTTGACCGACGTCCTGCTCGGCTCGCCGGCTTATCTCAGGCACATGGCCACCAGCTCGCTGTCGCGCAAACATCTGCGCGAGGCGCCCTGCAACATCCAGACCGCGCAGGCCCAGCATAAGGAACTGGCCTCGGCCTATGAGCATTTCGGCGTCAATATCCACTGGCTGGAGCCGGAAGTCGAACTGCCGATGCAGGTCTATACGCGCGATTCCAGCGTGATGACGCCCTATGGCGTCATCATCACCGCCATGGCCAATTGGTGGCGCCGCGGCGAGAACTATGCCGCCATCCGCGCCTATGAGAAGATGGATATCCCGATCTACGACATGGTGACGGCCGGCACCTTCGAGGGCGGCGATTTCAACGTGATCGAGGAAGGCTGCGTGTTGATCGGCTGCGGGGGCGCCCGCACCCAGGAGGAAGGCGCCCGCCAGGTCGCCGGCTGGTTCGAGAAGGAAGGCTGGGAGGTCCGGCTCGCCTTCATCGACGAATATTACGTCCATATCGACCTGATGGTGGTGCCGATCGCGCCGAAGCTGACGGCAGTGTGCCTGGCCTGCACCGAACCCGGCATCGTCGACTGGCTCAAGGCCAAGGGCCACGAGATCATCGACGTGCCGTTCCAGGATACGATGGCGCTTGGCTGCAACTTCATGTCCGTGGGCGATGACCGCATCATTGCGCCCACCGCGAGCAAGAGCCTGATCGAGCAGCTCAAGGCGCGTGGATTCGAGGTTGCGGCCGTCGACACCGGCGAGATATCCAAGACCGGCGGCGGCATTCACTGCATGGCGCAGGCATTGCGCCGCGCGGCCTGAGCGCTCAAGGCGAAACGACAACAGGGTGAGGCGATGATCGGGCAGGAAAACGGGCTTCCGGCTGACTTCCTGTCAGATCTCGCCTCGGCGGTGGGCGCCGCCAATATCCGCACCGGCGCCGGAATCGCCGAGCTCGATCCGGGTGAGGACCCCGACAATCTCGGCGCTTCTGCCGTGATCTCGCCAGCGACGACAGGGGAGGTAGCCGCGATCGTGCGTCTTTGCGTGCGATACGGTGTTCCCGTAGTGCCGCAGGGTGGGCGCACCGGCCTTGTCGGCGGCGGCATTTCGACGGCGGGACAGCTCGTGATATCGACCCGCCGCCTCAACCGGATCGAGCGGCTCGATGCCGATGAGCGCGTGGCGGTGGTGGAAGCCGGCTGCACGCTGCAGGCCCTGCAGGAGGCCGCGCTCGCCCACCGGCTCGAGCCCGGCATCGATCTGCCGGCCCGCGGTTCAGCCACGATCGGCGGCATGATCTCCACCAATGCCGGGGGTATCATGGCCTTCCGCAATGGCGTGATGCGCCACCGCATTCTCGGCCTGGAAGCGGTGCTGCCGGATGGCTCCATCTATTCCGACCTCACACGGGTGGTGAAGAACTCGGCGGGATATGATCTCAAGCATCTGCTGATCGGCGCCGAGGGCACGCTCGGCATCGTCACCAGGGTCGCGATCAAGCTGGATGCCGTGCCGGCGGCCCATGCCGTGGCCTTGTTCGGTTTCGACTCGGTGCCCGCCGCGCTTGCTGCCATCCGGCGCGCCCTCGACGCGCGGGTCGGCGAACTGCGCGCCGCCGAGGCGATGTGGGCCGATTATTTCCGCTATGCCGCCCGCCACTTCGGCTGGTCGGCGCCGGATTTCTCCATGGAACACCGGATCTATCTCATTCTCTCGCTGGGCGGCGCCGACGAAGCGGCGCTGCAGGAGGAATTGGCGGCGATCTACGAGGAACTGCTGGGAACCTACCCAGAGACCAGCGCCGTCCTGGCGAGTTCGCTGGCGCAGGAGCAGGCGATCTGGCGGCTGCGCGAGGAATCGGCCGTCATCTATGTCGACTATCCCAACTCACCCAGCTTCGACGTCTCGCTGCCCTTGTCGCAAATAGACGACTACGTGCGCGCCAGCATCGCCGGTCTTGCCGGCGTCTCGCCGGGGCTGGCTCCCTTCGTCTTCGGCCATCTGGGCGATGGCAACCTGCACATCATGCTCAACCGGGCGGAAGACGCGCTGACGGCAGACGACATCGCCGGTGTGGAAGCGGTGCTTTATGGCGGCATCCGCCAGCGCGGCGGTTCGTTCTCGGCCGAGCACGGCGTCGGCTCCAAGCGTATCCATGCCCTCTATGCCACGGCGGACCCGGTCAAGCTCGGCTTGATGCAGGCGATCAAGGCGATGGTCGATCCGGGAGATCTCATGAATCCCGGCAAGGTGATCGATCCCTCCCGCCTTCCCGAAACGAAGCATTCGGGCTGACGCAGCCTGCGCGGAAAGGTGCCATCGCTGGGGGGCGCCGATGGTCTCGAGGCTCTGCCGGCATCCGGCCGTTGCGGAGCCGATACAGTATAATGCCTACCTCATCCGAATAGGGCATTGCTTCTTTTGTTGAAAGAATACACTGTTCGAGACCATCACGGTCGGAAATCAACCTTGCGTGAAAAAGCCTGACCCCCCTTCTTTTGGAGGAGTTTTTTACTAGACTCGGGGTGGGCAGTATCGGCAAGATCGATCCTGCTACAGATGGTAGAACGAAACACCGGGTTCCGCAGCAAACCAACGAAATAGTTGGAGAGACATATGTTCGTGATCTGGCCTGTCATCGTTGCGATAGTGCTGGGCGCTCTGTGCGGGACTTTTGTTCCGGTACTGGCTTTCACGATCATTGCCCTGATCGCATCGATCGGCAGCGCCCTCATCATCTGGATGGCAGGCTTCGGCCTGGGAGCGGCCTTGATTGACATGGTGGCCATCGCCATCGCCCTGCAGGTGGGCTATGTGCTCGGAATTCTGATCTTGCTTGGGGTCAGCAAACTGGCCCCGAAATTGCGGCCGGCCATGGTGCGCCGCTACAAGCATGAGCACGATTCAAGTCGGCCTTGAGAGCCGTTCCCCGAGGTGTTTGCAGACTATCGAGCCGGAATTGCGCGCCGTCGTCATTGAAGAGCAGCGCCACGTTAGAGCGTTTTCCAGAAAAGTTGATAGACTTTTCGATTAAGAAAACGCGTCAAAACAAGGAATTAGAGAGCAAAGTCCGATTCGGAGAAATCGCACTTTGCTCTAGACATCCAAGTCTCGAAACGGCATTTTGGCGGGCGGGTCCCCGGCCCCTGGAAGACGCATGGCCTGCAGGCGGGGCTGGGAACGCGCCCAGCGCAGACCGCCTTGCAAAGACCTTGAAAGGGCTAGGTCAGCTCTGCGATTGACGCTGCGCCTGCGGATGCTCTCCCTTTTCGCCGATATCGATGGCGACCTCCAGGCTTTCGCCATCGCCGCCATAATGGGCGCCCCGCACCGGTGCGGCACTCAGGTAATCCAGGCCAGCGGCGACGCGGATGTGGTGGATGGTGGGACAGACCGACAGCGCCGGATCGAAGCCGACCCAGCCCAGACCCTCGACATAGGCCTCGGCCCAGGCATGGGTGGCGCTGCTTTGCTGCGCCGGCGGCTGCCAGAGCAATCCGCTGACGTAGCGGGCCGGGATGCCGAGCGAGCGGGCGCAGGCGATGAAGAGATGGCTGGCGTCCTGCGCGACGCCGCTGCCGGTCGCAAGGGCCTCGATCAGGCCGGCTGCCGGCTGCTTCGGATCCCGGCTGACCTCGACACGGTCATGGATCGCCTGCATCAGGGCATGACAGGCGGCGAGCCCGCCTCCTGCCGCCGCGGCACTCCGGCTGGCAAAGTCCTGGATCGAGGCATCGGCCTGGGTGAGGCCGGTATCGCGCAGATAGAGGGAGACGGGGAAACGCTCGACCACGCCGTGCAGCACGCCCGCATTGTCATGGGTCTCCACCTCGCCTTCCACGCGCACCCGCAAGCTTTCGATGCTGCCGATGGCCGTGAAGGCGTGGCTGATATTGCCGAAGGCGTCCTCGGACTGGCTCAGCCTGACGTCCTGGTCCACATCGATGCGCCAGCGCACCACGTGCTGGCCATCATGCGAGCGCGGGGTCAGCCGCAGGGTCTGGATCACGGATTTGGCCGGCCGCTCGTAGCGATAGACGGTTTCGTGGGCGACGCAGATGCGCATGGGTTCGTCAGATCAGATATTGCTCGGCGATCGCCGCGCTCAGATTGTTGTTGTCGGTGATGAAATCGGTGATGAAATCATGCAGACCGGATTGGAAGACCTCGTCGATGCTCAGATTCTGCAGGCGCGACTGAGTCACGCGCGCCAGCCGCTGGGCCGGGCCCTGCCGGCCATAGACCTGCGCGAGCTGATCGAGATTCCCGTTCAAGTTCTCATAGCATGAAGCAAGGGAACGCGGCATCTGTGTGTTCAAGGTCAGCAGATCGGCGACAAGCCACGGCTTGAGGCTTTCCTTGTACACCCAGTGATAGGCGGTCAGGGCCGAGACGGCGCGCAGGATGGCCGTCCACTGGAAATAGTCGAGACTGCCGCCGACGCTTTCCGAGGGCGGCAGCAGCACATGGTATTTGACGTCGAGGATGCGGGCCGTGTTGTCGGCGCGTTCCAGGAATAGGCCGAGCCGCGCAAAGGCATAGGCGTCGTTGCGCAGCATGGTGCGGTAGGCCGAACCGTCGAACATCAGGGAGACGCCCTTGACCCAGTCGAGGAAGCGGGAGACTTCCTCGCGGCTCATCCGGGCCGGATCATAGCGCTGGAGCTGGAGCCAGGCGTCATTGATGGTCGACCACATCTCCGCTGTGAGGGCGGTGCGCACGCCGCGGGCATTGGTACGCGCCATTTCGAAGCAATTGCGGATCGAGGAAGGGTTCTCGGCGGAAAAGGCCAGGAACTCGGTGACCGTGCGCTCGTTGGCCTCCTCATAGGCGGCAAAGAAGGCTGGACCGCATCCCGCCGTCTCCACGGCGCTCTCCCATTCCGTGGTCAGGCCGCCATAGGAGGCCGGCAGGGACGACAGACGGTAGGCCGCGTCGAGGATGCGGGCGAGATATTCGGCCCGTTCGACATAGCGGGCCAGCCAGAACAGGTTATCGGCGGTACGCGACAGCATGCGTCAATGTCCGGACGAGAGGAAGCAGGAGAGCGGCTGCGGAGCGTTCATGGCTGATGTCATCGGTCCAGAACCCAGGTATCCTTGGTGCCGCCCCCCTGGCTCGAATTCACCACCAGCGAACCTTGCTTCAGTGCCACGCGGGTCAGGCCGCCCGGCACGATGCGGACCTTGTCCGAACCGGTGAGGACGAAGGGCCTGAGGTCGACATGGCGAGGGGCGATGCCTTCCTCGACGTAACAGGGGCAGGTCGAGAGCGCCAAGGTCGGCTGGGCGATATAGCCGAAGGGATGCGCCTTCAGCTTGGCCCTGAAGTCGGCGATTTCGGCCTTGCTGGCATGCGGCCCGATCAGCATGCCGTAGCCGCCCGATCCCGAAACCTCCTTGACCACCAGGCTTTCGAGATTGTCGAGCACATAGGCCAGAGCTTCGGGCTCGCGGCAGCGATGGGTTGGTACGTTCTGCAGGATCGGCTCCTCGCCGAGGAAGAAGCGCACGATGTCGGGCATGTAGGAATAGACGGCCTTGTCGTCCGCGACACCGGTGCCGACGGCATTGGTCAGCGTGACATTGCCGGCACGGTAGGCAGTCATCAGGCCAGGGACGCCGAGGGCTGAATCCGGGCGGAAGGCGAGGGGATCGAGGAAATCGTCATCGATGCGCCGATAGATCACGTCGACGCGGCGAGGCCCTTCGGTGGTGCGCATATAGACGATCTCGTCCCGCACGAAGAGATCGCGGCCCTCCACGATCTCGATGCCGAGGCGATCCGCCAGGAAGGAGTGTTCGTAATAGGCCGAATTGTACATGCCCGGCGTCAACAGCACCACGACCGGATCGCGCGAGGCCGAGCGCGGGGCGATCGAGCGCAGGGTGGCGAGCAGTTCGTCCGTATAGTTCTCGACCGGTGCGATGCGGTGGCGCGCCACCACCTCCGGGAAGAGGCGCATGGTGACTTCGCGGTTCTCCAGCATGTAGGAGACGCCGGAAGGCGTGCGGGCATTGTCCTCGAGCACGTAGAAGGTATCGGCGTCGACCCGGACGATGTCGATGCCGGCTATATGGACATAGACGTCATGGGGCACGCTCTGGCCCGCCATTTCGGGGCGGAAGGCCGGATTGTTGAAGATCAGATCTTCCGGCACCACGCCGGCGCGCACCACTTCGCGTTTGCCATAGACATCCTTGATATACATGTTCAGCGCCCGCACGCGCTGTTCGAGGCCGCTTTTGAGCGTGTTCCATTCCTGGGCCGCCAGGATGCGCGGGATGATGTCGAAGGGGATCAGGCGCTCGGCGCCATCCTTGTCGCCGTAGACGGCGAAGGTGATGCCGATGCGCCGGAACAGCAACTCGGCCTCGTTTCGTCGGTGGGTCAACAATTCCTTGGGGGCCGTGGAGAGCCATTGCGCGAGATCGGCGTAGGCGGAACGAATGGTGCCGTCGCTCAGGGTCATCTCGTCGAACGCCGCCATACATTCCCTCCAGATGTGCAATCTGGCGTTACATTGAGCGAGATCGGGCAAAGCAGCAAGCGGTCTGCGCATAAGGATTGGTGAGATCATGAGCAGAATTGCGGATTTGCCTGCCGGGGAGGCAACTTGCCTTCCCCACGGGCATGGTTTGCCTGAAATGGCGGCTTGCGCTCTGACGTCGGCACTTCGTCGATGGGAGCGAAGCGATAGAGGAGCAAGCCCGTCTTCAGAGGCCGACTTCGTTGCTCATCAAGCGGGAAAGGTTGGTGGCGAGCAGGTCGATGGCGGCGCGTACGCGCAGCGGCTGCACGGGAGCGCGCGGCCAAAGGGCATGCACGTCGAAGACCAGGCCCGGATGTTCGGTCAGCACCCGGATCAACTCGCCTCTGCGCACGCGCTCGGCCACCAGCCAGCAGGGCATCCAGGCAAGGCCTGCTCCGGCCACCGCCGCATCGGCGACGGCATCGAGGGAATCGAAGATGAAGCGGCTCGGGGGCATGATCTCGATGGCCGGCCCGCTTTGTACCGGAAACAGCCATGACCGGGGGTGGCCGGAGCGGCCATAGAGAATGGCCTGATGGTCGGCGAGGGCGGCCAGGGTGAGCGGCGCGCCATGCTCGCGCAGATAGGCAGGAGCGGCGCACACCGTCATGCGCTGGAGGGCAACACGGCGCGTGATAAGGTTCATGTCGGATTCGAGGGTGCCGTTGCGAATGGCGAGGTCGTAGCCTTCTTCGATCAGGTCGACGCGCCTGTCGTTGAAGTTGAGCTCGAGTTCGAGAGCCGGATGCTGGGCCGCAAGCCTGAGTAGAAGCGGCGCGACACAGACGCGCCCGAACAGGGCGGGCATGGTGACGCGCAGCCGGCCGCTGACATCGCGCCGGCCGCTGTCGAGCAGAGCCTCGCCCTCGCGGATCTCGGCCAGCGCCCGCAGGCAGCGCTCATAGAAGACCTGGCCGTCCTCGGTCAGCGCCTGGCTGCGCGTGGTGCGATGGAACAGCCGGGCGCCCAGGCGCTCTTCAAGCCGGGCGATCGACTTGCCGACCGCCGAGCGCGACAAGTTGAGCCGCTGGGCGGCGGCGGCAAAGCCGCCAGCCTCCACCGCTTCGACGAAAACCGAGACACCGTTAAGACGATCCACCATTGGAAGGATGATATTGTAGAGGATTGAGAACCAAAGATCGGAACTTATATCGCCACTGGTGCCAGAAATTCAACATTACAGTGCCGCTCCCACTGATCCGAATGGAGACGACAATGACGGAGCGGATGAAACGATGGTCCATGAACGCAATCGGGCGCGATCGGCTCGTGCTCGACTATGCGCCGAAGCCCCAGCCGCAAGCAGGCGAGATCCTGGTCAAGGTGACCGCCGTTTCCCTGAACTACCGCGACAAGCTGGTGATCGAGACCGGCTTCGGCCAGCCCCTGACCTTCCCCTTCACCCCGGCATCGGACATGGCGGGTGTCGTCGAGGCGCTCGGAGAAGGCAGCACGCGCTTCAAGCCGGGTGACCGCGTGATCTCCACCTTCGTTCCCGGCTGGATCGACGGACTGAACCACGGTACGGCCCGCGTGCCGCCCTACCGCACTCTGGGCGGCATGCGGCCCGGTGTCCTTGCCGACCATGTCGCTTTTCCCGAAGACTGGTTCACCCTCGCGCCGGCCACGCTCGACGATGCCGCCGCGAGCACTCTGCCGGTGGCGGGGCTGACGGCCTGGTTCGCCCTGGTGGAGCGCGGCACGCCGCTGGCCGGCAAGACCGTGCTGGTGCAGGGCACGGGCGGCGTCTCGCTGTTCGGGCTGCAGATCGCCAAGGCGGCCGGGGCCAGAGTGATCGTCACGTCCGGCAGCGCTGACAAGCTGGCGCGAGCGCGGGAACTCGGCGCTGATCACGGCATCGATCGCAGCCGGGAGGATTGGGTGGAGGCCACCCATCGCCTGACCGGCGACCGTGGCGCCGATCATATCCTCGAAATCGCCGGAGGCGCCAATCTGGGGAAGTCGGTCCAGGCTGCGGCGATGGGCGGGCGTATTTCCGTGATCGGCGTGCTGGAAGGTGTCGAGGTTTCCACGCCGGTGGTCCCCCTGATGCTCAAGGGCTTGACGGTCCAGGGTATCGGCGTCGGCCACCGCCGGGCACAGGAGGATCTCGTGCGGGCCGTCGATGCGCTCGGCCTTCGGCCCGTCATCGACAAGCGCTACGGCTTCGACGAACTGCCGGCCGCGCTCGACCATCTCGATCGCGGCGCCTTCGGCAAGATCGTGATCGAGACGGCGCGGTAGTGGAGGGGGCCTTCGCGTGGCTCTATAGCTGCTTTTCATGTTGGAAAGCAGGCTATTGGGAATGTCAGCCTCCGGCTGACATTCTGCCCGCCCGACGACGCTTCGTTTTCCAGAATGTCAGCCGGAGGCTGACACTCCAAATCCGCCCAAATGAAAATCGCAATAGTAGTATTCGGGCGTGGCATCATGCCGTTCCTCCCGCTTTGCCGAAGAGATGCAAGGCGGCATGGTAGAGCAGCATGATGGTCTTGCCGTCGCGGATCTCGCCGCGCGCGATCATTGCCAGCGCCTCGTCGATGTCGAGTTCGAGCAGATCGATGTCCTCGCCTTCCTCTACGTGGCCTCCGCCTGGGCCGACCCGGTCGCCGGGGCTGTAAGCCGCGACGAAGAAATAGAGCTTCTCGGTCACCGAGCCCGGGCTCATATAGGCTTCCATCACGCGCCGCACCTCGCGGATCCTAAAGCCGGTTTCCTCTTCGGTCTCGGCGCGGATGCGCTCTTCCGGGCTTGCCTTGTCGAGCAGGCCGGCCGGGGTTTCGATCAGCAGATCGTCGCAGCCATTGACGAAGGCCGGATAGCGGAACTGGCGCGTCAGGATCACGGTGCGCCGGCTGGGATCGTAAAGCAGGATTGTGGCACCGTTGCCGCGGTCATAGGTCTCCCGGCTCTGCCTTTGCCAGCTTCCGTCGCCGCGGCGATAGAGAAACGTCGTCTTCTTCAGCACATACCAGTCATCGGAGAGGAGTTGGACCTCCTCCACACGAACCCGATCCGCCACGCTCATGGAAACCTCTCTGCACGAAATTTCGCGAATTATCTTGAAGGGCGCCTAAAATTCGTGCAAACTCGTGTATAGTCAAGAAAATTCGTGAGGCGACAGCAGCATGCTCACCAGCGAGCGCAAGGCCTATATTCTCAAGGTTCTCGGCCGGGATGGGCGCGTCGTCGCCAAGGCCATCAGCCGTGAGCTTGACCTGTCGGAGGACACCATCCGCCGGGACCTGCGCGAATTGGCGGGCGAGGGGCTGCTGCAGCGCGTGCATGGCGGCGCCCTGCCGCATTCGCCGGCGATGGGCGATCTCGTCCAGCGCCGCGAGGTTTCGGCTTCCGGCAAGGTCGCCATCGGCCGGGCGGCTGCTCGCCTGGTGAGTCCGGGACAGGTGGTGATGCTCGACGGCGGCACCACGGCGGTGCAACTCGCGCGTCATCTCGCTCCCGGTCTCAAGGCCATGGTGGTGACCCATAGTCCGAATGTTGCGGTCGAGCTCGCCGGCCATGCCGGCATCGAGGTGGAACTGATCGGCGGCCGGCTGTTCCGCCATTCCATGGTTGCGGTGGGGGCAACCGCCGCCGAAGCGATCGCGCGTATCCGGGCCGACGTTTATTTCATGGGCGTGACGGGCATTCATGCCGAGATCGGCTTGACCACGGGCGACAGCGAGGAAGCGGCCATCAAGCGGGCGCTACGCCGTCAGGCTGCGGAAACCGTGGTGCTGGCCTCACGGGAGAAACTCGGCGCTGCCTCGCCTTTTCATGTCGCGGACGCCGGAGAGGTCGACACGATGCTGGTGGAGGCCGATACCCCCGATCAGGCTGTCGATCCTTTCCGCGCTCTGGGTGTCACCGTCATCCGGGCATGATGCCCCCAGCCGATCACCGATTTGGCTCAGAGCCGGCGGCCGGTCCGGACGAGAAAGAGCAAAACGCGTTCGAATGTGAACGCTTATCTACTCCAACTCTTTGCTTCGATGCGTCTTTGCGATTCTTGGTGGCTCCGTCAAATCACAAACATCCATAAGGGCCTGTTCAGAACAGGCGCTGCGCCTTCAGGCTGACATGTCCGTCGCGGCCGATGATGATGTGGTCATGCACCACGATGCCGAGCGGCCCGGCAACGTCGGCGATGGTGCGTGTCATCGATATGTCCGCCGAGGAGGGCGAGGGATCGCCGGAGGGATGATTGTGCACGAGGATCAGCGCGGTGGCCGAGAGCTCCAGCGCCCGCTTCACCACCTCGCGCGGGTATACGGGCGTATGGTTGACCGTGCCCCTCTGCTGGACCTCGTCGGCGATCAGGCCGTTCTTGGTGTCGAGGAAGAGGATGCGGAAGATTTCGCGCTCGGCGAAGGCCATGGTGCTGCGGCAATAGTCGATGAGGGCCGCCGAGGTCGACAGTACCGGCCGCTTGGTGATGCCCCCTTTGGCGAGGCGGTGGCCGGCTGCCTCGATGATCTTGAGGTCGCCGGCCACGCCGTCGCTGACGCCGTCGATCTCCTTGAGCCGGGCAATCGGAGCGCCCAGCACCTCCGCCAGCGAACCGAAGCGGGCGATCAGCGCCTTGGCGAGCGGCTTGACGTCCCGGCGCGGGATGGAGCGGAACAATATGAGTTCGAGGAGTTCGTAGTCGGGCAGGCGGCCCTCGGCCTCGGCAAAACGCTGGCGCAGCCTCTCGCGATGGCCGAGATAATGCGGCTCCGCCGTTTCGCCGGCCGATGGGAACAGGGGCGCTTCGCCCAGGCCGGGAAGCGGGGCGTCCGGCAATGGCGAGCGCCCCTTCTTCATTCAGGCAGCCTTGGCGTAGGGGGGCTGGTTCAACGCGGCGGGGGAGAGGGTGAAGATCTCGACGCCCGTCTCGGTGACGCCGACGCTGTGCTCGAACTGGGCCGAGAGCGAACGGTCACGCGTGACGGCGGTCCAGCCGTCATTCAGCACCTTCACGTCCGGGCGGCCGAGATTGATCATCGGCTCCACCGTGAAGAACATGCCGGGCTTGAGCACCACGCCTTCGCCGCGCCGGCCGTAATGCAGAATGTTAGGCTCGTCGTGGAACAGGCGGCCTAGGCCGTGCCCGCAGAAATCGCGCACCACCGAGCAGCGCTCGGCCTCGGCATAGCTCTGGATGGCATAGCCGATGTCGCCGGTGGTCGCGCCGGGCTTGATGACGTTGATGCCGCGCATCATCGCCTCATAGGTGACTTCCATCAGCCGCTCGGCGCGGCGGGGGATGTCGCCGGCTGCATACATGCGGCTGGAATCGCCGTGCCAGCCATCGAGCACCACGGTGTAGTCGATGTTGAGGATGACGCCGTCCTGCAGCGGCTTGTCGTCGGGGATGCCGTGGCAGACCACATGGTTGAGCGAAATGCAGCTCGACTTGCGATAGCCGCGATAGAACAAAGTGGCCGGGTAGGCCTTGTTGTCCATCGCGAATTCGAACAGCATCCGGTCGAGCTGGTTGGTGGTGACGCCGGGCCTGACCGCGTCCACCATCAGGTCCAACCCCTGGGCCGCAAGTCTGCCTGCCGCGCGCATGCCGGCAAAAGCCTCCGGGCCATGAAGCTTGATCTGGCCGTTCTTGCGCTGGGGAGACAGTTCTGCGTCGATGAAGCTCATGAAACTACCTGATTAGACGTGTCGGATTCTTATGCCATCTGGGGATGCGGGCAGGAAAGAGAATTCTGAATATCGCATGGCTGCCTTGTGCTCACCCGGGGATCGCAGGCTTCCAGCCTGCATCGTGCTTTCCTCTACCCGCAATGCTTCCAGATGCAGGCGGGGACGCCTGCGATCCCGGAAGTTACACCTGCCCGGTGCCAGGATTTCTCGCAGGGTCATGCGCCTGAACGCAGCAACGATGGTCGCGCCTTCTTTTTCGTCCACCGAAACCGCCAGGCGCATGGTCGCCTCGCCGAGCTGCCAGATCATGAAGGCGGTAGAGGCATAGGCCGAAGCATCCGCCGCCCCATGGGCCCGCGCCATGGCATCGGCCAGCATGCCGCCGCAAATCCGGCTTTCGGCAAGTTCCAGGGCCGCGAGTTGCTTGTCGCCCTGCGTGCAGCGTTATCTGGTGGACTGGACGTTCTGGAACCACGTCAGGACAGCAGCTTCGGCCTTGGCCATGGTCCTCTTCACACTGGTCCTGATCGGCCACAGCGCCAGCTGACACCTGGCATGTCCCCGACATATGCGGCCCGGGGCGGGACGCTCTCAGCGTCCGAAGATGCCTTTGAAGAACTGGGCCACGCCGTTGCGCTTCTTCTTGCGCTCGAGTTCGCCGGCATCCCTCAGCCAGGTGATCTGGACGACCCGGCGCTCGCCGGCGAACGGCTTGTGGCCGTGCCAGGAATTGGCGGCTCGACGAAAACCGAAGCACGAACCCATGATCGGCGATATTTCCGCCGTCATGTCGTCGAAGTCGTCGGGGCCGTTCAGCACGCGCAGGCGCCCCCCGTCTTCGTCCCAATCGTCGTTCAGGTAGACGAGGAAGGTGGCGAGCTTGCTTTCGCTGTCGGTGTGAATGCGCCCGTCCTTGAGCTGCGAGACCCGGCGGATCGTCGTCAGCCGGGGCAGGGGGTCGAGGTCGAGGCCGAGCTTGTCGGACAGGGACCTGGCCATGGCGCTGCTTTCGAGGTCCTCGACCAGGTCCCGGAAGCTGCCTCGCAGCGCCATGTCGTCGACGGTCAGGAAGCCGGGTTTGTCGATGGCTGGAAAGTCCTGCCGCAGCGACGAGATCTTGTCCTTTTGAAGAAAACCCTCGCCGATGATGTGACGGTAGGGCTTGTCGTGGATTTCAGCATTGCGGATGACATCGAGATCGATGACATACATCGCCGGTCACTCCTGGAATGCATGCGCCGGCTGGCAAAGCCTGCACGGTGCTGCCCGAGCGTCCCCCGACCCTGAATGGATATGACGGGCTCCAATGTCTCGCTGCTGCGTGTCGTGGTCAAGGTGCTTTTGGTTTATAGGCGGTCCTGGCAAGCCTCGCTGCCTGCCCCTTTCGCGCCCCGGCTTGAACGGAGCCTTGCTGCAATCTGCCCGATAGGAGAATCGTGCCGGCGCGCCATATTAATGCGGAACCTGGTGGTGGTTGTGCTTGAATGCCCCCGCCGCGCTTCCCAATATTGAGGGAAACCTTCGGGGCCGCCTTGCCGGCACCTTCCCCTTGTTCCCCTTGCTTCGTGAGGATCGTTCCTTGTCCCTGACGCCAGCCGATGTCATTCGCGCCCTCGAACTCGTCAAATTGCCGGCAAGCGGCCAATCGCTGCCTGCGACCGGCCGGCTGACCGAAATCCGCATCGACGGTTCAAAGGTGATGTTCGCCATCGCCATCGATCCCACAGAGGCGCGGGCGATGGAGCCCGTGCGTGCCGCGGCGGAGAGCGCCGTGCGTGGTCTTCCCGGCGTCACCAACGTCCTGGTGGGGCTGACGGCCGAGCGGCCGGCCGGTGCAGCGCGCCAGGAGCCGCCTGGCCCGCGGGCGCAGGCCGCCGCCCACAATACACCGCAGCAGCGGCCGCCCGCTCTGCCCAGCGTGAAGCGCGTCATCGCCGTCGCCTCCGGCAAGGGCGGGGTCGGCAAGTCGACGACCGCCTGCAATCTCGCCATTGCCCTCGCGGCGCAGGGGCTGAGCGTCGGGCTGCTCGATGCCGATATATTTGGACCTTCCGTTCCAAAACTTCTCGGCCTGACGGACAGGCCCGAGCAGGATGACAACAAGAAGATTATCCCGCTCGAAGCCTATGGCGTGAAGACGATGTCGATCGGCTTCCTGGTCGACCAGGAGACCGCGATGATCTGGCGCGGCGCGATGGTGCAGTCGGCGCTCACCACGCTGCTGCGCGACGTCGTCTGGGGCAAACTCGACGTCATGGTGGTCGACATGCCGCCGGGCACGGGCGATGCGCAGCTCACCATGGCGCAGAACACGCCTTTGGCCGGCGCGGTGATCGTCTCGACGCCGCAGGATCTCGCCCTGATCGACGCGCGCCGCGGCGTCGGCATGTTCCAGAAGGTGAATGTGCCGATCCTCGGCATCATCGAGAACATGTCCACCTTCTCCTGCCCCAATTGCGGCCATGTCAGCCATCTCTTCGGCCATGGCGGAGCGCGGCGCGAGGCGGAGAAGCTCGGCGTGCCGTTCCTCGGTGAACTGCCCCTGTCCATGGAAGTGCGCGAACGCTCGGATGCCGGCAGGCCGGTGGCCGCTACCCTGCCGGACAGTGCCGAGGCCGGCATCTATCGCCGGATTGCGGCGCAGGTTTGGGCAGGTCTGTCGGGGGAGGGTGTTGATCAACGCCAGCCGCCGCGTATTGTCATCGAGTGACGGCCGGCCGCTGCCCGCCGGAATCCGACAGCGACATCATCCGGAAATGCCTTATGGAAACGCCCTCTGTAAATCCCGAGCAAGCCGCTCCGGTCTCCGTGACGGCAGCCATTCTCGTCGTCGGCGACGAGATCCTGTCGGGCCGCACCAAGGACAAGAATATCGGCTACATCACCGAATTCCTCACCGGGGCGGGGATCGACGTGAAGGAGGTTCGCGTCGTTCCTGACGAGGAGGAGCGTATTGTCGAAGCCGTCAACGCGTTGCGCACACGCTATGACTATGTGCTGTCGACGGGCGGCATCGGACCGACCCATGACGACATCACGGCCGATTCCGTCGCCAAGGCCTTCGGCGTCGGCATCGAGATCGACCAGCGTGCCGTCGAGGTGATGACCAGGCATTATGGCGGCGCCGCCAACCTGACGCCGGCCCGCCTGCGCATGGCGCGCATTCCCGATGGGGCCGAACTCGTCGACAATCCCGTCTCCGCAGCGCCGGGCTTCATGCTGGACAACGTCATCGTGATGGCGGGTGTGCCCAACATCATGCAGCGCATGCTCGACAACGCGATCTTGAAGATGCGGGCAGGCGCGGTGACCTTGTCCGATAGCGTTTCGCCGGGCCCCGGGATCGGCGAGGGCGCCGTCGCCGAGCCGCTCGCGGCGATCGCGCAGGCTCATCCCGAGGTCTCGATCGGTTCTTATCCGTCCTTCGGGCCGGCCGGCTTCCAGACCCAGCTGGTGATCCGGGGCAAGGATGCCGCCAAGGTCGCCGCCGCCAAGGCCGATATCGAGGCGATGGTCGCCACCATCAAACGCTGATCGCCGAGTTTTTCCGGGATCGGCTCGTAAAATGGCGTGGAATGTTGAAGACTTGACTTGATCCGTTCGATTTCGCCGCTATGAAGAGCGACCCGCGCAAGCAGGTGATGGCCGATCGGATCATGACCCGATCTGCCATCACCTGCAGGACTTTTAACATTTGCAGAATTTACCAGCTCCATCCACCCCGTGGATGAAGCTGGCAAATTCTGCAGGGGACCGGATCATGAACTCGCCGAAGCCCGACAAGGCCTTCCCCGTATCCTGGGATCAGTTCCACCGTGATGCGCGCGCGCTTGCCTGGCGCTTGTCCGGCAGCGGTCCCTTCAATGCCATCGTCTGCATCACGCGTGGCGGCCTGGTTCCCGCGGCGATCATCTCGCGCGAGCTCGGCATCCGCCTGATCGAGACGGTCTGCATCGCCTCCTACCATGACTACAAGACCCAAAGCGGTCTCCAGGTGCTCAAGGACGTCGACGAGAAGCTGGCCGCCAATGGCGGGGAAGGCATCCTGGTGGTCGACGATCTCGTCGATACCGGCTCGACCGCCAAGGTGGTGCGTGACCGCCTGCCCAAGGCGCATTTCGCCACCGTCTACGCCAAGCCGCTCGGCCGGCCGCTGGTCGACACCTTCATCACCGAGGTGAGCCAGGATACCTGGATCTACTTCCCCTGGGACATGGGCCTCGCCTTCCAGCCGCCGATCGCCCAGAGCACCGAGGGCTGATATCGGAGCCCGCTCAAAGCGGCACCAATGCTTGCGGGGATCGCAGGCATCCTTGTCTGCTTGACGGCGATCTGCCTTCAAAAGGACGCACGCGCCCCCCGACGATCGTCTTCAGCCCCGTTGCGTGATGCGCAATCGCTCCAGTTCCTCCCAGCAGTTCCGGATGATCGGCTCCGCGCTCGGGCCGACATGCTCGCGGAAATGGGCCAGCATTTCGTCCATCGGCAGGCCGAGCTCGTCGAAGCCGATCATGTAGTTGCGGATGCGGTCGTGCCAGCTGATCGTATAGGGCGCGCCCATCGGGCGGTCGAAGCGATGGATCCAGCGCAGGAAGGGCAGGCATAGGGTACGCCCGCCGGCCTGGCGGAATTTCTCGTGAATGTAGCCTTCCTCGCCGCCAAAGCCGCGGAAGTGCTTATTGTAGCCGGGCCAGGCCGCGCGGCGGCAGGCGTAGAGGCCGAGTCCCTGCATCGGGATGTCGAAAGGCGGCGCCTCCGGATCCCTGCCGGCGGCGTCGAGTGCCCAGGTGCCATACATGCCGCCGGCCCACTCCGCCTTCCAATGGGTGGAAAGGCTCGTGAGGTCGTCGCTGACGAGCGGTCCCTGCAGCAGGTCGTTGCTGCCGGGATGCTGCTCGAAATAGCCGAGGAGTCTCGCCAGCGCTCCCGGCACCAGCAGAACGTGGCAATCGAGGCACACGACATGCTCGCCGGCGGCTTCCTGCATCACGAAATCACGCACGGCGGTGCCGATGCTCTCCGCCACCGGAATGTAGCGAAACCCGCCAGAGCCCCTGGCAAGGCGGCGAAGGGCATCGCCGCATATTCCGTTCGGATTGTTGTCGACCACCAGCAATTCGATGTCGTCGGCAACCTCGGGATGATAGAGGCGCAAGGCCTGGAGTGTGAAATAGACCCCGTCATAGTCGTCGAATGTCGCCATGCCGATGCTCAGGCGTTTGCGTGGCCCGGCGAGGGCGGGCTTTGGGAAGGCCCAGTCGCCGGCCGGGCGTGCCGTAACGGCCGCCGCGGCCTCGAGTCTCTGACGCACTTCGATCTTGTGCTGATGGGCCGCGTTCGCCACCGGCAGGCCGGCGTCGAGCGTACGGCGCAGAAAGCTGTCGAGCCAGTCGCCGGGCTGGCCGAAGCGCACTCTGACGACCGGGACCTGCCGGGCGAAGTCGCTCAGCTTGGCCTCGATCGCAGCCGATATCCGCTGGTCCGGATGCTGGGCGAGTTCGAGAAAGAAGCGGCATCTGTCCGACGAGACCGTGTGCAGGTCGGGTTCGGCACCCTCATGGCGCTGCGGGACCAGTACGAGGACGCAGGGCCGTTCGGCCGCATGCCCCTCCGCCAGCGCTTCCGGCTTGATCACGGCACCTGCCTGGGTGAGGGAGGCATAGGCATCGATGAAGGTCGGCGAGGACAGGATGCGGGCCGACACCGGTGTATGCGGCGCAAGGGCAAGCGCGCCCGGCCTGACGGATGTCTCCGCATCCCCGAGGCAGACGAGATCGTCGGCCAGAAACTCGAAGCCCTTTTCGACCAGCCAGGCGGCCAGGCTGGTCTTGCCGCAGCCGGGAGGACCGGCAATCAGCACCACCCTGCCTTGGTGGGACACCGCTGCGGCGCGCAGAACCGGGCGGATGGAAGCCGTCGCCACTACGCGGCCGATCTCATCGAGCAGGGGATGCAGCGCCTCCGGCCAGGACAGATCCTTCCAGACCAGGGCGTCGTCGCGATGGAGTTCGAGGCGACCCGAGGCTCGTCGGCAGAGGCGCAAGGTCGCGGGCCGAGACTCCCGCTGGCTGCCATTGGCGACATGCCAGAAATAGGGCCAGATCTCTTCGTCCAGATCGTCGGGATAGATCAGCGCGAGGTCGATGCCGCAAAGCGTGATCGAGATAGTGCTTTCGCTCATCCCTTCTTCTGCTCCCTCTTCATGCATGGCAGTGACATCCCGGCCAGGACGGCCCGCATGGCTGGATGCAGAGCACGAGCAGGCGAGGCCTTGCAAGGCCCCGGCCAAATCGGCCGCCAAGGCAGTCGCCTGCGATGGTGGCATGCGGCCCGATATATTCTGCCTGTTGCCGATATGTCACCGACTTTTACTTTCCTTAAAAGTATACTTACGTCGTGTTTATGAGGGGGATTCGATGCGTACCATCTGCTTCGCCATAGCCGGTCTTTCCGTCTTGCTGTGCTCGACTTCGATCTTTGCCGCCGACCTAGCCGCGCAGGCCGTCGAACCGGTTCCGCCGGTGATGACACCTTACAATTGGAGTGGCCCCTATGTCGGCTTGCATGCCGGTTATGGCTGGGGCCGCGAGAATGACGACCAGAGCAGGCTGTTTCCGCCCATAAGCACCACGCCTACGCCGGCGGCCGACAAGTTCGATCTCAGCGGCTTCATCGGCGGCGCTCATGCCGGTTACAACTACCAGATCAACGATTTCGTCATCGGCGTCGAAGGCGACATCGACTACTCCAATCTGAACGGCAGCGCCCATGCCATTTACAACGGCAACATTGCGCGCACGCTCAAGCTGAAGACCGAGTGGCAGGGCTCCGCCCGCGCCCGCCTCGGCTATGCCTTCGACAACATCCTGATCTACGCCACCGGCGGTCTTGCGCTGGCCAATGCCAAGCTCTCCACCGCCGGCGCGGGCTCAAGCAATACCCATGTTGGCTGGACCGTGGGCCTTGGTGCCGAATATGCCTTCACCCAGAACTGGATTGGCCGGCTGGAAGTACGTTACAGCGACTTCAACAAGAAGAGCTATGCCACGCCGGATGGCCGCGTGAAGGCCGACTGGAACCAGACGACCGTCACGGCGGGCATCAGCTACAAGTTCTGATCAACCTTGCGGCAATGGCGTGAGAAGCCCGGACCAGCCGCAATGCAGTTCACTTAAGCGTTTCGGGGTGCTCGACCTTTGTCATTGCCGGGCTTGACCCGGCAATCCAGCTCCCCGACGGTTCGTCCGTGCGGCTTCTGGGTAGCCGGGTCAAGCCCGGCTATGACAAATTCGGAGCGGTTCCTGCTTAAGTGAACCGTATTAGGACCAGCCGGGCTTTTCATTTGGCGCGACGAGTTTTCAAATAAGAACAATTCAAGAACAAATTGCTGGCCAACGCCTGGCTTCCCAGCTACTTTCCCCTCGGATTCGAGGGATGGGAGGCAGGGATGTCGATAGATCCGAAAGTGCTCTTTGCGGACGAGGTCGTGCCGGCGACGGAGGAGGAAGCGGCCGCCCTCGATGGCATCATCCGCGATTGTGATGGCGATCCCTACAAGGCGGCGCTGACACTGTATCGCCTGTTCACCCTGCAGTCCGCGATCGTGGAGGCGAGGGGGCAGCCGGCGGAGGGGAAGGCAGACTGAAGGCTGGGAACGGGCGCGGCGTTCACGCGTGGCTGCGCGGCGGCTCGATCAGCACGATCTGGCATTCGGCGGTCAGTGCTTCCGGGCAATGCTCGACGCCGTGCGGCACGATGATGAAATCGCCTTCCTCGACGACTTCGTCGCGGTCGCGGAAGCGCATGAGCAGCCGGCCCTTATGCACCAGGAGGAAGGCGTCCTGCCTGGCATTGAAATGCCAGCCGGATTCGGCCTCGACCCTGGCCAGCTTGATCTCGATGTCGTTGATACGCCCGGCAATCCGCGGCGAGGCGGTTTCGGCAACGGCGCCGAAGGCCGAGGACAGGCTCTGCTTATGGTAGGGGGACAGGTGGTTGTTGGTCTGCGCCACGTCCCGCATGATGGCGGCGAGCTGGCCCGCCACATCCTTGCCTGCGGCCGGATAGCGCCCGTCCAGCGCGGCGGTGCCGATGGTGAAGCCCATGCCGCCCGCCTCCTTCACCGCTGCGATCTGCCCGGGCGTCTCGATCGATCCGGCCATGTAGACAGGCTTGGACACCGCGGCGCAAACGGCCTTCATCAACGCCGGCACGTCTTCCTTCGAGCGATAGGCAAGCAGATCCAGGCCATGCACACCTTCATGCGCCGCGAGTTCGCGGGCGCTGGCGACGATTTCCTCGATGCTGCCCTCGAGCACGCTGGGATGGCCGCTGATCCGGCCGGGGAAGGGGCAGTAGCGGATGGGCGTGCCCCTGACAATCGCCGATACCTCCTCGACATGGGTGCCGCCGAGCAGGATATCGACACCGATCTCGACGGCGGCTCGGGCGGAGGCCAGTTCGCTGTCGCGATCGAGCGAGACGACTTCGAGATAGGAGGTCGCGCCGCCCGCCCGGATCGCCCGGCCGAGATCCTTGAGCCGCTCGATCGGCAGGCCGATATCCTTGAAGCCGATATGGCGGATCCCGAGTTTCAGTGCCGTTTGAAGATGCGTATCCGCATCCTGGACCGTCCGGTCGTTGCGGGTGAGCATGAAGATGAAGCGAAGACCCATCAGGAAACCCTCTCTCGTTCAGTGCCGGCTTAGGCCGCAATGAGGCGCCGGGGATCGGCAATGGCGGTCAGAATCGAGGGATCCGCGATGCCCTGCCCGGCGATATCGAACGCCGTGCCATGATCGGGGCTGGTGCGGATGAAAGGCAAGCCCAGTGTGATGTTCACGCCGCGATCCAGCCCGAGATATTTGATCGGAATGAGGCCTTGGTCGTGATATTGGGCGACCACCACGTCGAACCGTCCGCGCCGGGCCTGCAGGAACACGGTGTCGCCGGGCCAGGGGCCGCTGGCGTCGATGCCCTCGCGGCGTGCCGCCGCGATGGCCGGCGCGATGATCTCGATCTCCTCGCTGCCAAACAAGCCGCCTTCGCCGGCATGCGGGTTGAGGCCGGCGACCGCGATGCGCGGCGCCGAAATGCCGAGCGCCCGCCCGCCTTCATGAGCAAAGCGGATCGCCGCCATCTGGGCCTCGAAATCGGCCTGTTCGATCGCAAGGCCCAGGGCGGTGTGAATGGTGACGAGAACTGTCCGGATTTCGTCATTGGCCAGCATCATCGCCACCCGCGAGCCCCCGCCATGGGCGGCGAGGATCTCGGTGTGGCCCGGATAGGACAGGGCGGCGGCCGCCAGTGCCTCCTTGTTGATCGGGCCGGTGACGATGCCTGCCACCGTACCCGCCTTGGCCGCGCCGATGGCCGCCAGTAGCGCGTCATAGGCTGCCTTGCCGCAAGCTGGGTCGATCCGGCCGGGCGGCGGTGCCTCGCGGAGGTCGCAGGCATCGACGACCTCGATGACTGCAGGGTTGAACCGGGCTGTTTCAGGCCCGGCAACAGCGCGAACCTGCAGTGTCAGGCCAAGACGGACCACGATGTCGGCCATCACGCCCACGCTGCCATAGACGACGCAGGGGCCGCAGCCCTTGGCAAGGGCCTTGGCAATGATCTCGGGCCCGATGCCGGCGGCATCGCCCATGGTGATGGCAAGCGGCCGGGAGGCCGCTGAAGAGCTGACAACTGGCCACTGCCTGCCCGGCAGGTCGACGTCTTCGAAGGGAATGGTTTGCATGGCTCGATTATCGCGGAAATGGAGCCCGGAAAAAGCGATAGTTTCTGGCCATAACTGGTGATATCAGATCACCAATGGATCGCTCCGAGATTCCTTCGCTGGACGATTTGCGCGCCTTCGAGGCTGCAGCGCGGCTGGGCTCGGTGCGCCTGGCCGCCGACAGGCTGGCGCTGACGCATGGCGCGGTCAGCCGGCGCATCGCCAAGCTCTCGCAGGATCTGGGTTTCCGGCTGTTCGAGAAGAGCGGGCGCGGCCTCAAGCTGACGGCGCACGGCGAGACCCTGTTCCTGACGGTGAATCGCTGCTTCGGCGAATTGCGCACTACCGTGCAGGGTCTGCGTGCTGTGGCGACACGGGATGATGCCCTGGTGCTGTCCTGCGAGCCCTCGGTGGCGATGCGCTGGCTGATCCCGCGCCTGGGCGGCTTTCAGGAGGCCCATCCCGCGGTCGCCCTGCATCTTTCGGTCGGCGGCGGTGCGGTCGATTTCGCGCGCGAGCGGATCGACCTCGCCATCCGCCGTCTCGATTTCGCCGTGCCAGAAAGCTGGCAGGTCAGGCGCCTGTTCGCCGAAAGGGTCGGGCCGGTGATGGTGCCCGACCGCCTCGCCGATTTCGAGGAGGGGGCCTATATCGGCCTCGGCACCCGGACACGCCCCGACGCCTGGTCGACATGGCTGGCGCGCCACCCCCTCCGGCCGCGCCCGAGGGAAATCCGCTTCTACGACCACCATTTCCTGATGATGGAAGCGGCCTCGGCGGGGCTCGGCGTGGCGCTCGGCCCACTGGTACTGGCAACCGACGACATCAAACGAGCCCGCCTCATCGCGCCCGCCGGCTTCTGGGCCGACGGCACGCATTACGGCCTGATCTGGCCGGGCGAGCGAGAACTGGGCGCGAAAGGCGAGCAGCTGATGGGCTGGCTGGTGAAGGAATGCGCGTCCTCGTTTGGATAGTGTTTCTCTAGATAGAGTGCTGGAATGAGATGCGGGTGCACTGTTGGGACGCACGCTATCTAAAGGGCCGCCAGCTGTCCCGTTTGCCATTCGATGAGGTTTCGGTCGTTATCGGTTGGGGTTTCCTCGTTCGTCGACCCTGCGAACTGTCAGGAGAGAGATCTCCGTGGAACCACAACTCCGTCTGTTGACGGCGGAACCTACTTCGTCCTGGCCGATACGAGCGGCTGTAAAAGTGTTCTTGTCGATGGGAAGAAATGGTCCTATGCGATCGGAATGCCTGGCCCGATCGGAGATGGCAAGCATTCGATTGCTTGCGGCGACCCGGATTTGGCAATTGAGTTTGAGGTACCGTTAGGCAAGACGTACGCGTTTGACTATTGGGGGCCATAATAACTGGTGGGCCAACGCCTGTCGCGTTCATGGCTGGTGCGGACGGCGGGACTCGAACCCGCACCCGGTTTCCCGAAGCAGATTTTAAGTCTGCTGCGTCTACCATTTCGCCACGTCCGCAGCGCCGGTCTTGCTTAGGGCTGGAATCATGGCAGCTCAAGCCGTTTCTGTCGGCTTCCAGCCATAGAGCCAGTCATAACGCTCCAGGAGGCGCCGGCCACCGAGGGCAGACAGGCCGAGATCGCGTGCGGCGGCGAGGGGCCAGCGCCAGTGATAACGTTGGCCGTTGCTGTGCGCCTCGGCCTGGATCCGGCCGACACGCGGCAGGCGCAGGCGCGACCATTCCTGTAGACGGGCGGGAAGGTCGCCGTGGCCTGCGCCGTCGAGCCGGGCAGCCAATTCGGCCGCATCCTCGATGGCCGCCGCGCCGCCCTGGGCGATGAAAGGCAGCATGGGATGGGCTGCGTCGCCGATCAGGGCGATCCGGCCAGTCGCGATCCGGCTGTCGGCGCGGCCTTCGAACAGCGGCCAGGTCCGCCATTGCGGCACCGTGGCGAGCAAGGCGCGCACGCGCCCGTCCCAGCTGGCATAGTGCGGCAGCAGCGCGTCCAAGGGCTGCGGCGTGGACCAGCCGGGGCCGGCGTCGTCGGCATGCGTCACCGCCACGAGATTGAGCGCCTGCCCCGAACGCACGGGATAATGTACGAAATGTGCGTTATCGCCGAGCCAGAGCCCGGTCTTCTGGCCTTGGAACAGGGCGGGTATTTCCTCACTCGGGATTACTGCCCGCCAGGCCCGTCGCCCGGCGAACCGGGGCGGCTCGAGGTCGAGCTGGGCTCGCAGCGTCGACCACACCCCGTCGGCGCCGATCAGCATGGGAGCGGAAACATCCGCATCCTTGCCCACGAAGGACAGGGTCACCCGCTGCCCATCCTGGCGGGCCGCGCGGATCTCCCGCCCCAGCTTGAGCGGAATGGCGTGCCGATGCACCGCTTCAACCAGCACCGTCTGCAGGTCGGCGCGATGGATCACACCATAGGGAGCGCCCCAGCGCGCCTGGCAGGCTTCGAGCGGCAGTTGCTGAACGAGGGCGCCGGTTGCGCCCTTGCGGATCACCACCGCTTCCAGCCGCACCATATGCGCTTCGAGCGCTGGGCCGAGGCCGAGGCCGAACAGGACGTTGAGTGCATTGGGGGTGAGCTGAATGCCGGCCCCGGCTTCCTCCAGCCTCGAGGCGCGCTCATAGATTTCAACCGCAAAGCCGCGCCGCGCCAGGGCCAGGGCCGCCGTCAGCCCACCGATTCCGGCGCCGGCGATCGCGATATCCATGCCCGGTTCAGGCGGCCTGGGCGTTCACCGTGCAGGCGGCCGGCTCCGACATGCCCTCGGGCAGCTTGGGATCATATTTATAGAGCGTGGAGCAGTAGGAGCAAACCGCCTCGTCATCCGAACCGAGGTCGATGAAGATGTGGGGATGGTCGAAAGGCACGCTCGCGCCCTGGCACATGAATTCCTTCGAGCCGACGCGAATGACCTTCAAGCCGAGGTCATTTTGGAAATGGGGAATGGAATGGCCTGCCATTGATCTTCAGTCCGCCATGGGGACCCGGGGTCCACGACGTGGATTTGGGGTCCGTAATTTTCTCTCGCGCGGACCATAGCGGTGCCGCACGGGATGCGATAGGGGCTAATGGGAGCAAGAGCAAAGGAAAACCGCGCCGATGCAGCGTTTTGATCACGACGGCGTCGAAATCGCCTATATAGACGAGGGAGAGGGCGAGCCCATCCTTCTCATCCACGGCTTCGGTTCGAATCATCAGGTGAACTGGGTCGGCACCGGCTGGGTCGACCTGCTCACCAGGCAGGGCCGGAGGGTAATCGCCTTCGACAATCGCGGCCATGGCGACTCCTCCAAGCTCTACGATCCCGCCGCCTACCATCCCGCGGCGATGGCGAGCGATGCCGTGGCGCTGCTCGACCATCTGCGCATCGGCTCGGCGACGGTGATGGGCTATTCCATGGGCGCCCGCATCACGGCCTTCCTGGCGCTCGAGCATCCCCAGCGCGTCGATGCGGTGATCTTCGGCGGCCTTGGCGTGCGGCTGGTGCAGGGCGAGGCCCTGCCGCCCACCATCGCGGCGGCGATGGAAGCGCCCTCGCTCGATGACGTGCCGGACCCGATCGGGCGGATGTTCCGCGCTTTTGCCGACAAGAGCGGGGCGGACCGGCGGGCCCTGGCGGCCTGCATCCGCGGCTCTCGCGTCCAGCTCAATCCCGCCGAGGTCGCGCGGATCCTGCAGCCCACTTTGATCGCCGTCGGCACGCGCGACCCGATCGCGGGCTCGGCGCAGGAACTGGCCGCGATGATGCCCAATGCCACCGTGCTCGACATCCCGAACCGCGATCACAATCCGGCCGTCGGCGACAAGGTCTACAAGCAGGGCGTCTTGGCATTCCTTGCAGAGCAGGGCGTCTAAATGAACATTGGCACTGTCGGCATCACTGCGCTAGAAGGGAAGGAGATACCGTCCATTCAGCGGATAGGCAGATGAATCAGTCGAAGCGCCTGGTTTCCCATGGGCTTGAAATCGTCGATCCGGTCTGGAGCCGTGTGCGGGCCGAGGCCGAGGCGGTCACCCATGCCGAGCCGCAACTTTCCAGCTTCATCTTCGCCAATATCCTGCAGCTCAATTCGCTGGAAAGCGCCGTGGTGCAGCGCATCGCTTCGCGCCTGGATCATTCGGACATGCCGGCCACCCTGATCGCCCAGGCCTATGGCAAGGCGCTCGAGGCCGATCCGAGCATCGCCTCGGCCATCCGGTCCGATATTGCGGCGGTGATCGACCGCGACCCGGCGGCCAATCGCTATATCGAGCCGATCCTCTATTTCAAGGGCTTCCACGCCCTGCAGACCCATCGCCTGGCCCATTGGCTCTGGAAGTCGGGGCGCCGTGATTTCGCGCTCTATCTGCAGAGCCGCTCCTCGGCCGTGTTCCAGTGCGACATCAATCCGAACGTGCCGATCGGGCGCGGCGTCTTTCTCGACCATGCCACCGGCCTGGTGGTCGGCGAGACGGCGGTGATCGGCGACGACGTCTCCATCCTGCAGGACGTCACGCTGGGCGGCACCGGCAAGGAGACGGGCGACCGCCATCCCAAGATCGCCCGCGGCGTGATGATCGGGGCTGGCGCCAAGATCCTCGGCAATATCGAGATCGGCCAATGCGCCCGCGTCGCGGCGGGCTCGGTGGTGCTCAAGGCGGTGCCGCGCAACACCACGGTGGCGGGCGTTCCGGCCCGCGTGGTCGGGGAGGCGGGCTGCGCCGAGCCGTCGCGCAGCATGGATCAGATCCTGCACGGCCCGCTGCCGGACGACATGTTTTGGCACGACGTGGGGCTGTAGATTCCTGTCTCGAAGGCCAGAAGCGAACGCGCCTGGAAAAGTCTAGGCTTGTGTAAATCTGATGTTGGCGCTCTTCTGGGCTATGGAAGCGCAGACAAGAAGGCCAAGTCTGGATAAAGCCGGATAGTGACAGCGCGTCTTATTGCGATCGCCAGGGGATCGTGAAAGATTCCGAGAGCCCTTCCTGCGTCAGCGGGCGTAAGCCAACCATCACCAAGACGCCAGCGACGGAAAAACAGCCAATCGAGAGCACCGTGGCGCGCGAATTCCAGACTCTTTCGCGCCTGCTCGGCGGTGGCAGGTGGACTTGTGAGGGCATTCGCCCCGATTTTGATGCGCAGTTCCTCCTCGAATGCAGTGCGGTGGGCCGCTAGTGCCATCACGTCCGCCTCTGTGATCGTTACAATCCGGTCCATTTCGGCTCGGACGTCCTCCGGCATCGTCTGGACAGCCCGCACAACCGCGTCAGCAAAGCGGGGATCGGGCGTGATATCGATATCCCATTCGCTGGGAAGATGGCGCCACAGAACGGTTTCCGCAGCCTTGCTCCAGTATCCGTTTGTAATCAAGCCGAGTGACTGCAGGACGGATTGCGCATCCGGCGCGGCATGAGCAAGACCAAGACCCCAGGCGGCGCCAATATTCGGCCCAGGCAGAGGCAATGCCTCAGTTACGATATAGCTGATCAATCCGCCCCGATTTGGAGGAAGGGGAATGCTTCCATCCGCACGGCGAAAAGTGAGCAAATTCTGTTGGCTGGCCAGCTTAAGAACTGCAACGCATAGATCGTCCCAACGGGGCAGAACCTCAGGCAGCTGGGGATTGTCGCGTGGAACAGCGCCATAGTCGGTTTTGTCGGCCTGGCCAAGCGCCACCAACGCGTCGCAACCGATCTGATAGGCCGTCATGGACATATCCTCCCAGCCCGCCCTGCCTTCGAAGGAACGCGGGACGTTCCGCGACAGGAAGCCAATAACGTCCATGGGCCAATGAGCAGCCAAATGGCGCGTATTCAACTCGCCCGTTCCTTCCGTTGCGCTCGGAGCCACATGCTTTCAATCGGTGGTCGTCTGTGCACGACGGTTGCGCTTTTATCGCCCGTCCCTTTCATGGCCCGGAAGATCGGGCGGCAGGGTTGCCCAGCTCACCTTCGACTGGCACCAGCTCTGGTGGGCTGGTTCCACAAGCGAGGGGTCATCCAGAATACCTGCCTTGACATAGACCCGGTCAGGATGCCTGCGCGACGACGTGTAGAGCGGAGAGCCGCAGTTCCGGCAGAAATGTCGCGTCAGTTCGTTGCCGCTGTCTGCAATTTTGGCGAAGGATCCGATCTCGCCTGACGTCACGCGAAACGTCCCGGCCTCGAACGGAACGCTGACGTTGAAGGCGCTCCCGGTGCATTTCCTGCAATCCTCGCAATGACAATAGGCGGCAGGGCCGGCGGGCATCCCGCAGGAGATGCGAACTGATCCACAAAGGCACGAGGCGGTGATCTTCCCATTCATACCGGGACTATCGCACTTCATCCAGGTGCTGCAAAGGCCGTCGCGGGGCGGCCACAAATATGGCTGTGCAAGCTCGAGCGTTCGCCGCTCAGGACGGCATGCCCTGGAACTGTGGAACATCCAGGGGCTTGGCCCATGGCAGGCGCCGCTTCACGAACATTTCCAGCTTCGGTTCGATGCCGGCCGGCTTTTCCAGCGAGCCCAGCTGCACGAATGTCAAGCCCGGGAAGCTCTCGAGGTTGCTGGTGAAGAGGCGGGCGCCACACTCGGTACAAAAATTGCGATCGAGCTTGTTTCCGGAGTCGGCGATATAGGTGACGGCTTTGATCTTGCCTTCACCGCCGGTGAGCGTGAAGTCACTCGTTGGAACACCGAACCACGTTGCCGCTTCGCCACCCGATGCCTTCTTGCAATCCAGGCAGTGACAGACGGCGACGAAGGTCGGGTCGGTATCGAATTCGAACGTCACCGCGCCGCATGCGCACCGAGCCGTGTGCTTTTTAGCCATGTCCGTCGGTCCTTATGCCCATCGCAGGTCGTCGGATCCTTGTGGAACGCCCTCGATGCACCGGAATGGGTGTGATCGAAATCCTATTCGCCTATCGTGAAGTTCACAGCCGGAACGGGATTTTGGCAACAGATTACTGTGCCACTCTCACAATCGCGCAGGCCGGTGGCAAGCGATGCGCGATGGGCTTTCCCCCGCTTAGACGGGGCACCGGCCCGCATTCTCTTGCGAAGCGAGCCCCAGCATGGCAAAGCCCGGGGATGGCGGGGCGGTAGGGTCGCCCAGCGCATTCAACCGAGGAAGTCCCGTGGACAAGAAAGACATGCAGCGCGTCGAAGCCTATCTTCGACGTACCTTCGGCAATGCCACCATTCGCGTCGTGCCTCGTGCCCGCAAGACCGACAGCGCGGAAGTCTATATCGGCGAGGAGTCGATCGGCGTGGTCTCCGAGGACAAGGAAGACGGCGAGACCTCCTACGATTTCCACATGGCGATCCTCGACATCGACCTCGAGGACTGATCGGCTATTTCGGGGATCGCAGGCATCCCGCCTGCATCTTCCCATCCTGCAGCCGCAGCGTGTTCAAGGGCAGGTTATCGCGCACATGTGCATGTCGCGGAGACACCTGCGATCTTAGGAACGGAGCCCTGCCATGCCCCTCTATGCGCTCGACGATATCGCCCCCTCCGTGCCGGCTGACGGCCGCTATTGGCTGGCACCGGACGCGCAGGTCGTCGGCCGCGTGATCTTGCAGGAGGACGCCAATATCTGGTTCGGCGCTGTGCTGCGCGGCGACAATGAACCGATGATCATCGGCGCGCGCTCCAATATCCAGGACGGCGCCGTGCTGCATTCCGATCCGGGCTTTCCCCTCACCGTCGGGGAGGACTGCACGATCGGCCATTCCGCCATCCTGCATGGCTGCACCGTCGGCGCCGGCAGCCTGATCGGCATGGGGGCCACCATCTTGAATGGCGCGCGCATCGGCAAGGGCTGCCTAGTAGGCGCCAATGCGCTGATCACCGAAGGCAAGGAGTTTCCGGATCATTCGTTGATCGTCGGCTCGCCGGCGCGCGTGCTCCGTCCCCTCGACGAGGAAAGCGTCGCCAAGCTCAGGCAGTCGTCGGCGCATTATGTCGCCAACGCCAATCGCTTCGCCAAGGGATTGAAGAGGGTGGATTAGGTCGCGGGGAGCGTATTTCCGGCAACTGTAGTTGAGCGAGTGTCAGGCCTTGAACGGGGCCTGATCGCGCAAGATTGCATTGAGAGTGATGAGG